>WRLF01000001.1 GCA_009777735.1 Treponema sp.
TTCTCTGTTTTAAGTTTATTAGGTACATATTGAAGCATAAATCCCAGCTTCTGCACAGCAGCGAGACAGACTTTTGCCGTTTTTAATTTTTTCGGTAAAAGGGGAAAATTCATAGTATTATACTTTATTTCCTCAAGCGCCTCTTCCTCGGAATTAATTCCATTTTTTTGAGAATTATTCCCTATTTGTACAACAATTCGATTTTTTTTCAAAGTATTATCTCCTTTGCAAACATATATTAATATTAGGCAACTCGGTCTGTCATATGATGATATGATTACATTTTTCACTATAGCGCTATATGACATGGTAAAATGTGTACTATGAATACTATAGGAGAAAATAATAATGACCGAAGTACTTTCACAGGATGAAATTGACCAACTGTTGACGGCAATAAATTCTGACAGTTCAAGTAATGCTTTTAATGGCATTGAAGCTTTTGAGCAGTATTTGACCAAACGAACATTCAAACCCGAAAAACCTTATGGCATATTTGACAAGGATATTTCAATATGCAGATATTTTGATTCAGGAAGCAATGAAAATATCCTTGCAGACATTAAAAGAAAGAATGAAGAACAGGGGTACGGCAATATTAAAATACCCAATACCAATATTACGCTGATTAATTATTCGTTTTGTCATAAATGCAAAACAATATTCAGTTTAAAAGAAGTTACCGAATACTACATGAACCCAAAACCTGATCCCAGGTTTTCTAACAGGGCACGGCAATACCGGGATGATACAAGGGTTTACTGTAAAAACTGCGATTCGTATTTTCTGCCATCACTGGTCATATCAGACGGAACTCCAAAAAATGAAGTGCAATTTCTGTGCAGATCACAAACGATAGAAGCAATAGAAAAATATTTTAAGCAGATAAACATGTACGTATTAACAAGAAGAAAGAAAAATATTGTTCAAAGAGGCAATTTACGGGCAATAAAAAATGATGTTTATATTAAAGACATGGAAAAAAAACCAACACTAATTACCAACATGATACAGTATACCCCGTATAAGTATATTTTAAATCTTATAGACGGGACAAATGTCGAAAAAGGAGATTTGCTATTTAATGAATGGAAATAAAAACCAGTATGATGTATAATTATTACATGAAACCCAGAAAAAGCCTCCCTAAAACCGCCTTGCCAAGGATTTACTTTATCGACGATGAAATTGCCTCGGGAACATACCCTAATGCCTCCGATCTGGCAAAAAAATACGAAACAAGCTTATCCAGTATCAATCGTGATATTGCCTATATGCGGGATATGATGGGAGCGCCTATTGTCTACGACTTTTTCAAAAAGGGCTTTTACTATTCGGAAAAAACTTTCCGGCTTCCTGCCGCATACGCCACTGCCGATGATCTGCTTGCCCTGGGCATGGCTAAAAACCTTATGGAATTATACCGTGATACCCCCATTCACGAATCCGCATTAAACCTCCTGGAAAATATTACCGCCCCCTTGCAGGGAGACCTCAATAATGAATGGTTTATAAACCGCATTGTTATTCCCAAAACCGCATCCGCGCCGGTTAACACAGAAATATGGAATAGCATTATACACAGCCTGCGTGAAAACCGGACAATTACATTTCAATACCAGGGAGCCAAAGGAATAAATCTACATACCCAGGAAAAAATACGCAGGCCTAAGCTGGAAATGCGCCGCGCACGTCCCTACCAACTGCTCTTTGACAGCAGCGCCTGGTATCTTTTTGCCTATGACGAAGACAGGGAAAAAATGAGGATGTTCGCTTTATCCAGAATAACCGATGTATCCCTCAAAACCGACACTTTCACCATCGAAGAAGGTTTTGACTACCGCAGCCTGGAAGGGGCCAGTTATTTTGGCGTGTACCAAGGCAGAAAAGTATTCAGGTTTACTATTACAATAAGCGGCGATACCCGATGGATTTCAGAGCGCCAATGGGCTGCAGACCAGCACATACAGGAGACTAAAACCGGTATAAAACTATCCTTTACCAGCAATCAATTTGAAAAAGTTCTTGATTGGGTTCTTTCGCAAGGGCCTTTTGCCCGCCCTCTTGCCCCCAAAGCGCTTGTCGAACGCTGGACGGCATCCATAAAAGAAATGGCAAAAATGCTTAATGCGAAGGGTTGAGCAAAAATATGGGAACCAATATAATTATAACAGTGTTCTGCTCGAAACTGATTCCGATATTTTTCACACGGAGGCACAGAGGACACGGAGGCACAAAGGTGATAAATTGGAAGAAAAGGAGATATTTATGAAAGAATCTATCATTGAGAGTTTTATTAAAGAATTTTTTATTAATAAAGAGAATTTTTTTGAATGCAAAAACAATATCGATAGATATACCTATTGGAGTCTTATGCATAAAATCGAAAGACCTATTCAAGACGATTTCGCATATTTTTTACATAAAAAAATGTCAGAAACTAATATTGTCTCTATTGAATACAGTTTAGGTAATAGAGAAAGTGCTGATATAATGATACTTTCAAAAAAAGGTGAAAGGAAAATACTGATTGAATTAAAAGCATGTTTTGCAGAAGACTTAGAAGAAAAAAAAATAAAAACAAAAAGGGGGTACGGGACTAAAATTATAAATGATTACAAAAAAAGAAAAAAAATAATTACTGATGAAAAATATTTTATTCTTATAGCATCCTATCATTATGATATGCCAGAAAAAAATGATATTGATGATTCATATATCGTTAACTATTCAGATAATATGAAACATTCAACAAAATTAGCAGACGAGAAAAAAAATTATGATGATTTTTTTTATACAGCTAAAAATAATATTAAAAATTATAAAAAATATAGCAAACAACTTGAATTAAGAGATTCTTGTTCGAACAACATTAAACTGGGAGAAGCATTTGGAATAAAATGCGGCCTATACTGCTTTGTATTTAAGGCAAAAAAATAAAAACAAACCAACTACCGCCGTATGTTAAATAAAACTAAAACAATAAGAGATAAAAAAAAACCCTTTCCGGCTTTCCGATTTTATGGTTATAAATGGAAATAAACTGTCAAATGAAAAAAAACCCAACCATACCATTGCCGCATATAGCTGGGCAATTGCATTTAATCCAGCTTTCATATTTTCAAAGTCGGAATATCTGTTTTTCCGTGGAGCATATTATCACAAAATTAATGAATATGATTTGGCATTAAACGATTTCATCCGGACTATTCAATTAGATCCTGATTATAGATTTGCTTATTTTGGGTGGGAAGCGGCGTATTTCAGAAAAAACACCATTGGATATGGGCCGTATAGTGTAGGCCCAGCGCCCGTTAACAACCTGCGTGAATTATACGCTAAGACATACAACCTGCCGGATAATTGGGCATATGATTTTTATTATGATGATGACGGTGACATTAAGCGTAAACCTTATTCTGATTTTATTTATAACGATTTATTTCTGGCCATAGTCTCGGGAGGCTGTCAAAAAGCAATTGATTTTGCAAATACCGCCATGGAAAACATAACAAACAGCGATTGGGATAATGCCTATACCAACTTTTGCAATGCCATCAGTGCCGATTCCTTTTTCAAGGAGATTTACACAAAAGAAAGCAATGAGGTATATATCGAAGCAATCGATAAAATACAACAATCTATAAAAAGAGACCTTGATTACTACAGTAAAACAATAAAACCGGGGTGGCGTGAAATAATTCAAAAAGATGATTTTTATCAGGTTTTACAGGAATTTTTGACTAAAAACGGAGAAGATATATTTGACCGGCATAATTTTAACGCTCTATTTGATGATCATCTGGGCGGAGAATATAAAAAAGAGGCCGTTATTCTAAAAAATCTACTGGAAAAACAGGTTCACCAGGAAATCCGGGAATCTGAAAATATCGATGAAACCAAAGAACAGTTAATCCAAAAACACTCCGGCTCACTGCCTCAAAACAGCGACATTATAACCCGTATAATTCTGATCTTATGCGATTTGCTGAAGAAATAGCCTAAAAAACAATACTATTTAAGTTTTACTTTCACTATATCACTGTATGACACAGTGAATGCTGTATGATGCATAGTATATAAGGCATGTTGAAAACAATAATTTTAAAATATTTTTCACTATGTCGCCGTATGACACAGTGAAAATAGTAGAATTGAAGTACAAGGAGAAAGCAATGGGTAAAAACCTGGTTTTTAATCTGCATGGCCGCCTTTTTACAACAGAGTCGGTAAAGATTGAACGGAAAAAACTGTATGGTTTTAGTAAAACGCTTGTGTACGATGAAAACGGTCATGAATGTGAAACGGTAAGTCTTGATGAAGGAGCTTGCGGCATCATCCCCAGGGGAGGTCTGGGGCTGGGTATACTGTCACCCGAAGGTATATGGGTGGAACGGAGCGCGTTAAAAGCCGTTGATATGCATGGCCGGGATGCGCCGCTGTTTGAATCAAGCTACGACTGCACAACAACGCTTGATACCAGAATAGC
Source organism: Treponema sp. (assembly GCA_009777735.1). Classification (GTDB taxonomy): domain Bacteria; phylum Spirochaetota; class Spirochaetia; order Treponematales; family Breznakiellaceae; genus WQXQ01. Next base: position 4,490 of record WRLF01000001.1, read on the forward strand.
AACAGAAGATTTTCTGGACTATTGTATTACCGGGTTTTACGAACTGCCGGGTAAAGATTTTGCCCAGGCCATTGGCGATGCTATCTATGCGTTTGATTATTGTTACCGCGCAAGTTATGAACCTTCAGCTGCTTTTATTTTAGCCGCCGGGGAAAGCGCTTTTTTACTGACAGGGCATAAAGCCAAGTTTGAAATGCTCAGTCTGCCCGAGGAAGTTACTCTTGACGATGATGCAGAAGAAATCGATGAGAGTGACGAAATTGATTTTTCAATGATATAAGCGGAGAAATTTATGAGAGCGATTAATCTGGCGAACAGCCAAAAACGGGACGCTAAAATTGGCTTTGAACCTAAAGCAAAGAAAAGTTTTATTAAAATGATCCTTGCCGACGGCAGGGAAAAGAACAATGTCCAGTTTCTTAAAACAAAGCACAGTATGCGGTCGCTTTTACGGCAATACAATACACCGGATGAAATTAAAAACGCCATAATCCAGGGGGATCCGGAAATTGATATTGAAAACGGTGGTCGTCTTATCGAAAAAACACGCCGGATGTATGTAACAGGCGCAAACGAAACGGCCTACTCTGTTTCGCTGGTACAGGCAGTGTATGACGCAAGCGGCAATGAAATCGAAAAGCGCGAGCTTGCTAAAGTACCGTCAAATATTGGCACAGATATTCCGGTAAAGTGGTCGGGAAAAGAATTTCCCAAAGAAGAATCGGTCAGAAAATTTGTATTCAGCAAAAAATATCAACTAAGGCATACATCGGGAATCACATTTGATTTTCTGTATGACATGGCAAAATACCTTCACGAAAGAAATACCATGATGTTTGTCGGAGGCGGCAAAAAAGGAAACGAACCGCTGGTATTATGCGCAGGAGGAGAACCCTACCGGGGCTTCCTCGAAGGCAGGGTCAGTGAAAATGCTTACTGCCTCATCCTGCATCTCAGTTCAATGGAAATTAAACAGGGAGCATAATATGACCTTACTTACTAATCCAGAAAAAATTCCAGGAAAAACAATCACCTTCTTTTTTGTCGTGGAAAATTCCGCCGCCATGAAGGGGCTAAAGCTGCAAACAGTTAATACCGCATTAGAGCATTATACCGCTGTTTTACAATACTATGCTGCGGTAAAAGCGCAGACGGAAATCAGAATTGCCCTGCTGACATTTGCCGAAGATGTCCAGTGGCTGACTGAAAAACCCCTTGCCGCAGAAAGTTATGTATGGTCACCCATATCCGAAGCCGAAAACGATACAGAGACGGCTGTTTCTTTGGGCCCTGTGTTTTCAGAGCTTAATCAAAAGCTTTCAAAAAATGTTTTTATGGATTCGCTCTCAGGAGCGCTGCCTCCGGTCATTGTTATGTTTTCTGCAAGCCCCTGCCCGGATAACGATGCAACAATGCAAGAATCATTGCGCCTGCTTGAAAAAAACAACTGGGATAAAAACGCGCTCAAACTTGCTTTTGCCATTGGAAAAACAGCAAACTGCGAAGTGTTGGAAAAATGGACCGGCTGCGCAGGGCTGACTCTGCCGGTAAAAAACCCCCAGATGCTCCTTGAATACGCCGGGGCAACCGGACGCCTCTGTACGGACATTGCCATCAATCATGATTTTGATCGGCAACTTACACTGAAAAATGCCATTGCCGGTATTGTATTGCCTGCAAAGACAGTCGGTGTAACACTTGCTACAGCGCCGGATATTACGGACAGTCCCGAAGCAAAAGGCTTATCAGCAATTGCTGTTGAGTATAAAAATGCAATAACAAAAAACTATGTGTCCCTTAATCCTTCTCACATTGATGAGAGAATAGGCGGCAGTAAATATTACATTACCCGCAAATATGACGGCATACTTGCGATTGTCTCATGGAACGGAAATTCGCTTGTCGCCGTCAATTCCAGCGGAAATCCCATTAAAAACTGCAACTGCTTTGACCAAACCGCATCTGTGTTAAAAAATGCAGGAATTACAAACCTTATTTTCGCGGCTGAACTGTATGCTGACGAAAGTAACGGCAGGAGCCGGGTAAGCGACGGTCTTTCCGCGCTGGCTGCAGACGGATCAGCATTACGATTGGCGCCATTTGATATTATTTATCAGGGAGAAAAACCGCTGCCGTATAATGAAACATACCGTAAGCTGCAGGACATTTTTAGCGATAATGTCCATTGCAAGCCCGTACGGTACATAGAAGCAAACTCCAAAGCAGAAATAAAACAAATTTTTTCCAAGTGGGTAGAATCAGAAGGAAGCGAAGGGCTAATTATAAGGAGCGAATTTCCTATCATCTATAAACTCAAGCCAAAAATTTCTGTAGATGCCGCCGTTGTGGGCTTTTCCGAATGCAGCGATGTTAAAGGGCAAATTCGCACCCTGCTCTATGCTTTGCGAACCGAGAGCGGCGAATATCAAATTATCGGCAGAACGGGCAACGGTCTATCGGCAGAACAAAGATCGCAACTTTTTACACAGCTTATGCCGATGAAAATACCATCACATTATCTGGAAATTGATTCCAACCGCCTTGCGTTCCACATGATACGCCCCGAACTGGTTATCGAACTTTCAGTTAATGATGTTATTACCGAAAATACATCCGGTAGTATCAAAAATCCGCTGTTAAATTATACCAGCAATGAAATGAAACAGATCGGGAGCTACCCTGGTTATAGTTTTATTTCAGCAGTCATTGAAAGGATACGGGAAGATAAAACAAACAGTATTAGAGATGTATCTATTGCACAGATTAGCGGACGTGGTACTCCATTAAGCAGCGAATCGAGCGTAAAACAGGATAGGTCTTCATCAAAACTTTTAAGGCGGGAAGTATGGACAAAAGGATCTGCCGTACAAAAGCTGCTTGTATGGAAAACCAATAAAGAACCGTTCAGTTATCCCGGTTATGCCGCTTCATGGACTATTTTTAATCCGAACATAGCAGAACCGTTCAAAGTGGAAATGCGTATAACAAATTGCGAAAAACAAATACACCAGCTTGCCGGGCAATTTGTGGTAAAAAATATCAAAGCGGGCTGGATAAGGAGTGACTAATATGGAAGATTTGAAAAAAGGATTGGTGTTGCAGACCTGCTCCGGTAAAACCGTAAAGGTACAGGAAAAACTGGGAGAAGGCGGACAGGGAGCCGTTTACCGGGTAGCAAACAACAGTAAGCAAAAAGCCCTCAAGTGGTATCATAAAAACGCCCTGAAGAATCCGGTGAAATTTTATGAAAACCTGGAATCCAATATCGCCAAAGGGGCTCCGACAAAATCTTTTTTGTGGCCGCTCGATCTTACCCAAAAAACCGATGATGGCTTTGGCTATATTATGGATCTGCGCCCCGGGGAGTATAAGGATTTTTCCCTTTTCCTTTTGGCAAAAGAAAAATTTGCCAGCGTAACGGCAATTACCAATGCCGGCCTGCAGATCATCGAGTCGTTCCGGGAATTGCATAATTCCGGCTACAGCTATCAGGATTTGAACGACAGCAATTTTTTTGTTAATCCCAAAAACGGCGATGTGCTCATTTGTGATAATGACAATGTGGCGGAATACGGAAAAAATCTGGGGATTGCCGGCAAATGCCGCTACATGGCGCCGGAAGTAGTGTTGGGCAAAGAATTACCCAGCATACACACCGATAAGTTTTCTCTGGCTGTGGTGCTTTTTCTCCTGCTTATGAATAACCATCCGCTGGAAGGAAAACGTTCCTATCCGCCCTGCATGACCGAAGCCCTTGAACGGAAAATATACGGCGAAGAGCCGCTGTTCATTTTCGATGAAGCCGATGATTCAAACAGCCCGGTGCCTGGGATCAACAATAATGCGATTAAACGCTGGCCTGTTTACCCTGACTATGTCCGCAGGAAATTTACCGAAGCATTCAGCCAGAGCGCCATGAAAGATCCTGCAAAACGGGTTATCGAAAAAGACTGGCTGAAAACCTTTATACGTCTTCGCAGTGAAATATATAAATGCCAATCCTGCGGTGAAATCTTTTTTGCAGATCCTGTCCATGAAACTCCGTGTCCGTTCTGTCAGAATATTCAGCGTTTTAACCAGCATATTGTATTGCCAAAGATGCCTATTGCCATACATGACAGGACAAAACTTTTTGAATGTCATATTGATGCAGACAGCGACGATTTTAAAACCATTGCCGCAGAATCGGTACGGAACGAATCTACGGGATTAACGGAATTGAAAAACCGTTCAAAGAAGGCATGGCTTATAATCGACAGCAATGGAAAGCAAACATCAAAAGCGCCGGGAAAAACAGTGCCTGTTGAAAAAGGTACTCAAATAATATTTGGTAATACCAAAGGAGAGATCACATGAGTCTAAACGAAGCAGTAGAAGCAATCCCCAGAAAGTCAATGGTTCTGTTCTTTTTGATTGACACATCGGGAAGCATGTCGGGTTCCAAAATCGGCGCGGTAAACGCCGCCATTGAGGAAGTCATTCCGGAATTGAAGGATATTTCTGCAAACAATGCAGATGCCGAGGTGAAAATTGCCGCTTTGGAATTTTCTCATAGCGCAAGCTGGATTACCAGTGCAGGCCCCGTTCCCGTTGATGATTTTAGTTGGCGTTATGTTGACGCAGGCGGCAATACTGCCATGGGAGAAGCCTTTCATAAATTGAACGAAGCCCTGTCAACAAAAACATTTATGCAGGATGCCGTTGGATCTTTTGCACCGGCAATTTTTATGCTTTCTGACGGTGAACCCACCGATGACTTTGCCGGAGGACTTGCTGAATTAAAAACAAACAACTGGTTTAAAGCGGCAATCAAAGTTGCTGTTGCCATTGGCGATGATGCCAATAAAAACCGCCTGGCCGAATTTACCGGCTCCATGGAATCTGTTTTGGAAGTGCATAATGCCGCAATGCTGCGCAAGATGATTAAATTTGTATCTGTCAGGGCTTCCCAGGTGGCAAGTAAAAGCGTTCAGGTTAATAGCATAAAACCTGCGGCTATTGCGGTTAATGGCCAGGACAATGAAAATCAGGCTGTAGATGCAACAGCGGCCCCGGTAAAACAAGCGGCGCTCAATGAGCAGCTTGCGCAAATAAAAGCAGAAGCTGCAGCCGGCGGAGATGATGAATGGTAAAAGATATGACTTTTTCAGCATTCAATGTAAGCTGTATCGGCGCATCCCACCTTAAGACGAACAAACCCTGCCAGGATTATTCTGCCTGCTGGAATTCAGGCGCCATGGCGATAATAGCCGTCGCTGACGGTCACGGCGCCGAAATCCATTCCCGCAGCGAACGCGGGGCGCGTTTTGCGGTTGAAACAGCGATTGAATGCATCAGGGAATTACTCATGTTAAAAGATTCATTGTTGCCCAATCCCTCTGAAGCATTATGCACTCTTGAAAAAAGCATCATCGCATCCTGGCAGGAAAAAGTTGCCGATGACATACGAGGCGATCCCATAGCAGGCGATGCGGTTAATCATTATGGGACTACCCTGCTTGCAGCGGCAGTTACCCAGAGTTATTGGTTTGCTATCCAGATTGGTGATGGAAAATGCGTGGTTATTAATAAAAACAACCGTTTTAGCCAGCCTGTTCCCTGGGATGAACGCTGTTTTTTGAACAGAACAACTTCCATCTGCGATGAAAATGCATGCGATCTGTTCCGTCATTTTTACAGCGAGCATATACCTGCTGCCATATTCATTGGGAGCGATGGCATTGATGATTCGTTTCCCATAAATGAAAATGAAAAACACCTTTCGCGATTTTACTGGAAGGTTTTTCGCAACTTCATTGTGGAAGGAAATGATAAAGGCAGAGAACAATTGCAGGAGATCCTGCCTTTATTCACCCAAAAAGGCTCAGGAGACGATGTTTCCATAGCCGGTATTATCAGGAGATTTTTATGAACATGCTTGATCATTTTGAAAAAATCATCAGTCTTGTGAAAAAAAACGGCCTTAATGATGGATTTTTTGAATCTGCACAAGAACATCTTGATGCGGCTGCATCTCTTTTTCATACCAATCCTGTCCAGACTGTACTTTTTGCCATTCTCCTTGATAATTACAACAAAAGAGATTACTATTCTGCCGAAGATATTTCCAAAATAATCAAATGCGGGAGGTTGCAATTTCTAAAATTTCTGGATGATTTTGACGATTTAAGGCGAAAAAGATTGATCAGGAAAAAAGGCAGCTGTGAGAATTTTCCCAGATATCATATCCCAATGGATGTCATCAATGCTGTCCGGAAGGGCATTGAATATCAGGATACAACCTATGAAAACTTAAGCCCGGAAGAATTTTTTGACCTCGCCCAAAAATTGATTGATGATGCAGATGATTATGAACCAGACACATTGGAAGATGAAGTAAATTACTTGCTTGATTGTAATAAAAATATCTGTTTTGTCCAAAAATCAAAAGAATATGATTTGGGCGAAGGATCGGTGTTGATATTACTTGCTTTCTGCTGTGCTTTGCTGCATGAAAATAAGGAAATTCTTGAAATTGACGAATTAAGATTTAAATTACGTGAAATTTTTGGACATCATCATGTGCGGCAAATTCTTGGCCGTTTTAAATCAGGCAAACATAAATTATTCGAAAAAGAGCTTATTGAATACGACTGTTTGGACGGACTGGCTGACACAGAACACGTGCGCCTTTCTCAAAAAGCAATAGACGAATTCCTTGATGATGTTGATATAAAAGAAAACGCAAAACGCAAAGGCAAAGATTATATTCATGTGAATAAAATCCCTGAGAAAAAGCTTTTTTACAGCAATAAAATAAATGAGCGTATCGTTGAATTAACTGCTTTGCTAAAGGAGGAAAATATAACCATAATCCAAAAACGCCTGTCTGAAAACGGCATGCGTACCGGCTTTGCCTGCCTGTTTTCCGGCCCGCCGGGAACCGGTAAGACCGAGACTGTCTACCAGATAGCACGCGAAACAGGACGCGATATATTGTTGGTTAATATTGCTGAAACTAAAAGTATGTGGTTTGGTGAAAGTGAAAAGCGCATTAAAGCTGTTTTTGACCGTTATCGGGGAATAGTAAAAAGCGGAGGTCTTGCACCAATACTCTTATTCAACGAGGCTGATGCGATTCTGGGGAAACGGCGGGAATTGGCAGCGTCACGCAGCGGTCCAGGTCAAACCGAAAATGCCATACAGAATATCATCCTGCAGGAAATGGAAAACCTCAACGGCATCCTCATTGCTACCACCAACATGACCGTCAACCTTGACAAAGCTTTCGAGCGCCGCTTCCTGTACAAAATCGAATTTGATAAACCGGATGCCGAATCAAAAAAAATGATCTGGCAAAGCCTTCTCCCCGACCTCTCCACTGAGGATGCTTCCCGGTTCTCGGTGCAATATGATTTTTCCGGCGGTCAGATAGAAAACATCGCCCGTAAAAGTACCGTTTCCAGCATACTCAAAGGTTCGATTCCGGATTCTTCGGTTTTGGAAACTTTTTGCAAGGAAGAATCGCTGGAAAAAACCGCCGTTAAAATTGGTTTTTCTGCTGATTAGGAGGTATATCTTGCATGATGTTGTTAAATGTGTAAAATAAAACTTGACACATTGAATGCGGAGAAAGACATGAAAGAAGTGTTTGAACAGGCAATAAGGGGGCTGGCGTTTGAATACGCAGTAGTACCGACTTCGGCTATCGCATTTTCACGTGAATTACAAAAATCTTGTGAAACTAATATTTGCGGAAAGTACAATAAATGCTGGACTTGTCCGCCGGCAATTGATTCCATTGACATTCAAATAAAAAAAATTATCGCATTTTCATCTGCATTTGTCTTTACCACAAAATCCACGCTGGAGGATTCTTACGATTATGAAGGGATGGTAAAGGCAAAAGAATACCATGACCGGCTTACCGCCGATATGCATGAGCGGTTTGGAAAAACCAACCCTGTTTTCGGAGCCGGCGGTTGCACCATTTGCAAGGAATGCGCATATCCCGAACCATGCAGGTTTCCGGAAAAAACTTTCACCTCTATAGAAGCAGCGGGAATCAATGTAACGGAACTTAGTCATGCCGGAAAGCTGCGATATAACAATGGTGCCAATACAGTCACCTATTTTTCAATGATTCTGTTCAATTAGAGATTTTCGGTATGTCTGAGAAAAAGCTTACTTTTTTAATAACTATACACCAACGCAGTATCTCCGGAAAAGATGAAAGATCGTTTACCTGTGAGGCGGAGAGCGGAGAAACCATTGCCCTTGCCTGCGCCCGTGCGGGATTTTTTTTACCCACTCCATGCGGCGGGCAAGGACGATGCAAAAAATGTAAAGTACAGCTTCTTGAAGGACATGTTTCCGGCGGAACATTGTTAGGTGATATGCCGGATAACGAAGGCTGGATATGCGCCTGCCGTGCAAGGCCGGCTTCCGATATTACCATTTCCTGTCTTTCATGCGGAGAATTGGGAATTAACGAAGTTCTTGCAGAAAAAACCGAAAACCGGTTTCTCCCTTCCGGCGCCGGTATCAAACGCGCTGGGGTTGCGGTTGACATTGGTACCACCACAGTTTCAGCAAAGCTTATCGACCTGGAAACATTATTGACCCTGGAAACAATTTCGGAATTAAACGATCAATGGGTCTATGGCGCCGATATTATGAGCCGTATCAGTGCAGCAAAAAAAGGCGAAACAGAGAAGCTTTTTATGCTGATAAACCGCCAAATAGAAAAAATCCTTACAGCGTTCAGAGAACTGAGGGACATACATACAGTAGAAAGACTCTCGGTGAGCGGTAATACGGTAATGCTGCACCTTTTCCTCAATGTTGATCCTTCAGGAATGGGAGCCAAGCCTTTTACACCGGCTTTCCTTGAAGAAAAAGTGCTACAAGGAAAAACTATTTCGCTTTCAGTTGAGCAGGTATTGGTTCTGCCTTCAATTGCAGCATTCATCGGAGGGGACATTACCGCAGGGCTTGCAGCTCTTGACATCACTAACATACCCGGACCATCTCTGCTTGTTGATATAGGCACAAACGGAGAAATGGCATTGGTAAAAGACGGAAATATTTATTGTTGCTCAACAGCAGCAGGCCCGGCTTTTGAAGGCGCCGAAATTTCCTGCGGCGCAGGCGGAATCAAGGGGGCTATCAGCGGGGTGCGGTTCGCGGAAAATGATGAGACAACAGCATTTTCAATTACCACCATCGGGAATGTTCCGCCTGTGGGCATCTGCGGTTCCGGCCTCATTGACGCCGTTGCGATGATGCTCAGAAAAGGAGTGATTGATGAGGCCGGCTATATGGCTGCCCCGGAAAAAAAATTCATTTTGGCTCCCGGTATTTCTATATCACAAAGGGACATACGTCAGTTCCAGTTGGCAAAGAGCGCGATCTTTTCCGGCATTAGGATACTATGCAAAACATGCGGACTTCATACGAAAGATATTCACAATGTGTTTATCGCCGGAGGCTTAGGTTTTTTTATCAACAAACATAATGCGGTAACTGCAGGGATTTTTCCGAAAGAATTCCTTGAAACGATCTCCGTAAGCGGAAATCTGAGCCTCCGAGGCGCCGAAGAATGCCTGACCGACAGCGGGTTTTTGGAGAAGTGCAAACACATAATCAGCCGGTGTTCGGTAATCGATCTTGCAACAGACTCGTCATTTACCGATGAATTTTCCGAGAATATGTTTTTTCATTGATTATCTTCAGTAATAAGTATCCGTACCGCTTCAACCGCTGTTTGTATTGCCAGGCTCGTGTCATGGCTCTGAGGGTTGCTCAAACCGATGCGCTCCCGTTCCTGGTTCCACACCACATTGAGTACACAGCCGGCACGGGCCCCAAGGATCTGGCTTACGATATACAAAGCAGCACTTTCCATTTCCGAAGCAAGACATCCGGCTTTTTTCCATGCATCCCACTTGTCTTTGAGATCATAACCGGAGGGCATCCGGTCAGGGCTGTGCTGGCCGTAGAAGGAATCCTTACATTGGACAATTCCGGTATGCCAGCGCACATTGAGATTTTTTGCAGCTTCAACAAGAGCGTTGGTGATCTCCAGGTTTGCCACAGCAGGAAATTCAATCGGGACATATTCCTTAGTCGTTCCTTCCATGCGTATTGCTCCGGTGGCAATAACCACATCACCGCCGGTTACCGGCAGCGCAATGCCTCCGCAGGTACCAATCCGGATAAAATTGCGTACTCCGGACAGATACAGCTCTTCTACTGCTATTGCAGTAGACGGTCCGCCCATGCCGGTGGACATCACCATAACCGTTTTCCCGGCTAAAGTACCAAGCCAGGTTGTATACTCACGGTTTTGACAGTGAAAGCGAGGGTTATCCAGATATGAAGCAATTTTTTCTACCCGACCGGGATCTCCGGGGAGAATCGCATATAAAGCGCCGTGACTTCCATCAAATCCTATGTGGTATTGTTTTTCCATTTTAGTGGGAGTTATTTTCCATGTAATGTAAAAAACGGTTTTGCCTGGCAGATCGGGTATTGGATACCCGGTAACGGGCTGCAGCCCGTTCTGCGGCAACTATTCGCTGAGAAGGAAGCGGATGGGTATTATTCAAACCGCCATAATGGCCCGGAGATGTTTCAAGCTCCCTGAGCAGTTCGACAAGCGCCATGTGATCATACCCAGCAGAAGCAAGCAGTATAAGGGCATATCTGTCAGCTTCAAATTCCTGCAATTGGGAATAGCCTCTTGCAAATAGAATATTAACGAATTCATGAACCGGCTGTGTAAAAACCTGCTGTGCCTCCGCCGAAATTTCACTTTCTGCAAGACGAGACAACCTTTGCTGCTCCTGTGACAAATCATTGATAAGCCGATCCTGATAAATTTCCGCAAGACCGTGGCGAAGCTGTATGTGGGCAATCTCATGCGCTAAAGCTGCGGCAAGCATATCCTCGGAGGCGGCCAGGTTTACAAGACCGCTGGAAAGAAAAATATGTCCGGCGGGTGTTGAAAAAGCGTTGGGAACATCACTGTCAAGAATTAACACGAAATAGCCGTTAAACCAGTCTGGCATAGGGGAATTAATCGTCAGTGCACGGCATATTAAGCCAAGGTACTGCACCATGTCAGGTCTTTGGTTACAAATCTCATAACGGCTCAGGATATTCGCAGCAACAGCCCTGCCAATATAATAACTGTCCTGGGGAGAAAAACCTTCGGCAACAGAGCTAACTACCCTGTCCAGACGGGAAAGCGCATCTGCGGCGTTTCCACTTTGGGCATGGACAGTTATTGAGAATAATAAAAAAAGCGCTAATAACACTATAAGCCTTTTCATTATAATTACTCATTAGTTGCTATTGCTAAAGTCCAGACAGACAGATTCAGGGGATCGGTCCAGCTTTCAATAACATAAAAATTGATGATTGTACCGGACACATTCATTTCACTTGCGGCTGATTCGCTAAAATCAAAAACACTGGCACCCTGATAACTGTGAGTTTCGCTACTTATATAGCTTCCCTTGTTTCCAATAATATTGATAACTGCCATTTCATACGATTTTACAAATGTATCATGGTGAGAGTTGTGGCGGTCGGAATATCCTATACCTACTGAATAGCCGCCAATTTCAACCGGAGGCGAATCTAACCACAGGGGACGACTGCCTCCCGAAGAATGTCCCGAAGCCAAAGGCATTACCGGGCCGGAAGGCGCTCTTGCAACAATAAACAATGCGTTGTTATTTTCAAAAATATCATTTTCAGGATCAAATTCAAGTTGTTCAATAAATTTTTCAAGATCGTTATCATAATGTAATTGATATTCTGAAATGAAACTGTCATCGAATATGCTTCTGCCGGTATGTTCGTTCACAGAGTAGCTGCCGCTTACAGAGTTAAAAAAGGAAAATTTTCGCGCGGCATCTTTAAGGGCATTGTTGATGGATTCCTGTCGATCGGAAAATAATACTGAAACGCCAACAAATACCAGACCTCCACGGGAACCTGAATGTTGATAAGTCTGCGGTAAGTCAGGCAGGTCGTTATCCTGTGTCTGTGCAGTGCTTAAACAAGCAAGAATCGCAAAAAAGCCAAAAGCACAGACCAGAATGAAACACAATGCGCGACGCATAGTGCCACGGCTAAAGCCACGAGATACGTCACGCATCATATACTACATCAGTCAGTTGAAACGATTCGGGGAGTCGACTGTTGTTGCAGTTGATGATCCAGTTGATCGAGAGCCCGGGCTGACATGAATTCGGCAAAATCAGCAGCTTCATTGTTGACAGCATTGACATACTGTCCTCGTGCATCAGCTTTCCTCATCTCAACACGTACCCACCATGTACCATCGGGCATCTGTTCCTGCCGATTGACGGTAGCTCCGGAAATACTATTATTCACAACAGTCCTAGTGATGTTTTCAATAGCCTGGATTGACCTGGAATCGTTGATGAGCCCTGCTTCACCAGCATAGTCTGTCATCATGCCCTGAATTTGCACATTAACTTCCTCTGCAACAGCTCGCCGCGCACGGTTTGTTGCCGTTTGCCTAGCCAAGCTTTCATTTTGCAGCCTCGCATCGCCGATACCCCAGAAAACATCTACTGGCGGTCTTTCATTCAGCCACGTTGGCGAGTTTCCCTGAGCCACAGGCGCAGGCGCAGGTTCCGGTGTGCCTCCGCAACTCATCATCAGTGCCATTGCAATAACGGCAACAAACAGTACATTAATTTTCTTCATAAAATGCACTCCTCATAAATATTTTTTCAGTTTCATAAGAAACCTACTTCCACAATTAATGCCTGTCCGCCAAAGTACGGACAGACTAGTGCTGCGGCATTAAGGCAGCAAGGTACTCTTTAAATAAAGAGGCATACCTTTCGTTTACTATTCTTTCCATTAAAATAAATGCCCGGTTCTCCGCCTGGGGAAGCGTTGTATGACCTTCTCTGTCGGTGAAGTTAAAGGACAGCAAAACCGTATCTGTTGCATTTTCAACCAAATCCGCGCTGACGGTAAAGCGGACAAATAAATTGGGGTTACCGGGAAATACAGATTCTTCCATACTTATGGTTACTTCCAATGTATAGGGAGGATTGTTCCCCCGTGTTCGAAGCCCTTCTGTATTTAAAACACCGGCAAAAGCATCACGGACACGGTTGCCCCGGTCGCCTGTAACCTGTACTCCGACAGAAATATTTCTAATAATATTAGACGCTTCTATATTTAGCGCATCGGCACTGGTCAGGTTTAATGATGATGTCGTTCCGCCAACCTGCGTAACAACACTGGCATACTGGGCATTAATACCGGAAATAAGGGCTGCCAGCTTGTAACGGGCATAACCGTCAAATGTATTTTTTTCGGCCGAAGTCATTGAGATAAGTCTTTCGATGTTCGCAAGATTTACGCGGATCATCTCGGTATAAACGGTTATTGTTCTTTCCCTGTGCAGATATGCCAGAGCGTATACCATCCCTCGGCCATTTTCCCATACACGGCCAATTTCCGCGCCAACTAACGTATCAAGCGAGGCAGCGGTAACAATTGAATCTCTAATGGCAGTATCATCTGATACGGTAACAATCCCGCTTCTGACCGCCTCAGAATACACCGTGACTATTTCAAAGTTTGCCTGTATTGACTGGCCAAAAATGGCTGTAAGCGCAGCAAACGCACTTTTTTCCGCATCCGCACGGTTTGCGGCGTAGCCCACCGCTGCAAGATACGTATTTCTGGGATATGCGGTATAAGGATCAAGCACCCAACTGGGTTCCGACCCGCCGCTTGTTGCCTGAACAGTGGATACAGGGATGTATGTCCCTGTTCCGGAGCCTGAGGTTCCAGTACTGACGCTTTGTGTTCCTGTGCCGGAGTTTCTGCCGCTGAGGACATCGTCCAGCCTGCGGGCAGCATCCTGCGCCGCCGCATCTGCCTCAGCGCTCATATCCGGGCCGCGGGAAGGCTGGGCTTCCTGGCTGCCCCCTGCCTGAGTATTTACGGTACACGCAAAGAAAAAGATACATAATAAATATATCATTCGATTAAAAAACATAACCTCACCTGCTTTAACGCTATTTATGTCCATAATATATCATGCGTTTATTACTTTGTCTAGTACAAAATGGAATAAACAGTATTTATAAAATAAACCTGAAATAATGGCAATAGTTACTGTTTAACGATAGAACCAACCAGCCTCGCCTTTTTTTTGGGGGGGGGGCGGCGGGGATGGTTGGCAAAGCAGATTCGCATTTTGTGTTTTTAATACGCCAAAAAGTGCTCTTTAGAACATCCAGCCCAGGCCGACTTTGAGCAGGAGGCCGTGGCCAATTTTAAGTCCCAAATCCGCTTCCCCGCCGACAGGTATTGCAGCGCCATAAATTACATGACTTCGCAGGAACATGGTATCGCTAAAAAAGAAATCCAGCCCCAAGCCAGCGCGCAGCCAAATATCATGCCACCACCCTGAACTAAATCCTTCATATTCTCCCGTTTCATCACCCAATGTAAACTCAAAATCAACCCCTGCAGTGGGGAAAATTACCAGTGAATCTGAAACAGGAAAGGGGTATTTTCCGTAAATACCAAGTTGCAAAGCTACCGTATTTTCAAGGCCAGTTTGAGAACCGGAAATAACTTCTGTATAGCCACCAGAAGAAACTGACATTGAATCAGGGTTTTTATAAAGCAGACCCAAATTAAACTCAATAAACCGGCTTAAGCCCAAAAAGGCAAAGGCTCCAAACCCTGTACGCTTCATTGTCCAATCCCATTCTTCTGTATAGTGATTATATCCATCATACCATGGAATCTCAACAACCCCTTTTGAATTACCGGTATTAAACATAAAACCAAAACCAAAAGCCCTTTCCATGGTAAATGCTCCGGATGATGCAATCGCTAAAAACAAAACCACTCCGATAAATTTTTTCATTCTTTTCTCCTTAAAAACAGCCTAATAAGGCTTTATAATTTACATGGAGAATCTCCATGTTCTGAATCAGCGCTTAATAATAGGCTGAAAATCATACAGTATTTTCCAATTAAAACTGCTCCGAGGCCATTGCCAGAATTACCGCAGTTTGCACATCCAGGGCCCTGGCCCGCAGGCGTCGGGTGCTTCCGGTTCCGCTGACATTACCGGTAATGACAATGGAAGCCCCAAGCTGTCTTCCCAATGCGACAGCAGAATTATCATCAACATCCCCGGAAAGCTGAAAATTTGCTTCTGCCCGTATCAAGTCAAGGTTTCTGCGATCAACAACCGTAAATCTTCTGGCATTGACAATAAGGAACACCAATTCATCTATTATGAATTCAGACAAATAAGGGTCGTTGCTTGAAATGCTTAACACTGCCAGCCTGGAGCCATCGGGAAGGGAATCCATCAATTCATGCGCCGCTCTAATTACCGCATGTTCAATAGAACCGCCACTGACGGGAGGCGCAGGCGGGGCAGTAGGCGCCATTCTTGCAACTGCGGTATCAGTAACGGCTGCAGGTGTGACAGACCCGTTTCCAGTCAGGGCAGTCGTGCTTTGGACATTCAGGCTGAGCAAGGCCCCATACCGCAGTGTCATGCCAATAATGATACAGTTTGAATGGGAATTCACGGTTACCTGCCTTCTGGTACCTATATTCCACTGGCCGTTCCTCGCCAGGGTTGTATCAGCCGCTTCAATGACATTGTGCCCGTTTTGCACAATTATCATTTCCTTTGATCTTGGATGTACGTGGGCGGCAATGGTACCGTTTATCCATACTGCTATATCACGGATGGAATTTTCTGCATTAATGATGATTTCCGATTGCCCAGCTCTGGCAATTGTATTGGGAGCGTTTGGCACTGCCAGCCTATCCTGAGAAGCCAGGTCAGGCACAATGCATAATCCGAAAAATATAACTAGATGCCGAAAAATATTCATCCGAAAATTCCGCATTATAATCATGCTCTTCTCCCATATTACTAATATAACGCTATCGTATAGCCATATTACTACATATATATCGTTATTGTCAACAGAAAATTGCGGACATTTGTGTATTGTAAATAAATGGGTTTCCGTGAAAATCTAAAACAGGAATTGAGTTTTAACGGTATGCAGGTAAAAGAGCTTGCGGTTGCAGCGGGTGTACACAAGAGAGCCTTGGATACCTACTTACTCACTGAAAACGCTTCAATGCCCCCTGCCGATACTGCTGTCCGTATTGCGCAGGCATTGGGGGTAAGCGTTGAATATCTGATAACAGGCGAAAACATTGTTTTACCGCAGGATATCCGCCAAATCATCCGGAATTTGACACGGCTCTCCAAAAAAAACCGCCATATTACGGCAGTATTGACCAAAGCCCTTCTGGATAGTCAGGAAGACAAACAGTAAATATATAATAGCCCGAAAACGCCGCACTGCAATTGACAAACACAGAGGTTATACCTATACTTATACTTGCAAGTATACTTGCAAGCGAGGAGTATAGATAATGGCACAGTTATCCCTATACATTGAAAACTCTATGGCAAACCGGCTGAGCAAAGCCGCAAAAATCAGCAAATGCTCAGTCTCAAAATATGTTGCAGCGCTTGTTTCTGAACATTTGTTAAAAAACGAATCAGAAGATCAAAAAAAACAGATTCTAAATCAATTATGCGGTGCTATGAATGATCCAACTTTTACTATGCCTTCTGAGCTTTCATGGGAAGACGAAATTCCAAGGAATTTTGACCTTATATGACTTATTTTCTTGATACCAACATCTGTATTTATTACCTTAACAACTCCAACCCTAACCTCAGCAAGAAACTAAAAAAAATGCCGACAACAAGCATACAAATTCCATCGATAGTTGCCGCCGAACTTCTGTACGGTGCGGAAAAAAGCGTAAAAAGGGAAAATAATATTCAGCTAATAAACACGTTTCTTTCGGTTTTTGAAATAATCAATTTTGATGAAAAAGCAGCCGGATACTATGCGGCTATCCGTGCGGAACTTGAACGCAGAGGGCAGATGATTGGTAGCAATGATATTATTATCGCCGCAACCACCCTCGCCTGCAACGCTACTCTCGTTACCCATAACACCGGCGAATTCTCCCGCATTAAAAAACTAAAAATAGAAGACTGGACAGCGTAAAATAGGTAAAAGAAAAAAAGGAAAAGTGAGGAAGAGGCTCAGCGGGTTACCATCAAAGATATGACTGCTGTCTATGCCTTGACGGTAATCCGAGCCACTTCCTACCTTTTACCTTGTTAAAACGGTCTTTCCGATAAATACTTATACTCTTTCCACACCCGTTCCGCTTGGGCTTTAGCCTTGGCAAGCAGGGCATCAGCTCGTGCCGAATCGGCGGCCTTGAGGCTCTTGAAGCGGACTTCTTTGTACATGAAGTCTTCAAGGCTGGTCGTCGGGTCTTTGGAGTCAAGCTGGAAGGGGTTTTTGCCCTGATCTTTAAGCCGGGGGTCATAGCGGTACAGGGGCCACAAGCCGCTGGTAACAACTGCCTTACCTTGCTCAAGTCCCTTACTCATGTCAATACCGTGGCTGATACAGTGGGAGTAGGCGATGATCAGTGATGGGCCGTCGTAGGCTTCAGCCTCGCGGAACGCTTTGATCGTTTGGGCCATGTTCGCGCCGAGAGAAATTTTGGCGACATACACATAGCCGTAACTCATGGCTATTGCGCCGAGGTCTTTTTTGACAATGTCTTTTCCGGAGTAGGCAAACTTGGCAATGGCGCCGACCGGGGTAGCTTTGGACATCTGACCGCCGGTGTTGGAGTACACTTCGGTGTCCATACAGAGCAGGTTTACATTCTTGCCAGAGGCAATAACATGGTCTAAACCGCCGAAGCCAATGTCATACGCCCAGCCGTCACCTCCGAATGCCCACACGGATCGCTTAACAAAATTATCGGCAAGGGAAAGGAGCAGTTTTGCCAATGGCTTGGTATCTTTTGCCAAGGCAGCTTTGAGCGCATCAACATTTTTCCGTTGTTCATCAATGGCGGCATCGTTGGCCTGGTCATTGGCTAGCAGTTTGTCAATAATGGTGCCGGCAATACCTGCTTTTTTCGCCTGTGCAGCAATTTCGCGGGCGTGAACGGCCAGTTTGTCGCTGGTTAACCGGAAGCCCATAGCAAATTCGGCGGCATCTTCAAAGAGGCTGTTTGACCATACCGGGCCGCGGCCGTCTGAACGCCGGCAGTACGGGGTTGTGGGTAGGTTGCCGCCGTAAATCGAGGAACAGCCGGTGGCGTTGGCGATGATCGCCCGGTCACCGAAAAGCTGTGACATAAGTTTAACGTAGGGTGTTTCACCGCAGCCGCCGCACGCCCCGGAGAATTCAAACAGGGGGCGCTTGTAGGCAAGGGCCTTGGGTGAACTGAGTTCGCCTTCTGCCGGAGTCTCCGGCAGGCTGAGGAAGTAATCCCATACCGCCACTTGTTCAGCGTGGTATTCATGATCATCAGAATAGGATTTCCAGGAAAGCGCGCAGGGTTTACTCGTGTCTTTTGACATGGGGCAGATATTGAAGCAGACGCCGCATTCATAACAGTCTTCGGCGCCAATAACCAATGTTGCTTTCTGGCCTTCTATCGGCCTGGGTTTTATTTCGGCAGCCTTGAAGCCTGCAGGGGCCTTTGCCAGATCAGCATTGCTGAGGTTTTTAAAACGCATACAAGCGTGGGGACACACAACCGTACAGTTGCCGCACTGGATGCACACATCGGGATTCCAGACAGGAACCCGCTCAGCTACGGAGCGTTTCTCGTACTGGCTTGTTGCGGTGGGGAATGTGCCGTCTGCGGGGATTTTGCTCACCGGCAGGGTGTCGCCCTGCTGTATCGACATGGTTCCCAGCACTCCCTTGATCCACGGATCCTTTGCGGTGGCAAACGGTTTTTTCATCCGGATTTTCCCTTCGGTTTTGGAAGGATACATCACCTGTTCTGTTGCATTCAGGGCTGCATCAACGGTTTTGTAATTTTTTTCAACAACATCGGCACCCTTCTTGCCGTAGGATTGCTGGATGTGTTCTTTCATGTGCTGTACCGCTTCTTTTTCCGGCAGTACACCGGAAATCTTGAAGTAGGCGGCCTGCATGACGGTATTAATACGGTTACCCATTCCGGTTTTACGTGCTATCTCGGCAGCATCAATAACATAGAATTTTACCTTTTTTTCGATAATGCGCTTTTGTGCTTCTGTGGGAATATTCGCCCAAACATCGGCAGCCTTGAAAGGACTGTTGAGGAGGAAGGTACCGCCGTCTTTAATTTTGGAGAGCATATCGTACATTTCCATGTAGGAAAACTTGTGGCAAGCCAGGAAGTCCGCTTTCGTGATAAGGTAGGGGCGGCGGATTTTGCCCTTGCCGAAGCGCAGGTGGGAAACGGTAAAACCGCCGGATTTCTTGGAATCATACGAAAAGTACGCCTGGGCGTTGAGGTTGGGCCTTACTTCGCTGATAATTTTAATCGAGTTTTTATTGGCACCGACCGTCCCGTCAGCTCCGAGTCCATAGAACAGCGCTTCGTTCATACCTTTTTCTTCAAGCACAAACTGTTCGTCATAGTCCAGGCTCTTGCCCAGAACGTCGTCCTTGATACCAACGATAAAGTTGGCTATCTTCTCGCCGGAAAGGTTGTCAAAAACTGCTTTGACCATTGCCGGAGTAAATTCCTTGGAGCCGAGTCCGTAACGGCCGCCGAGTATGAGAGGAGTACCGGTAAATGGAACAGCCTTGGCAGCCTGCATTTCGCTGATGGCAGTGCGTACATCGGCATACAGCGGCTCGCCCGGTGCGCCGGGGTCTTTCGTGCGGTCAAGAACGGCAATGGCTTTTACCGTAGCGGGGAGGGCTTTCACAAAAAGTTTCGCGTCAAAGGGCCGGTACAACCGCACTTTCACCATGCCGACTTTTTGACCTTGCTTAACCATATGGTCGATGGTTTCTTCGCACGTGTCAGCTCCGGATCCCATGATGATAACAACTTTTTTCGCATCCTTTGCGCCGTAGTAGTCAAAAACTTTATATTTGCGTCCGGTGAGTTTGGCGTATTTATTCATTTCCGCCTGTACGATTCCCGGTACTGCATTGTAATACTTATTTACTCCTTCACGGCCCTGGAAGTAGGTGTCGGGGTTTTGGGCAGTTCCCCGGATAGTGGGTTTTTCGGGGGTAAGGCCGCGGTTACGATGGGCAGCCACCAGGTCGTCATCAATCATCTGGTGCATTACCTCATACGAGGCTTCTTCAACTTTTTGCAGCTCATGACTCGTGCGGAAGCCGTCAAAAAAATGGAGGAAGGGAACACGGGAACGCAAGGTAGCAGCATGGGAGATAACCGCCAGATCCATTACTTCCTGAACGCTGTTCGAGGCAATCATTCCCCAGCCGGTCTGTCGGCATGCCATCACATCCTGGTGGTCGCCGAAAATCGAAAGGCTTGATGTCGCTAAAGCCCGCGCGGAAATATGAAACACTGTCGATGTTAGTTCCCCGGCAACTTTATACATGGTGGGGATCATCAGTAAAAGCCCCTGGGAAGCGGTAAAAGTGGTGGACAATGCGCCCGTCGTAAGCGCTCCGTGGACCGCAGCCGCAGCTCCCGCTTCGGACTGCATTTCCACAACATCGGGAATGGTTCCCCATAAGTTCTTGCGGCCCTGGGCAGAAAACTCATCGGAGAGCTCTCCCATGGGACTGGAGGGGGTAATCGGGTAAATCGCGATTACTTCGCTCAATGCGTGGGCAACGTGTGCCGCTGCGGTATTTCCGTCAATCATGACCATTTTTTTCTCAGGCATATCTTTTCCTTTTTAAAGTGGTATAGAGGGATTGTAAACCGGAAATGGAATTTATTCAAGTAAGTGGTAAGGGACATGTACAGTGGTAAGGGACACACACTTTTTTGGGAAGGGGGAAGTCCAAGGTGTGGAAACTTGGAATTCGGGGGACACACACTTTTCACATTTTTTCAATTTTATTCAAGCAAATTGCAATTTCCCGCCATATATAAGGTATGAGACAAAGAAGACATTTGGAACAAAATGCCGCCTATCATGTCACGGCAAAAATTAATCGCGGGGAATTGGTTTTCAATGAAATTGCTATGCGTGCGCTTTTTCTTGTTTATTTTGAACGCGTGAAGAAAAAGTATTCGTGCACCATCTACAACTTTTGTATCATGGGTAATCACATTCACTTCGCTATCCGGCCCGAGCAAGACAGTTCTTTGTCAAAAATCATGCAATGGCTGCTGGGTAACTACGCCAAAGCCTGGAATAAAGCACATGGGGTCAAAGGCCATTTATGGGGCGACCGTTTTTTTTCGAGCATAATAAACAACCGCAAAGATTTTTTGAAAGTTTTTAAGTACATCAGCAACAACCCAGTAATAGCCGGGCTTGTGAAGAAAGCTTCAGAATGGGAGGATAGTGGTGTTTGTCACTTTATGAAAGGCGAAACCAGCATCCTCGACATCCCGCCATGGCTGGAAGCCGAATATCAAGCGTTTTTCTGAACTGAAGCAATCGCCTGCTGAGTCATACGGTCGCAGCGTTCATTGTACTCAATCCCCGAATGGCCGCGAACCCATTCCCAGTTAAGCGTTACTCCCTGGAGCGTTAACTCACCGGAAATGGCCTCAAGTTCAACCCATAAATCCTGGTTTTTTACCGATTTTTTATCACTGGTCCGCCATGAATTTTGCTTCCATTTGTGGATCCACTCGGTAATGCCTTTCTGGACATACTGGGAATCGGTATATACAACAGCTTTCCTGGGAACACTTGCGTTTCTTTCAGAGGCGTTCCGGTTTTTTAGTGTCTGCAGCGAATTAATAACCGCAATAAGCTCCATGCGATTATTGGTTGTGGCTTTTTCTCCACCAAATTCCTCTGCCAGAAGTGTGTGTCCCTGAAATGTCTCCTGTACAATGATATATGCCCAGCCGCCTGGGCCGGGATTGCCCGAACAGCCCCCGTCGGTGAAGATTTTGAGAGGGCTATAAGTCAGGGATGCTTCCATTATTCCTGTAACTCCATATCAGCCTTGGGATGTTTGCACAGCGGGCAGATGTAATCATCGGGCAATTCGCCGTCGGATTCCTGGATGTATCCACAGATTTTGCAGACATATATTCTTTTGCCTGCGGTTTGCGGTTTGATTACCGGTTTCGGCTTGATGTTGTCAAAATAGTATTGGTAGGTAAGCGAAGGAATGTTTGATAACACCGCCGCTTCCGAAACGTGCGCGACAAACAGAGTGTGTGTCCCGTAATCTGCCGCGGCAACAACCTCCCCCGAAAAAAAAGCGTTTGTGTCACGGGTTATGTAATACAGCCCGTTAACACTTTTTTCGCAGGAATCTTCAAAACCGGCGAATTTATCGGTATCGCGGCTGCTTTGGAACCCGAATTGTTTAAAAATATCAAAACGCGATTCAGTCGTAAGTACCGATAAATTGAATTTTTTTGAGGCGGAAATTAGATCGTGGGTGTAGTTTAACTTATTTACAGCAATGACAATCTGTTTGGGATTGTCGGTAATTTGCATGACTGTGTTGATAATGCAGCCTCCAGCCTTGACAGTCTCGGCTGGC
Organism: Treponema sp.; assembly: GCA_009777735.1. GTDB lineage: Bacteria > Spirochaetota > Spirochaetia > Treponematales > Breznakiellaceae > WQXQ01. The sequence goes on from WRLF01000001.1 coordinate 27,082, forward strand.
GAACTTGTCGAGCCAGCAGTTAACACAAAAAGCCCGTAAGTCAGCTTGAAAAATGCATTCGGTTCGACTTTATGTTCGTGTACAATGATTGTGTCACGTTTGGGGAATGACTCGATAATTACCTTTGCCAGGCTTTCGATCTCGGTGAGGTTGTTCTGCTTAACACTTGACTTGAGGGATATGGTGTTTTCCAAAAATTTTATGTTTTGGAGCGGCGACAAGATTTCTTTCATCAATTGACCCGAAAGGGCCGCCCAGGAACCGTTTTCGATAAACGCAATGGTTCTGTTTTGTATATTGTGGGCTGCAATGTCATGCAGGAGTGTCTCCATAGTAATAAAAATATTCGCATTGTAGGTTGTTGCTGCAAAAACAATGTGGCTGAATCTGAACACATGTGCAAGCACAAATGAGGGGTGCGTAACGGAAACATCGAACATGGCGATTTTTTTTACCCCTCCTTCGGCAAGTTTTGTTGCGAGGATATTCGCGGCGTTTTCGGTGTTACCGTAAACAGAGGCATACGCGATTAATACACCTTCTTCTTCAGGGATATACGCACTCCATTTTTGGTATTTATCGATAAAATTGCTAATATTTTTCCGCCAGATTGGCCCATGCAACGGCAGGATCGCGGCTATTTCAAGGTTTGCCGATTTACTAAGGAGCACTTGTACCTGAGCGCCGTATTTTCCAACGATATTGGTGTAATATCGCCGCGCTTCGTCTAAATAATCGCGGTCAAAATCAACCTCATCGGCAAAAATGTTTCCGTTAAGTGTCCCAAATGTTCCGAAAGCGTCCGATGAATACAGGTATTTGTCTGTCTCGTCATGTGACACCATAACTTCGGGCCAGTGAACCATTGCCGCTGTATAAAATTTGAATCTGTGCCTTCCCGTGCTGATTTCATCACCTTCTTTTACAATAACCGCATGTTTATCCACATCAAAATTGAAAAATTGCTGTATCATGGGAAATGTTTTTATATTGCCGATAATTTTTACATCAGGATAGCGGAAAACAAGCTCGCCAAGAGTTGCACAATGGTCGGGCTCTACATGGCTTATAACGACAAAATCAAGTTTTCTGTTCTGCAGCAAATAGCTTAAATTTTCAAAAAATACTCCGCTGACCGAATTGTCAACACAGTCAAAAAGGATCGTTTTTTCATCCAAAACCAGATAGGAATTATACGAGATCCCGTTTGGGAGAGGATGAGCGCTTTCAAACAAAGCCAGCCGTTTATCATTTGCTCCGACCCAGAAAACATCATCGTTTATTGCCCGTGTGTTATGCATAAAAAGCCCCCTTTTCAATGTTTGTAGTATGCTCATTTTCCCCGAATTCTGCAAGTAGAAAAGGGACACACACTTTTCTGCCTCTTTTTCCACAAAACCACTTGCCTGTTTTACGGTAATTTAGTATTTTATACTTGGGTTTATACTAAGCCCGCTGCCCCTTGTTGGGGTATATTTTATTATTCAAGCACATGAGGAGTAATTTATTATGGCAAAACAGTTACTGTTTAGCGAAGAAGCCCGGCGTAAACTGCTTTCCGGAGTAGAGCAGATGTCCAGGGCTGTCAAGGTAACACTCGGCCCCAAAGGGCGGAATGTCCTTTTGGACAAGAAATTCGGCGCCCCCACCGTCACCAAGGACGGTGTTTCAGTGGCTAAGGAAGTTGAACTGGCTGACCCGTATGAAAACATGGGTGCGCAATTGTTGAAGGAAGTAGCCACAAAAACGAACGATGTAGCCGGCGACGGTACCACTACCGCAACCGTATTGGCTTATTCTTTGGTCAAAGAGGGCCTCAAGTCTGTAGCCGCTGGCATGACTCCCCTTGAATTAAAGCGAGGCATCGACAAAGCGGTAGAAATCGCTGTAAAGGAAATTCAGAAAAATTCCAAAGATATCAAGGATAAAGAAGAAATTTCACATGTCGCATCAGTTTCTGCCAATAACGACAGTGAAATCGGCGATACCATTGCCAATGCAATGGAAAAAGTCGGCAAAGACGGAGTCATAACCGTCGAAGAGTCCAAGACAATGGATACGACCATCGACTTTGTAGAAGGAATGCAGTTTGATCGCGGCTATATTTCAGCGTATTTTGTAACTGACCGCGACACCATGACGGCCGTATACGAAGATGTGTACATTCTTATTCATGACAAGAAAATTTCCAGCATGAAAGACATGCTGCCTCTGCTGGAAAAAATTGCCCAGAGCGGCAAACCCCTGCTCATCGTTGCCGAAGATGTGGACGGCGAAGCCCTTTCCACCTTAGTTCTCAACAGCCTGCGGGGAACGCTCAAGACTGTGGCAGTCAAAGCTCCCGGGTTCGGCGACCGCCGCAAAGCCATGCTTGAAGACATCGGCATACTCACCGGCGGACAGGTTATTACCGAAGAGCTGGGCATGAAGCTTGAAAACACCGAGCTTTCCCACCTTGGCAAGGCAAAAACCGTCAAAATCGACAAAGACAACACCACCATCATTAACGGCGGCGGTAAAAACAAAGACATCCAGGACAGAATTGCCCAGATCAAGGCTCAAATCGAAGATACTACCAGCGATTACGACCGCGAGAAGCTCCAGGAACGGCTTGCCAAACTGGCAGGCGGCGTTGCCGTCATAAACGTCGGCGCGGCCACCGAGGTTGAGCTGAAAGAGAAAAAGCACCGCGTGGAGGATGCCTTATCCGCTACCCGTGCCGCCATCGACGAAGGCATTGTTTCAGGCGGCGCGATTGCACTTATCCAGGCAGCCCTTGCTTTAGACAAAGCCGACACCGCTAAACTTAGCGATGATGAAAAAGTCGGTTTCAAGATTGTCAAGCGCGCCCTTGAAGAGCCCATCCGCCAGATCGCCGAAAACGCCGGTCTTGACGGCGCCGTCATTGCCGAACGTGCCAGAAACGAAAAAAAAGGCATCGGTTTTGACGCCGCGAAGATGGTATGGGTAGACATGATGAAGGCAGGGATCATTGATCCGGCAAAAGTAACCCGTTCCGCTCTGCAGAACGCTGCTTCAATCGCCAGCCTGCTCCTGATTACCGAATGCGCCCTTACCGATCTTCCCGAAAAGAAAGAAGCACCCCCGATGCCCGGCGGCGGAATGGGCGGTATGGGAGGAATGGACTACTAAGAAGCTATTTGCGCCATTAAAACGGCGCAAATAGCCCCGATAGACGGCATTTCGCACAGGGTGTAACGCCGTCTATCGCAGGTGTTTACGTACATCCCTTCAGGACGTCGTAAACACCCATAGGCGCCATTTAAACAGCGCAAATAGCTCCGAAAGACGGCTTTTCGACCAAGAAGCAACGCCGTCTATCGCAGGTGTTTACGTACATCCCTTCGGGACGTCGTAAACACCCATAGGGGCTATTAAAACGGCGCGATTAGCCATATTTATGGGCTAGCCCCTAGAGACTAAAAAGCTAGCGTTTTTTTTCTATAAATGCTGCTATTGCCGACTTTTTTATAGCAATGACGGCTTTTTTTAAACAGGGTACTTGCCAAAATGCCGATATATATGGTATAATGATTTAATAAACCCAATGGAGTTCGGTTTTTGAGGTATATGAAGGCTTTTTTAGACAGAATAAGTAAAATAAGCATTGAAAAACAGCAATATTTATTTCGTCTTGCGGTTGTTTTCTGTTTATGCTGGACACTCTTACCGGGAATTCTCTCATCAGTGATGGAAGCAGGCCTTGTTTTCGGGCAGTTACAGGAACTGGGAGCGGCACAAACCGGCATGGGTGGCGGCGGTTACCTTGAACCAATTTCCGAAGATGATATACTGGATATGGCTGAACCTGCAGAAATACACGAATTGGAACCGGAATCCTTTTCAAGAACCCGGCCTTTGCTGTACGGCTCTTATTCGATTAAACAAGGCGATGTCATTGGGAACATAGCGGCTAATTCCGGGCTCCATCAGGATACGCTTATCTCGGTAAACAATATCAGAAATACACGGCTTATACAGATAGGGCAGGTTCTGCACGTACCGAATCAGGACGGAATATTACATACAGTCAAACAGGGCGAAACGCTGCAAAGGATAGCAACTACATACCGTCAGGATATCGCCGCAATTCAGTTGGCGAACGAACTTTTTGGGGACAAGATACAGCCTAACACCGCATTATTCATCCCGGGGGCACGGTTGCCTTTGGTTGAACAGCAGGAAAGAATCGGTACACGGTTCATATGGCCGGTGTCAGGCCGCATTACATCATCGTATGGGAACCGTAGGTCGCCGTTCAGCGGGATAGTACAGTTTCACAACGGTATTGACATAGCCGCCCGCCATGGCACGCCTGTGCGGGCTGCAATGGCTGGCCGGGTTACTTCTGCCGGCTACGATGATGTGTGGGGCAATACAATAGTAATAACTCAGGGTAATTACAGGACATTTTATGCACACATGAGTGAGATCCATGTAGCGACCGGAGCGCATGTAACAGCCGGACAGCGTGTTGGATCTGTCGGGAGTACCGGTATCAGTACCGGCCCTCATCTGCATGTTACCATTTACCGAAATGGTGTAACGGTAAACCCACGTATATATTTACGATAAATTAATTAATGCAGCCCGTAAACCTCGTTTGCATCAAGCACGTATAAAAGACCATTGCCGGGTTCGTCTATTTTTATATACTCTCTTATCGAATTAACGATATTATCTTTATTCTCACTTTTTGTAATTATAAAAACCTCTTCTTTTTCCGGTTCAATTTCCATGGAAAAAAACTTCTGGACTTCATGGACTCCTGCTCCCCGTGCATTTATGATGGTTCCGCCTCGTGAACCTGCTTTCTTTGCGGCTTCTATGACTTCTTCCGCCCTGCCTTTTTCGACAATAACAAATATGATCTTATGCATGCCCTGTTCTCTCCCGGTGCTGTTTATATCGCTGACTGTATTTTTACTGCCAATGAATTCTGAAACGGAATATGAAAACGCAATCCCGTGATGCGGTTTTTCAAACTGCATTTCTGTGCCGATGCCCTGTAGCGCTTCACCGGCCAGTTCATTTTCCACCACCATTGATATGATTTCTTTTCTTTCTTCGTTAATTGCCAAAAAATTCATCAGAGGGTTGCAGATGGTTCCCCTGCCTATTGAGGTAGTTTCACCTTTTATTCCGTATTTTTTGGCAATTTTATAGACTTTAGAAGCATCGCCCATGTTGACCACGCAGCAAATTAAACTAAAACCAGACATATTTTTCTACACTCCGACTTTCCTGGATTTTATTTTATAGATAAAACCCAATATCTGCAAGGCTATAACCGGCATCATGGTCACCATGACAATTACACCGAATGAATCCCGAAGGACATCGGCATGAGGAATAGCTTCTGCCACACCTTGTGAGTAAGCCAAAATAAAAGTGACAGTCATGGGACCGGACGACACCGCGCCCGAGTCAAAAGATATGCCGGTGAACATTTTCGGCGTGAAAAACATCATAATCAATGCAAAAGCATATCCGGGCAGGATATAATGCCAAAGGTTTATTGTATCGGGATCGGCTATTATTTTCAGCACATGCAAGCCTACAGCAAATGCCATGCCTATAGCGAGAAATGTCAGTACGGTTTTCCTTTTGAGATATCCGCTGGTTACATCTTCTATTTGATGGGTCAGTACATACACGGCAGGCTCTGTCAGAATAATAAGCATACCCAGTACTGCACCTAATCCAATGGGGATAGCGTGGTGATATTTTGGATTTGCCAATTCGTACCCAATTACTCTGCCCATTTCCATAAATCCGGCGTGCACGCCGACAAAAAACAGCACTAGCCCGATATAGGTATATATAAAACCCATAATTATTCTACGGAAAGCAATTCGCGGCAAACGCAGTTTAAATTTCTGGAAAAAGATAAATATTAGAAAAATGGGCAGCAATGACTGTAATGTCACGAGCGGCTCTTTCTTTAAATAATAAATAAAGGGAGCTATCAGGTTTGAACGGTCATAAAATTCCGGTATTTCCTGAACCCCGGTCATATCACCCGGTTTTATAAAAAAATTTAACATCAAGAGGCCGAATATTGCGCCGGCTGCCATTAGCCCGACTAATCCAAAGCTGTTTTCTTCAGCAGATATACTGTCTTTTTTCATGGAAGCCATACCCAGAGCCAGGGCAAGGACGAGGGGAACTGTAATCGCGCCGGTAGCTGCGCCGGAAGCATCGAAGGCAATTGCCATAAAGTCCGGAAAGATTAATGCCAGAGAAAATGCAAGAGTGTACGCTATGGCCAGTACTATACGCAGGGAAAAATTCTTTACTATTCTTACTGCCCCAAAAGCCAGCATCATTCCTGCTCCTAACGCAACAAGAGTGCGAATGGTGGTGACTGAAATAAGGTTATTGGTGATATTGGCAAACTGGACAGCCAAAACATTGACATCAGGCTCGGCAAAATTAACAAAAAACCCCAGAATAAAAACGGTAATGATGATAAACCATAATTTGTTGGATTTAACAAAAACCGTTCCCATGTGATCGCCAAACGGTAAAATGGCTAATTCAATACCGAATAACAGAATAATTAAGCCTATCTTTACGGCAAGCGCACCTATCAAGAATTGAAAAAAGTGAATGTTTTCTACGGGTACAATGGTAAAACGAAGAACAACAACAAACAAAACGACCGGTAAAACGGCAATTATAACTTCTTTGGTTTTGTGCAATAAAACATTCATTTACCTTAGTTTATAAGATTGTTTTATGAGAGCGCAAGAGATTTTTCCAGATTACTTAAAAACATCTTCCAAAAAGACCGCAATCCCGTCCTCGGCGTTGGAACCGAAAACAAAATCCGCTGCCTGCCGTACTGTATCCTTGGCGCCGGATGGGGCAGCTGAAAAACCGGCAACGCTGAACATGGGCAGATCGTTTTCTTCATCTCCAAAGGCCATTACCTCTTCCGGCTTTAAACCCCGGCAGTCCAAAACGGTTTTCAAACCTTCGCCCTTGGATACTCCTGCATTCATTATTTCCAGAAAGGTCGGGTAACTGTGCGCCATGTAAATCCGGGAACCAAAACGATCGGTCATTTTTTGACGAATCTCATTATGCAGAGCGGAATCGGTAATAAACATTGCTTTAATGCCGCCTTGCATACCGGGTGCAGCCAGCGCTTTTTTCATGTCTGTCACCACCGGGGTAATACCGGTATGCCTCTGGTACATCTCCGATTCCGGGCGCTGTTTTTCAATGAGCAGTGCCTCCCACGGGCCGTCTTGCGGCGGAAAAAACACCTGGTAATGAACATCCATGCTCCGTGCCAGATCGATCCCATAATCAACTATTTCAATGTCCATCAAATTGGAATAAAGTACCTTACCATCAGGTACATCCGCTACTTCGGCTCCATTGAAAAATACCATGGGACCGCCGGCTCCAATAGCATTGTAATACCGGCTGGATGACTCAATTGCCCTGCCGGTACAGATTATCACCTGAATCCCCCTTTGCATGAGCTTTTTCAGGCATTGTATGGTTTTATTTCCCAGAGTGTTATCGGGCCGAAGCAAAGTTCCGTCAAGGTCAATGGCAAGAGCCTTAATTTCCGAAGGGGTAAGTGTTTTCTGCATGGTTTTAGTGTACCGGAATACACAGGTATCGACAACAGTGTGTCCCTTTAACCCTTGAAACGTCACCCTCATTCGGTGTAACCTAAACCATGAACACAAACCCTGTTGCCGCTTACCTGGCATCAACACCGCCGGCAAAAGTAGATACAAGCTTACTTGCCTATCTGTGCAATCTCACCGAAACAGCAAAAACCGCACCTGAAATTTCCAAGTATATTGTCAGAGAACTGGAAAATCAACGAAAGCGGACAAAACTAATCGCCAGTGAAAACTACTGCAGCATGGCGGTTCAACTTGCAATGGGCAATCTCCTGACAGATAAATATGCCGAAGGCGTTCCCGGACGCCGGTTCTACGCAGGGAATGAAAACATTGACTATGTCGAATCCCTTGCCGCCGAAGAAGCATGTAAGCTTTTTGGCTCAGAATATGCCAATGTGCAGCCCCACTGTGGCGCGGATGCCAACCTGCTTGCCTATTGGGCAATCCTAACTACGCGAATCGAAAAACCAATGATGGAAAAACTGGTCGGCGGCGGGACAAACCTCTACAAGCTCACCAATGATCAATGGAAGGAACTCAAAACCGCCCTGGGGGGTCAGCGCCTATTGGGACAGGACTACTATTCGGGAGGGCACCTTACCCATGGGTACCGCTACAATCTCTCAGGAAAATTATTCGATGTTTTCAGCTATTCGGTGTCCAAAGAAACAGGCCTTTTGGATTATGATGAGATTGAAAAACAAGCTCTTGAAGTACGTCCCTTCATCCTGTTATCCGGCTATTCCGCTTACCCCCGAAAAATCAACTTCAAGCGGATGCGGGAGATTGCCGACAAAGTTGGCGCGGTCTTCATGGTTGACATGGCTCACTTTGCAGGCTTGGTAGCGGGAAAGGTTTTCACCGATGAATACGATCCCGTACCCTGGGCGCATGTCGTCACGACCACTACCCACAAGACCCTGCGCGGCCCCCGTGCCGGTATGGTGCTGTCGACATCCGAATTTGCCGATGCACTGGACCGCGGCTGCCCGATGGTCATGGGCGGTCCGCTGCCCCATGTAATTGCGGCTAAGACCGTTACTTTCCGTGAAGCTGCCATGCCGGAATTCAGGCATTACGCACAAAGCATTGTCGATAATTGTAAAACCCTTGCCGCTGCCTGTATGAAAAACGGACTGAAAGTGCTGACCGGAGGGACAGACAACCACCTGATGCTGATCGACGTACACAGTATCGGGCTTACCGGCAGGCAAGCGGAAAGTGCCCTGCATGAATGCCGCATAACGCTAAACAGAAACAGCCTGCCGTTTGATCCCAACGGCCCTTGGTACACTTCCGGACTCCGTTTAGGAACAGCTGCTGTTACCACCCTTGGTATGGGAGAAGCGGAAATGGAAGAAATAAGCTCAATTATGGCGCTGGTACTCAGGGGAACCAGCCCGGCACCGGGTGAAAAAGACCCTTTGGTAAAAAGCAGAGCCAAATACCTTGTAGACCCTGCCGTTAAGACAGAAGCGATAGAACGAGTACAAAACCTGCAGGAACGCTTTCCCGTGTACCCGGAATTGGATCTGGAACTGCTTAAAAAGGCTTTCTATTAAATACACATGGAAGCATTTCCGGTCTTACTCATAGTCTTTGGAGCGTTTCTGGCACAGGCAGCAGCTTTTTTTATTGTTTTTTGGATAAATCGCAAAAGGGCAAGCAAGGATAGAGAAACGGTTGAACATGAATGACCAAGGGCAAATCCCCTGTTACCCTGATTTTGCACCTCTGTCAATTGATCAAAAAACTGTCATGCATCCCCGCCTGTCATTAACTGCCGACGGAGTCTCTGAGTTCACCTTCTCCGGATTGTACCTTTTCAGAAACCGTTATAGTTACCGTGTCAGCCGGAGCGGGCCAAATGGCGGATTTATCATTTCCGGCATACAACCCGAAACAGCGCCTGACGCGGCACAAACATTTTTTATGACACCCTGCGAATCCCCCGAACGTGATATCCTCAAATCCCTTTTAAAAACACATGATTACTGGAAAAACATTTCCAATACCGTGCTTGAATCATCACGACTGCAATTGATCTACGGGCAGCCCGGTGAACAGGAATTTCTTATCAACGAAGACCGTAATAACTTTGACTATCTTTATTTGCGTGATAAACTGGCCGAACTGAAAGGAAAAAAGTATCATAAAAAGAAAAACCTGGTAAATCAATTTAGAAATGCCTATGCCCATGAACAACAACCATTAACACAGGAGCTTGTACCCCAAGCCATGGAAATCCTGGACCAATGGCGGCAGAACAAAGGCGAAGACGGCGATTATTGGGTAGCACGGGAAGCGCTGGAACTGTTTGGGTTCCTTACTTTGCGCGGATATATTTTCTTTGCCGACGGTAAACCTGCGGCTTATTGCCTGGGTGAAAGCATCGCCAAAGGAAAGATGTTTGCCGTCCATTTTGAGAAAGCAATTGATCATTACAAAGGAATTTATCAATATATGAACCAGGCATTCGCTTCCGCTTTGCCCCGTTTTTTTACTTACATCAACCGTGAGCAGGATCTTGGCGATGAAGGGTTGCGTCAGGCAAAAATGACCTACCGGCCGGATGATTTTGTAAAAAAATATTCAGTACGGTCATACAGGAATTCACCATGCATTACTTAACCGGCTTTCATGCCATTGAAGAAAGAATAAAGTCATCAAGAACCAATAGTTCGGACTGCGGCCCATTGCTAATGGCAAAAGCCGGCCCGCGAGCAAGGGAGCTTGTCAATCTTGCCGTCAATTGTAAAATACGTGTTGACCGGGTAGGCACGTTTGATCTTGACCGGTTTGCCCCCGGCAATCGCGGAATAGCGCTGCAAGTTCCCGACTCAAGCCCTGACAGCGCTGATGTAAGCACGGAGGAATTTATCGGCGGATTGGGGGATCAGGCTGGTGCTCTGGTAATTATTCTTGATGACATCACCGATCCGCATAACTACGGCGCAATCCTCCGTTCCTGCGATCAGTTCGGCGTTGATCTGGTAATCAGCCGCAACAGGCGTAACGCAAAACATGCTGACATAATTTCCAAGACATCGGCGGGAACCGTATCCTGGGTTCCGCAGGCGGAAACGGCCAATCTTGCACGGACAGTGGAGCAGCTTAAAAACGCAGGATTCTGGATCTATGGCGCGGATATACAGGGCGATCCGGTATATGAGAAAGATCTACGAGGAAGGACAGCCTTGATACTGGGCAGCGAAGGATCGGGTATTTCCCGGCTGCTGCGGGAAAGCTGCGACGGCTTTGTGGGGATACCATCACAGGGCAAAATTGATTCACTTAACGTATCAGTAGCAGCCGGAGTATTGCTTTACGAAGTGCAGCGGCAAAAGTCAAAGGGAAAAAATTAATTATCCTGCCGTATGTTTCTTCTGTTTACTCTTTGGAATCCACTTTTCAAGCATCATATTCAGCATGATTGTATCAATGGGTTTTGGCAGAAAATCGTTAAAACCATTTTCCAAAAACATTTCCTTTGCACCGGCAATGGCACTGGCGGTAAGCGCAATAATGGGCACATTTGCATAGTATGAATCGCCGCTGCCCATTTCTCTTATCCGGTGTACGGTCTCAATGCCGTCCATATCGGGCATCTTGTGATCCATAAAAATCACATCAAAATCTTTTGATTGCATCGCCTTGATCGCATCCATGCCGCTTTTGCATAAAACAGTCTGTGCATTGTAAGGCTGGAGCAAACCTTTTGCCACCTTCAGATTCGTAATAATGTCGTCCACAATAAGTACTCGTGCATCCGGAAGGGAAATACTCACAGTTGCTTCATTGCTGTCATTGTAAGGAAGATAACTTGAAGTTCCGTTCAGGATGCCCGCTATTGAAACAGAATAAGCCGGCATGGCAAGGATATTCATATTCGCATCGGGAATTGCTTCACCAAATTCGGTAAGTACGATGATTTTTATATGTCCTTTATTTTTTGTTATTATCTCTTCGTTTTTTACATACAGGAAGAATGATATGAAAAGAAAATTTCCTGCCTTCATTTTCATTTTTTCATACAGATTAGAATCGTTTTCAATAACTGTAAAATCTACGCCAAGATTACCAAGTGAAAAGGCGATAGAGTCGGTGTACATTTGCCGCTGCTCGTAGAGGAGCACTTTAATCTCATTCGGATTCTCAATGGATGCCAATTTATTAAAAAAATTATACTTTTGCGGTATTTTTACGGTAAACGTGCTGCCAATACCATATTCGGACTGAACTTTAATTATTCCGCCCATTGCATTGATAATGTTGTTGGTTATTGCAAGCCCCAGCCCGACTCCTTCTTTTCCCTTGTTTTTTTCCACTTCAAACTGGGTAAAATCATCGAACAGCTTACCTATATCTTCCTGCTTTATGCCTCTGCCGCTGTCCATTACTTCTATTACAAGGTTAATACTGTTATCACCGGCAAACTCATTATATACGGCAAAAGATACATATCCTTTTTCCGTGTACTTTACCGCATTATTCAGTATATTGAGAAGCACCTGACGGATTCTTGTCTCGTCACCGAACAGCGTATCCGGCATATTACTGTCAACATTTACCACAAACTGTATCTGAGAATCTATAGCTCTCATTCTGATAATACTGACCACATCATTTATCAGTGAAGATACCGAATAATCAGTCTGAATAATTTCAACATTCCCTCTCTCTATCTTGGAAAAATCCAAAATGTCATTGACAATGGACAAAAGATTTACACCCGCCTGCTTTACCGTTAAAATGTGTTCTTTTATTGCAGCCGGTTCATTTTCGCGCAGAGCAAGCTCGGTCATGCCGATAATGGCATTCATGGGAGTTCGTATTTCATGGCTCATCTTGGCAAGAAAGTTGCTTTTTGCCTTGCTTGCGGCATTCGCCTGCCAAAGTGCTTTTTCTGTCTTTCCCTGTTCAAGTATTTTTATTTGATTCTTTATTCTCAATTTAACGACAGCGGAAGAAAACGGTTTTATAATATAATCTGCGGCTCCCAAAGCCAGGCCTCTTTCCTCATCGTCGGTCTTATCAAGCCCGGTAATAAAAATAACGGGAATGTTCTTTGTTTTTTCAGACTTTTTCAATACGGCAATTACTTCATATCCGTCCATTCCGGGCATGATAATATCCAGCAGGATTATATCGGGTTGTTGTTCTTCGGCGGCTTCTATGGCGTTCCGCCCGTCTTTTGCGACGTAAACAGTATACTCGGATTTAAGGATATGGGTGAGAAATAATAAGTTTGTATTTTCATCATCAACAATAAGTACACTGCTTTTTCCGTTTTCATTCATGACGGCTATCCCATTTTTCTTTTAAACTTAAAAGTGTATCGGCTGCGTCTTTAAAATTGAAATCTTCAATTTGCCGCACAAGCTCCTGTGTACCCGGAACAGCGCGGATATCATCAAGAAGATCAATACATTCGGAATTAACATTAAAAAGCATGGGTTCCAGTTTTTTAAACAAAGCCAGCACCTGTGCTGTGTCCGGAGCCGAACCGCAATGGGGACTCTGAATATTATTCTGTACGGCGGATTCGTCAATTAAAGGGCGTAATTCTTCAATGACTGTGATCAATTCTCTTTCGAGAATATTCATTTTATTTTCGCTTATGGATTCAACTCCTTCTTTAAGCAGAGTCTCAATTTCTGCGGCGGCGTTTCTCAAAGCGGTCTTGCCAAGGAGCCCTGCATTTCCCTTTAAGCTGTGCGCCAGCCTGTGTGCCAATTTTATATCACCTGCGGTTAATGCATCTGTTATTTCAGTGTGAATGGTTTTATAAATCTTAAAAAAATTGTTACGCAGTTTTTTCTGCAGCGCATCATCTTTCTCATTATCATTAATTGGGCCGGTTGCGCCTTCATTTTTTACGGGAGAAAGGTATTTTAGCAATACGTACCATAATTCCTGAGAGGTAAAAGGTTTTCCAAGGCAGTCAATCACCCCCTGTTTTTTATATCTTCCCAGATCATTGGGCATAATATTTGCTGTCATCGCAACTATTGGGGTTTTTGTATCCATTGCCATGATTTTTGACGTGGCTTCCAGTCCGTCCATAACCGGCATGAACATATCCATAAAAATAAGATCAAAAGGTTTTTCGCCCTTTTTCTTCCGCTCCTTGACCATCTCCACGCCGATCCTGCCATTCTCTGCAACCATTGTCTTTAATCCAACACGTGCAAGATGTTCGCATACAACATCCTGATTCATCGGGTTATCTTCGCAGATTAATATTAAGCCGTCGAAGTATGGCTTTTCAATATTTTTTATTTTATCGCCGAAGGGAGACTCATCAAACTCGTCAACAACCTTAAATGGAATTTCAAAACTAAAACTACTGCCGGAGCCTGGAGAACTTTCAATCATCAGCTGCCCGCCCATTAAATCTACAATATTATTGGCAATTGCAAGCCCAAGCCCCGTTCCGCCGTAGTTGCGCGTTGTGCTAGAGTCCCCCTGAACAAACGGTTCCAACACCTTTTTAATTAGTTCGGTATTCATGCCAATGCCGCTGTCTTTTATAACAAAACGTACGGTAGTTTTATCGTGGTTTATATTTATTATCTGCGTTGAGAATTCAATTATGCCGGCATTGGTAAATTTTACCGCATTTGAAAGAAGATTCATAAATGTTTGATACAGCTTGATAGGATCACCTATGAATATTTTATCTGCAAGCGGATCCGTGTTAAATATTAAATTAAGCTCTTTTTCCTTAACATCCGGCAGAATGGCAGACTGGCAGCGGTATAAAACTTCCTGTAATTTAAATGGTATATTTTCAAGTTCGATTTTGCCGGATTCTATTTTGGAAATATCCAGGATATCGTTTATTATATGCAATAGTACTTGAGCATTTTCATTTATTTTATTTAAATAATCTTCAACTTCGGGTGCCAGCCTCTCATCCAGTAAATCCAGGGCAAGTTCGGTAAAGCCCATGATGCTGTTCATGGGGGTCCGTATTTCGTGACTCATATTTGCCAAAAATTTGCTTTTGGCCTTGTTGCTCTCTTCGGCTATTTCTGCTCTGCGCATTTCTTCAATGAGGGCTTTTTGTTCGCGCAAATCCCTGATGTATCCTGCCATGATATATTCGCCTTTAAACATGACACGAACCATGGTAACTTCACAGGGCAGGGGAGTACCGTCCAGCAGCTGATACATCCACTCAAACCGGAGATACCCTTTCTCAAAAGCTGCGTCAAGGTATTCCATTTTAAGTTCATTCGATCTGCGTCCGCATGGCTGGAACTCAGGGATTATTTCATTAAATCGTTCCTGATATTCTTCTTTGCTGGTTACGCCTACCAAATCAAGCGCTTGCTGGTTACAGTCAATAAATTTGAAATTCCGTCCGAAAAGCCTGCATGCAAGAGGCATTGCATTAAGCATAAGCCGCATACGCTCCTCTTCTTCATACACCCGTTCCATCATTTTATTATGTTCACGCAAATCCCGGGTATAACCTGCCACTGCAAAATCGTCCTCGTATTGCACCTTGACAAGGACGACTTCCGCGGGCATGGGTGTGCCGTCAAGCATCCGGTAAGTCCACTCCAGGGAATGGCTGCCTTTCCTGAAAGCCTCTTCAATGCATTTTTCAACTTTATCAACAGAACGCTGGCCGTCAGGCTGGAATTCGGGATACACCTCGGAATATCTGTCAAGACATTCTTGTTTATCCTTAAACCCAAAAAGTTTAACCGCCGCTTCATTGCAGTCGATCAATTTCTTTTTGCTGTCCCACAGCCGGGCGCACAATGGAGTCTTATCCAGCAGTATCTTTGTGCGCTCATTTGCCTTGGTTATTTCACCTACCATTACTTCCAAATTGTCTGAATAATCCTTTACCGCCTCTTCAATACGCTTATAAAGGATCTGGTTTGAAATGCGTTTTTGCAGAAGAGGTCCGGAAAAAGGTTTGAAAATGTAGTCCACCGCACCCAGTTCAAAACCTTTTCTTTCGCTTTCTTCATCGCTTCTCACCGTGAGAAAAATCACCGGAATATCCTTGTATCGCACGTCTTCTTTTAGTTTCGTAATTACTTCAAAGCCGTCCATATCGGGCATTTCAACGTCCAAAAGAATCAGATCGGGTATGTCATGCTCAAGATTCTCAAAAAGCGTGGCGGCTGATTGAATGGTATACACTTTATAAAAAGCCTGCAGCAGGCTTTTCCCCTGGTTGAGCGTAGCAATGTTGTCGTCTACCAATGCGATCTTATAGCGCAGACTTTCCATAATAAGACCTCCTCTTTCTTCCTTACTTTAACATAAATATTTCCGTAATGTCTCTAAAACTAAATCAATTTCAAGAGGCTTTCCAATATGCCCGTTCATACCTGCCTCATAACATGCATCTTTATCGTCTTTATTGACATTTGCCGTCATGGCTATTATAGGAATATCCTTCGAGAATGCCGCTTCAATGGCCCGGATTCGGCGTGTAGCTTCTATTCCGTCCATTTTGGGCATCTGTATATCCATAAACACCATATCGTATTTTTCCGGCTCCCGTGTAATCAGGTCCAATGCTTCTATACCGTTTTCCGCACAGTCTATTAACACTCCTGTTCCTTCCAGTAACGCCATGAATATTTCCCGGTTAATTTCTATATCATCAACAACAAGCAGGTTTTTACCGGTAAACTCTACGCCGTGTGAAACGGGATCGTTTTTACCGCGTTGTACTTTCACGGTGAAAATAAAACGGCTGCCTTTTCCGGGTTCGGACTCCACCCAAATTCTGCCGCCCATAAGCTCGATAATATTCCTGGAAATTACCAGCCCTAAACCGGCACCGCTGTATTCGCGGCTTTTACCGCTCTGTGCCTGCGTAAAAGCGTGAAATAGTTTCTCCTGCTGTTCATTAGAAATGCCTATTCCATTGTCGGATACCTCAATGCGCAGCTCGCAGTTTCCGTCAGTTTCACCAACGAATGATGCTTCAAGGCAGATATTGCCTCCTCTGGGAGAAAATTTTACCGCATTGGACAGAAGATTATGTACAACCTGAGCTAAACGCTGGTCGTCTCCCATAAGAAAATACGGAATAGCAGTATCAATATTCATGGTTATTTGCTGCTGTTTTTCATCCGCCAGAAAAATAATGCTTTCCGTTACTGTTTGCAGCATACGCCCAAAGTTAAACTCCATGGGAACAAGTTCCAGCCTGTTTGTATCAATTTTCGCCATATCAAGAACATCGTTAATAATACTAAGCAGATGGGCGGAAGCATCTCCGATTTTTTTTAATGCCTGGTTTTTCTGATCTGTATCATCTGATTTTATGGCTATATTCGTCATACCTATGATTGCGTTCATTGGTGTACGCATTTCGTGGCTCATATTGGATAAAATCTCGCTCTTTGCCTTGTTTTCGGCGTTCACCTGCCAAAGTTCTTTCTCGGTTATTCTCTGTTCGATAATTTTTATTTGATTTTTTATTCTAAGTTTAACGACAGCGGATGAGAACGGCTTTGTTATATAATCCGAGGCTCCCAAAGCCAGGCCTCTTTCTTCATTGTCGGTTTTATTAAGCCCGGTAAGAAAAATAATGGGAATGTGCCTTGTTATATCATAATTTTTTAGAAGGGAAAGTACTTCATACCCGTCAATTTCCGGCATAAGGATATCCAGAAGTATCACATCGGGTAAATAATGTATCGCCAGTTCAATACCGACTCGTCCGTTTTTTGCGGCATAAATGGTGTACTCAGGGCTTAATATATGAGTCAATGATATGATATTAGTCTTATCATTATCCACGACAAGTACACTGTATTTATCCATTGCAGAACTTTCCTTCTTTTCTTAATTTTTCCAAAGTAAAAGCGGCCTGCTCAAATTCAAAATCCTCTATTTGCTGCACGAGTTCTTCCGTTCCCGGGATTGAACTGATTATGCCAAGCATGTTTATACACTCCGGGTTGAAGTGCATGAGCAGGTGCTGTAACTTTTCAAAAATCTCCTGCACTTCATTCGAATTCGGAATTAGGTATATTGGATTCGAAATATTTGTCTCCGACATGAGTTTGAGTTTCTCAAGAACCAGCTCCAACTCATTTTTCAGTGTTTTCCTCAGTGAATCGAGAATATACACTTCACCCGTATCTCCTGTTTTTTTCATTCGCCGCACACGTGAAAACAGAGCTTCTGCAGATTCTGCGGCTTCCTGCAGCCGCTGTTCGCCAATCTGCCCGGCATTACTTTTTAAAGAATGAGCTATCTCTTCTGCCAATTTTATATTGCCTTCATCAACAGCTTTGATTAATTCGTCATATTTAAATTGATTGTTTTTTACAAAATATTGCCTTAAAATCTTCTGTAATTCTTCTTCCCGCGCTGATTCGGCTGTATTTTGCTGGCTTTTATCCATGCTTACACTAACCATTACCTTTCATCAAATATGCAAATGATGTTTTATTCGATGCAGTAATTCCGGTGCAGAAAACGGTTTTGTGATAAAATCATCCGCACCCAGGCTGAATCCTTCATTTTCGCTTTCCTTATCATTTTTTGATGAAAGAAATATAACAGGAATATCCCTGTAACGAATATCGGACTTTAATTTTTTAATAACCTCAAACCCATTCATCCCGGGCATTTCTATATCCAGAAGGATCAAATCGGGTATATCATGTTCAAGATTTTCAAAAAGCGTGACAGGCGACTGAATGGTATAAACCCGGTAATGTTCCTGCAACAGGATTTTACCCTGATTCAGGGTTGCCATATTATCATCAACCAATACTATTTTATACCGGGCAGTATCCACGATTGCCATTCCTTATTTTTTGCTAGCATCATATTGCTCCAGCCATTTGCGTATGTCGTCAATAAGTTTTTCTGCCTGTTTTAAGAAATTTTGGTTTTCAGCTAACACGCCGGACAAATCACCGGCTTTGGCTTTTTTTTCAAGATTCAAAGCAGCTATTCTTGTTTCTTCCGCGCCGATAGCTGTACTGGTTCCTTTAATACTATGTATGCAGACAGCATAATCTGCCAATGTTTCTGCCGAAACTTCACGCAGCTTATCTAAAATCGCAGGTGTAACGGAAACATAGGAACGGCAAACTTTTACATACAAATCTGTGTCATCTTCATAAAGATCTTCCACTTTTTCCAAATCAACACCGGGTATTTGAATTATCATAACCGCTCCTCTATTTCATAAATTTTTCCACTCTCTCCAGTAATTCACTTTTTTTGGTTGGTTTTTTGATATAATCAACAGCCCCCATTTTTTGTGCCCGGTTCTTGTCCACAGGATCGTCCGATGACGTAAAAATAATTATGGGAACATGATGCAAATTACCTATGGCCTTTATCCGGTCAAAAGTATCCCAGCCATCCATGTCAGGCATGACTAAATCCAATAATACCACACCGGGAACAAGACCCCGGTAAAAGAGTGTCAGAGCTTCCTGGCCTGATTTAACGGTTATAACATCATAAATATTTTCAAGCATACCTTTTGTTGCGGTAAGATGGGTTACATCATCATCCACAACAAGGATTTGTTTCCTTTCGTTCCCGGTAGAAACTTTAAATTTTTCCGATTCCTGTTTAAGATCGGAAAAGTTCCGGTCATTTTCCGCACTCATTTCATCGACATGCTTTACAGCAATCTGTATCTCAGTCATGGCGCCGCTTAATACATCGTTCATCCCCTGTACAACCTGATTGCTGATACTGATAAATTCATGGGTTTTTTGGATCAATTCCTCGCCTGATCCTGACATATCTGCGGCCCCTTTTTTAACCGATAATGTAATATCCCTCAGACGACCAACGGATTCCAGTATTTGCCTCCCCCCTACTTCCTGCTCTTCCATGGCACTGCGGATGTTTTGCTCATGTTCTGAAACTGTTCTCACGCCTGTGTCTATGGCATCAAAACGGGAAAGCACATCATTCGAGGATTTCGTAATACTGTCTATGGAAGCTTTAATTTTTTTAAGCATTGAAGCAGTGGTTTTTGACTGCTGTCCCGATGATTCGGCAAGTTTGCGAATCTCGTCGGCTACCACCGCAAAACCTTTACCTGCATCCCCCGCATGAGCCGCTTCGATTGCGGCATTCATTGAAAGCAGATTAGTCTGACTTGCGATATTGTTCATGACCGAATTTATTTCAAGCAGACCCTCGGAATCACGTGCTATTTCCTGTATTGCCTGCGCCACTGTCTGGAGCCCCGTCTTGCCGTGTTCCGACGCATCGGCAAGAGCGTTGACATTTTTACTGTTTTCAACCAATGTTCTGGTAACAGATTGAATATTGGCAGTCATTTCTTCAATGGCAGAAGATGATGTATTGACACTCTCAGACTGTTCGTCAACCAGTTTATTCATTGTATCAATATTGATTTTAATGGTTTCCACCGCTTTGTTTGCTTCTACCTCTTCTTTTTTCTGCTTGTCTTCAAGAACTTTCATGGTTTCAAAATTTTCAGTAATCCGATCTACTGCCTTTGCTGTTTTACCCATATTGGATGTAAGCTCAAAACTGGTATTGGTGAGCGCGTTGACTTTATTCTTTATTGTCCCTACAAGTTTCCTGATTTTTTCGATGGTCAGGTTGAAATAATGAGCAAGGTCGCCGGTCTCGTCTTTCGTAAGGATGACAATGCTGTGGGTAAGATCCCCTTCGCCTTCCGATATATCTTTAAGGGTGTCGGTAACAAGAACAATGGGCTTTGTAATCAGAGTGATAACAAAATATATAATAAATGCCGCCATGATTACTGCCAAAACTCCCAGTATGACAACAAATGTGCCGAGTTCATTCATTTCCGATAAAACATACGATTCTGAAATAACAAGCATTACTGACCAACATGCACCTGAATTGCCAATTTCAATGGGAACCATGACAATCTGGACATTACTATTGAGCAAAGGAGAAAAAGCCCTGCATTGAAAAGTCTTTCCATCGTACACAGCCTGATTGGCTTCCTGAATATAATCGCCGAATACTGTTTCAACATCAAGCAGAGTCCTTCCTATACGCTCCGGCGCCATGTGTCCCAAAATTAATCCATTCCCCGAGAAAATCGTTAGCGCTGTAACTTCATCAATGTTTCTTATAACTTCCAGAACCGAAGTTTGTATGGGAGCTATATCAATAAGTGTGCCAACGCCGCCGACAACCTCATTTGTGCGGGGGTTTATAATAGGAACCATTACCCTGTACACAAATGTATCCCTTCCGTCAATTGATCGGGGGATGGGATGTTCATACCGGTCTTTTCTTGCGTTGGGGCCGTTTATATAAGCTGTGAAAGCCGGTATATCGGCATTGGCTCGCAGCGTTACCTCCCCCCCTTCTCTCGTAAAGGTCGCTGCATATTGCCCGGTATCGGTTGATCCGGGCCGTCCTATATAGCTGCTGTCCATGCCGTCAACGGCATCCGGCTTCCATGTTGTATAGACCAACAGCAGGGTTTTATCCGCATTCACCGTACTAAACATCAAATCATCAAAACGATCCCTTCTTGCGGTTGCAGGCAGGTTTTCATAATCACCCATGATGGCAGCCAGCGTACGCAGCGTCTGGAGATAATTATCTGTTTGCCGTCTGAAATATTCAGCTTCGTAGCTGGCAAAATTCATTATGCTTCGGATGCTTAACGACATTGTTATATTGGATCCGCGCTGCAAAAAAAGCACAACTATTCCGGTAAGAACAACTACCATTATGGCGATAACAATAATGCTCAACTTGATTTTGATTCTCATTTACTACCTCCTAAAATGATCCAAATATAAAGAAATAACACTTACCATACTATATTATCACATTTTTCCATTCTTAGCAAATGAAAAATCCGGATTTATCCATGTTCTCAGTATGGAATCCAGGTGCATGATGTTGATAGGCTTGGATATAAAATCCTGAAAACCGTTGGAATAAAACATATCCTCTGTTCCCGCAATGGCATTTGCCGTTAAAGCTATAATTGGTATTTGCTGTGCGTATTCAGTACCAAGATTCCGGATGGCTATTGCCGTTTCTATGCCGTCCATTCCCCCCGGCATCATGTGATCCATGAAAATAGCATTGTAAACAGGTTTTTTATTCTTAATCAAATCAACAGCCCCCTGCCCGTTTAATACACAGTCTACCTGCATTTTATACTTGCCCAGAAGTCCTGCCGCAACATCAAGATTGGGCTGCATGTCATCAACCACCAGTACTTTAGCAAAACTTAAATCGGTACGTACAAGTTTATTTCTGGCAATTTTTTTATCTTCTGTGTAGCGGAAATTTTTAATGTTTTCCATAACAGCAGGGCCTATTGTCGTAGTACTGTAACATTTTTGACGTATACGGACGCGGTAAACAGAACCCTTTTCAAATTCACTTTCAACGGATATTTCACCGTTCATCATTTCTACCAGTCTCTTTGTGATGGACAACCCGAGTCCCGTGCCTTCTGTTTTTCTGTTCGTCTCGCTTTCAACCTGATAATAATCCGTAAAGAGTTTTTTTATATCTTCTTCGTGTATACCGATACCCGTATCGCTGACTGTAATATTCATCCATACCTGACCGCTCATTGATCGGTCAGGCTCAGCGGTAATTCCCAGGCTGACTGTACCCTTCTTTGTATATTTAAACGCATTGCTTAACAGATTGTTGATTATTTGCTTTACCCGCAAATCGTCTCCATATAGGTTGTACGGCAAATTCTCATTAATATTTAACACGAATGTTATGGGTCTATCTTCAATGCGCAGCATACTAAAAGTTATTATTTCATTAAGGAGGCTGGGTACTTCATAGGTAACAGGCGTTAATTCCAGTTTTCCGGCCTCTATCTTTGATATGTCCAAAACATCGTTAATAAGCCGCAGCAATGTATTTCCCGCAGCGCCTATTTTCATTAAATTTTCTTTATAGTCAGGAGCAGGGGTGTCTTCTTCCAGCATTAAGCCGGTAATCCCCAAAACCACATTCAAAGGGGTACGCATTTCGTGGCTCATATTCGCAAGAAACCGGCTTTTTGCCTTACTGCTTTCCTCGGCTAATTCCGCCCTGCGCATTTCCTTAATAAGTGTTATTTGCTCACGCAAGTCACGGGTATACCCGGCCACGATATAGCCGTCCCGGTATTCTACCTTGACAAGAACAACCTCTGCCGGAATGAGTGTGCCGTCAAGCATTTTATATGTCCACTCAAAAGCGTATTTTCCTTCCTTAAAAGCTTTATCGAGGCATTTTTTGACTTTTTCAACCGAGAGTTGCCCATCCGGCTGATATTCCGGATATAACTCGGAATATCTTCTCATACATTCTTCTTTATCCATAAAACCGAAAAACTCAACTGCCGCTTCATTGCAATCGATCATTTTTCCGTCACTGTCCCACAGCCGAGCACACAGCGGCGTTTTGTCGAGTAACATTCGTATACGTTCGTTTGCTTTGGTTATTTCACCGGCCATAACTTCCAGACTACCGGAAGAATCTCTTACAGCGGCCTCAACGCGTTTATAAAGGAGCTGATTGGAAATGCGTTTTTGCAAAAGAGGGCCGGAAAATGGTTTTGTAATATAATCCGCAGCGCCAAGTGAAAAACCTTTTCGCTCACTTGCTTCATCGCTTCTTGATGTAAGAAATATTACCGGAATGTCCCGGTAACGAATGTCTGCTTTCAATATCGCTATTGCTTCAAAACCATCCATCCCGGGCATTTCCACATCCAAAAGAATCAGGTCTGGTATGTCATGCTCAAGATGTTTAAAAAGTGCAGCGGCTGACTTAATGGTAAATACCATAAAAAAAGCTTTTAACAGGCTTTTCCCCTGGCTGAGTGTGGCTATATTATCATCAACCAAAACTATTTTATACCGGGTAGTATCCACTGTCATACTTCCTTTCTGTCTCTCAATGATGAGAGTTTATCAATAATTAATCCGTATTTCCCCTGATCCACATTATCACGCAGCCATGCGGCAAGTCCCTCATCCCGGCTATATTCACAGCATTCTATCTCAGCCATTGCCGCGTCTATCTTATCAATGTCATAACTTTCGCAGGACTTGAGAAGATCGGCCAGAATCAGATCATCCGGCTTTTCCCTGACGGGTTTCTGATTCTTTTCACTCTTTAAAATAACATTTTCTATATCGGTCAGAAGCTGTAAAATTATATCAAGAAACTTTTGATTTGCGGAATTCACAAAATTATAATCACCGGCTACAGCCGCTTTCTCCAAAGTCTCTGCCGTATCACCCGCATTTTCCGCAAATATCCCCCGGAGTGACCCTTTGATACCATGAACTGTTACCGCATATTGATCCAGATTATCCTCAGTAACTTTACTGATTAAATCAAGAAGCGGCCGGGTATTTCTAACAATAGACTGCAGCACATTCAAATATGCTTCTTCGTTAAAACCGAAGTGTGCTATACCCTTATCCAAATCCAAACCGGGAATGTCTTCCAATAATATTTGCCTTTCTTTTCCTTTTCCGGTTCCGATAGTGATGAGTTGATCCGGCAGCAGGGCTTCCGCATCTTTGTCCCGAACCCACTGTCTGAGTACTGTGTCAAGCCGGGCAAGATCTATTGGCTTAGAAATAAAATCCTGAAAGCCTTTACTTAAAAACATTTCCCTGTTTCCAATGATCGCATTGGCAGTAAGCGCAATTAAAGGCACGGTTTGGGCGTAATCGCTTCCGATGTTCTCCCGGATTACCCTTGCTGCTTCTATTCCGTCCATTTCGGGCATCATGTGATCCAAAAAAACAGCGTTATACCTGACTTTTTCGCTGCGAATAGCGTCTATAGCCTGCTGCCCGCCGGTGACACAGTCTATTTTCATCCCATAGAGTCCCATAAGCCCTTTGGCTACATCAAGATTAGTGGGGTTATCGTCAACAATAAGCACCCGTGCATACGACATATTAATACGGGTCATTTTAACACTGTCAAATTTTCTAATCGAGTAATCAAACTTTTTTAAACTTTCGGCAATATCCGGTCCTATCACGGCATCGCTGACATACTGCTGTTTTAGTTTAACAGTAAAAACGCTGCCTGTATGGTATTCACTTTCAACCGTTATGGAGCCGCCCATCATCTCGGCTACCCTTTTGGAAATGGAAAGCCCCAGCCCCGTTCCTTCCGTTCTGCGGCTGGCGAAGCTGCCGGTATGAACGCTGCCGTTCCTGCTTTCTTCTTCCATCTTTGCATAAAGTGTAAAAAGCTTACCCATATCTTCCGGTTTAATGCCTATGCCCGTATCACGAACCCATGCTGTTAATAAAACCGTATCATCATGGCAGCGCTCGCTACGCAGCCCCAATTCTACAGTTCCCTCTCTGGTAAATTTGAACGCATTTGAAAGAAGGTTGTTCAGGATCTGTTTTATCCGCAGCTCGTCGCCGTACAGGTAATTGGGTAAATCTTCGTGTATATTCAGGATAAGTTCGACTGGTTTATCGCCTATATACATAATGCTTTGTGAAATGGCATCATTCAGCAGGCTGGGAACATCATATTCGCGCGGATGCAGTTCCAGTCTGTCTGCCTCTATTTTTGAAATGTCTAAAATATCGTTGACTAAATTTAAAATTGTTTCTCCGGCCCTGTACACTTTTACCAAATTTGAATGAGTCTCATCATCCAGTTGCACAGTCTCCAGGGTTAATTCGGACAGTCCAAGCACGGTGGTAAGAGGGGTTCGCATTTCGTGGCTCATGTTTGCAAGAAAATTGCTTTTTGCACGGGAAGCAGCCTGAAGTTCCTGCTGGAATTTGTCTTTTTGCCTGTTATGCCTGTTGTTGATAAAAAGGAAAACCCCGATTCCGATTATCAGCAAAGTGCTGACAATGGAAAGAACCACCATGGCGATAAAAAATTCCGGATTGGATTCCCAGACAGAAGGAACTCTGTTAATAATTTCAGCACCGCCGGGCAGATCCCCTGTTCTTACATTAAACCGGTCCATCTGGTTTTGGTCAAATACCCAGCGGTTAAACCCGGAAGAATCATGTATAATAGGTATATCTTCGGCAATGCCGCCATCCAATAGTTCCCTAAGCATTCCGGCTATTGCTTCGCCGTATCTTTGATAGTCAAGACTTTTTCCGCCTATTGCGTTATACGCCATATCAGTGGAGTAAACAGATAATACCGGAACAGCGGAGTTACGCTCCAGCAACCGCCTCATTTCACCGAGAGAATAATATTGATGGTCAGCATCAACAAAATACGAACCCACAAAAACGAGGCTGTCTTCCGGCAGGGAATTTATCTGTTCAAGCAGCGAAGCGCAGTCCGCATCTTCGTTGTATTCAATGCGGATCCGCCCTTCCAGCGGCTTAAGTCCGGCTTCAATGGCGTTCCGGTATTGCTTACCTTCGGAGGTATAATCATTTACCACAAAAACAGTGTTCGTACCGGGAAAAATCGAGAGAGCAGCCTGTATGGTTTCATAAGCTTCAATGCTTTTTACAATACCGGTAAAGTGATTCTCGTTATCCAAAATGATCTCACTGTACCGTTCGCTTACACCGTAAAACAATACCGGGACATTACGAAAAAAAAGATAGTAATAGTCTTTAAGAAAATCCAGCGCCGTATCACCGGAAACAATTACGGCAACGACATTTCTTGGTACGCTGTCTGCCCGGAGCAGAGCAGCAATATTAGCCATGCTGTATTGCCCCCTGGTAAAACGCCTGGCGTCTATGTTAACAGTTATCCAATCAACGGACATATCATCTTCAAATTGCTTTCTCAGCGCCACGCTGAATTGGTCTTCTCTGCCTATTTCAATGTTTGATGAAATGATATGGACAATGGTATTTTTCTGCCCTGTCTCCAGCATGGGAAGATCAAGAAGTATTCGTTCGGCAACTCCGGCATTGAACATGTATTCCAGTGCAGCGGAAAGATGAGGAACGAGAACTTCATGTTTATTGTTCAGATACAAATACTCGGTAAGTTGATCCACCTGACCCACCCGAACCACACTAAGCCGTGCTCCCAGGGTCTCATACTCTCTTTCGGCTAAAACAGCAACATCAAATTCGCCGTTGACTACCCCATTCAGCACCGCCCGGTTCGTCACTCGTTCTATGATGACTGCATTTGGGGCAAAACGTGCCAGCCTTTCCAGTATATACGTGCGGTTTTCAAGCATTCCTACCTGCAGACCGTCAAGTTCAGCCCAGCTGTTAATTCGTATGTCACTGCCTTCGCGGGCAAATACCCGGACATTGATATTTTCCAGAGGAACCGGCACCTGTATCAGGCCGGTATAGACAGAATGCAGGTTTGGATACCCTGCAATTACGCCATCAACTGTTCCTTCATTTGCCTGGATATATCCTTCCCTGACAATAGGCATCACAAAATCGACGCTGTACCGGATATTTTTTAGAGCCTGATAGAGCAGCCGGTCTATTGAAATAGGCCCGTTATCGGTCGTGGCAATAATCAGATGCTCCTGGTCGGCGGGATTTGATAAAGTGGTCTGCGAAAAAACCGGAAATGCAGAAAAAACCACGGTCGTAAATAATATAACAACATACGGAATAAAGCTGCTTTTCATATGAAAATAATACCATAAAAACCGGCAGTCAACAAGTAATTTCGAATGTTTCCTAAACCGACAACCCTCAGACGCAAACAGTGTCTGGCACCATTTTCATTTCAAAAAACAATTATATATGATTGAAACTCTTCTCAATATATGATTAAATCAATTCACAATAAGAGTACATTAATTACAAAAGAGGTAGAATATGAGCAGTACATATCAGGGAAAATCAACTCAAAAACGCCGAATATCAGCAAAGCTTATTGTCGCTGTCTTTTCGGTTGTTTTATTCTTGATTTTTTCCATAAGCGGCAGTATTGCATTTTTCCTTTCAATGTCCCGTATAACCTATGCAAACGCAGGCTTTGAACTCGCAAATTCTCTGGAAATTGAACGTATCAAACTGGAAGCTTCGGTAAACAGTGAAATCGCAATAGCCCTGAAAATGGCTTCTTCGCCTTTAATTATACAGCACTTCCTTAATCCCGGAGATAATGCCTTGCAAAGATTAGCTTTTGATGAGATAGAAGGTTACCGGCAGGCATTTGAAAGCAAGATAACTTTCTGGGCAAGCGATATTGACAAGGAATTCTACTTTGACGAACAAAATCATTATACAATTGATGCAGAAGACCCCGATAATTACTGGTATAATATGACATTGCATGAAACGGAAAGTTTTAATTTTAATATAAACTACAATCCGGAAATACAGAGAACCATGCTCTGGATTAACGCAACTGTTTTTGATTCAAGACGTACACCTATCGGCCTTGTCGGAACAGGTATAGACCTGACAAATTTTACCGATAATATTTACCGAAATTATACTGCCGGAGGCGAATTATACTTATTCAACAGTTATAATGAAATCACGGGGGCAAATGATGCAACGCTAATTGTGGATAAAGCTACTCTTGATGGAGTGTTGGGCAATATCGGAACGGAAATTCTTGCAGCGGTAAATACTTTAGTTTCAGATGAAAGTAAATATTTTCGTTTTGAAGGCAAAGAGATTGCTGTAATTAGAGTTCCCTCTCTTGACTGGTATATTACCGCTATTATTTCCATTTCTGCTGCGGATATTCTCAATTCATCAATGACAGTGCTTTTTATAGTTATGCTGGCAGGTATTGCTGTTATTTTCATTATTTTTTATCTGTTTATTTCATGGCTTATTAAACCTTTAAACATTATAATGACAACTCTTGGAAAAATTACCGATGACTGGAATCTTTCCCGGCGGCTTGATATCCGGCGAAGTGACGAAACCGGGGCTTTAGCGGATTTTATCAATCTGACATTCGGGAAAATTTGCAGTCTGATAAAAAAAATCAAGACAGAAGCAGAGAATCTTTCCAACATTGGAAATGATCTTGCGGCAAATATGAATTTAACAGCTGCGTCAATGAGTAAAATTACCGTAAATGTCAGTAATGTTAAGAGCCGGATATTAAATCAAAGCGCCAGTGTAACGGAAACCAATTCTACAATGGAACAGGTCATTGTAAACATCAATAAACTTAACGGGAATATAGAAGGCCAAAGCAACAATATAAACAAAGCTTCTTCTGCCATTGAAGAAATGGTAGTTAATATAAGCTCTGTTATAGAAACGATTGTAAAAAATACCGGGAATGTGGATTCTTTGAAAGAAGCTTCGGAAATAGGCCGTACAGGATTGAATGATGTGGCATCGGACATTCAGGAAATTTCCCGCGAATCCGAAGGTCTTTTGGAAATTAACTCGGTTATGGAAAATATCGCAAGCCAGACAAACCTCCTCTCAATGAATGCTGCGATTGAGGCAGCTCATGCCGGTGAAGCAGGCAGGGGATTTGCTGTTGTTGCCGACGAAATCCGAAAACTTGCCGTAAGCTCCGGCGAACAATCAAAGACAATAGGAGCCGTACTAAAAAAAATCAAGAGCTCTATTGATAAGATAACCAGATCTACGGAAAATGTGCTTAATAAATTCGAAGCGATTGACTCCAATGTTAAATTAGTTTCGGTACAGGAAGAAAATATCCGTACTGCAATGGAAGAACAGGGAATCGGAAGCAAACAAATTCTTGATGGAATTAGTGAAGTAAAAGAGATTACCCGCGATGTAAACAGCGGATCAAATGAGATGCTTCAAGGTGCAGAGGAGGTAATCAACGAAAGCAAAAACCTTGAGAAATTGACACATGAGATTACTCTTGGAGTGAATGAAATGGCGACAAGCGCCGAACATATCAACATGGCAGTACACCACACAAACGAAATAAGCAACAGAAACCGTGATGCCATAAATGTATTAATTCAGGAAGTTTCCCGTTTTAATATTGAGTAATGTTAACCTGCCTTGCTATTTCTCCAGCAAATACAAGTATTCGGTAACGTGAATATCACGATCGCCAATTTCGGCAAGATTTTTCAGATTACGGCAGCCGCGAAATGTATTATAGGATGTTTCCAATACCTGTACTTTACCGTTTTTTTTCAGCATTTTATTCATTTCATCAACGGAAATAAACCCTTCTGAATTAAATGAAATTAAAACATATTTTGCTTTTATATTATTCACTAAATC
Organism: Treponema sp.; assembly: GCA_009777735.1. Lineage (GTDB taxonomy): Bacteria > Spirochaetota > Spirochaetia > Treponematales > Breznakiellaceae > WQXQ01. The sequence goes on from WRLF01000001.1 coordinate 56,897, forward strand.
AGACAATGCGGAATAAGCATACTGTTTTTTATTATATGCAGAACGATTCCAGTTGTTCGGTATTCCGGAGACACTACTGATATTTTCCGGAAATTTATTTTCGAGTATAAGGTTAAGCATAAAATAATTTGATCCGTAAGGATGCTGATTATAAGGCGGGTCCAAATAGGCAAAATCCACTTCCGGTACTTCTTTCATAATCTGATTTGAATCTCCGTTGTATACCGAATAGCTGCAATTAAAATTACTGAATACGGGAAAAGGCAAAACAATATTTCCCTTAATACGAAAAAGAGCATCGCTGTTACTGCCGCCGAATTGGCCCAGCCCGGTTCTTTTATTTTTATGAAATCCCTTAAATACACCGGAAGTATTTGCATGAACAGATGCTTTTGCAATTAATGGAGCAAGAAAATATTTTCGGTATTCAATTGAAACAGATTCAATTAAACTGCGCATAGTGTCAATATACATAGCATTTCTGCGTGTGTAAAAAACCCGCTCGTTTTTTTCTATATTATTATCGTTTTTGGGAGAATATAATTCGGTGATTATTCCTTTTTCCAATGGATTGTTCTCAATGTTTTCAATAAGTTCATTATATATATCATTTAAAACCATCAAATTTATTTCGTCTTTATTTGATAAATAACATTCACCGGTAACAGCGGCATATTTTTCCAGATCATTAACAAAAAGGCAATTTGAAAACTGTTTACAATGACGGGCTACAATACCTGAACCGGTAAAAACATCAAAAATATCCAATTTTTCTTTATTAAGACGTTTTTGAACAATCCGGATCCCTTTTGTGATAAAGTCCAAAAGGGAACGCTTATTTCCGATATATGTAATAATTTGTTGTGTCAAAAAATCCCGGTTTTCAAAACAAGCAGGCTCGGACATACTCCAAAAACCTAGTTCCTGAACGAATGCACCGGCGCAGGTATTCTGCCGCCGCGGCTGATGAAGACATCGCTTCGTGCTGAGTTAACCGCCATGACAGGTGCGCCGCCCAGCAAGCCGCCAAACTCGGCCCAGTCGCCGGCTTTTTTACCCGGCACAGGAATGATCCGCACAGCAGTGGTTTTATTGTTCACCATGCCGATAGCCATTTCATCCGCGATGATTGCAGAAACTGTTGCGGCGCTGGTATCACCGGGAAGAGCGATCATGTCAAGGCCGACAGAACAGACCGAGGTCATCGCTTCAAGTTTGTCCAGGGTTATCGTGCCGTTTCTTACAGCGGCAACCATACCTTCATCTTCGGAAACGGGAATAAAAGCCCCGGAAAAACCGCCGACATGGGTGGAAGCCATGATGCCGCCTTTTTTTATCATATCGGTAAGCATTGCTAAAGCTGCTGTCGTACCATGGGCACCGGCGGATTCAAGACCCATTTCCTCAAGGATTCTCGCTACAGAATCACCCACCTCCGGTGTAGGGGCAAGGGAAAGATCCAGTATGCCAAAGGGGACACCCAGCCGCCGGGCAGCTTCCATCCCAACGAGCTGGCCCATGCGGGTAATTTTAAAGGCTGTTTTTTTAATTACATCGGCAAGCTCGTCAAAGCCGGCACCCTGAAGATTTTCGAGGGCGGCTTTTACTACACCGGGGCCGGAGACACCAACATTCAGGCAGCTTTCAGCCTCGCCTACACCATGAAAAGCGCCCGCCATAAAAGGATTGTCCTCCGGGGCGTTACAGAATACAACCAGCTTTGCACAGCCTATGCCGTCTCTGTCACCGGTTTTTTCGGCAATTTCCTTGATAACAATGCCCATGCGTTTAACCGCATCCATGTTAATGCCGCTCTTCGTAGCAGCCACATTGACCGAAGCACATACCCTTTCCGTTTGCGAAAGTGCCTGAGGCAGTGAAGCAATCAGACGTTCGTCACCGTCGGTAAAACCTTTTTGCACCAGAGCGGAAAAACCTCCGGTAAAATCAATACCCAGTTCAACGGCAGCTTTATCCAGTGTTTGCGCAAAGGGAGTAAAATCCGTTTCCGTACAGGAGGCTGCAATCAGGGCTATGGGTGTAACTGCTATTCGTTTATTTATAATGGGTATGCCGTATTCAAGTTCAATGTCTCTGCCTGTTTTTACGAGCGGGCCGGCTACGCGCATCAGTTTTTCACGGATTTTTCTGCGGCACTCATCGCCGGAAGGAGAAATGCAGTCAAGTAGGGACACACCCAGAGTAATGGCGCGTATGTCCAGATTGTACCGTAAAAACATATCTACGGTTTCTTTTATTTCCAGCGGTGTGAATAACATAATTTTTATACACGATGCATTGCAGAAAAAACTTTTTCATGCATCATACTGATGGAGACATTAAACGACTCACCCATTTCCGCAAGTTCATTTTTTACATCATCAAGCGCTTTTACAGCAGATGAAAGATCCACTACCATCATCATGACAAAATTACCGCTGAGTATGGTTTGACTGATATCAATAATGTTTATGTTCTGTTCCGCCAGATATCCCGATACTCGGGCAATTATCCCTACTTTGTCCGAACCTACAACGGTGATTATTGCATTCATACCTGTTTTTCCTTTTCATCTGTCTGCTCACCGCCATCCGCCTGTTCCTGTGAGCCGATTTTATGTTCTGCCAAAAACAGATCCAGGACGGTGAGGAAAAAGATCACCACCATCGGGCCAAGAATAAACCCGTTAATACCCATGGTGAATATACCGCCGAGTATGGCAAAAAATATTATTAACGGGTGAAGCTGTATCCGGTCCTTGAGAAAAAACGGTCTGAGGATATTATCCGTACCTGATATAAAAACCATTGAAACAATCATGAATATCACGCCGCCTGCAATATCTCCGCTTGCTATTCTGAGAATGCCAAGAGGTATCCAGATTATTGTTGCTCCGAACATGGGAATGAACACAAGGATAAAAGTGAGGACGGCAAAAACGAGAGAGCCGTTTATTCCAAAAATGGAAAAGATAATAAAAGCAATAACCGACTGCAATGCAGCTACAATAATATATCCAAATAACAGGTTCCGGGTTATATCCTTGAATTTTCCCGTGAGCGCACTGATGTATTCGGTTTTAATCGGAATTGCCCGCAGAACAAGCCGTGCAAGATACGGGCCGTCGATAAAAAAGAAAAACACCGAAAATGATATGAGCAGCAAACCCAATGAAAACCCGCCGACATTCCGGGCAATATTGCCGCTGAGATGCAGCGCCTGCTGCGGAAGAGCACTGACCAGTGAATTGAGCTGTAGAATAATTTCATCCGCAGTAATGGGTATTTGCCCGGCGGAAATATTCCGGACAAATTCCGCAATGCTCTCAATGAATTCGCTCAGGTATTCGGGCCTCTCATTCAGAAGGGTGTAGAGATGCCGGCTCAAATCCATCAACTGCTGGAAAAATATCCTAATTCCGAAAGTGATGGGGAGGAGGATTATTACCAATGTTCCAAGGGTAAAAACCCCGGCCCAGACATTGCGGAGTATTTTTCCTTTTATTGTGTCAAAGCTAAGATTTTTAATTACCATGCGGTGCAGGGGACTTAACAGGATGTACAGCAGGATTGCCCAGAGTAAAGCGGTAAAAAAAGGCCTGATAATACCGAGTACAGCAATAAAAAGAAGGACGAGAATGGCACCCAGGACATAGCTTTGTATTGTCCATCTAGGGGGGTGTAATTTAGGTTGTGACTTGCTCATAATCCTGCTAGTATTCGTTCTGCTTCAGCTCTGCCTCTGTAGGCTGCGTTGCGCTCCAGGAGATCGCTCAGGTGGTGCCGTGCATCATCAGCCATTCCCAGACTGACGAGGGTTTTTCCCAGTTCAAAAAGAGCGTCCCAGTTGTTGGGAGCAAGCCGAAGAACCGCCTGGTATGAATTTTGTGCCTTTGCGAGATCACCGGCGCTGGCGTATGCGCGCGCCAGATTAAGATGCACGACAGAACTGTTTGACACCGCCCTGATTGCACGTTCGTAATGTTCTACGCTGGCAGCCCAGTTTTCCATTTTTGCGTACACCGCACCAAGATTGTTATTTACCTCAAAATTATTTGCATCAATTCTGTGCGCTGTAAGCAGGTTCCGTATCCCTTCATCAAAATCATCCCGTGCCAGAAAAATAGTTCCAAGATTGATGAGCGGCCGCAGGTAAGTCCTGTCCAGCGACGCTGCCCTTTGATATGATGCGATGGCTTCTTCGATACTTCCGACAGACTCATGAGCCAGGCCGAGAGTGTAGGCATAAATGGCGTTATTTGAATTACTGTTGTATGCATGGCTGGCAAAGGAAACAGCTTCGGCGTTTTTATTGAGGGCAAGTTTAACTACCGCCATATTATAGTTCGTCTGGGCATCGTTAGGGGCCATCTGTAAAGCCCGTGCGAAGGATTGTTCCGCAGCCGCATGGCTGCCTGTCTCGCTTTGAGCCCAGCCAAGTTCCTGCAATGATGCAATATCGTTGGGGCTGTGTCTGAGGGCGTTCGTATAGGCGTTTACCGCACCCTGGAAATCCCTGTTGGCAGTGAGAATGCGGCCTATTTCCCGGTGGGCAAGAGCATAATCATCTTTTATTGATACTGCCCTGCGGTAGGCGGCAAGGGCATCATTGGGGCGGTTCAGCCTTCGTAAGGTTCCGCCCAGATTATACCAGCCAATTTCGCTTTGGGGGTTTATCCTGGTGCAGGTTTCAAAGGCTGACCGGGCCTCGGCAAAACGGCCGGCCGAAAAATAACTCCGTCCCAGTTCAAAAGCATAAACAAAGTTATTGGGATCCAAACGGGATGCCTCCCGTAATGCAGTTATGGCATTTTCCCAATTTCGTTGATCGCGGTATAATTTTCCCAGTGTAAAATGCGGGTAGGCGCGGCTGGGATCTTTGGTGATGGACTCCCGTGCCAGGGTCTCAGCTCTCCTTGCAGCCTCGGCGCCTGCAGAGGTAGAAGGCTGACGGGCATAAGCCGCATACCATGCGTCAGCCATTTCTTCAAGTTTTTGCGCTTCAAAACGGTTTTCACCCGGCGGCATGTTTGCGCGGGCCTGGGCAAAGGTTCTGTCTGCTGCGGCAAAATCGTTCCTTTGCACTTCGCCAATAGCCTGGGAAACGAGATTGTTTACCGTCCGCATTTTTTCCTGTAATTCCCGCGATGCGCGTGCAAGCTCTTCCTGCTCCGCCCTGCGCCTTGCTTCTGCTGCTTCACGCTGCATCTGAGCTTCTGCTGCCATAGCTTCACGCTGCATCTGAGCTGCTGCCGCAGCCTCGCCGTTAACTGAAGCTGTTGCCTGGGTTGAAGCTGCTGCCTGGGTAAGGCCCTGTTCCCGCAATATCCTGTCCTTTAATGCAAGCAATTCCGGATTGTCGGGATCATTGGCAAGAAGCCTGTTTACAAAATCCAATGCCTGATCATGATCCCCGGAAGCAAGAATCTGTTCTCCGAGTATTCTGTTCCGCAGGGCAATCAGTTCCGGGTTGTCGGGATCTGCGGCAAGCAGGCTGTCAATAAATTCCAGCGCACGGGTATAATCTCCCGAGGCAAGCAGTTGTTCTCCCAGAATTCTGTCTCTCAGGGCAAGCAATTCCGGGTTGTCAGGGTCTGCGGCAATGAGGCGGTTAATAATTTCCAGTGCTTGCAGGAATTCCCCCGATGCCAAAAGCTCCCGTGCCAGTGCTAGTTCTCTCTGCAATATCTGTTCTTCCGGCGATAAAACAGTTTCATTCCGGTGATCATTTCTGTCAAACACGCCAAACCGGTCCAGCAAGAGGAAACCCACCCCGCAGGTAAGCAAGATAATAAAGACAAGCCCTGTTATACCTATGGCCAGCAACCGTTTATCATGTTTTTTTGTTTCGTCTGCGGCTTTAAGCAGCCCTTTGTTTGAGTTATTCAAGTTCGAATTCTCCATCATATCCTTCAACATCTTCGGCTCCTGTAGATAAACTCTGACTCGCTCCGGCAGCGGACTGGAGCGATGCGGCAACATCTTCCAACAGACGCTGCCGCCGTTCAGCTTCGACACGCTGTCTTTCTGCCTCCATACGGGCAGCTTCTTCCGCAGCAAGCCGTAGTCTTTCAGCTTCGGCACGCGCCCGTTCTGCATCAAGACGGGCCATTTCTTCCGCAACCAGTCTTCGTCTTTCAGCTTCCGCTTGCTCCGCTCTTATGAAGGCAGTCATCCGCTCAATTGACTGGCGCTGAGGGGCGCGCGGCTCAAGCAGGAGGTACTGCTCGTAGTCGGCAATTGCTTCCTGAAGCGTGCCTTTTCGTATGCGGGCATTTGCCCTGCCCAGCCAGGCTGAAGAATACATGCGATCAGCACTTATCGCCCGGGTAAACATTGCTTCGGCTTCTGCAGCAAAACCGCTTCTGAAATACGCATTACCAAGGTTGCTTGCGACTGTTGCGGTGAGATGCCCTGCCCTGTCCAGGACTTGCCGGTACACGACAATGGCCTCATCGACCCGGCCCAATTGTTCGTATGAGATTCCAAGGTACAGATAAGCCGTTACATTGGATGGATTCTGTGCTATGGAGCTTTCCAGGAAGATCACCGCTTCCTGCGGATTGTTTTGCATGAACAGTTCTTCGCCTCTGGCAAAGCTGTCCTGCCCAAAGCTCCAGGCAGAACCCAGTAGAATCAACACAATCCAACAGATTATTTTCATACCCCCTCCTTCAGGAAAACTATTTCATATTCCCGGCCAATATAATAGAATGTAAGTAAGGAATAGTTATGCTATTTTCGGCTGCACAATACCAACTTATTGTCATTATCGGAATATTTTCTCGTATTCCAAAGCATGGCTATATATGAAAATACTCTGCATTTCGGATCATATTGACCCTTTGGTCTATTCAAATTCGATTAAGGCACGATATGCAGACATTGATTATATCCTGAGCGCCGGTGATCTTCCCCTTGATTACCTTGATTTCATTGTCTCAAACCTGAACAAGCCTCTGTTTTTTGTTTTTGGGAACCATCATGTCCAGAAACTGACAGAAAACAACTATCAGGACTGCGGCTGTATCCACGTTGGATCAAAAGTACAAAGAGAAGAAGGCCTTATTGTCGCCGGGCTGGGCGGATCAATGCGTTATAATACCGGAGTAAACCAGTTCACCGAGTTTCAAATGTTCCTTGAAGCGTTCAAACTTATCCCCAGCCTGCTGTTTAACCGTCTGTTTCACCGGCGTTTTCTCGATGTCCTCCTCACCCATGCGCCTCCCAAAGGCATTCACGATAAACCGGACAGATGCCATTGGGGTTTCAAGGCCTTCCTCTGGTTCATGAAAACATTTAAACCCAAATACCTGGTTCACGGTCATATCCACCTGTATGATTTGGCCGATACACGCCGCACGAAATGGATGGAAACCGAAGTGATCAACGCTTACAGCCACTATGTTATTGATACGAAGGAGTGAGGAGTGTTTCAGCTGTAGGGGCATACAGAAAAGTTAGTAATAGGGAATGGTAGCTATGTTGACATTGTACACAAATATGTATACAATATGTGCAAGAGGTATTATATGGCTCAGACAAGTATAAATATTAGGATTGATGAAGACCTTAAAAATAATTTTGAGGCTGTTTGCAGCGAAATCGGATTTACTATGACGGCAGCATTCAATGTATTTGCCAAAGCGGTAACAGCAAGAAAAGAAATCCCGTTTAAGCTTACTGCCAGACACGTTATTCCCCAAAATGAAGAATGGGGGTATTTGTTTGACGGGAATTTATTAAGCGCATCTGAAGCTGCCGGAATTGCCGGAAAATGGAACAATGACCTGCATGTTTCATCTAAAAGCAAATCTGCATGGGCAGAATCCGCTGTTAAAAAGGAAATACGTAAAAAAGGAACGTGAGAAACATGGTATTGCTGGACACTAATGCTGTATTACGTTTTATCTTAAAAGATGTGTCCAAACAGCATAAAGAGATAGTGCAATTTATTTCTTCCAATCCATCTGCAATCAGGCTGGAAGTGCTTATAGAAATGATTTTTGTTCTTGAGAAATACTATAAAAAGAACCGTCAGGAAATAGCGCATATAGTTTCTGTCTTGGGAAAGACTGAAAATCTGTTTATTCAATATCCCCGTGTCGTAGCAAAGGCTTTGACACTTTTCATAGAAAATGAACTTGACATAGTTGACTGTATTCTATGCGCTTTTAATGATGTTATGGGTTATGATGTTTTTACTTTTGATACAGAAATGAAAAATATACTTCAACGTAACAAAAAGGTAACAAAGTAAAAATTAAAATAACAGTTGGGGCATGCGAAAAAATGTTGAACGGCTTGCCGCTTTTACAGGATCCGTTGACTGGAGATGAAATAAGTTCACTCCACCTTGAACCGGGACACTTCCTTAATTAAGACATCAATGGCATCACGGTTCTTGCGGCTTATATCATTTACATTGTTTACCGCCTGATTGACACGGTCAGCGCCATCGGACATCTCATTCATACCCAATGTGATTTCCTGGGTTGCCTTTTCCAAATTCTCGCTTTCCCGGATAACTTCTTTTGCCCCTTCAAGCATTTCATTGGAACCGCTCTTTACCTGGCGGGTTATATCGTTTACATTGCCGACGCCCTGAAGCAATTGTTTGCTCCCGATGCCCTGCTCTTCCATTGCGCTGCGGACATTATCTTCCTGTTCGGCGACAACCTTGATATTTGTGTCGATAGCTTCGAACTTGTTGAGCACATTTCCCGTAGACTGTGTTATCTTGTCGATCGAGCTTTTTATCTTTTTGAGTACGGCGCCAATGGTTTTGGATTGATTACTTGAGCTTTCAGCCAGTTTACGGATCTCATCGGCAACAACGGCAAAACCCTTGCCCGCCTCGCCTGCGTGTGCGGCTTCAATTGCCGCGTTCATTGAGAGCAGGTTCGTCTGGCTGGCAATGTTTTCCATCACTGAATTTATCTCAAGGAGGCCTTCCGATTCGCGGGCAATTTCCTGTATGTCCGAAGCCACATCGGAAAGACCGGTTCGCCCCACCTCTGAAGCTTCTTTGAGTGAGGAAACATTACCGACATTGTTGACCAACGTGGCGGTAACGGACTGGATATTGGCCACCATCTGTTCAATGGCGCTTGAAGCCTGGCTGATATTTTCGCTCTGGTTTTCTACATGATCATTGAGCTTGTTGATGTTTCCCACCACCTGTTCCATGGTTGCATGGGTCTCGCTTACGCCGGCACTCTGGTTCAAGACACGGTTTTTAATTCCTTGGACATTAGCGGTAATCTCGTTCATTGCTGCGGCGGTTTCATTCATTTCATTGGAAAGAGCCGTGCCTATTTCGGAAAGAGCCTGTGCCTCAATTTTGATGTTTATAACCATTGCCTTTATTTTCTCTATCGTTTTGTTGAAGTAACGGGCAAGAAGGCCGAGTTCGTCATTGGATTTGACAGTGACATTTCTGGTCAGATCCCCTTCGCCTTCGGAAATATCTTCCAATGTAAGGGTTACCCGGCGTATAGGATTGGCAATCGATCGTCCGACATACAACGCAGCGGCGATACTGATGATTAAGCAGATTGCCCCAATAAGCAGCACTAACCTCATGGTACTTCGAATATCACTTTCAAAATCATCTCTTTCAATCGAAACAATGAGCTTCCAGTTGTTATACCCTGGTATTTCCATAAAGGCGTTTATCCTGGAATCTCCCCTCTGAGTATATGATGCAGTTCCCTCATTTTCGTTAATGATGTGCTCTATCATATCAGAGAGAGATCGTAAAGAAGGATCATTAGATGCTTCCTGAATCGGATTGAAGATGGAATGTACCAGCGCTTGATCAGGATGGGCTATATAATCTCCCTCTTTGTTTATTAAAAAAGCGTACCCGCTTTGCCATGCGGGCTTTACCAGGGCTAATGCCTGATCAAGGACAGCCCGTGCATCCTTGCGGGCAATGACGAGGCCGATGACCGGAGCGCGCGGCTCACTGCTTTGGAAAACCGGGGCTGCCATCATAACTGCTACTGAGTTCGTCAGCCGGTTGAGAATGGTATCCGACATTACGCTTGTCCCGCCGAAAGCCGCCTGGATATAATCCCTGTCACTCAGGTTCCCGACATAACTGTTCTCGGTAGTAAGGTGAAGTGTGGTGTAAGTGGAGCCGTCAGGAAACACGAGAGCCATATCAGCCACCCCTATGCGGGCAACTTCCGGGACGAGGCTTTCAAAGACGACGCCTTCCCAATCCATGGTCCGGGTTCTGGCGCGGTTGGCGATTTCTTCAAGCTGGATAAGCTCGGAATTAAGTACCGCAGCGATAAGTTCGGCGCTAATCCTGGCTTCTGTGGAAAGTTCGCTATAGGCGGCCGCTTCCATTTTATCCGTAACTAGAATTTGCAGGGCAATGGTAATACTGCCAATACTTACCAGCAGGACTAACCCGATAAGCAATGGTATTTTTATACTTAACTTCAAACCAAAACTCCTTTTTTTTGTGATAAAAACCTCATTAAAGTAAATAAAAGTTTTTGGGGTTCAAATGGCTTTTCAAGATGAAAATCCATACCGGCATTGATTGCGGCATCAATATCTTCCTGGAAGGCAAGCGTTGTTACCGCAATAATCGGTACTGTCCGTGCGTTAGGCAATCCGGATGTTCTGATTTCTTCAGTTGCTTTATATCCGTCCAAATTCGGCATCATGATGTCCATTAAAATTATATCAATACTATCCGATTCTGCATAGAAAACATCAACTGCCTGTCTGCCGTCCTTCACCTCAATGATATCTGCACCCATGGGTAGTAAAATATTTTTTAATACAGTCCGGTTGATTGGTATATCATCAACAACCAGAATCCGCTTTCCAGAGAAATCCAAAAATCTATGCCTCCTCTTATAACAACAATGCATTTCAAATGAAATCACATGATTTTCATTAATAACTACTTATTAGATAGGTATTTTATATAGAAATACATAGTTGGTCAATATACTGCAAGATATTTAAAGTAAATCATAGGCTTAAATGGGGTAATGACTAATATTAGAGATGTTTTGGCAAAAAACATGAAGGCATACCGCAATGCTTTTGGTTTTTCACAGGCAAAATTAGCAGAAAAAGTTGATACCAGCACCCACTATATTGGGATGATAGAGACAAAAAAGAACTTCCCTTCGCCAGAAATGCTTGAGCGTATAGCCGCTGCCCTTGGAATAGACACCATTGACTTGTTTTCCACAGAATCAAACCTGCCAAAAGCTATAAAAGCCAGCCGGAGGGCAGCTTTGAAAGACATTAAAAGCCTGATGGGGCGATTCATTGATGAAAAATTAAAAGAGCTGGACAAAAATCCTTAAGCAGGATTCGAAGAGGACAAAAAAGCTGCATATATTTACCTATCGGTTCATCCATGATATACTATCACCATGAAGGTACTGTTTATCGGAGGAACCGGCATCATTAGCACGGCAATTTCAAAGCGGGTTTTGGAGCTTGGCTGGGAATTGTTTTTATTAAACCGGGGAAACCGAAACAAAGTGATTGACATACAAGGGAAACCCGGCAAGCTGGTTGAAATTTGCTGCGACATCAGGGAAGAAAGCGGGGAGACGATTCTCCAAAAAATCAAAGCGGCGGACGGGGATCGTTTTGATGTTGTTGCTGATTTTATCGCTTTTACCCAAGAGCATGTTGCAAAGGATTATACGCTTTTCAAAGATATTTGCAGACAATATATTTTTATCAGCTCGGCCTCAGCCTACCAAAAGCCCCTGTCATCATACCTGATCACCGAAAGCACCCCGCTGGCGAATCCTTATTGGGAATATTCGCGGAATAAAATTGCTTGTGAAGATTTTCTCATGGCAAAGTACCGGGAAAACGGTTTCCCCATTACCATTGTCCGGCCCAGCCATACATATAGCGAGCGATCAGTACCGCTGGGGGTTCACGGTAATAAAGGAAGCTGGCAGGTAATTAAGCGGATGCTTGATGGCAAACAGGTGATCATCCACGGCGACGGCACCAGTCTGTGGACCATGACGCACAACCGCGATTTTGCCCGCGCATTTACCGGCCTGATGGGAAACATCCGCGCTGTTGGCGAGGCTGTACACATTACTTCCGACGAAAGCCTGACCTGGAACCAGATATACCAGGTTATAGCGGATACCCTGAACGTACCACTGCGGGCGGTTTATATTTCCAGCCGCTACCTTGCTCAAAACAGCCCGTACGATTTTACCGGCAGCCTTATCGGTGATAAGGCCAATTCTGTTGTGTTTGACAATACGAAACTAAAACGCCTGGTTCCCGGCTATTATGCCGGTATCCGCTTTGATCAGGGAATAAGGGAAACCACCGCCTCTGTGCTTGCCAACAGTGAATATCAGGCTGCGGACCCCGAATTTGATACATGGTGCGATAAGGTTATTGCCGCTCAGGGGATTACAATACAGTAAACCGGTGACTCAGAACCTCAGTTGGTATCCGGCAGTCAGGGCAATTCCCCGCCGCTTCGCAACATCCATGGTCTGACCGTAACTTTTTACCGTTACATCCGAAAAATCGAATATATAACGGGCATCTAAAATAAAAAGGCCTAAACGCCCTACCGGAATACTGCCAAACAGCCCTGCGGTAAACCCGAAGGTTACCCCGTCGATGTCCACATCCTCATTGATTCTTTCACTTGCCCAAAATGTCAAACGAATGTGATAGAGGAAACTCTGATTAAACTTAATGCACCTTGAATATTTAGCAAAAATATGCAAAAATTTAATCATGAAAACAAAAAACAAAGAACGCCGGATTTTATACCTGGACAGGCAAAAACAGGGGTTATGCCCCCGTTGCGGCAAAAAGAAACGAAAAACGGAAAAACACTCGTATTGCAATGAGTGCCGGGAATTTTTTCGGGATTACCACAATAAAAACTCGAAAGAAAACAGTAAAACCAGAAAGGCTGTTTATGCCGAAAGAAAGAAAAACCGTCAATGCCCACGGTGCGGAAAGAAGCATAGAGCCGGATACAAAAAAATTATATGCCAAAAGTGTCTTGAAAAGAGTTATTCGTATATATCAAGCTGATTAAGCGAACGGAAACCTGTTTTATCACCGCAAGGTCATTACCTCTCAATAACCCTCCATGAAACAGGTGTAACTGTTCTTCCCAATAAAAACATACTGTTATCCCCCTGCGGTTCATCCGGTAAAATAACGGTAAACTCAATTACATAACCTTGAAGACTTCTGAGTTCATCTGCAACAGAGGGAGGGTATACCGCATACTCTGCGTTGTCTTCATCTATTATCCCAACAAAAGTAAACGGCTCGTTACCGTAAATTTGGACTCTGCCTGTTATCCTTACAGTGCTTTCTTCACCGGAAACATGGTCAGGCGAATCGTGTATACTTTCCCCGGCAGTTACACATGATAAAATACTCAAAGTTGCCACTGCAAGAAAATTAAATCGCATGATTCAGCTCCTATTTGACCATCAGGTAGAATTCAACACTCTGTTCATTTGGCCGCTGTAAATTTATTTGAACATCTCCCGACCGGTTCGTCCAGCCTGTAGCAGGTTGATGTATCGTCAATGAATGCGGCCGTAAAACCACTTGTTCGGTTAAACCGAAAATCCTGGGCCTTGCAGAACTGCCGAACCCAAGCCCGCTCCATACATTAAATCCGGCAGCAGTGTAAGTAAAAGTGTTTATAGTTTTTGTGTCGGTTTTATCAAAAGACAACACGCCGGCCGGCATGTTTACTCCGCTGTAAATCAGGGCTTCACCGAATCGCCGAAGGGCTTCTTCGAAACTAAGCTCGTTGTCGCCTGAAACCGTTCTCAGTGCGGCTGTTACCGAGGCAATGTTAGCAGAATTGTTGGCAAGAATTTCTTTTAACAGGTTTGCCCCGCCGTAATTTCGCAAGAGAAAAGCGCCAAAAGCGTATGCAACTGCATATGAATCAATGGGGTTGTTGTCGGGCCCCCATTCAGTTATGCCGGATAAATGATAACCGGTTAAAAAACCGGGGATTCTTGCCCGTACCGGATGGCCGGTATTTGTTACGGGAATTCCAATCAAGGGTGAAATAAGGTCTTCAGCAATCATGGAAAGCATCTCATTATACCAGGTTTGTGTATTATTCACACCATGCTTAATATTTTTCTGTGACCAATGTATCATATGCTGGAATTCATGAACGAGAGTAGAATAGAGCGTATTCATTCCGAAGTTTGTAATAACACTTTGATGGCCATTCATATAAAACATTTCTGCTTCATTAGACCTTTGGCCCGATCCGGTATCAAGCCTCATGTCTTTCGCCCAAAAATATCCGAGCGTTGTTCCGGCTGGGTTATACCCGATGTCATAAACAAGGATTTGGATTCTGGGATCACTGTCCCAGCCGCCATAATGCGGATCACCCGGCTGTAATCCGCCGCCATATTCAAAACCCAAAAGAGTTGTCGCCAGCGGGTATATTTCATCAAATTGAGAAGCCATTTCCTGAGCCTGGCTGCCGGTGAATGTAGTTAAATCATTCATTACCCAGATATTCCCGTATTCCCCCTGTGCCCTCAGTGTTGCCCATATTTGTGTAAATATACCGTTATTAATAACCGTTTCTACCCAAAATCGCTTTGTTGTAACATTAACAGTGTTAGCGGAGGCAGCAGAAGATCTGAAAAGTCCATCGGGGTTTGCTGACAGCCTTTTCCTCTCAAATGGAGGAGGGTTTGCGTGGAAAACATCAGCGCCCGGATGGCCCATACGGGCAACAAATATTTCATCGGGAGTTGGTAATACATTACCGCTACCGAAACTTGGAGATGAACCCGAAGGGCCGCCGGTATTGCCGGCATTCACCATGTTGTTAGTTGTATTAACCTTGACTAAATAAATATCATTATTAACTAAACCGGATAGGGTAACAGTCTGCGATGGCCCTGAGAATAATACCCTTGTTACAGAGTCGGCGGAAGATGATGAGGATGAGGATACGACAACCGCCGCCGGATTTGAGCGAACAGAAGCAGCACCCCCGGTTGCTCTGACCTCAACAAAGTAATAATATGTCCCTGACGTAAGGTTTGTGGGTATGGCAAAGCCGGCGCTTGTTGCGTTGAATATGAGGGTTCCGCCGGTGATGCTGTTGCTTGAATTGCTGTACCACTGGTAGCTGAGTATCGCATTCTGGGTAACGGTGGCTGCTACAGAAAGGCTGCCGCTTATGCTTCCCGTCGTCACATTTGTGGTCAAAGCAGGCTGGACAGTGATGGTGATAACAGGAAAGGTAACAACATTGACCGTTGCCACATTTGAGCGGACAGAAGCCGCGCCTCCGGTTGCTCTGACCTCAACGAAGTAATAATATGTCCCTGCTGCCAGAGTTGTAGGGATAAAGAAGCTTGCGTTTGTTGCGTTGTTAATAATAGTTCCGTTTGTGTTGCTGTTGACGGAGTTGCTATACCACTGGTAGCTGAGTGCCGCACCCTGTGTTACATTAGCTGATACGGACAGACTGCCTGAAATGCTTCCAACCGTTACATTTGTCGGTGTAACGGGATTAACGGAAATGGTGATAACAGGCGAATCCTGCTCAAATGCACAAGCCGAAAACATGATTGCACACAAGAGGGAAATAAACACCCAGGCAATAAAATAATTTTTTTTCATGGATTTCTTCCTTTCCGGTGTCTCACTGTCCGTTCGGAGCTATTTTTCCTGTTTTACAGTATAGCAGACAAATGCACCTCCCGCAAGCGTAGTATTTGTTTCGTTACGGTCATTTATATCAACTTCGTCAAATAATTCTTTCATCCGGTTATCAAATGCTGTCATTTTCGGGTGCCACATATAGAAAATATAGCAGATTATTCGGAAAAAGTATATTTTCTCCCTGTGATTTCAGGCGTCCATGTGATATATTCAATGTGTAATGGGAACTATTGGATATAAAAGTAAAGCTGAATCTGACTTTAACGTGGCAAGGGTCAAGGCGACATTTTCGGAAATTCAGCATTTGATGCATGCCGACAGGAACAGGCTGCTTTCTTTTCATGATGTGAATGATATACTCAAACCGCGCAACCAGGTATACATGGGCTGTCAGACCGTGCCGATTAAACTCATTGTCGGCAGCGAAGGGCGTTATCGTGATTTTAACCGGTACTTCCTCCCTAAAAGCGATCATCTACGGAGCCGCTGGCAGCGGGTGGATGAGGCGCACTTGCAGGATATTATTCTCCCGTCGATCCAACTGTATGAAATTGGAGGGGTGTATTTTGTCCGCGACGGCAACCACCGTGTTTCAGTGGCAAAGGCGCAGCATGTTGAATTTATTGATGCCGAAGTGATCAGCCTTGCTTCGGAAATCATTATCAAGCCGGGCATGACCACTGATCAGCTGCGGGATGCCCTTATCGCTTATGAGAAAGGAATATTTTACGAAAAAACAAAATTCGGCGAACTTACCGGAGATATGTCTCTTGACTTTACCGCACCCGGTCGTTATGATGTCATCTACAATCACATCCTGGTGCATAAATATTATATCAATGAATCTAACGAAGAAGAGATACCTTTCTCCGATGCATTAGTTTCATGGTACGGCAATGTGTACAGTCCGGCAATAGCGGTTATCAAAAAACGATGGCTGTTGGTTAATTTTCCCGGCAGGACCGAAAGCGATATGTATGTCTGGATTGTCAAGCACTGGGATTTTTTAAAAAAGAAATACGGCAGTTATTCTTTCGCCGATGCTGCGGGTGATTTCTCCCGAAAATACGGACAGGGCCAAAACAATAAAAAGTTTTTTCGGTTTATTGCCGTCTTGCTTGATAAAATGTTCGGCAAACGAAACAGGATTAACATAAGGAAAAATTGATGGCTATTTTATCAATACAATCTCATGTCGTGTACGGCTATGCGGGAAATACAGCGGCAGTATTTCCCATGCAGCGGCTTGGACGGGAGGTGTGGGCCATTAATACGGTTGAATTTTCAAACCACACCGGCTACGGCACCTGGAGCGGAAAAGTCCTGGGCGGAGGACTTGCCGAAGATCTGGTAAACGGCCTTGATAAACGGGGCGTGCTTTCCGGCTGTGAGGCAGTGCTTTCCGGCTACCTGGGTGATGCCGATGTTGCCCGCGCCGTTACCAATGCCGTGCAAAAGGTTCGTTCTGCCGCGCCCGCAGCCCTGTACTGCTGCGATCCGGTCATGGGCGATGTCGGCAGGGGTTTTTATGTCAAGCCCGATATCCCCGATATGTTCAGAAACGAGCTTATTCCGCTTGCGGATATCATTACGCCTAACCAGTTTGAACTTGAAGCACTGACCGGTATTGATACATATGATATTGATAACGCCCGCCGCGCCATTGATATGATCCACGGGAAAGGGCCGGGTGTTGTACTGGTTACCAGTTACCGTTCCGGTCACAACAGAGGGCAAATCGGGATGCTTGCCTCAGACAAGACCGGAGTTTATTTAATTAATACACCGGAGTTGCCCATAACCGAAATAGCGGGATCCGGCGATCTTACTGCGGCAGTGTTTCTGTCGCACTACCTCAATACAAACGGCGATTTAAAAAAATCACTTGAACTTTGTACCGCTTCGGTATTCGGCATTTTGGAATTAAGCCGGCAGGCGCAAGACAATGACAACAAGCCGGAGCAAATGACTGAACTGCGGTTAATTCAGGCGCAAGGGGAACTTGATTCCCCGTCGCATTCTTTTGAAGCGTATAAACTGCAGGTAACATGATGTCAAAAGAAACCCACAGCTGGGCTGATCAAAGCCCTTATGAATGTTTTTATGATTTTATCGATCCTGAAGCTGACCGCTTTGGCATTCTTCTTGATAAAATAAATAACCTTCGTCTTAACTCTATAGTCATTACCGTTGAAAACAACCGTCATTTTTTTATTTTTCCGCGGGCAATGGATATTAAGCATTTTTCCGGCGGTGCATTTCCGTTTCGTGAACAAAATCCGGTTGTTCTGACCGCCCATTATGATCGTGTTGCAGGCAGCCCCGGAGCAAACGACAACAGCGCTGCAGTTTTTCTGCTGCTAAAAGCTGCCATTGTATTGAACAGGCGGAATATAGGCCACTGGATAATTATTTTTACCGATAAAGAAGAGCTTATAACCGGAGAAGGCATCCGGAAGCAAGGTTCGTTCAGCCTTGCGCTAAAACTGCGGCAATGGGGGCTTTCCAGAGCGCAGATTTTTAATTTTGATGCCTGCGGAACCGGCGATGCTTTTGTATTTTCCAGCACCACCGATTACCTGTTAAACAAAAATCCCACGCCGGGCCTTCAACGCGCAAATCATTCAATTACGTTTTTACGGGATAAAGCATATAAAACAGCCGGCCGTTTAAACCTGAAAAAAGCGCTGTCAGTTCCCGTTCCGTTTTCAGATGATGCCGGTTTTTTGAAAGGCGGCATTCCTTCACAAACCATTACCATGCTCCCTGCCGATGAAGCTGATTCGTATGCAGCACTGCTTCACGACCATCCCGAATTTATTGATATGATTATAGCCGGATCAAATAAAATTTCCGCTATTCATCAGCTTGTTCCCGAAACCTGGCGCTGCATAAACGGCCCATTGGACTGCCATGAGCGCCTAACACCTGAACATTATGATGACATTGTCCGCTTTGCGGCTGAACTGTGCAGGTGATTTTTTAATTGTTACTCCAGCCTAATCATTGCCGCTGTGTCAAGAACAATTACGCCTAATGTGTTTACTGCCGTTCCGGTGATGTAATAATCATTGTAGCCGTCTGTTACAATGAACCATAACGAAGCAGGTGATGTATTGGCAATCATCATGGACCATCGTTCTCCCTCTGTACTGGTAGTTGCAATCATTTTTGTAAAAATCGAATCGTCATCCAGTGAAGAAATCGAACTGCTCAGTGCGTAAACCAGAGCAGGAAAAATTGTTGCCGTTCCCGATATTTCCCTGACAGCGGCACCCATAGTTGTTTGCGGTATGTTTTGAGGTACATTACTGCCCGCTGAAGCCGGGGTCTGAGAAATCACGTTTGCTCTGTTTTCCCTGTATTCTCCCAGAATCATCAATCCATTAACAATTTCTACCATCTTTCGTATTTCCTTTGCAAGGAATGAGGGAATTCTCCTGTCCATTTCCCGTGATCTGTTATGTAAATTCTCCAGTAATGCAAGAGCGTCAGCAAACCGATTGTCTGCAGCAAGCAGCATACTAACATTGTATCCGGCAAAAATACTGCCGTCCTGTTCGTATATTGTTTTGTATATATCAAGAGCTTCATGATATCGCCCCTGCCTGACAAGCTGCCTGGCATTATCTGCCTGAGAATTTCTGCCTTTGCTTTTTCTGATGGTTCTTTTTTCTTCTGTTGTCCAGGGACCTAGTTCGTTCGTCATGGTATGGGTAAATTTTGAAATGGCAGTTTCGGCAATGGGCAGCAGCCATGGGATTCTTTGCAAAGTAGTCTGCCAGGGAAGACGTCCCAGACCTGGGCGCCGTTCGGTACTCCGGTTTTGATTCCGATGCGGATTATTGCCCCGGCCAGGCGGTCCTGGCGGTTGATTCCAGTGTATGTCCTGATGAATATTTTCTATACGATAAAAGTAATCACTGTGTTCTTCACGCTTTCTGAATGTTCCCAGAACCCTGTTATCAGCTGTTCGGATATACCGGTATTCAATTTCAATACTTACAAATCCTGAATAAGTAGTTCTTCTTCTTATGATGGCTCCGTGCTGCTCATCACTTATGCTGGTATTACCGGATAATCTGACATCGGTAATTCTTCCACTGATGTATACGTCAACAAATCTCCAATAATTCAAAGTAGAGACATTATCCAGCACAGAAGGATCAACGGTATTGACAATACCCATCCTGAGTCCATTCATCAGTGAGTTTGTTACAAGTGCCGCAAGGCGCTCATCTTCTCTGGAACTGCTCCATTCAAAAGGAATAACAGTAATGCTGGTAACATTACGTAAATCAACCAGAGGGGGATGCTCTGCAATGAATGTCACCGCAGTTGCGCATGAGGCAAATGTCAACAGGATTAATACAACCGGGATTGACCGTACCATCATTCCCATTCAATTGTTGCGGGAGGTTTGCCGGATATATCATACACAACCCGGCCTATTTCCGGCACTGCATCGGTTATGCGGGCTGAGATTTCCAGAAGATCACGGGTTTCAAACGGGTACACGCTTGCGGTCATGCCGTCCGTGCTGTTTATGGCGCGTAACGCAAGTACCTGGCCATATCTGCGGGTACCGCCGGATACTCCTACCGAGCGGATTGGCAGCAGCACAGCAAATGCCTGCCAGATTGCATCATAGAGACTGCATCCGTCGGAGTTTTTCCGCCGTTTAAGTTCTTCGATATAAACGGCATCCGCTTCTCGTAAAATATCGCATTTTTCTTTCGTTACCTCGCCTAAAATCCGCACGGCAAGGCCAGGACCGGGAAAGGGATGCCGACGGATGACTTCTTCATCAACGCCGATAAATAAACCCAGTTCGCGGACTTGATCTTTGTACAGTTTTTCCAGAGGCTCAATAACCCTGCCGGATTTGCGCTTGGCATCAACGAGAGGGCTGCCCACATTATGGTGACTCTTAATCACGTTAATTTTCATTCCATCCGCGCCACCTTCGGGCGGTGAGCCGCTTTCGATCACATCAGGATAAATGGTGCCTTGCGCCAGAAAATAATCCTCCGGTAATCCCAGCCGCGCAACTTCCCTCTCTTGAATAGTAATAAACAGATCACCAATCGCCTTGCGTTTCGCCTCAGGTTCAGTCAAACCATTAAGTGCCGCCAAGAACTCATCCTCGCAGCGAACAATGTGCAGATGTTGCGCTCCCAGTTTTTCCAGCATGGTTTTGACGGTTTTTGTTTCGTCTTTTCGCATGAGGCCGGTGTCCATGTACATGAGGTGCACTTGATCGCTGTCCAGGATCTGTAACAACAACGCTCCGACAACTGTGGAATCAACGCCGCCGGAGATCAGCAGGAGTACCGGGCTTTTGCCGACACGTTCATTCAGGGATGACCTTAATTCATCGATATGTAATTGTATGTTATACATTAAAACCCTTTATCCGTAAATATGCTCAAGCCCGTGCAGCAGTTCCATTGCTGTGTCCTTGCAGCCGCCGCAAGCGGTGCCAATCTTCGTGGCTTTTTGCAGAGATTCCCAGTCCCGCGCTCCGTTTTGAAAAGCGTCTTCAATGTCTTTGTCGGTGATGCCCATGCAATGGCAGATCTCGACAACCGCTTCTTTCAGCATCCCGTTCCTGCCCGTTTGGGCAAGGTAGTCGTCGATGGCGGCGCGGAGCGCTTTGTCGCCCAGCACGGAACAATGAATCTTGAATGCCGGCAGCCCGCCAAGTTGCGCAACGAGATCTTCCGGCCTGATTTTGTAAGCATCTTCTATTTTCATGCCCTTGATCATTTCGGAGAGCATGCTGGTTGAAGCAATGGCACTGGCACAGCCGTAGGTTTTCCAGCGTACATCGGTGATAACATCGTTGTCAATTTTAAGGAGCATCAGCATTTGATCTCCGCACTTGATATTTCCTGTTTGCCCTCTGGCATTCGCGGCAAAAGTTGATTCGTCATCCAAAAGAACATTTTTGGGATTGGTAAAATGTTCCTTAACGGTATCCGAATATAACCAATCAGACATGATTGCCTCCTGTAACTGTAGACATTGATCTAAGCCGCGCGATTATCGGCGGCAGGGTTTGTGCGATATAGTCGATGTCATCTGCGTTATTTTCCCAGCCCAGGCTGAAACGGATTGAGCCGTGGGCAAGTTCCGGCTCCGCCCCAATTGCCATGAGCACATGGGACGGCTCAAGGCTGCCTGACGCACACGCCGATCCGGTCGATGCCTCTATTCCCATGATGTCCATGGAAAGCAGTATCGCCTCTCCCTCCGCGCCCGGGAATGAAACATTCAGGGTATTGGGCAGCACATCTTCCGGATGGCCGTTAATTTTTATATTGGGAATCGCCGAGATAAAACTGTCTCGCAAGCGGTTGCGGAGCAGAGCGATTTCCCTGCCGTATGTTTCCAGCTCTTTTGCGGCGATTGCCGCCGCCCTGCCAAAACCGATTATACCGAGGTTGTTGTACGTTCCGGCACGCAGGCCTTCTTCCTGATGCCCGCCGTGGATCAACGGAAACACCGGTGCGCCTTTGCGGACATACAGGGCGCCTATCCCCTTGGGGCCGTAGATTTTGTGCGCCGATACGGCGAGATAATCAACTCCCAGATCGTCAACATTGACCGGTATCTTGCCGACTGCCTGCACTGCGTCGGTGTGTACCAATGCTCCGGCAGCTTTTGCCAGTGACGTTATTGTTTTTATATCCTGAATGGTGCCGATTTCATTGTTGGCCGTCATAACCGAAACGAGCAACGTTTTTTCGCTGAGCACCTTTTTCAAAGCATCAATTGATACTCTGCCGTATTCGTCAACCGGCAGAAATGTTACCTTTATACCAAAACTTTGCAGGTATTTTGCCGCATTGTACACACTGGGATGTTCAATAGATGTAGTGATTATTTCGCTGCGACTATTCGTTCCACCGTTTGGCGATACAATCAGCCGCCGCATGGTTTGCAAAACCATATTGTTTGCTTCCGATCCGCCTGATGTAAAAAAAACCGTCCTGTGCTCTGCCCCCAGAAGCTGCTCTATCAGACGGCGGGCTTCTTCCACCCGTGCAAGCGCCTGCCTCCCTGATGCATGCATGCTGGAGGCATTGCCAAAAACATCCAAATCTTCCGGCATTGCCGCCTTTACTTCCGGCCTTAGCGGGGTTGTGGCATTGTAATCAATATAGACCCTCCGTTCAGCGGCGGTCCGGCGGGTTCGCTCTTGTATCTGTTCAGTCATTGTGTTTTCTGTCTGTCAGGTTACAATATTTTGAAAGTTTCGGCTATCGGGGAAATCCAAAAACCCGATACGGCGGATAAGGCTTGAAATTAATTGAATTATTTGTTCTGATTATAAAAAGGCAGAGAAAATATGATAAAGAAAATGATTACCTATATTTTATTATTTGGATATATATTAACAGGATTTTTTGATGGTTTATTACACGGTAAAACATCTTATTCATCAATAATGGGAATGGATGTAAACAGGGTTTATTTTTATACTTTCTTTTTATTGATAATAGGCTGTTGGCTTCTTTATAATAAATGGTTTGTGGGGATTGGATTTATAACCCTGGCTACATTCAGCTCTTATTTTTTTGAATATTTATTATTGCATAATTATTTTGCATCCATAATGATATATATCGGAATAATAATAGATATAATTATTATGAAAAAATTGAAACTGCTGATACCCTTTGCCATAATAGGAATAATACAAGGCGTTGCATTTCAAACTCCCTGGTTAAACCATTATATGGTTGGGATAATGGAATTCCTGGCTTTATGCATAGGATCCGTTATCGTTGTAAATAATATATGATGACGTTTCTCACTGATCCCGATAATCATAATGAAGGCGTATCTACATCCCTCTGCGACCATTCAGCCATTACCTTGTCAATGTCCTTGACAATTTTCGGATCAATCTTGCCGTTATCCGCCATTTCGTTGAGGATAGCCATGGTCTCATCATGAGTACGCTGGGTATGATAAGGGCGTTTTTCACTGACTGCCTGGTAAATATCGATGCAGGCCATAAGCCGGGAGTTGAAATCCAGATCTGCGGCATTTTTTCTAAGCGGGTAACCTGAACCGTCCAGTTTTTCGTGATGGTTCGATGCCCATTCGGTAATCGGGCCTAATCCTTCCATTTCGCTTAACAACGATCTTGTTTGAACAATGTGTCCCTGAATAATTTTATATTCTTCATCGTTGAGTTTTCCCGGTTTGTCCAAAACTTCTGTTGGAATAGCCAGCTTGCCTATATCATGCAGGGCGGCTGCCAGATACATCTGAATTTTTTCCGTCAGGTCGTAGCTGTAATATTCTGACATTAACCATGAGCGGTTTGCGATTTGCTGTGTATGGATTCCGGTTGATTTTGACTTATAGTCAATGATACGGGAGACAAGAGCGGCAAAAGGAATAAGCGCCGGATCATGTATATCAATGTTCCACACGGGAAGGCTGCGGCAGACAGTTTCTGTAACATTTTCATTTTTCAGAGATACAAGCATATCTGTATCCAATATTTCAAGCATGGCGTTTCCGGCGCGTTTTGAAAAACAGCGGTGAATTTGCGATTTAATTTTATTCCTTAAATCCGGAAGCCCTTCTATAGAAGTGCGTTCTACTTGCCATTCCGCATCTACCATATCCGCTGCTGCAATGATCTCTGCTCCCAACGGGTACTGTCCCTCTGATAACTTAAATGGCCCCCTGCCGTCAGCCTGTTCATGGTGATACAGAATGTATCCGTCAATATTTCCGTTAAACGGCAGAATTTCCGCATTGTTCTGACCGATTATACAATGTTCGCTGATGTCGGGATCGTCTTCTTCACGCCCCTCTTTCAGCAGAATGTATTCTGTCAAAGCATTGTCATGCAGTAAGGCGCAGGAAACCAGATCAGAAACCTCCGGATCGGACATACCCAGATACCGCCCCATTGCCGCACATAAAACCGCAATCCGCTTACCGTGATTCGTTGTTACTCCCAGAAAGGTTATTTCAACCATATCCAGAGCCCGGGCAATTACTTGAATAAGCGAGTCCATACGTAAAATCATGTGTTCCTTTCCATTGCCAGTTCTATCAGGCGGCTAATGAGTTCGGTATATCCAATACCACTTGCTTCCCAGAGTTTTGGGTACATACTGATTTTTGTGAAACCCGGCATGGTGTTTATTTCGTTGACAAGCAGTTCGCCGTTTTCTTTAAGAAAAAAATCAACCCGTGCAAGCCCTTCACAACACAGGGTTTGAAATACTTTTACGGTAAGTTCCTGTACACGCTTTTGACAGGCACTGTCCAACTGTGCGGGAATTTCCAGCCTGGCACCGTCTTTGTCAAGGTACTTGGCATCATACGAATAAAAATCATGGGTAGGGATGATTTCGCCGGGAACAGAGGCGGCGGGGTTTTCATTGCCCAGTACGGCACATTCAATCTCTCGTCCCCGAATGCATTCTTCGATAAGAATCTTGGTATCATACTGAAATGCTTCCTGCATTGCAGCGGAAAATTCCGCTTCACTGTATGCTTTACTTATCCCCACCGAAGATCCCATGTTTGCCGGTTTGACAAAAATCGGGCTGCCAAGCATGGCTATAATTTCTGCATAAGACGGGATCGGTTCGTGCGATTGTACGGTACAGAATTTGCCGACAGGAATGCCCGCTTCTCGAAGGAGCCGCTTCATCACATTCTTGTCCATACCGACAGCAGATCCCAAAACACCTGCGCCAACAAAGGGAATGCCTGCAAGCTTCAACAGGCCCTGCACCGTGCCGTCCTCACCAAAAGGGCCATGGAGTATGGGGAAGACAACATCGACATTTGTACCGGCTGATGACAACACGGGCGTGCAGAGTACACCACGGCTTTCGGGAATAAGGGCAATAGCTTCTCCGGCATTGTTCAGGCTGATACGGCGCGGGTCATCGGTGTTCAGCAGTGAGGAGAAATCACCTGTTGAGCGCCATGTCCCGTCCTTGCCTATACCGATAAGCAGCGGTTCAAACCTGCGTCGGTCAATGGCTTCGTACACATTTTTTGCCGACTGCAATGAAACTTCATGCTCCGCCGATTTGCCGCCAAAGAGAATGCCCACCGTAATTTTTGCATCACCGAAATTCATATCTGACAGTATACACCATTAACGAAAGAGTAGGTAGAAGGCAAACAGCAATTCGACATTGACATTTGCTGATTTAATGTGTATCATGATAAGTATAAAATAACCCTATAGGGAGGCCAGCGTATGGCAAAAGTTGAATTGAAAGGAATTGGAAAGGTGTATGACGGCGGTGTTCGGGCTGCGGAAGATGTCAACATCACTATCGAGGACAAGGAATTTGTCGTTCTTGTCGGACCCTCGGGCTGCGGGAAGTCCACCACTCTCCGCATGGTTGCCGGACTTGAGGACATTACGGAAGGCGAACTGTACATCGACGGTGAGTTGATGAACGATGTTCCCCCAAAAGACCGGAATATCGCCATGGTATTCCAAAACTACGCCCTGTATCCCCACATGAGCGTCTATGAAAATATGGCATTCGGCCTGCGGATAAAAAAAGTGCCCAAAGATGAAATTGACCGGCGGGTCAAAGACGCGGCAAAAATCCTTGATATCGAGAAGTTCCTTGATCGCAAGCCAAAAGCCCTTTCCGGCGGCCAGAGACAGCGTGTCGCGGTCGGGCGGGCAATTGTCCGCAATCCCAAGGTTTTCCTTTTTGACGAGCCTCTTTCAAACCTTGACGCAAAGCTCCGCGTTCAGATGCGGGCAGAACTTTCCGGTCTGCACCTGCGCCTCAATGCCACCATGATCTACGTTACCCATGACCAGGTAGAAGCCATGACCATGGCAAACAAAATTGTTGTTATGAAAGACGGTTTTGTGCAGCAGATAGGTTCTCCCCTGTACCTGTACAATAACCCGATAAACAAATTTGTCGCAGGATTTATCGGTTCCCCGCCCATGAACTTCCTTACCGTTAAGGTACTTGAAGAAGGCAGTTCAATTGTATTGGACGAAGGCTCTTTCAAAGTTAAACCGGACGCTTCTCATGTCTCTTACCTCAAGGAATTTGTCGGCAAGGAAATTTTCTTCGGCATACGCCCGGAGGATATGACATATACCGAGGCCAGCGGAAACAACAGTTTTGCCACAAAAGTAACCGTGGTTGAGCCGTTGGGCGCGGATATACACCTCTGGCTTACCACCGGCACTCAACCCCTGGTAGCACGCACCGAGCCGAACCATGATTTCAAAGTTGGCGAGACTGCAAAATTCATCCCCAGGATGGAGAAAGCCCGGTATTTCAACCGGGAAACAGAACTGGCAATCCTGCCCGGACCGCCTCAGTGATAAGATAGTGGACGAAAACCATCCTTTTTCCTCATTTGGGCTGTCAGACACCATGCTGGCAGCCATTAACCGCAAGGGATGGACTGTTCCAAGCTCAATACAAAGCATTGCCCTGCCCCGGCTGCTTGCCGATGAAGGACACTGTATCGTCAAAGCGCGAACGGGAACGGGAAAAACCGCCGCTTTTGGCATCCCCCTTATCGAAAGGCTTAATCAGGCAGGACATGCTCCGCGTGCGTTAATTCTTGCCCCAACACGTGAACTTGCCCTCCAGGTATCAAGGGAGATTGCCTCGCTGGTAACGGGCAACTATCCCCGGGTAATCGCCGTTTACGGGGGTGCATCCATCAGGAATCAGATACTCGACCTGCGGCGGGGTACTGAAATTGTGGTGGGAACACCGGGCCGCGTTATGGACCTTATGGAACGGAAAGCTCTCGATCTGGCGGCGGTGGACTGGTTCATTCTTGACGAAGCCGATGAAATGCTGGACATGGGCTTTTTTGAAGATGTTGAAAAAATCCTTGCCTCTGTCAAAACAGACGAACGGGACCGCCTTCAGGCAGAAGGAAAAGTGCGCCACCTCCACATAGCTTTATTTTCCGCCACAATGCCCGAGCCAATTTTAAAGGTGGTGCGAAAACACATCGGCGATGCCGAGATAATCGTGGATTCCGCACCGGAAGACGAGAAACCCCTGGTGGATCAGTTTTGCCTCATTGTTAAACGAGAAGATAAACTTGAGGCCCTCAGGCGGATAATAGACAGCGCCGCCGAATTTTACGGACTTATTTTTTGCGCGACAAAGGTAGAAACCGATGAGCTTGCCCGGCGGCTTGTTGAAGCAGGGTATCCTGCTGAGGCTATCCACGGCGACCTTTCACAGGAAATTCGCGAACGTACCTTGCGGCGGTTCCGCCTGCGCCAACGGCACCGCAGCGCCGCCAATGCTGCTGCATCGATCAGTGAACCGGCAATTCTCGCTGCCACTGATGTCGCGGCACGGGGGTTAGATATCGAAAACCTCAGCCATGTTATCAACTGGGACCTTCCCGGTGACCGTGAGACCTATCTGCACCGTATTGGCAGAACAGCCCGTGCGGGGAGGCGCGGCATAGCGATCAGCTTTGCCACACCCGGCGAGCGTTACCGGATACGCCAGTATTCAAAGATGATCGAAAAAAACCTGGGCAGCGGCATTCAATGGCTCAAGGTTCCGTCAGTTAAGGCAGTGATGAAAGCCCTGCGCCGCCGGATTGCTTCAGCAGCCATTGCCGCATTACCCGAACAGCCGGAAATGTCCCCTGAGATTCTGCCGGAAGAAATGCCGAACGAAGCGTCTCCCTTCCTGGACAAGGTCTGCCGTAACCTCATTGAGCGGCTGGGAGCAGAAAAAGCAGTCGAAGCCCTTGTTTCGCTGAGTTACGGTAAACTCTTTGATCCGGCACGCTACAGCCCCATAACTGAATTTCCCGAAGAAGATTTTAACGACCATAGCATAAGCGCCAAAAGCGGCAGCAAAGGCGCAGGCAGAGGCCGTTCGTTCACAAGCGCCCGGGGAGATGATCGCCGGCACAGACAGCATGGCCATGGGGGAAAACGCGGACGTTTTGGCCGGTTTTCCGGCGGGGATTCCGGCGGCACAGAAGAATTTTCACGGGTGTATGTAGGCCAGGGACGGCAGCACGGGCTGGGAGCCAGGGAAATTGCGAACCTGTTGATGCGGGCCGGTGGCGTTCCGGGGCGGTTAGTTGATGAAATTGTAATGAAAGACTACTGTTCTTTTGCAACCCTGCCGGCCGATGCAGCCCGTAAAGCCTGCTCATTTTCCCGCAATGACCAGCAAAATCCGGTCATACGCATGGCTCGGGCTGCAGAACAGGTAAAATAATGCCTTTTTTTGCTAAAATTTTCATTTTTTTCATATATTTTCCAGATATTTTCTTGACATTTCGGAAAATTTAAACGATACTGTATACATGGCTCAGATTCACGAGTATAAAAGACTCGAGAATAGTATAGTAAACAGCATAAAAAAAGCCGTTATAACTGTTGGAAATGGAATTAAACAGGCACTGCAAACTGCGGGGCGTTTTCTTACCCATCGGTATACTGTGGTTTTTGTTCCTCACTCTGAAAAAAAGGTGTACAACCTTCATGTGACTGCCCTGTCACTAATCTGCTTTATTTTGATTGCAACAGGTGTTATTGGGGCTTTTTTCTGGTATGGTACTGCAAATAATGCAACTCAAACTATTATTACCGGTACGGATAGCCGTATAGAACAGCTGCAAGGGAACCTGGATCAGTTTCGATATGAGACAGAACAGCTTTTACGGGTAATTCAGAGCTTTCAAAGCACCATGTCGGGCCCCCTCGGCGCCATCGGTTCGGATATTACCACCCAGCGTTCACTCAGCGGCGATTTGGGTTCTTTTACGAACATACGGGAAACCCCCGAAGGTGTACTACCGGAAATTGAAGAACTCAGGAAACTTACCGCTTATTTTTCTTCACTTGAAGAACCAATCCGGGACATTGGCGGTATAATCCGCTCCCAAAGCACATTGCTGACCGACATCCCCAGTGCATGGCCGGTTCAGGGCGGAGCCGGGCGAATTTCTATGTATTTTGGCAATAATATTAACCCCTTTACCGGGCAATACTATCTCCACAGAGGGGTAGATATTTCAACGGGTCGACACGGCGATCCGCTCATTGCCACTGCCAACGGAACGATTGCTACCATAGACTACGCGCCCGATTATGGTATTTACATTATTATCAGGCACAAGCATGGTTATTTCACCCGTTATGCACATATGCACCGTGTCAATGTAAGGCTAGGGCAGCAAGTACAACAGGGTGATGTGATTGGCTATATTGGCAGTACCGGCCTGTCAACCGGACCGCATGTTCATTATGAAGTCCAGTTAGGATCGGATATTGTCGATCCATATACCTATCTTATTACCCGTTCCAGAACCGCAAGGCCGGGACGTTAGCAGGGTGTCTATGCCTGGCGGCAGATACGACTTCTCCATCAACACCATTATCGGTCCCAATACCAGCCTGAAAGGGGATATTGAAACAGGGGGTTTTACCCGTATTGACGGCAGCATCATGGGAAATGTGCAAGCTGCCGGCAGGATTATAATCGGTGAGCGGGCACGGTTAAAAAGTGATGTCAACGGCACGGCAATTACCATTGGCGGAGTAGTTTTTGGCAATGTGATTGCCAGCGAATCATTAACGATCCTGTCCACCGCGCTGGTAATGGGCGATATTATCACCCGTCGGATCAAAGCGGAAGACGGCTGCCTAATCCATGGCAGAGTGCTTGTATGTCCCGATAATGAAAGCTGGGAACAAACTGTCAGCGAACACCGTGACGCGCAAGGAGTCAAATTAGCGCTGCCTGTTTTTACCAAAAACACAAACTCCTAGCTTGGGGAAGGGCAACCATGGCAAAAGTTGACACCGAAGTTCAATCTCTGTTAATGAACCCCTCCGCATTTACCCAGGTAAAAGATAATAAAAAAACCAAGGGGACGATGCGCAGCGGCAAAACGGAATTTTCCCGAATTTTCGAGGAAATCCGGGGTAAAACCGCCGATGAACTTGGTCCGGTAAAAGATCTTCCGGTTTCAGAAGAAACCCTCAACAACCTGATGGACGATGTACGCAGCGCCGGGGATACCCTGCGAAAAAGACCGTTACAAGATGAGATTATCCGCTATAAACAGGCAGTACGCAATTTTATGCACTATGTAGTAAATAACTGCTACAGCCTGGATCATGAAACCGGAATCCCCAAGAAATTTAAATACGGTTATAAAGGCCCGCGCAATACTTTAGAGGCAGACAGACAAATCACCTACACGAAGATTCAAGTTATTGATAAAAAACTGGAGGACCTGGCTGCCATGCTTCTTACCAGTCAGATGCAGCAACTGGAAATAGCTTCACGCCTTGAGGAAATCAAGGGACTTCTGGTAGACTTAATGCAATAAGAGATAACCATGAGTAATGATTTTGATGATGAGGACATTTCCCTTCTTGAAGACAAACCGGAAGAAAGGGAGACCAGTGTTATTGCCGTTAAAGGGCTTGAATCCATTGATCCCGGAACGCCCATTTACCGTCTGCGGCTTTCTTATTCCCATGAGACATTCCTGGCTATTTACCGGGATGATTCACTCGACCCCGATTCCATGGTGATAGTGCCAACCCGTTATGGAAAAGATCTTGCCCAGGTGATAGGGCCGGTACGGTGTAAACACAACATTTCGGACATAGTGTGGATTGAACGCTCAGCGACAAAGGAAGATCTGGATAAAGCACAGCACAACCGTAACCTTGCAGACAATGCATTTAAAACATGCAGGGAAAAAATCAATAAACACCAGTTGGAGATGAAGCTCGTCCATGTTCACTATGTACTGGAAGAACCAAAAATACTTTTTTTCTTCACAGCCGAAAACCGGGTAGATTTCCGGGAACTGGTAAAAGACCTGGTCAGTGTTTTCAAAACCCGCATAGAACTCCGCCAGATTGGAGTCCGTGACGAAGCACGGGTTGTCAGCGGACTGGGTATCTGCGGACGCGGCTATTGCTGCCATGCCGTTTCCGACAAACTTAAACCGGTATCGATTAAAATGGCAAAAGATCAAAATCTTTCGTTTAACTCAATGAAAATCTCCGGTCCGTGCGGAAGACTGCTGTGCTGCCTGTCCTACGAACATACATTCTACAGCGAACAAGTCCGAAAAGTTCCCCAGGAAGGAGTCAAGGTCAGCCACCGCAGCGAAACATGGACAGTTATCGAAGCAAACATGATCACCGGTCAAGTCAGGCTCAACCATAACGATGGCCGCACGATTACACTATCCGCAGACTGTTTTGAACGGGCAGATAACCACTGGCGCACAAAACCATAATGGCGCCAAAAAGGAACCACGATGAAAAAGGTAGTATTATTACTTGCATTGGCATTGCTGGTCGGTTTAACAGCCTGCTCACAACAGTTTGATCCTGAAAGTGATTTTGAGGTTGAGCGAGTAGACGGCGGAACGGCTGTGGTAATTACCCGTTATGCCGGGACCAGGCGGATAGTTAATATCCCCCCGAAAATACAGGAGCTGCCCGTAACCTCCATTGGAGAGAGGGCTTTTGTCGACAATATCAGCCTAACTGAAATAACCATCCCCGATAGCATTACCTCCATTGGTATTGGAGCTTTTCAAAACTGCTCGAGCCTTATCGGTATAACCATACCTGACAGTGTTACATCCATTGGAGCTGTAGCTTTTTACGGTTGCACGAACCTTACCGATGTAACCATTGGAAACAATGTAACCTCCATTGGAGATAGGGCTTTTTTACAATGTACCGCCCTTACAGTCGTATCCATACCCAATAGTGTTACCTCAATTGGAGTCGGGGCTTTTCAAAATTGTACCAGCCTCACCGGTATTACCATACCTGAAAACGTTACGTCTGTTGATGCTGCGGTTTTTGCCGGGTGCACAGACCTTTCCGGTATTACCTTACCTGAAAGCATTACCTCCATTGGGGAATGGGCTTTTGGAGGCTCCGGCCTTACCGGTATAACCATACCCGGCAGTGTTGCCTCTATTGGGGAGTGGGCTTTCGGAGGCACCGGCCTTACCGATATAACCATACCCGGCAGTGTTGAAAACATTGGCTCTCTTGCTTTTAACAGCACTAACCTTATCAGTATAACTTTTGGCGGGGATGATACCGCCATTACCTCTGCTGACGCATTCCCCGGTAACATAGCGGCAGTATATGCAAACGGCGGTGCAGGCACGTATACCAGAGCAGCTGACGAAGAGGTATGGACAAAACAGTAATTGACAGTAATTGATTGCCAAGTGATTACCATGTTGACATAAACTTTTTCATGTGCCATTATCGTATATGGAAAACAAAAATGATTTAACCGTTTTTACCGAAGGCCTGTCATACGATGATGTATTGTTATTGCCGGGTTTCTCAGACACTTTGCCGAAAAGCTGCGATGTAAAGACAACACTCTGTGAAGGCATACAGCTAAATATACCGGTAATTTCCGCGGCAATGGATACCGTTACAGAAGAAAAACTCGCCATTGCCATCGCATTGGAGGGAGGCGCCGGCGTAATACACCGGAACCTTAAACCTGAAGAACAGGAACGCCAGGTAGCGAATGTTAAGCGATACCTTAATTGGGTTATCGATTCACCGGTAAACATTTCGGAAAACGCCATTGTACAGGATGTTTATGAGATAGTTGATAAATACGGTGTATCCGGAATTCCGGTAGTGAATGACAACGGCAAGCTTGTTGGGATAATTACTAACCGTGACCTGCGTTTTCCCCGTGACGGCCAGCTGCCCGTAACAGAAATCATGACAAGAGATCCGGTTTGCGTGCACGGCGAACCATCGGTTGCCGAAGTACTGGAAAAATTTTACAAACACCGTGTTGAAAAATTGCCGATAGTGGACAATATGGGACAGCTCACCGGGCTTGTCACGGCAAAGGATCTGGAAAAAAAGGAAAAATACCCAAGTGCGGCAATTGACAAATCGGGCAGGCTTATTGTAGGCGCTGCGGTTTCACCTCAGGATTATACGGTCAGGATGCCATTGCTGCAAAAAGCAAGAGTAGATTTTGTGGTTTTGGACACGGCTCACGGCGATTCAAAAAATGTGATGGATGCGATTAAAGCTATCAAAAAAGAGTATACAATACCTGTTATCGGCGGAAATGTTGCCTCAAAAGGCGGAACCCGCCGTCTGATCGAAGCCGGCGCCGATGCGGTAAAAGTCGGGATTGGGCCGGGCTCAATTTGCACTACGCGAATCGTTGCAGGCATTGGGGTGCCGCAGTTTACTGCAGTGCTGGACTGCGCCGAGGAAGCGTCAAAGTCGGGGATTCCGGTAATAGCCGACGGGGGTATTAAATTTTCAGGGGATGTTACCAAGGCTATCGGCGCCGGAGCCAATGTTGTAATGATAGGTAACCTTTTTGCAGGACTCAAGGAAGCGCCGGGCCGGGAAATTATCTTTGACGGACGAATTTTCAAGGAATACCGCGGCATGGGCAGCATGGGAGCCATTGCCGACGGAGCAGGCGACCGCTACCAAATGGGGAAGGATGACGAACCGGTTCCCGAAGGCATTGAAGGCCGTGTTCCTTACAAGGGAGAATTAGGTTCTTTCATGAACCAGCTTGTTTCGGGCCTTCGCAAGGGAATGGGCTACTGCGGCTGCCACACTATTGAAGAACTGAGAAAATATCGCAGGTTTGTGAAAATAACAGCGGCAGGCTTACGGGAAAGCCACGCCCATGATATTTTTATTACCCAGGAAGCCCCGAATTACTCGCGTTCCTGATTGTTCTTTAATTCGTCACTCAGACAAGGTAAAAACCAAAATTACTTCTGTGCCGTCGTTTTTCTGTGAATACAATTCCAGTTTCTCATCGGCAAGATTCCACCGGGAAACATTCTGTAACACGGCCATATATTCATGTTCTTTCAGTTCATCCGGCTCGAAGAGGGATGCCATTAATGTTGACGCTATTAGACCAATGCTGAGGGTTTGATTGTCCGCCAGTGTGTAGGGGGCGCGATAACGGTTAGGTACGCCAACACCGCTGGCTAACTCCGCATCGAACCTGAGGGTGAATATTCCGCGAATTCCTTTTTCCGCAAGTTCCGTCCGGTCAATGATAATGGTTTCCAAACCGGTGCGCAGCTCTGTAAGGAACCAATCTCTGTCCCTGACATCATTAAATTGATATGTATTTTGTGATTGACTGACATCATCGTAAATATCATATTCAGCGGACGGGGGGACGTTAGTGCAGGCAACCGGGATACACATTACAGCAAGCAGCACAATAAAATACCGATAATAATTTTTCATAACTTTCTCCTTTATTACTCTTTATCTATATCATCATCTTCTTTTACAATACGGTCAAGCCCGATAACAAAGTCGGGTTTTTCTATACTGAGAATCTTTACACCCTGGGCGGCGCGGCCCATTACGCGGATTTCCTTTACATTTAATTTGATTGATTTTCCCTGACTCGTGATGCACATAATTTCATCTTCTTCAAGCACATTGACGCAGCCGATAATTTCTCCGGTTTTTTCACTGATCGTGGAAATTTTCTGACCGCCTGTTCCCCGCCGGTGTGCTGAAAATTCATCGAAATCAACCCGTTTGCCAATACCAAATTCGGAAAGGAGCAGCATTTTTTCTGTTTTGTTTACGCCCAGCATTCCTGCCAGTTCATCGTTGCCCGCAAGCTTCAGCCCGCTGACACCCCGTGTCGAGCGTCCCATTGCGCGGATTTGATCCTCGTGAGTGCGCAGCGCCCTGCCCCGCCGCGAAATGAGTACAACCTCATCGGTACCATTCGTTAAAAGTGCGCTGACCAGTTTGTCGCCATCGTCAAGTTTTATCGCAATAACGCCCCTTGTTTTTGCGTTGACAAATTCGGATGTTTTTACTTTTTTAACAACGCCGCGAGCCGTTCCCATGAACAGAAATTCCCGGTCACTGAAATCCTTGAGGGAAACAATCGCTGTAATGTCTTCGTTAGGCGAAACTGTCAGCAAACTTTTTATGTGCGATCCCTTGCTGGTCCGGCTGCCTTCGGGCAGTTCGTGTACTTTTACCCAGTAAGCCTTTCCTGCGCTTGTGATGAACATGATATAGTCATGGGTGGATGCAACAAAAATTTGTTCGATAAAATCATCTTCTGCAAGTTTCGCGCTCTGCATTCCCTTGCCGCCGCGGCCCTGGCCTTTGTATGCGGTAACGGGAACCCGTTTAACATAGCCCAGGTTGGAAATGAGGATCATCATCTCTTCTTTTTTTATCAGGTCTTCGATGTTGATGTTTTCCACTTCGCCGGCAATAATTTCCGTACGGCGTACATCGCCGTATTTTTCGGAAATTTCTCTTGTCTCGTCCTTTATTACCCCCCGCAATTTATTCCCGTCTGCAAGCAGGGATTTAAGGTAAGCTATCCGGACTTTAAGTTCTTCCAGCTCTTTTTCAATTTTTTCAACTTCCAGGTTCGTCAGACGGCCAAGGCGCATTTCAACAATGGCTTCAGACTGCGCCTCTGAAAGCAGAAAACGTTCCTGCAGATTAAGCCGTGCGGCTGCAACATCGCGGCTGGCCTTGATAACCGCCACCACTTCGTCAATGTTTGCCAGAGCGATTAGCAGCCCTTCGAGAATATGGGCGCGTTCCTCGGCTTTTCGCAGTTCAAATTGTGTCCTGCGGGTAACAACATCAACGCGGTGTTCAATAAAATAATGGACAAGCTCTTTCAGGTTGAGGCACTGCGGACGGCCGCCAACCAGAGCCAGATTAATAACGCCAAATGTTATTTGCAACTGTGTGTTGGAAAAAAGCTGATTTAAAACGACCTTAACAATTGCGCCTTTTTTTAGTTCAATGACAATACGTATACCTTCACGATCTGATTCGTCGTTTGCGTTGGCAATGCCGTCTATTTTTTTGTCCCGCATCAACTGACCGATTCGTTCCAGCAGAAGGGCCTTGTTTACATTGTAGGGAATCTCGGTAAAGATGATTTTTTCTTTACCTGTCTTGGTGGTTTCAACATTAAATTTACCGCGTATCAGCAGTTTGCCGCGGCCGGTTCTGTACGCATCCTTTATGCCGCGTCTGCCGAAAATCACTCCGCCGGTGGGAAAGTCAGGCCCCTGCACAAACCGCATTAGCTCGTCTACGGAAATTTCCGGATTGTCAATGTGGGCACAGACTGCATCGCAGATTTCCGTCAGGTTGTGCGGAGGCATATTCGTTGCCATACCAACGGCAATACCGCTGGAACCGTTGATCAGCAGGTTGGGGACTGCGGCAGGCAGTACAATCGGTTCATTATCCGATTCGTCAAAATTGGGAATAAAATCCACAGTCTCCTTGCGGAGGTCATGGAGCATCTCATCCCCGATTTTAGAAATCTTCGCCTCGGTATAACGCATTGCCGCCGGGGGATCGTCATCAATGGAGCCAAAGTTCCCCTGACCGAAAACAAGCGGGTACCGGAGAGAAAAATCCTGCGCCATGCGGACCATTGCATCATACAGGGAGCCGTCACCGTGGGGATGAAATTTACCCATTGCTTCACCGACAATGCGGGCGCTTTTTTTCGTAGCCGACCCGGGCCGCAGCCCCAGTTCGTCCATGGCGTAGAGCAGCCGCCGGTGTACCGGCTTAAGCCCGTCTCTCGCATCCGGCAATGCCCGCGATATGATTACCGACATGGCATAGTTGAGATATGATGTTTTTACTTCGTCTTCTATTGCTATCGGGATTACTTTGCCGACAGGGGGTGTAAAATGCATGTCACGGGTTTCTGCCATTACTTAGTGTAGCTTTTTTTTTCTGTTGATTCAACACGCAGGTTACCCCTGCCTTGCTATTTTTGCCCAGGTATCGCGCAGGCCGACGGTCTTGTTGAACACTGGCCGCCCATCGCGCCCGGAATCGGGGTCACGGGTAAAATACCCCAGCCGCTCAAACTGGTAGTGAATTCGTTCGCCAACTTGCCCCGATCCCCGGTCCCCGGTCCCTGATCCCTGCGCCCCTGCCAGGCATGGCTCACCCCAGGCATGGTGGATTATTTCCAGCGAATGGGGGTTAAGGTTATCGGTAAAGTCGCCGTCAGAGTCCATGGGACGATCAACGCTGAACAGGTAATCGTACAGGCGAACTTCCAGAGGAATGGCATCGGAGGCGCTGACCCAATGGATCGTGCCTTTTACTTTTTTATTGTCGGGCGCGTTTCCCCCTTTCGTTGCCGGGTCATACGTGCAGCGTACTGCGGTGATGTTTCCGGCTGCGTCTTTATCAAAGCCGGTGCAGGTAACAATATACGCATAACGCAGGCGGACCGAGTTGCCGGGGAACAGCCGGAAATACTTGGGCGGCGGGTTTTCCGCAAAATCGTCCTGCTCGATCCACAGTTCACGTGAAAATGTTATCGGGCGTGTTCCGGCGGACGGGTCTTCGGGGTTGTTGACCGCTTCAAGCGATTCGGTGCCGCTTTCATTCCAGTTTTCGATGATCAATTTGAGGGGTTTTAGCACCGCCATTACCCGCCGTGCATGTTTGTTTAAATCTTCACGCAGGCAGTATTCCAGAAAGGCGATGTCTACCATGCTGTCGGTTTTTGCAATGCCAATACGGGAAACAAAATTCCGTATGGCCTGCGGCGTATACCCCCGGCGGCGCAGGCCGGCAATGGTGGGCATGCGGGGGTCGTCCCAGCCGGAAACATGCTTGTCCAGCACGAGCTTGAGCAGCCAGCGTTTGCTCATTACGGTGCGGCTGAGGTTGAGCCGGGCAAACTCGATCTGCCGGCTGGGGAACACTTCTGCCTCACGGATGAACCATTCATACAGGGGGCGATGGATTTCGTATTCCAGCGAGCACAGAGAATGGGTGATGCCTTCTTTTGCGTCCGACAACGGGTGCTGAAAATCGTACATGGGATAGATGCACCAGGTGTCGCCGGTGCGGTAATGGGTTTGGCGGCGTATACGGTACATTACCGGATCGCGCATGACGAGGTTTGGGTGGGCCATGTCGATTTTTGCCCGCAGGGTTTTTGCGCCATCGGGGAATTCGCCAGCCCGCATACGGGCAAAAAGGTCCAGGTTTTCTTCGACAGGCCGATCGCGCCAGGGGCTGTTCCTGCCCGGCGGCGTTTCGGTGATATTGTTCTTGTCAGCAACAGCCGTGCCCCGGTATTCGCTCATCTGTGCATCGGTCAGATCGTCAATGTATGCTTTCCCTTTTTTTATTATCTTTACAGCAAGTTCATATAAATACTCGTAATAATCAGACGCATAATACTCACGATCATCCCAGTCGTAGCCCATCCAGGCAATATCACGTTTGATAGCTTCGACGTAGGAGATGTCTTCTTTTTCGGGATTTGTGTCATCAAAACGCAGGTTGCACTTACCGCCAAAACGCTCCGCCATGGTAAAGTCTATGTAAAACGCCTTGCAATGACCAATGTGCAGCCAGCCGTTAGGTTCTGGCGGGAAACGGGTGTGCACATTACTGAACCTGCCGGAAGCAAGATCTTCCTTAATATATTCACTGATAAAGTCTGAGCCGATTGCACCGGGGCTGTTTAATTCAGTGACCATGGATACTCCTCAATATGCTGCCTGTCAGAAATTTGTAAGGTAACAGATGCCAATAAGCAGCACCGCCCACAGATACTCGTCATTATAAACAGCGGCTTTGTCTTTTTTATACAGTCTGCCAAGCTGGGTTCCGTACCACCAGAACAGTCCCATCTGCATATCAATACGGAGAGCATACTCGGTAAAATCATCTTTAGCGCTTTGCACACCGAAAAAAAGGTAAGCAAGCTCTTCCAGAATTGCGCCAAAGGCTTCAATTGCCTGGGGGTATTGTTCCTCTATTATCATGGTCATGAAGGGTGAAACTTCGTCCTGCAGTTTATCTCTGCGGGATTCATCCGCTTTTTCGACCCATGTTTTTTGAATTAAAAGATCAAGGTTATTTTGAAAATGAACCAGGAACTCCTTCATCTCCGCTGTATTTTTATTGACTTTCAGGAGTCTCCGGTATTCCGTATCTATTCCCAACGCTTGAGCAAAACCGGCCGCAGCCGCAAGATCCGGCTTTTGTTTTGACGGAATGATGCCGGATGGCTTACTACCCTGGGGGAACAGGGATTCGGCAATTTTACGGAATTCGCCAAGAATGGCAAGATTTTTACTTGAAGCGTTACGGTACATATTGATAAAATGATAAGAAATCTGAAAATAGTCAAGTCATACATAGCTGTATGTCAACATTCATGCTTTATTCTGGACAATGCCATTAAGTCTCTGTATACTGGATACTACATGGAAAAGAAGCACCTGTTTATAATAAATCCAAAATCATTCTGGAACAAATGGAAACAGGAGGAAGTACTTGCCAAAATCCACCAGTTTTTTTTATCAGTAAATCACACCGATTATACCATACATGTTTCACGTTTCCCCAGGGATGCAACCGGCTTTATTCCATTATTTGCCAAAGGTCTTCCCGATAATACCGTACTCAGGGTGTATGCTGTTGGAGGAGACGGCATTTTGTTTGATTGTCTGAACGGGATAATGGGGATAAAGAATGCCGAACTTGCCGCAATACCTTACGGGCATACCAATAGTTTTACCCGCGGTTTTGGAAAAAATTATAAGGCTGCATTTAGAAATATTCAACTGCAATATAATGCTCCGGCAATTCCCATAGATGTTATGCGCTGCGGTAACAACCATGCCTTAAGCTATTGTGTTGTCGGCATTGAAGCCGAGGTAGTCCGCCTTGCCGAAAACAAACGGGAAATGATGTACAGCAAAAACACATTTAGTCAATGGCTGTGCAGGCGGCTGTATAAGTTGTTTTATTATACCAGCGCTTTTATCGTCTGTATGAGAAAAAACATAATAGAACAGCGATACGAGATTACTATAGACGGAAAAAGTGTAAGTGATGTTTATCTGGGGCTTGCCGTTTTTAACACTCCGTACTACGGCGAAAACTTACACCCGGTAAGTAATGCTAAACCCAATGACGGCGTTCTTGATATGCTTAACATTCGGGGCCTGGGATTTTTAAGGACTTACTGTTTGCTTCCTTTTTATATTTCGGGCCGCTACAAATTATTCCCCAGAAATTTCCAACTAAACAAGGGACAGAAGATCAGTATTCGCAGCATTAATCCCCTGCGTATAAGCATGGATGATGTGTTTTTTTTTGAACCGCATCTTGACATAGAAATACTGCCTGCAGCAGTGCGGTTTGTCGATGCAGGCATGCTTGGATATATAGGGATACAAAATGGATAGTTCCGGCAATACCATATCACTGCGCGCTTTTTATATTACATTAACCGCCCAAGCTGTTATTTCTTTTTTCATGCTCCTGAATTTTATTATTCATGGAATGGATTACCAGCTTTTAACCGTGAGTATATCCGTCGGTTGTTTTGTTATAATTCTCCTTCTGCACCGTATAAACAGAATACCATGGAAATCTTTTTTTATCCCCCTGACCCTTTATCTGCAGTACATCACCTTGTCTCGCATTACCGGTGATTATTCGGAATTTTTTGTTATCTGCCTGGCGATAAGCTGCCTTGGAGCATTGTTTTTTAACAGCGGCTCTTTACTCTGGTTCATTGTGGTTACCAATATAATTACCGCAGTAAAAATTCTATTCGGAAAACCAATGACCGTTTTTAATAATGGCAGCATTATTGAAATGACCGCATCCCATATGCTGCTGCACCAGGTTTTTGCCCTGGTTGGATCCTTGTTTGTTTATTTTGTAACGGTTTATGCCGAAGGCAAAAAAAACGAAGCCAAAAAAGCGCAGGATTCTTTTGTCAGTCTGCTCACATCAACGCCGGACCCCATTGTCCTTTTGGATTCACTGCACAGGGTAACGTATATAAGTAATTCCTTCATGAAAATGACACAATTCGATCAGGCGTTCTTTGTCAAAGGCAGACCGGTATTTGATTTATTCAAGGATCGGAAAACCTGGAATTTATTCTACGATATATTGACACAGGGAGACTCACTGCACAGTACCCGCGAGGTTATTCTGGACGGGCAGCAGCGCTTTTTTGAGATAGAAGTTTTTGAACTTGCAAACAAGGTCAAAGGACATTTGATTCATCTTTTTGACATAACCCCAATAATGATTGCAAAGTCCGAAGCAGAAGCAGCCTCCCGTTCTAAAAGTACATTTCTGGCTACCATGAGCCATGAAATTCGCACCCCTTTAAACGCAATCATCGGCCTTTCGGAAATTGAGCTTCAGAAAAAACTGCCAATGGACACTCACACAGGTTTGGAAAAAATACTCAATGCCGGTGCAAATTTATTGGGTATCATTAATGATATTCTTGATATTTCAAAAATAGAAACCGGAAACTTTGAACTGATCCTTGAGGATATTGATGTACCAAGTCAGATAAATGATACCATTCAGCTTAATGCTGTACGGATAGGAACAAAAAATATTGTTTTCAAGGTACAGATAGATGAAAATATTCCAACAAAAATACATGGTGATGAATTGAGGATTAAGCAGATTCTCAGCAATCTGCTCTCAAACGCCTTTAAGTATACCGATGAGGGAACCGTATTTTTTTCTGTTCGTTATGAAAAACGGGAAAATGACGGCTTGATGATTTATATAATACGGGACACCGGGCACGGAATAAAAAAAGATGACATTCCCAGGCTGTTTTCGGAATACAATCAGCTTAACATCAGGGCAAACCGTTCCATTGAAGGAACAGGGCTGGGACTTGCCATTACCAAAAATCTGGTGAATTTGATGAATGGAACTATTGATGTAGAAAGCGAATACGGTAACGGTTCCGCCTTTACCGTCCGGGTTCCCCTATGTATTGTTGATGAAACTCCCATCGGAGAAAAAACCGCACGTAATTTGGAATTATTCCGTTTTAAGGAAATCAAACGCAGCCATGTGCAGCGTCTTGCCCGGAGCTATATGCCCTATGGAAAAGTATTGATAGTAGACGATATAGATACGAACCTTGATGTGACAAGAGGATTGATGATACCTTATGGCCTTTTCATTGATACGGCATCGAGCGGTCAGGAAGCTATAGAAAAAATTTGTGCAGCCGGAACAAGCAGTGATTCTCCGCATTATGATATGATTCTCATGGATCATATGATGCCGGGAATGGATGGAATGGAAGCAGTACGTATAATCCGCAGCGGGGTGGCCGGTGACTATGGCCGAACTGTACCCATTATTGCGCTCACTGCCAATGCTCTGGTAGGAAACGAAGATAT
This sequence comes from Treponema sp., assembly GCA_009777735.1. Classification (GTDB taxonomy): domain Bacteria; phylum Spirochaetota; class Spirochaetia; order Treponematales; family Breznakiellaceae; genus WQXQ01. The sequence continues at coordinate 99,895 of WRLF01000001.1, forward strand.
GTTTCTTGCCAATGGTTTTAACGCATTCATTTCCAAGCCAATTGATGTTATACAGCTTGATGCTGCTTTAAATACATGGATCCGAAACAGGCAAAGCCCCGAAACCCTAAAGCTGGCGGAAATTGAATTGAGTAAAACCGGAGATGACAGTAATGACAAAGCCATATTGCCGTTCGATATAGTGGTAACCGGCCTTGATCTTGTTCAGGGAAAAAAACAATACCATAATGAAGCCGCTTATTTGGATGTGCTTCATTCCTGGCATCGGCACACTCCGGCACTCCTGAAAAAACTGAAAGTTCCTTCCATGGAAAACCTGCAGGAATACGCCATTGTGGTACATGGACTTAAAGGTTCCAGTTATGGTATCAGCGCCAATGATATTGGCAATAAAGCCCAGGAGCTGGAAAATTTGGCCAAAGAAGGAGATTTTTCCGCCGTACAGGAACAGAATCCGGTCTTAATTGAAATGGTGCAGACGCTTCTTCTGGATATTGGAAAATTACTGGAAGAAATCACTGCCAGGCAGGATAAAAAACAAACTGTTCCGGCACCGGATCCGGCACAGCTTGAAAACCTGCTGGAAGCGGCAAAACGATTTAAAACAACTTTAATGGAAGAAATAATTATTAATCTTGAATCTTATGAGTATGAAACCGGCGCCGAGCTTGTTACATGGCTGCGCGAACAATTGGATAATTTGGAATATGATGCAATATGCGCGCGGCTCGAATCACCCGGCGGCACATGGTTTGAAACATCTAACCCTGCCGGAGGTGAACATTGAAATCGATCTTAATCGTGGATGATAACCTGGCAAGCCTGAAACAAATAAGCGCCCAGCTTTCACAGGATTACGAAATATCATTGGCAAAATCGGGAGAACTGGCGCTGCAGATTTGCGCTCGGGAACAGCCTGATTTAATACTTCTTGATGTTGAAATGCCCGGTATGGACGGTTTTGCAACCATTGCTCAAATAAAAAAAGATCCCAGGCTGATGCATATCCCGGTAATTTTCCTGACCGGTAACCATGATTCCGCAACTGAAATAAAAGGCCTGGAATCGGGGGCTATGGACTTTATTACCAAACCTGCCAACATAGACATTCTGCGCCACAGAATAAAAATACACCTTGACTTTACCGCCTACCAGCTCAACCTGGAACACATGACAAAAGAGCTGGAAGATAATATTGGAATTTCTTTTGCAGAACTGCTGGATTGCAAAGATCACAATGCAGCCGGCCATGTGTTGAGTACCGGAGAATATGCGGTATTAATCGCAAAAGAACTCCAGGAGACGGGAATTTTTAAGGATGAAATAACAGATGAATTTATTAGCATGATTAAAAGAGCCGCTCCTTTCCATGACATCGGGAAAATAGGCGTAAGCGATATTATTCTGCTGCGGCGAACTGTTTTAACAGAAGAAGAATATCTTGAGGTACAAAAGCATACCCTTATCGGCAGCCAGGTTATGAAGGTTATTTATAACCGTACTCCCAGCCAGAAATATCTTGAGATGGCAGCAATAATTGCCGAAGGCCACCATGAACACTATAACGGCAAAGGATATCCCCATGGAATCAAAGGAGACGATATCCCCTTGTGCAGCCGGATAGTAGCAGTTGCCAATATATATGATTCCTGTATTACCGATCGCGTTTATCGCAAAGCCCTTTCTCATCAAGAAGCCTGTGAAATAATCAGCCGGGGCCGTGGTACGGAATTTGATCCGAGAATAGTGGATGTTTTTGAAAAGATAAGCGATACATTTATCAATTATAAAACATCGTCCGGTTTGGCATTGTTTCTGCCGGATGTGGAGTATTTCCAATGAAAAAAATACTGGTGGTCGATGATAATCTTTCAACTCTTAAACAGGTATCAGTCCATCTTGCCGGTAATTATGATGTATTACTTGCAAAGTCAAGTCCGCTGGCATTGCAAATTTGCGCGAAGGAAAAACCGGACATTATCCTCCTTGACATTGAAATGCCGGATATGGACGGCTTTGAAACCATTACCCGTATTAAGCAAAACCCTTCTCTTGACCGGGTGCCTGTTATTTTTCTTACCGCCAACCATAGTGCAGAATTTGAAATACAGGCCCTGGAATTGGGAGCAAAAGATTATATTATGAAACCCGTTGAAAAAAATATTCTGCTCCACAGAATTGAACTTCATTTACGTCTTGCCGATTATCAGGCTCAAACCGAGTATAATGTAATAAGTTTATCTGACAGCATAGCCACCTCTTTTGCCGAATTGATAGAGCGCAGGGACGAGAATACCGGCGGTCATGTAGTACGTACATCAAAATATGTTGAGATACTGGGTAAAGAACTGATAAATCAGGGGCTTTATCCCGATGAATTAAATCCCACTGAGTTGCAGCTAATGGTACGAGCGGCGCCTCTTCACGATATAGGGAAAGTCGCCATAGGAGACCGTATACTCCTTAAGATAGGGCGGCTGGATGATGTGGAATTCAGCAAAATGAAACGCCATGCGGATATAGGCGCAACAATTCTGGACAGGATGTATCACCGTATGCCCACCCAGCATTACCTTCGTTACGCCTGTCTCATTGCCGGTTCTCACCATGAACGTTATGACGGGAAAGGTTATCCTAAAGGGCTTTCAAAAGATGAAATACCGCTTTGCGGCCGCATTATGGCAGTAGCGGATGTGTACGACGCTCTTATAGAAAACCGGATTTACCGTAAAGGCATGAGTCATACACAGGCAAGCGGTCTTATCCATGAAAATAAATGGACGCAGTTCGATCCCGATGTTGTAGATGCATTCATGAAACTCGAAGATCAGATAGTAGATATTTCCAGGATATTCAAAACAGGAATTTCCGGGGCAAATTAATACAAAGGAGTTATTTATGATTGAGATGCCAGCCATAGAAGGTATTAATACTCAGGCCGGTAAGGCACGTTATCCTGAAGATACATACATTGATGTTCTTCGGGCATACAGGAAACACATTCCGGCTCTTCTGGACACATTACGCCGCAGGGAAACAATTGAAGAATATACAACGACTGTTCACGGTATTAAAGGCGCAAGTTTTGGTATCTGCGCAGATGATGCCGCAAAACAGGCGGCAGCTCTGGAAGCAGCAGCCCGATCAGGGGATATACTGTTCATTGATACAAACAACGGTCTCTTTATAGAAACTGTCAGTGCTATACTGCGGCAACTTGATGATTTTCTGGATGCGATTAAAAAACCCGAAATTGATAAACAAACCGTTTCAGAGCCCGATCCTGCCCTTTTAAAAGAACTCGCCGAAGCCTGCAAGCATTACAAAGTTGATGAAATGTGTGAAGTATTGGATAAACTGGAAGCTTATCTGTATGAATCAGGCGGTGAACTAGTTGAATGGCTGAGGGAGCAGACAGATAATCTGGAATATCAGGCTATTTTAGAACGACTGGAATCCATAGTTTCTCAATAACGGAGATTGCCGTGAAACAAACCGTTTTTTTTTATTTTTTTCTCTTTACTACATTATCATTTTTAGCCGCTCAGGAAGATATAACAGACACTATCATTAACGAAGTCCCCGATAATGAGATAATGCAAACACTTCCGGAACCGGAAGGTGCGGAAGGATCGGTAGAAGAAGAAACCTCCGAACTGCCTGCCGTTCAGTCTGTTGAAGAACATCACCTGGTTTTGCCGCACCGAATTGGCATTGCAATAGCTATTATTATAATTCTGACTCTTTTGATCCGACTTGTCTGGTATAAGCTTTTCAGATGGCTGGAATTAAAAATAATAAAAACACATACAGAAAAAATTAAGCACTTTACAATAAAAAAAGTCAGAATTCTCAGCTCAAAGCAAATTATTGCCATTATCCATGTATTATTAAAATTTCTAAAATACCTGTTAACGGCTTTTCTTCTGTTCATTACGGTTCCGGTAATCTTCAGCCTTTTTCCCGCTACGAGACACCTCACATTTACCATTTTTCGCTATGTGCTCAATCCCCTGCGGAATATTGCCGTTGGAATCATTAAATATATTCCCAATTTCATTACTATTGTTATCATTGTTACAATTACCCGTTATGTACTCAAGGCATTGAAATTTTTCTCTGATAAAATTGCAAAAGGAAAACTCGTAATAAAAGGTTTTTATGCCGATTGGGCAGCATCAACATATAAAATTTTGCAGGTTTTACTCTGGGCTTTTACCGTAGCAGTCATTTATCCCTATTTACCCGGATCTGAATCAAGAATATTCCAGGGAGTTTCTGTTTTCATTGGGATTATTTTTTCACTGGGGTCTTCCAGCGCCATAGGAAACCTTGTGGCAGGGCTGGTAATCACTTACATGAGACCCTTTACCATTGGCGATCGCGTTCAAATTAAAGATGTCACCGGCTTTGTGGTAGAAAAAAACATGATGGTGGTGCGTTTAAAAACCCATAAAAACGAATATGTCACCTTTCCCAATCTGATCATACTTAATTCCAATATCACTAATTTTCATGCTTCATCTTACGAAGATACTGACGGCCTGATCCTATATGCGGAAATTACTTTTGGGTACGATACCCCCTGGCAAACGATTCATGATATTCTGATTAACGCCGCCCTTGCAACCGAACATGTCCTGAAAAATCCAAAGCCTTATGTATTGCAGACCGGCCTTGATGATTTTTATGCCCGTTACCAGATTAACTGTTATACGAAAGAGATTGACCGGGTTCCCATGATTTACACCCGGTTACATGAAAACATCCAAAACGGTTTCCGCGACGCAGGCATTGACATGACTGTTTCACATTACAGGGTTTCCAGACAAGTCGTATGATCCGCAAGAACGCCGCAGTTTATTCGCTGCGTGGTATTTTATTAACCTTTATAAACCTATTTAACAATATAGTAATAAAAAATACGGCCAATGAAACAAGGCTTACAATAAAACCCGCTGCAAGGCTCTTGTTAAAATACCGAAACTCTACATGGTGGGTTCCCTCGTTTAAGCGAACGGCAGTCATGGCATTGTCAATCAATACTATTTCACTTTCAACACCATTCACATAGACGCTCCAGTTTTTATTGTATGGAATGGAAGTATACAGCAAACCATCCTCAAGAGCAGTTACATGACCGGCAACCTCGGTATCGGTAAACTTTGTCAGGATTAAAGGCTGGCCGGCCAGCAGTTCATAACCTTGATCAAAAAGAGCCGAATCAAGATAACCAATGTATATTAAGTCGTCATTTTCTCTTGTTAACGAAATACGGTCACCCTGCAAAAAATGCCCAATCGGAAAAAAAATGGGAATTGTATTATTCATGTTTATATTGCTATTTAGTCTGCCGTTAACAAAAACAGACAGGGTATCCTCAATTTCTGATTTTCGGCAAGCATACAACATTCCGTCAGACGGCATTTCAAAACGCCATGCTCTGTAACCTTGCCTGCTGCTTATTTCTGATATGGCAAACAGGTCTCCGTCAAGCCCGGTTGCCCGGCTGAATAAATTGTTCTGTGTAATAAAAGGATTGTCAACGGTATGACTAAAACCGGCTAAATCCTCTTTCACCATAAAACCTAATGGCAAATAACGCAGATTTTCCGAAAGCAGTAAATCACCTTCTCTTCCGATGATTTCCCAATAAATGCCATTATCCGCAGGATGACCTCCGTGGGTAATCAGATATCTCATATTAATAAACATGTTTGCCAGGGGTGTTATCTGAGTATAAACGATACCATTTACTTCTTTGCTAACGAGCATTCCAAGCCCTTCCAAAAACCTGAGAAGATCGGCATTTAGTACGGATGAAAATAAAGAAACTCCGTTGTAATTAAACAGGGACGGGTCGTTAAAAGTGAAACTTGGCATCATTTCTGTACGGGAAAAATAAACACTTTCCTGCTGCCGAATATTCAATAATGATTGTATCTGATCATAGCTATCCGGATATTCGTATCTGTTGGTAACAGTATTGGTTTTAACACTAATCCATGAGCTAATGAAAAGCTCTATTATTATCAGTAGGAGAAATGCTACTTTGAAAAATGGCTGCGCTCTGCTGTTTTTTATCCCAAAATAAATAATAAGTAAATAAACAACACCTAAAACAGCGCTGCCAATAATGGCAGGTGTTTCCTGTGCACCTAAAACCGCAAACAACAGAAACAGTGTGCCGCTTATACCCATTGCTGCCAGACCCTGTTTCGTTATTCCCCCTGTCAGCAGTAAGGCCCGGCAGGCCATAACAATTAAAGTGAAGGATATCAGGAAGGTAAAGCGGAAAGGCAAATGGATTGGATTGCTGAATCCATGCATGATATAGTGCAGTATATTAACATGACAGCTTACAAGCAGAAAACCAAGGATTACCGCAAACACTGTCTTTTCCCGGCGGGAAACCCCCGGAGAATAAAAAAACAATCCCAAAAGCAAAATGCTAATCATGCCGCAATACAGGTTAGGAAGACCGCCGTATGTTGTCGGAGGTGTAAAAGAAATAAAATTTCCCAAAATATCGAAAAAGCTGCTGTAAAAAATTATTTCGGTTGGGAAAGTGCTTTCGGCACTGAATGTATTTTGCAAAACGAGCCGGGAAGGAAGCAATAATACCGCAGTCATTCCGATAGCCAACACGGAACAACCTGCGATTAAGCCAAGCTTGCGCAGGAAATCACTGCGGCCGAGCTTTTGAATAATGCACAGGCTAAAGAAAGAAATTGCGGTAAAAACACAAATAAAAAAGCCGATGTAAAAGTTGATTAATACCGTCAGCGCAAGGGATATAACATACAGCCGCCATTTGTTTTCCCTCATTAACGCCAGAAGCCCCAGCATGACAAGAGGCAGCAACGCAAAACCGTCAAACCACTGGATAACCCAGTAGTAACCCAGAGTAAAAGCGCACAAAGCATAGAGGGCAGAAAATACCGGCAGTGTATAACCAGATAATATTGCCGGGGATCCGGACGCGCCGCTCTGCCTGAATACATACCGTAAAAACATACAGGTAAACAACCCCGCAAAACCAATTTTAACAAGCAGGATAATTGTCAACATCTCGTTCAGCCAGGTATGCGGTGCCAGGACTGCCAGCAGGTTTAGCGGGCTTGCCAGATAATACGCAATTCCCGATAAATAATCATAGCCAAGAACCGCTGTCCATGACCATGGAGATATGGTACCTGCACTTAGTTTATGCAAAAAACCGCTTAAAAAAGGATAGCTCTGGTGAAATAAGTCTCTGACAAAGATAGAATTATCACCAAAAGGATACACCTTGTGAAGAGCAAAGGCTGTCCCCATAATGATAAACGGGAGAAAAAATGAAAGTGCAAGACATTTGATATCTGCCGAGTGTCCCGTTTTTTCGGAAACAGGGATGATTACTGCCGGTTGTTCAGCGTTTTGTAATTGTATTTTTTTTCTCTTCTTTTTCGCCATTGAAAATTACTTTTCGCCAAGCTGTGAAAGGGGGATGGGGCCGGGACTGTCGTTTTGGCCCTCGGCACGGGCAAGTTCTTCCAGCAGTTCCCTGCCCCGCCGTGAAAGTTTCTCCGGTATTCGGACAATAAATTTAACGTAAAGATTTCCCCTGCGGTTCCCGACCGGGACACCTTCATCGCGGATGCGGAGCATTTTACCGTTTTGGGTTCCTGGCGGAACCTTTATTTTAATTATCTTGTTGTCCAGCGTACTGACATGGATATCTGCACCAAGACTTGCCTGAGAAACAGAGATTGGCACTGCACAATACAGGTCAAAGTCCTGCCTTTCAAAATATTCGTGGGGTTTTATTCGAATCACAACATACAAATCACCCGGAGGACCTCCGTTGGGACCGGCATCACCCTGCTTGGGGATGATCAGGCGTTTGCCGTTTTCAACACCGGCAGGAATGGTAACCATGATCTTCTGTCGTTTTTTCTGAATACCCGATCCGCCGCACTCCATACACGGCTTTTCAATAATAAAACCCTGACCGCCACAGGTTGGGCAGGTAGTCGCCAACGAGAAAAATCCCTGGCTGTGCCGTACCTGACCGGCCCCCTGGCAGCCGGGACAGGTTTTTCTGCCGGCACCGTTTGCGGCCCCTGAACCTTTGCAGCCGGGGCATGTTTCGTTATGCGAAAACTGGATCTCAATCTTTGTGCCAAACACCGCATCTTTGAAAGGCACTTCAATATCATAACGAAGGTTTGCTCCCTGACGCACCCCGCCCTGACCGCTCCTGCGGAATCCCCCGCCTCCGAAACCGCCAAAAATGCTCTCAAAAATGCTGCCAAAATCGCTGCCGCCAAAAATATCCTCAAAGCCCCGGAAATTGCTCCAGTCATGCGTCTGTCCGCTGCCCATGCCATCAACACCGGCAAAACCAAATTGATCATACGCGGCTTTTTTCTTGTCATCAGCTAACACTTCATAAGCTTCAGTCGCTTCCTTGAACCGCTCTTCGGATTCTTTGTTACCCGGATTTTTATCGGGGTGGTACTGAATGGCAAGTTTGCGATAAGCTTTTTTTATATCGTCTTTTGAGGCATTTTTATCTACACCGAGAACCTCATAATAATCGCGTTTAGCCATTATTTATCATCCACAACCTCGTAGTCGGCGTCTTCGGCGGTTTTAGTGTCGGCTCCCATGGAGCCGCTGTTACCGGCATCAGTACCGGGACCGCTTGCATTGGGGTCGAAGCCGGGGCCGCTTGCGCCGGGGCCACCGGGCTGCTGCCCTGCCGCACCTTGCTGCTTGTAAATCTCCTCGGCAATTTTGTATGACACCTGCTTGAGGGCTTCTGTTTTGTCTTTGATTATCTGGGTATCACCGCTTTCAAGAGCTTTGCGAAGCTCTGCAATAGCTTCATCGGCTTTGGATTTGTCTTCCGCATTGACCTTTTCACCCAGGTCAGTGATGTTTTTCTCGGTACTGTAAATCATGCTGTCCGCTTCATTGCGTACCTCGGCTTTTTCGCGCTCTTTTTTGTCTTCTTCGGCGTGCAGTTCCGCTTCTTTTACCATGCGGTCGATGTCTGAATCATTCAAACCGCTGGAACTTTCGATGCGGATTTTCTGCTCTTTGCCTGTCCCCAGATCTTTTGCGCTGACATGGACAATGCCGTTTGCATCAATGTCAAAGGCAACCTCAATCTGGGGAACGCCCCGGGGAGCGGGAGGAATGCCCACTAAATCGAAACGTCCCAGCAGACGGTTCTGGCTTGCCATTTCGCGTTCACCCTGCAACACCTGGATAGAAACTGCGGTTTGCCCGTCGGCTGCGGTAGAGAACACCTGGCTCTTCTTGGTCGGGATGGTGGTATTACGGGTAATCAACCTTGTCATCACGCCGCCCAGGGTTTCAATGCCCAGCGAGAGGGGGGTTACATCTAGCAGCAGTACGTCTTTCACATCGCCGCCGAGTATGCCGCCCTGAATCGCCGCGCCCATGGCAACCGCTTCATCGGGATTTACGCCCTTGTTGGGTTCTTTTTTGAACAGATCTTTGACTATCTGCTGAACTGCCGGAATGCGGGTCGAGCCGCCGACAAGGATAACCTCGTCAATCTGGTCTGCGCTCAAGCCTGCGTCTTTTAATGCTTTAATGCAGGGTTCTCTTGATCGGGTCAGAAGATCGGCAACCATCTGCTCAAATTTTGCCCTGCTGAGGGTTTTTTGGAGATGCTTTGGCCCGGTTTGATCGGCAGTGACAAATGGCACATTAATTTCCGTACTCTGCATATTGGAAAGCTCGATTTTCGCTTTCTCTGCGGCCTCCCGCAAACGCTGCAGGGCCATTCTGTCCTGCCCCAGATCAATGCCCGTATCGGTTTTAAATTCGCCGATAAGCCAATCAATAATTTTTTGATCAAAATCATCGCCACCCAGGTGGGTATCACCGTTCGTGGCTTTTACTTCAAACACGCCGTCACCCAGTTCCAGAATGGAAATGTCGAATGTACCCCCTCCCAGGTCGTACACAGCGATGGTTTTTTCTTTTTTCTGGTCTTTATTAAAGCCGAATGCCAAAGAAGCAGCGGTCGGCTCGTTGATGATCCGTTCCACTTCCAGGCCGGCTATTTTCCCCGCATCCTTCGTAGCCTGACGCTGTGCATCGTTGAAGTATGCCGGCACGGTGATTACCGCCTTCGTTACCGGTTCGCCCAGGTAGTCCTCGGCTGTTTGCTTCATTTTCTGCAGGATAAAAGCCGATATTTCCTGCGGCGAGTATTTTTTCCCGCTGATGTCAACGCGCAAATCATCGCTCTGATCAACAAGATGATAGGAGACTCGCTTCATTTCGCTGGTAATTTCCGAATATCGCCTGCCCATAAAACGCTTTATCGAGTACACCGTATTTTCCGGATTGGTAACCATTTGATTTTTCGCAGTCTGCCCGGTTATACGATCGCCTTTACCGGTAAAACCGACAATAGAAGGCGTGGTCCTCCACCCCTCGGAGTTTTGAATGACCACAGGCTCACCGCCCTCAAGAACGGCCACGCATGAATTGGTGGTTCCCAAGTCAATACCAATAATTTTTCCCATAGTATGCTCCTTCTAAAATTATAACAATTTAAGGAAGAAGGGAGAAGTGATATTCCCTCTTACCTTTTAACTATCTTCCGGCATCAGCACTTTCACCTTTGCCGCTCTGATTACCCTGTCTTTCAGAGTATATCCTTTGATAAAATCCTCCATGATAACCGGTTCCTCAATATCGGGGGATTTTTCCACAAACATCGCTTCATGAATAGTAGGATCAAACGGTTCTCCGGCTGAATTGAATCGTTTAAGGCCCCATTTACTTTCAAGCTGGCCGGTCAGCCGTTTTTCTATCATCATGATACCCTCAAGCATGGCCTTTCCCGCAGGCAGTTCAGCCAGTTCTTCCGAAGCTTCCGCTGATTGAATCGCCCGTTCAAAGTCGTCGATTATCGGAATTATATCCAACAATAAGCTTTGATTTGCAAATTCAATGGCGCTTTGCTTTTCCTGGTTCATCCTTTTGCGAAAATTCTCAAATTCAGCAGCTTTCCGCAGCAATTGGTCGCGGGCTTCGGCAAGCTGCGCGGGTAGATCTTCCGTTTCAATGTCTAATTCGGCGGATTCCGCCTCCGGTTCGGTGTTTACTTCTTCCAAGTCATTGTTTTCAGCGGCATTTTGCTCATCATCAGCAGAAGCATCTGCCGGTATTCCGCCGGAATCATCACACCCGGCAAGGTCTTCCGCTGTTGACTCCTCGTTCATCATCGTTTCATCAAAGTTTTCTTCATTGCTATGAGTGGACATTTTTCTTCCTATGTGTATTTATTGTATATAACGCAGGGATCTCTCGTCCTTACATTATCCGAATTATCCTAAATGGTCAAGGAGAAACCACATGAAATTAATGCTCGTCATTATTACGATGCTTTTTCTCATGGGTAACTCATGTGAAGAGGCACATAATAACAGCGTTACCATCTACACCGGTACCGGTGATTTTCACACCGGACACATGCAGTTGCTGCTTGAGGAACAGTTCCCCGATTATGACATTACTGTGTCAGAACTCGACACAGACAGCCAGGCGGCAAAGCTCCGGACAGAAGGAATAAAGACAGAAGCGGATATAATACTCTGCCTGGAAACCAGTTACCTAGAAAGTTTACATAATATTCTTGCCGATCTTTCCTCCTTTGATGTATCAGAATTCTTTCCCGAACCTGTTCCTGCATCCAGGAGATTTCTTCCCTGGGGTATATCGGCCGGAACAATTGCCATTAACCGTTCCCTGCTGGAAAGCGCCGGGCTTCCCACTCCCTATACATACCAGGATCTGCTGAACCCCATTTTTAATAATTTTATCTCCATGCCAAATCCCCAAACATCCGCTGCGGGCTATATGTTCCTTATAAGCTTGATCAACGCATGGGGCGAAGACGAAGCCTTTGCCTATTTTGATAGACTCGCCGGAAACAATGTACAATTTACCGGCTCCGATTCCGATACGGTAAATGCGCTCATTAAAGGCGAAGCCGGCATTGGTTTATGTATGACCCTGACTGCTGTCAATGCGATCAACAACCATGAAATTCCCCTCGAACTGATGTTTTACAGTGAGGGTGCGCCCTTCATTACTACCGGCATCGGGATTATCAGGGGGAAGGAAAACAGGCCTGTTGTACGGGAAGTGTTTACATTTATCCTGCGCAATCGTGACACAATACGCGAGGTGAATACTATTCCCTTTGCTGACATGGACGGCATCTACGATGCCGTCCTCAAGGAACAGGTTCTTGCCAGATGGACCCACTAGTGTACTGTCGTTTTATTTCACTCCTATCTTGATAGCCCTTTTTTGAGCTTCGGCGCGCTTTTTTATTTCCATTGAAAGAATGCCGTTTTTAAATTCGGCGCTTATCTCTTCAGGGTTGGAATTTTCCGGAAGCTTGAACGAACGGGCAAAAGAACTAACCCGCCGTTCACGGAGTACCCAGGTTCCTTGATCCGGTTCTTTGACATTCTGCATTTCATCCTGCTTTGAGGAAACGGAAAGGCTTGAACCGTCGACATGAATCTCAATGTCTTTTTCATCATAACCGGGCAGTTCCATGTCAAGCACGTAGGATTTTTCAGTTTCCCGAATGTCCACTGATGGCAGATGGGTAAATGTCCTTGTCGCGGGGTTAAAAACAGAATCCCCGAAAAAAGACTCGAAGTACCGATCAAAATCGCTCAGCGCGTTTTGAATCCTGTTGGGCCGATACACAGCTAATGTTTTCATGACATTTCTCCTTACTATTTGTGATACATATATGTAAGCAAAAACCATGCCAAGTGGGGAAATATCTGGCAATTTTTTCACACGAAGGACACAGAGATCACTGAGAACACAGAGAATACGGAGGTATTGGGATGTTTGATACATGCGTAGTATGATAAAACCAACTTTTCCTCTGTGTCTCTGTGTCAAAAAGGGAACAGGTGCCTTTTAGCGGGATAAAAGTGGGTCAAAATGATGCAGTTTGGAGCTATTTAATGTCCCAGACGCTTCTGAGACGGAGATTTTCTTCTTCTCCGCTAACAATCCTGACTGTTTTTTCTCCGCCATTCATGTCAAAGTAATTGTCAGAAAGCACGAGGTCCTGGCTGCTGTTTTGAATCTCGACGTTTTTGGCATACGAAGCGGCCTTGACTGTAATTGCATAGCCGTCGATGGTATAACTAAGTTTTGGGTCTTCCCAATGAAAATACTTGGGTTGGGTAAATAGTGCCGTTCCTTCGGAAATAACGGTATTCCCGTCACGTAAAAAATAACTTAAATAGTGTTCGTTAACATTAATTTCGGGAACCTCTACTGTATCCAGCCAAAGGGAGGAGAGGGCGGGTACTTTAACAGAAACGGATTTTCCTTTTTTTACCTTTGCATTTTTATCCCGAATCTCCCATCTGACTGTGAGTTTTTTTTCATTAAAAGTTTCGTTGGCAACACAGAGTGAAAAGCTTTTCCCTTCTTCGCGGCAGGAGATCATCAGCGGCTGGAAGAACCGTTTGGCAAAGTAGTATAGAGCTTTCCGCCTGGAACAATAGTCAATAGACGAGCATGAAGCAGCAGGCCGGCAATCGTTAAACTGCCGGTAGATGGCACCCATGCAGCGGCCCCGGTTACGGCGGAGGTGTTCTGCTCCGAATTTGACAGCCTCGGCCTGAAAAAGCTGAGATGCGTAGAGGAGAGTATCAAAATCGTTGGGGTAGAGAAACATCTGATGAATACAACTCATTATTTTACCGCTGTCTGCATTATTCCTTTGTTGCCGTTCCATTACATATGAAAAAATATTCCGGTCTTCGGGGAGGGTAAAGCTTTCAATGGTTTTCAGGGCCGGGAAGGATTGAAAGCCAAACTCCGAAAGGTAACGGAAGAAGTATTTACGGGTTTCTGCAAATGGTTTGTTATCGGGCAAAACATCCCAAAAATGGGAATCCCCTCTGTCCGGATCATTGGGTGTATGAAAGCTGCCTCCCGAAGACGGGCTGGAAGGCCAGTAACATGTTTGCGGATCCAGTTCCTTGAGTATCTGGGGTAAAATGTATTCAAACATTTTTATGTAATCGGCTCTTTGTCTGAAGGCAGAAGACTCAAGTTCCTCCGGCAAGCGTTCGGCGGTTAATTCCAGTTCATTGTTGCCGCACCACATTCCCAGACAGGCATGGTGGCGTATCCGTTTGATATTATCTGCCAGTTCAGCTCTGATGTTGTGCTCAAAAGCATCGGTAAGCTCATGCAATGTACCGCAAAACATGAAGTCCTGCCAAACAATAAGGCCCAGCTCATCGCATGTATCGTAAAAACAATCATCCGGATAATAACCGCCGCCCCACACTCTGACGGTGTTAAAATTGGCCTCTACACATTGTTCCAAAAGGCTTCTGGTACGTTTGGGAGTTATCCGTCCAAGGATAGCATCTTCCGGGATATAGTTTGCCCCCATGCCAAAAATGGCAACGCCATTGACTACTGTTTCAAAACATTCACCCCATTCGTCCTTATTCCGTCTGAAAGTAATGGTTTTTAAACCTATGCGGCGTTCCCACCGGTCAAGCTCTGTTCCATCGGGGCAATAGAGGATCAGGCTAACGATGTATAGCGGCTGGGCACCATAACCGTTAGGCCACCAGAGTTCGGCATTTTCTATGCATATCTGTTTTGATGATTCGTCAAACTCAATGATTTTACCCTGAGGATCGGTGATGGTAAGCTTCCAGGGATATTCGGTGTTCTGCGAATTTACGGTGCTTTCAATTTCTACGGAGATATCGAGATTAACCGTGTTTTTCTCATGTTTCTGGGTAATATAAACACTGTCAATCCGTGCCATGCGAAAACCCAAAAGGCTGACATCACGCCAGATTCCCGCATCAGGCAGCCTGGAACCCATGTCCCGTCCTGACATACAGCAGGTTTTTTGATGAAACATGACGGTAAGGGAATTTTTGTCTTTTTTCAGAATGTCGGAAACCTCAAATTCCCATGTCCGGTGCATATTATCGGTTCTGGCTATGGAATTATTGTTCAGGGTGATCTCCGCTATTGTATCAAGCCCGTCAAAACGAAGCAGCACTTGATCCATACTGAGGAGGTTTTCAGAAACAACGAATTCTGTTGTATACTCGAAATTGTTTTCCATGAGGAGAAAGGCCTTGTCCTCGTTATCCCGCCAGAAAGGGTCTTCCATGCGTTTGCTTAACAATAAGTCATGGTATACCGATCCGGGAACTTTGGCAGGCAGGAAAGCGCCGCCGGGACACTTTCTCATTTTCCAGTTATCATGGAGCTTTTGGATCACCATATATTTTAGTAGCGGTGTTTATTTAGAATAAAAAATAGCCAGCTGCCATTGACGGCAGCTGGTACAGAGAAATTTTCAGGGTTTCCATTTTTATTGTAATGTTAAACCTGGTACTCTCCTGGTTCTTGCACTATCAGAAGCGGATTCATCCAACTTAATGAGCAGGTGCGGCAGAACCCGTGAATCTTCGTCATATTCCACAACATAAGAAACGCCGCCGTAATTTACGATCCGTCTTTCCGGATCATCATATCTGATCGTATATAATTCACTGCCCCTCAAACCAAGGTTCCAAAAATTCAGAACAGAAGTCTCCCCCCGATCTTCGAAAGCTACACTTACTTCATAAACCTGTAAACCAGGTAAAATAACCCCATAATCCTGTGCCACGCCTGGTGTGATAGCATCAACTATTATAGCATCCCTGGTTACTGCGCTTCTTCTTACTAAATTACCATCTTCAACATGGGAATCCTGGTCTCCCCCAATCCTTCTTAAAGTAATGGTTTGAGAAAGGTAGTATTGAAACAGCGGTATGTTATCTAAGCCCCCAACTTCATCAACTATACTGTCTGTAAATGGGATAGTTGATAATGAACCTGTAGATACGCAACCTATGAGAGAAACGGAGAGCAATATTACACCCATTAACATTAGAATTTTACTTTTCATCTTTATCCTCCTGGCTGATAAAAATCCGTTGCGTATAATGCCCGCCGGCAATTTAGCCACCCATACAGGCAGCTTGCTGAATCTATTACACCATATATTTTATTTAATTGCAAGTAGGAAAAGCAAATTTTAACCGATTTTTTTTGGTATAAACCCCCTGCTTATTGCTGTAGCAAATGTTCGCTTATTCGTTTATAGTAAGAAAATGAGAAAGATTTACCAGTGTTTAGTTATATTCGGATTTTTGGTCATTTTGTTCGGTTTTACCACCTGTCTGACAGGATCAGACAAAAGCGGTTCGATTACCTCTTTTTCGGGCTCTTTCGTGGAAAGAGGGCAGCCTATCGCTGAACTTTCCGGTTACCGTATCGCCTACTATGAACCGGTGCCAGCTGCCGCCGCCGGAACTTCCTCTGAAACCGATGCTGTTTCCCGAGGAATTCAAGAAACAGACGCCCCGTTTATCATGGCAGACTGGGGGCCGCGTGACGAACTACCCCAGGAAATAAAAAAACCGTCAATTTATGTGGTTTTTTCCCAGCCTGTAGTTCCTCTGGCACGGCTGGGCGACCCAATTCGGGAGAGTTCCGGTCTTTTTACCATTGACCCGCCTCTTGCCGGTACCTATCGCTGGTATGGCTCAAGGCTGCTTTCTTTTGAGCCTGATGCTGAAATCATCCCCCAACACCGGTATACCGTCACCGTTTCCGATAGAATCAGGTCGCTGGGCGGGAAAAGCCTGCAAGGCACGCTTGCCTTCAGCTTTGAAACTGAGCGGTTGTCTGTCCTGGACTGGCAGTTGGGCGATGGCGATAGCTGGGTATGGGATCGCAATGTGCATCCCGAAGATGCACGGCAAATCAGGATGATTTTTTCCTACCCTGTAAATTTGGCAGAAATTGCCCAATGGATTGAGGTACGCGCCGGCGGAAGAACCTGGCCGTTTACCCTTGCACGGCTTCCCAATGTTGACGAGCGCAGCCACCGGCCGGAACAAGGCGTACTGCTTACCGTAAACGATCAGCTCCCCTTAAACACCAGCGTTACGATGGTATTGAAAGAGGGCGCCCGTTCCGAGCCGGGCTGGCTTGGAGCAAAAGAGGAGAAATCCTGGAATTACCACACATTGCTGCCGTTTAGTTTCGAGAGCATCTCGGTTCAGAGCCACTCGCGGCCCCGTTCCGATTCAAGCGATTCTATTCCCATCTACCTTAGTTTCAACCAGAACGTGGAACCTCAAAATATTGAACGGTTCATTTCGATTGAAGGGCTTCCTGCGCTTCAGCAAGACAACGTCTCTGTCTATGGATCCAGGGTTACTATTAACAACCTGCCGCTGGAATACGAACGTAATTATATTGTCCGCATTTCGGCGAATGTCAGAGACCTGTACGGTCGTACTCTTGGCAGAGAAGAAAGAGTTGAGGCGAGAGTTGGCGCGGCAAGCAGTTATATGTATGTTCACAACACAGGGTCGCGGATGCTGGAAGCGGGGTACCCTCCGGTGATTGTTTGGGAAACGCAAAATCCTGTATCGCTGAGTACCGGTATCATGACGGCACAAAATCCCTACGAAAGGCTTCCGGTCTCAGGTCTTGTACCTGTGAACATTGGGGAATTTCCGCAAAACTCCAAACGGTACTTTTTTGAAAACCTTTCTCCATTCCTCAATACGGCAGGAAAAGGAAGTGTCATGCTGCGCTGGCAGTACGAGGCCAGATCCCAATGGGAGGCTAACAGAACATTTTCCGGCAGTGAATGGCTGACAGTACAGGTTACCGATATAGGCATAACGACCCGTTATGCCTATAACACCGTGCTGGTATGGGCCACCCGTCTTTCAGACGGAACAGCAATTACTAATGCCGATGTTGAACTGCTGGAAAGCGGCGAGGTTGTCATCAACGGCAGAACAAATGCGCAGGGGCTGGCGGTTTTTAATTTTTCAAATGAATATCTTGGCTCGCGTTTTACCGATTCGCAGAATAATCTCTGGAGCGATACCAATTACGGCAGAGGTTTTCGTATCCGGGTCAGTACCGGCGCGGGGCAAACATTAGACAGAGCGGAATTTATCCCCAACAACAGCCATAACATCTGGCGTTTCGGCGTCGAAGAAACGGCAAGCCCTTTTCTCGTGAGGGATGAACGCCAACTGCTTTTCCTGTTCACCGACCGGGGCTTGTACCGTCCCGGCGAAACCGTTACATTCCGGGGCGTTGACCGGAACATCAGCCGGGGGCAATTCTCAACATATCAGGGGCAGTACCGGATTGAGGTGAGCAGCGGAGCGTATCAGGCGCCGGTAATAGCCAGGCTGAATGGAAATACTACGGCAAACGGCGGTTCTTTTGGAACATTCGAATTGCCCGCTAATATTGACCCGGGTGAATACCAGATAATATATACCCGCGGAACGGGTGGCGGCGGGCGAGAGACAGAAAGGTCTGTTCAGTTTACCGTTGCCAACTTTGAGCGGCTCCGTTTTGAATCTTCGCTGCGCTTTCCCGATCTGCCGGTGTTTCAGGGAGACAGAATCACCGCCTCGCTTTCCGCCTCGTACCTTGCGGGAGGCGGGCTTTCCGGTGCGCCATTCGACTGGCATTTGACGCGGGAGCCGACCGGCTTCCTCCCCGGCGGAACTGCCGGAGCGTGGGGAAACTGGTATTTTGGGCCGGAAAACACTGACGGGAGATCTTTTCTGGGACAGGGCAGCGGAACACTTAGCCATGACGGAACGGCGGAAATCACCAATGTGACCCGCAGTGACGGCATTGAAGGCGCGGTGTACCGTTACCGGCTTGAGGCCTCGGTGCAGGATGCGGCACGGCAGGAAATAGCGAGCAGCGGCTCTGTCCTGGTACACCCCGCTTCGTTTTACATTGCGGCGCGGATTGATTCGGGAACATTAAGAAACGCTGCCCAAAATTCTTCGGCAAGCGGTGCTGCGGCTTTTACCACCTCAGATCCTTCGGCGTATTTTCTCAGCGCGGGGAGGCCCGCGACATTGCGCTGGGCGCTGGTAGCGCCTGACGGCGAAGCACCCAACTCCGGGACGCCGGAAAATGTGACAATACAGCTTGTCCGCCACGAATGGAAACAGGCCAGTCAACAGGGCGTTGGCGGTAGGATCAACCTGGTGTGGGAACGGGTTGAAGAAATTGTAGAAGAAAGAATCGTAAGAAACATATCACCGGCGGCAAACGGGTTTATTTCCGGTGTGTTTCATTTTTCTCCGAATACGAGCGGCTTGTGGGAAGTGCGGCTTCAAAGTAATGACCACCTGCAGCGCATTGCCGCAACCCGTTTCCGTTTTTATGTGAGCGGAGCGGGATGGGTACGCTGGGGCTCTGATGACGTGGACACGATCAGCCTTACCGCCGACCGCCGGAGCTACACACCGGGTGAAACTGCAAGGATACTGGTGCGATCGCCGCTGGAAAAAGGTATGTATCTTTTGACCCTGGAACGCGAAGGGATCATTTCTCAGCAGATCATCGAACTTGACGGTTCTGCCCTGACCATAGACATCCCTGTCCAGGAATCCTATATACCGGTTGTGTACGCCGCATTGTCTTCATACACGGTGCGTTCAGGCTCTCCGCAAAACACATACTACGAGCCGGATCTGGACAAGCCCAAGGGGATTTTTGGCGTTACGCCGATTTATGTTGATCATACAAGCCGCCATTACCAGGTAGAGATTGAAAATTCCAAAGCGGTGTTCCGTCCCGGTGAAGATGCTGAAATAACGATAAAAGTATCACTGAACGGCCGGCCCGCTGCAAATACCGAAGTGAGTTTCATGGCAGTTGACAGGGGGGTGCTTGATCTCATTAACTACCGAGTACCCGATCCCAATGCATTTTTTTACAGTTCCTGGAATTTCCCGTTGGGGGTGCGCGGCGCAGACAGCCGTTCGCTTTTGATCGATCCGGTCACTTACACCATTTCCGATCTTCAGGGCGGCGACAGCGAGCTCGCCAGGGGCGCTGATTCCAAGCTGGACGAGCGCAGCGATTTCCGTCCGACTGCGGTATTCGAACCGTACCTGGTAACGGGCCCCGACGGAACGGTGAAAGTAACATTCCGCCTGCCCGATTCGCTTACCACTTACCGGTGTACGGCAGTTGCAGTCGGCACACAAAATTTTGGCATCAGGGAGCAGGATTTACGGGTAAGCGCACCGCTTACTGCCATTGCCGCATTGCCCCGTAAGCTCCGCTGGCGGGATACCGGCACAGTTTCGCTGATCCTTACGAATCTTGAAAACACCGCTGTAGAAGCACTCGTCTCCCTTGAAATTGAGGAGACGCTTTCCCTTGAAACAGGGACAGACACCGAAACGGAAAACCAGGACACAGTTCTTGAAGTTGACGGAAATGATTCTCAAACTGTCAGGATACTTCCGGGTACATCGGCGGAAGTCCAATTCAAAGTCGCCGCCCTGGGCGTTGGCGAAGCAAGGCTTGTTTTCACCCTCCGTTCGCCCCAGGTAAATGAGCGTATCGTTAGGACAATTCTTGTCGACAGGCCAATCCTGACCGAAACGGTAACTTCCATTGGCAACCTTGGCGCCGAGGACAGCTTTTTTGAAGAAGGGATGGTATTACCATCGCTGGTTCCCGAAGGAACAGGCAATGTAACGGTAAGTCTTTCTGCTTCACGGCTTGCCGCACTCAAAGAAGCTGTCCGTTATCTGCTGGATTATCCCTTCAACTGCATTGAGCAGCGTGTTGCGCGCCTCCTGCCGCTGGCTGCCTTTGGAGAACACATGGACGCGTTCGATATTGCAAGCCCGTTACGGGGCAGCGGCCCATGGAACCCCCAAAAAATCGTTGAGGATGAACTTGTAGAACTGGCAAGGTTACAGTTGAGCAACGGTTCATTCCCCTTCTGGCCGGGAGGCTTACGCGGCGATCTGTTTGCCAGCCTGCGGATGGCGCACATTGTCGTATTGGCACGATCCAAAGGCATGGCAATTCCTGCATCGCTGAATACCAGACAGTTGCTTTCCTGGATTACCGCCGCCGAAAACGACAGGACTTACCAGCATATAATGCAGGACCCATTCATCAAGGGCTATTCATTGTGGATCAGAGCGATGCACGGTGAGCGGATAGGCTCGGAAATTACCGCTTTTCTCAGACGGGGTGACGAAT
Source organism: Treponema sp. (assembly GCA_009777735.1). GTDB lineage: Bacteria > Spirochaetota > Spirochaetia > Treponematales > Breznakiellaceae > WQXQ01. The sequence goes on from WRLF01000001.1 coordinate 121,069, forward strand.
TGGGCATTTCCGGCTGGGCTTTTGCAGGGCTTGCCGCGCTGGAATTGGGGCAGAGGGATACGGCAGTATCAGCTGCGGATCGTGTCCGCCGGTTTATCCGGCCGGGAACCCGAAGCCTTGATTTAACCGACACATACGAGCGCGGAAACAATTATTGGGGTTATGACTCTGACCGTTACGCCCTTGCATTAATGCTCTTCCATACACTATCTCCGGCAGACGACATGACAACACGCCTTGCAACATCCCTCATCGAACGGCAGCGCCGGGGAGGGAACGCCTCCGGTATATGGAACAATACCGCATCTACATTCTGGGCAGTGCTTGCCTTTGGCATGGTCGGCGATGCGGAATCAGCCGAATGGAGATCATCCGGTTCCGTCCTTCGCAGTACTGTCAGTCTGGGAGGAGCATCTCTGCTCAATGCCGAATTCAGATCCTACGGCGGTGTTCCTGTGTCGTATAACGGCCGTTTTACCGATGCCCCTGTCAGCGAGCTGCCCAGAGATGTCCTGCTGCCCCTGCGGATTGAACGTCACGGGCCGGGCAGGCTGTTTTATACGGCAAGCCTCCGGTATGGAATTCCGGTTGAGCTAGCCAGCGCACGGGATGAAGGGCTGGGGGTTTTTGTTGAGACCTTTGATTCCGAAGGCCGTCCGGTGACGAACGGCAGGCTTCGGCCGGGCAGCACCTACACCCGCCGGATAACTGTTTCCAGTTCCCGCGACCGCACTTTTGTTGCGCTTCGTTCGCCTGTTCCATCCGGTGCAGAAATTGTGGATTCCGTTTTTATTACCAGCGCCACTGTACCCCCTGCCGGTGATGAAACAAGGGAAAGGCAGGACTATTGGGATTATTATGATCCACCGCCCATGCGGTATATTATGGATGACGAAGCCCGTTACCACTGGGACTTTTTCCGTGCCGGCAGGCAACAAGTTGAATACCGTTTCAGGGCGGTAATGCCCGGTATTTATCCCACGCCGCCCGCTTCCGCAGAGTGCATGTATGAAGAAGAAATTTTTGGAAGATCGGCGGGTGAATTGATCAGGATCGAATAAAACCTGGTTTATCACACCCTATGCACACAAGCCAGGACCCGCCCGGCAATTCTGATGTCCTCTATCTCGAGCCCGGAAAAGCGGCGGGGTTCATAGGCTTTGTTGGCGCTAATGAGGATAATGGTCTGATTTTTAATATTAAAATCTACCCTTTTGACCATAAGGTTATTGCCTACGGAAATTACATAAATCCCGTTCCCTTCTTTTAGGTTGGGGTGGAAAATGGCTATATCGCCATCATTAATGTGTTCGTCAATCATGCTGTCCCCTGCCACATAAACGGCTTGTAACCTATCCGATCTATAGGGAGCAATGAGGGAGCGGGGAACCTGAAATGTGCGTTTTTCGATGTAGCTATCCACTTCTTTACCCTGTCCTGCGGCAGCTTCCTGATCCAGTAATTCAATCAATACCGTGTCGGGGTCATAGCCGGAACTGCCTATGCCTGTTAAAAACCAGTGTAAATTGACATTGTATGTTTGCCGCAGGGCTTCCATGACTTCACGAGAGGGCTTTAACATTCCGGTTGATATTTGGTAGCCCATTGCTTTAGAAAGCCCCAAGCTTTCGGCAAAATCCTTTTTGGACAGGCCGCTTCCTTGCTGGATAATATTATAGCGATCTGCTTCACTTGCCATTGACAGCCTCCGATAATTGGTATAGAATAACTACACTGCATAGATTATATGCTATACTGAATAATTTGTAAAGAGGCTTTATGGCAGATATTCAAATCGGTACAAGCGGGTATTCCTACCATGAATGGGTGGGGATTGTGTACCCGGAAGGGACTAAATCTAAAGATTATTTAACCTGTTATGCGGGGCTTTTCCCTACCGTTGAGCTTAATTTTTCCTATTATTCCATGCCTAAAGCCGAAAATTTGGCTAAAATGTTGGTTGATGGCGGAGAAAACCTTACTTTTGCCATAAAAGCCCATAAAACCCTGACCCATGAAATTAACCCTTCTCTTTGGGAAAGCGAGGCAAAAACCTATTTGACGGCTATTGAACCTATGCTAAATGCAGGGCGGCTGGAGGCGGTTTTATTCCAGTATCCTTATTCTTTCCGGTATACAGATGATAACAGACGGTACCTGGATAAGTTATTGAAGTTTTTCAACGGGGTTCCGGTGGCTGTGGAATTCAGAAAATCCGACTGGTACAGCGGAAAGGTTATTGACGGCATGAAAAGCCGAAATGTACCGCTGGTTTCTTTGGATATGCCGGAACTGCCGAAACTGCCCCCTTTGATGGAATTGGTTACGGCTTCGGTCGCGTATGTCCGTTTACATGGTCGGAATAAAGAAGCATGGTGGGGTAACGATGACCATGCCCGGTATGACTATTTATATACTGACAGTGAAGTTGAGGCGTGGGCTGACAGAATTAAGCGAATTGCAGAACAGGCAAAAAGAGTTTTGGTGTATTTTAACAATCACCCTTTTGGGAAAGCGGTAAGAAATGCACAGACACTGGAAAAACTATTAAAGAAAATGGGCTTATGAGGGACAGGGCGGTATGCCATCTTAACATTATTGGATTCAAGGCGGCGGTGGCGGCGGCTAAAGACAAGAGCCTGCGAGGGCAGCCTTATGTCATTGCAGGAGCAATCGGGGGGCGAAGTCTCGCTCTGGACTGTTCACCGGAAGCAATAAGACAGGGGATTACTCCGGGCATGGCTTTAGCGGCTGCGGAACGGCGGGTAAAGGATTTGACGGTACTCCCCCCTGACATTCCGGCTTATGGAATGATAAACCGCGAAATTGAACGAGTAGCGGCTCGGTATGCTCCGGTTTGGGAAAATGACCATACAGGAAATCTGTATCTTGATATTACCGGGACTACAACAATATTCGGTACTCCTGCCGACTGTTCAAGCCGGATTTTAAGAGATATCAGGGAACAAACAGAAATATTTCCGGCGGTTGCGGTTGCGACTAACAAATTGGTGTCCAAGGTTGCTACACGGACTATACGCCCTGCAGGTTTAATACAAGTTCAGGCCGGAACGGAAGCAGAATTTTTAAGCCATCAGGATATTCGATTATTACCGGGTATGGGTGCGAAACTGCTGAAAACAGCGGCGATTGTTGGGATTCGGGAAATTGGGGAAGTTGCCCGGCTTACAGATAGTGAAGCCATAGCATTATTCGGTAAAAAAGGGTCAATGATTAAGAGCATGGCTTTAGGGATTGACGGCTCTATTGTTGAAGATATTAGCGGGAATAGGCGTATTTGCCAACAGGCAGACTTCGGGGAAAATACAATAGAAAAAACGGCAATAATGGGAGCAATAGAAGCCCTTGCAGAGCATGGGGGCTTTTTAATGCGGCGTGACAAACTGGGAGCGGCAATTATTAAACTACTGGTTGTATATGCTGACGGAATGAAAGTTGAAGGGCAGGATAAACCCCGGCGATCTTGTATCCTTGACCGGGAAATATCGGCGGCGGCAGAGAAAATTTACCGTAAAATAGCTGTGCGAAGAATACAGATACGGAGTATTGGATTATCCCTTGAAGGGCTAATGCGTCTTGGTTTTGAACCGGATTTATTTGAACCGGAAACGGAAATCGCAAACCGGAAATTGCAGGAAGCAATAGATAAAATACAAAATCGTTACGGTGCAGGCAAGATAACAAGAGGGCCGGTATTGGCAGCAAAAAAAATGAGGAATGATGGGGGCGTACTGATTACGGGGGCTTCTTTTGTACATTAGGCTTGGTCTTGTATCGGGGTACTCATTTCTATATGGGGTGCATAAGCCGGGGGAAATACTAAACCGTGCTGCTTCTCTTGGGATTAAGGTAGTTTCCTTCTGTGATTTGAACAGCCTGTATGGTGTGCATACGGTTCTTGAAGAAGCGAAAGAAAGGGATATAAGACCGATTATTGGTGCGGCTTTAACTATAGGTAAAAATACCAATCCGGCGGTTTATTGTTTCGTGGAAAACCGGGCGGGGTTTAGACGGCTTTGCGAACTGCTGACTTTAAGGAACAAGGATAAAGAAAATTTTAATCCGATTTTGCCGTTATGCGAGCAATCAGCGGGACTTGTTTTAGCTTCTACCGACGATAAAGTTTTGGAAAATCTTAAAGGGCGGGTAAAGCGGCTTTTTGCGGCGATAACTCCTTCTGATATTAGAGCCGCACCTTCCGGCCGCAGGCTGAATATTCCGCTTGCTTTTCTGGATGATTCCTTATTTTTGGAAGCCGGGGATTTTGCCGTTCATCGGGTGTTACGTGCAATAAGCCTTTTGAAAACAGTTGGCAATTTAAGTGAAGGCGATACTGCCGATAAAGAAAGATATTTACGTTCATCGGGTGATTTACACCGCCGTCTTGTATCATGGCCGGAAGCGGTCAGGGGGACAGAAGAAATTGCCGCTATTTGCACTTTTAATGAAATTTTTAATAAATGGATATTCCCGGCTTATGCGACCGGGGGGCTGCCGGTCATTGATGAATTGCGGCATAGGGTGTATGAGGGGAATGCTGTTCGTTACGGCGAACTGGCAGACAGGGAAATCGGACGGATTGAATATGAACTTGGTGTGATAGAGGAAAAAGGATTTGCAGAGTATTTTCTGTTAATTGACGATATTGTCAAAATGTCTAAGGCTTCCAAAGGAAGCACTACCTGCGGGCGGGGTTCCGGCGCGGCTTCTATTGTTTCGTATGGTTTGGGTATTACCAATGTTGATCCCTTGCGGCATGAATTGTATTTTGAACGGTTTCTTAATCCTTCACGCTCTGATCCGCCTGATATTGATATAGATTTTGCATGGGACGAAAGAGACGATTTAATCCAGGCGGTTATTGATAAGTTTGGAGCTGAATATTGCGGCAGGGTGGCTAATCACAATATGTTCCGCTATAGGTCGGCTTTGCGTGAAACAGCGAAGGCTTACGGTTTTGGAGATGCCGAAATTACGCAAACGGAACGGCGGCTTTTTCAATATGGGGATAAGTCCTGCACGGCAGATCCGGTCTGGCAGGAAACTTTTGCTATTGCAAAAAGAATAGAAGGATTGCCTCGCGGTCTTGGTATGCATTGCGGCGGGGTGGTGGTTACGCCGCAACCGATTTGCCGTTATGTGCCTATTGAGAAGTCAGCAGAGGGTTTTCCGCTGTTGGCCTGGGAAAAAGAAGGCTGCGAAGCCGCGGGATTCGTGAAAATTGATCTATTGGGTAACCGGAGCCTGGCTGTTATTCGGGATGTATTAATAAACCTTGAGGAACAGGGAATTACTATTGACCGTAATATCTGGAGGCCAATAGACGATACCGCAACTATTGAGGCATTGGCAAAAGGCGACAGCATCGGGGTGTTTTACATTGAAAGCCCTGCCATGCGGCAATTACAAAAAAAGACAAACAGAGGTGATTTTGAGCACATTGTAATACACAGTTCGATTATCCGTCCGGCAGCCAATAAATTTATTTCTGAATATGTCCGGCGGTTAAAAGGCGGAAAATGGAAGCCGCTTCATTCCCGACTGGAAAGTATCCTTAATGAAAGTTACGGCATACTGTGTTATCAGGAAGATGTATCAAAGACGGCTGTTGCCCTTGCAGGGTTTAATGAGGCTGACGCTGATAAATTACGGAAAGTGATAGCCAAAAAAATGGGCGGGGTAAAATTGGCAGTTTATCAGGAACAGTTTTTTGAAGGCTGCCGGAAAAACGATGTGCAGGAAGAAACTATTCAAAAAATTTGGGATATGATGCTATCTTTTGATGGTTATAGTTTTTGTAAACCCCATAGTGCAAGTTACGCTATGGTGTCTTATCAATCGGCATACTTAAGGGTTCATCACCCTGCCGAATTTATGGCGGCGGTTCTGTCGAATCAAGGCGGGTATTACCGCCCCCATGCTTACATTGCAGAGGCTCGCCGTATGCGGCTTTTTACTGCAGGCCCCGATGTCAATATTTCAAGGTGGAAGTATTACGGCAGGGGACAGGACCTGGTAATCGGCTTAATGGCTGTCAAGGGGCTTTCGGTTTCAGGGGCAGAACGAATACTGAATGAAAGGGACAAAGGCGGAGAGTACAAAAGCCTTGATGATTTTTCACGAAGGGTAAAACCGGGGCGTGATGATATTATTGCTCTTTGCCCTGCCGGAGTGTTTGACAGCATTGCCGGTGGTCTTTCCCGGTCGTTGCAAGCCCGGCGGCTTTTGGCTGCAAATACCGGAACGGTTAAAAAAGAGCAGCAAGATTTATTTACTGCGGAACTTTCTTCTGCTTTTGGGATTGTGCAAAAAACCGTTCTTGCTCCGCAAGTAAAGAATGTTCAAAAAACAGATGCTGACTTATGGGAAGAATATCGGGCTTTGGGATTTTTACGTAATATTCACCCTCTGACTTTATGGAAAGATGATGTCTTGGCAGTTAAGTCTCGGGTTAAGGCTGTGCATATTGGGGATTACATAGGAAGGAATGTAAAAATGGCTGGTTGGCCTGTTACGCAAAAAGACGTATGGACTAAAGATGGTTTAACAATGTCATTTTTATCATTGGAAGATGAATCAGCTTTGTATGAAACTGTAATTTTTCCGCAAGTTTATGATCGATATAGTAAAATTCTTTTTGAACAACGGCCTTTACTGGTTTTTGGACGGGTTGCTGATGATAATGGGGCTGTATCGCTGGAGGTTAGCCGGCTCGAGGTTTTGGGGAAACAGGGCGCGGGAGAGAATTTTGCGTTGAGGTATGAATGTGCGGGTTAGGTGTTACGTTTAAGGTTTGTTACAAGGTTGCGGTTATTCCATATTTTTTTATTCAGATGATTTTCGCTTTCCTGAATAACTTCTTTTGCTCCATCAAGCATATCATTAGAGCCGGTTTTCCAGCAAATACACCCACATTGCGGGGCGTACTCGTCAATCAATGCCGCCAAATTCTACGATATCGCCTATCTCCGTTATTACATCATCAATATTCGGCCCAAGCTCCAGGGCAGCGTCTGTTATTGGTACGACATCAACCACTATTTGCGAATAAGGGGCGATGCTGACTTTAAACATGTAAGCTCTAACTTGGTTATGGATACTGTCCGGGAACATTTCCCGCAAAACGGGGGGATAAAAAGCCGGAGGGTACAGCGGCCACCAGACATTTTGTGTATCAGAAAACTCATCCCGTACCGGGCTCAGTATGAATCGGTAAAGCCACTTTGCCCAGGGCGGCTCAAGGCGCAACACGGGTATGATGGTACAGATGTAGATCGTCGCGAGGACTGCAAGCAGAGCCGGTATTCCAAACAAGGCAAGCTCATAACCCACAAGGATAATCCGCACCGCTGTCGGCATGGAATATCACCGGCAAATATTCAACTAACGCAACCAAAGCAATAAACAACACAAAAACGATGGCGGACGCCAGTAATTGAATTCTTAACAAGCGCTTCTTCTTGCTTTTCGTTTCCTGTTCTTCCTCAATTGGCTTTTCCAACACAACCGATGTGTCAAAAGCCGCAAGGCGCTCCATAAACAGATCAAAACCGATGTCTTCTGTTTGGAGGTAGAAGAGTATCTTCTTATCTTTTGAATGAAAGTTGCGTGTTGTCGATTTAACATCCGAAGGCATTATGCTGATGTCGTCGAAGGTGAATGTTTTACTGGAAAGAAACGACTTGGAATGGATATTTTTGCTATCAACGGAAATTGTCCGGGTCATGTTATCTATGGCGCCTATTAAGCAGAATATGAAAACAGTCATCATTACGAAAAAAAAGATTTGAATATACAGTTCTTCCTCAAAAGGAAACCCTTCTACAAATATCAAATAAAAAAAAGCCGAAATAAGCAGCAGCAGTATTACGGAACTAAATACCATCAATATCTTAGTTTTCTTGCTTGGGCTTACTGTAAAATTTCTCATTATTTCTCCTTAAAATATATTTTGAGTTATTTTGAATTGTTAGCTAGACGTATCAAACCAGGTAATAATACTGTCCATTCGTTTACGAAGGTCCGGATCGTCAGAATCGCACTGCCAATACCATGCCATAATTTCCTCTAATGCATGGGGAGCATGTTTTGGACTGTAATGTAATAGAATTAAAGGCAGACTGTATCGTTTTCCTTTTTTTCCATTCTGCCCCTTTGTATAATAGTCCACAACCGCGGCGGACAAGTTTTTTGCAATCCTTAGTTGTACATCGTTGATGTTTTCCCTGAACATTAGAAACAAACCCGCAACAAAAATAAAATTTTCTGTAAGATAGATAGAACCCGGCGGTGTATCCATATCTTTATTTCCGGTGTGTTTCATCGTATCTACTATTTTGCGCTCAGGGTATTCCCGTAAAAGCATTTCTTTTTGCGTTGCATCCAATAAATTAAACTGAGCACGAAACTTTCTGTGTCGATTAATTCTGCCTAATTTCATAAATGGGGCAAAAAAAACAAAATAGATAAAAAGGTAAAACATTATACCGGCAAGAAAAAAAACAACTGTCATAATAATACCGGCCAATACAGAGCCAACAATCGGGCTGAAACCAAAGGAAGCAATAAAGATGAAAATATGTAAAAGAAAGGTTAAATCGCTTCCTTCAAAATATCTAGGATCGCTAAGATGCTCAAGAAACCCGATTCCGCTCATCACACCCGCAATAGTTGCCATAATCATAAGAAATATCATTAAACCTTTCCAATAAAAGAAACGTTTAACGGGATACCACAGTAAGTTTTTATTTATTTTTTTGTATTCGTCATTTGTTAAATTAATAAAATCTATGTCCATTAGCAATGTCTCCCTATTTTATTCATTTTTACTATCTCGCATTATTTTAAGATATTTATTCCAGGGAATTAAAAGGGAAAAAAATAAGGATAATACACTAATTATAATAAATATAAAAAATATTATTTGATATCTGCTTCCGTCTTTAAGACGTACATTTTCAGGGTTATCCGGATTTATAAGAAGTAAAACATCACTTCCGACTGTACGCCTGCCTGAAATTCTATAAATATATAAATGTTCGTCAACTTCATATTGCACCAATGATACAGAAATAGGGTCTGGAGAATAGGACTTTTCTACTCGAATAACAACACCAATAAGCTCTGTACCATTTTCTGAAAGATAAATATGTTCACGATAAGGAGGGAGGAAAAAACTCAAAGCAAAAAAGCCAAATATTATAGTGTTGAAAATACCAAATACACGAATTATTGTTGCCATATTACCTTTAATATCCATATTAATTCCTTTAGCCAAAACTATCTATTTCACTTATCCAGATTTATATTTCTTTAAAAAGTAATTTTGATAGGTTGTTTGCTTTCTCTTTGACTTAATATTTTCCTTACTAAAGGATATACTATTTTTTATATATATTGTTAATTTATAGTTAATATTTAGTTAATTTTTATCATTTCTTTTTCGCGACAGGGATGTATGTATGGAGTGCAGAGCTTGTGCGTTGAATTGTGTCACCCAAGCTATTACGGTATATCACGGTGTCGGCTGTGCGGCGGCGTTTATTTTTGGCTGGCTGTCTGGAAAAGATCCTGCCTGCGGCTGTTCAGAAACACGCCCTGCCTACTGACCGGATTGCCCGTATATTTATAATTTTATCATAAATATATCAGCTTTACTTCCATGATATTCAAAACTTCTTTTATATATCCCGCCATTTTTTGTTATAGTCTTTACAGAAGGAACATTATCACTTACACAAGATAATTGAAATTCTTTTAATCCGATTTTTCGAGCAATTTCCAATACTTGTCTTAACATTTCGGATGCATAACCTTTTTTCCTTTCAGAAGGTCTAACACTGTATCCACAATGCCCAAAATCCTTTAAGAAATCATTCAATTCTTGTCTAAAATCAATTACTCCGATTATTTTTTTATCATGTTCACGAATTGCAAAAAATGTATCTGTAACAACCCAATTAGGGTCAACAGTTTCTTTGTTTATTTGAGTTGTTACTTTTTCAAGCCAAATATGATAATTGTCTGTTTTGTCCCATAATTCACTACCGTTTATTTCAGTTTCACCATTATTAAAGAATTCATTTTTAAATTCAATAGCTTGAAATTCCATATCTTTAGTTGGCCTTACCAATGTTAGTTTATCCATAAATGCTCTCCTGGCGTTAGACTATTCTTATTTTACAAAAATGTCAATTCTATACTTATAAAATCATACGGCGGGTAGTTTAGTTGCTCTGTTTTTGCCCTTTGTTTATAGCAGCATGGTTGAAATATTAAATGAAATTAAATCCATGAGAGACTACCTCCTTCTTAATTAACTTGAAAAACCCATAAAAACGGCTATACTTACCTCATGAACCAGGAAATCACCAGCCATATCCTATTGGAAGAAGGTTTTGTTAAGATACTTGATTATTGTGAGGTGTTGTAAGAAATTAAATGATAGAAATTACCGGAAAGTATAACACTGCTAAAGTGTTTACGAACAACCTGGATGAAAAATCCAGGGAGCAAATTGAACTACTCTGCGAGCAGGAATTTGTAAAAGGAAGTACCCTGCGTTTAATGCCAGATGTTCATGCCGGGGCCGGTTGTACCATTGGTACAACTATGACCATAAAAGATAAGATAGTTCCCAATCTTGTTGGTGTTGATATTGGCTGCGGCATGGAAACAATTATAATCTCCAAAGATGATCAAGTTTCCAGAGAATTTGATCCGGCAAAACTGGATAAGTGGATACACAAAAAGATTCCCTGCGGCAGAAATGTCCAATGGAAACCCCATGAATTTGCTGAAACTGTTCCTCTGGCTAATATACGCTGTCCTAAGGTTAACCTACACCGGGCACGATTGAGCATAGGCACTCTTGGAGGAGGAAACCACTTTATTGAAGCCGGAAGAGACGAAAACGAACATTTGTACATAGTCATTCATTCGGGTAGCCGTCACCTGGGTCTTGAAATTGCAGAATGGTATCAGGAGGAAGCCTGGAACCAGCTAAACGGTAAACGAAGGACAGATACTGATGCTGTAATTTCACAGTTAAAAGCTGAAGGCCGGGAAACGGAGATACAAAGCAGGATAGCGGAAATCAAGGCACAAATTGTCGTGGATATACCGAAAGATTTAGCCTATGTAGCCGGTGATTTGTTTGACGATTACATCAATGATATGAAGATAACCCAATTATTTGCTGACACTAATCGTAAAGCAATGATGCAAATTATTTTAAATGGGCTTGGGATTAAAGACAGCAGCGATTATGAAAATTTTACTACTGTGCACAATTACATCGATACTGATTCTATGATTCTACGCAAAGGTGCAGTTTCTGCAAAGACAAGAGAAAAACTGCTTATTCCCATTAATATGCGTGATGGCAGCCTTGTATGCGAAGGCCTTGGAAACCCTGACTGGAACTATTCCGCGCCGCATGGAGCTGGACGGCTTATGAGCAGAAACAAAGCCTTTAAGACTCTTTCGTTGGATGATTTCAGGGAGCAAATGTCGGGTATTTATTCAAGCTCTGTTCACAAGGGAACTCTCGATGAAAGCCCCATGGCTTATAAGGATATGGATGACATTGTACGCCATATTACGCCAACGGCAAGGATTATCAACATAGTAAAGCCGATGTATAATTTTAAGTCGGCGGAGTGAGGGGGATGATCTAATAAAAAGTTCTCTATTTCACTGAAGTATTGTACTGCTTGACCAGTAACGGTTATTTTATATACTTTTTTTGATTTCTCTATTAAAGACGAGCAAAAATCATATATTTCATCAATTCTTTTAAGACGTTCAGCTTTGACTTGTTGTTTTGTTTGTCTTTTTGATTGCACTACCTACTATAACTCCAATTATTACAGAGAACCAACTGGAAATAAAGATTTCATTCATGTTTTACATACATACCTCCCAATAATACCGTCTACATCGGCGGGATTGTAGGAAATGTCGCTGCACCATTGACCGTATTCTTTGAGGGAGTTGACGGCTGTTACCCATTCTTCGAGGGCGGCTTTTTTTGCCTGTACTTCGGGGCTGTCTACTCCTTTTGTTTCCAAGACAAGGGTTTTACCGTTGGCAAGTTTTATCAGGAAGTCAGGGTAGTATTGACGTACTATACCGTTAAATGTGTAAAGGATAGAAAAGCCGAGATGGTCGTTTTTTGCAAAGGCTGTTACATGGCAGTTCTTTTCCAGCTTATTTGCTTCGGCGGCTTCCATTGCACTGTCATATACTATGTGGTTTGTGTGGGTTTTCGTAAAGGTTTCACGGTGTTTTGTTGTCCACCATGTAGGCATATCGCCTGTGGAGCGTATTTTATTGGATGTATTAAAATGCGGAACAAGGCGGGATATGGTCTGACATTTTATTGATGTCCATAGGTGCTGGACTATAATATTCATGTTCAGCATATACATTATTTTCCGCATTTCCGGATTTTTGTTCACAAAGAGGACTGGTTCAATAACTATCTTGTTGCTGTCAAGGTAGCGTTCTACCCAACGGAACACTTGAGAAAGCAAGGCATAGGGTGTTCCTTCTTTTTTCCAGTCATCGTTCATTTGTTCAAAAACCATTGCTGATGTTTTGAAAATGATATTTTGCATACGCATACGCTTTTGAATTTCCTCTATGTCTATGGGGGTAAGGTCTGTAAGGTCTGGTTTGCCGTCAAGGACTTTAGCGAGTTCGGCTTTTGTTCTGATGTCGCTGGCTTCAAGGGTAAGTGATGGTATTTTTGAAAAATCAACGTGAAGCCGGGGGTCTATTTCATGGTCAATGCGGGTGATGTTAGGCCAGGTGATTTCATATTGTGCTTTGGTAGGGACTACGCTAATGTAGTATTTTGTTTTTGTTTGACCGCCTGAACCACCGTCCCCTTCATGGGGGAGAAATGAAAAAGGTATGCCGAAGATATTAACATATTCGGGTTCATACAGGCCGTTTTCCCCTATATCATAAGAGGAACGGCGAAGGCCACGGCCTACTACCTGTTCGCATAGTAACTGGCTTGAAAAGGCACGTAAACCCATGATGTGTGTTACGGTTTTTGCGTCCCATCCTTCGGTAAGCATACCTACTGAAATGACATTGCGGATTTGCTCGCCTAATTTTCCTACCTGTCCGACCGTGTTTACTGTTTCTCTTAGGAGTGCCGCTTCGTATTTCTTTGACAGTTTTCTTGTGCCTTCTGCTTCTTCATCTGTTGCAGGGGTAATGTCGTTAAGGGATATGTTGTCTATTTCTGCCTGTTCAAGTGTTTTTGAGTCTATATGCCGCATGAATTCGGTGTCGCAAAGTTCGTCAACGTGGATTTGTTTGTGCCTGAAAGCATACTCTATTCTTGCGGCGGTTTCTGTGCGGTTGGCGACTGTTATCATAACAGGGGGTACATCGGATTTTTTATTTTTCCATTCATTGTAGGTTTCAAGCCAGTCTGCACTGAGGAGATTGTATGCTTGTATAATAAGCGGCGGTAAAGGTGCTTCTGGTTTTACAGGCTGGTTTATATTGCTTTTAACTTCGTCTGCCATGTAGATATGATAGAGTTTAGAACGGAAGGTTTTAGCGTCCGGGGTATTATCGTCTTTGACAACTATGCGGGGTGTTTTTACGAGGCCACTTTCAATGCCGTCATTTAAACCGAAGTCTGAAACTATCCATGAAAACAGAGCTTCTTCATCATTCTTTTTTCCGGAAGGGGCGAAGGGCGTAGCGGAAAAATCATAACAGGTTAATATGTTCCGGGCTTTGTGGATGCGGTCGAGGCCGCTAATCCAGATTGTGGCTTCCTGTTCGTCTTTTTTATCTACGCCGACATACTTGCCTTTTATTTCGGGATTTTTACGCCAGGCGTGATGGGCTTCATCATTAATTACCAGAATGTTACGGGATTTCGCCATTGAACCCAAGACCTGGCGAGCGTAGGCTTCATCGCTTTTTGGCCCTCGTTTGTCTACGGATTTTTTCTTCTTTAGTGATTCTGCATCATCCCATGCCAGAGCTTGCCAGTTATTTATAATTACTTTCCCTTGATACAATTTGTCGATGAAGGTATCGGGTACTACCCTGAATTCGATGTAGTAGTTTGAACCGCCGCCTGTCTGTAAGACCTGCAAACGGTCTTTTACTGTTATGCCGGGGGCAACTATAAACACATTTTTTGAATATCGGGTATCTTGCGGATAGGACACTTTATTGCATACTTGCCAGGCTATGAGCATGGCCATAACGGTCGTTTTACCGCCGCCGGTGCAGAGTTTTGTGCATATTCTTTGAAATGCACCGCCGTCCCCTTCGATGTGAATTCCTGTTTTATCGGCGGCGGGGGCTTCGGCAAGGTATATTATTGTTTCGATTGCGTCTAACTGACAGAAGAAAAAAGGATAGTTGCGTACTTCCTTTGTGTGCCAATGTTCAAGCAGTTTTCGTGTAACGCTGGTAACGCCGGGGTAATTATTATCACGCCATGTTTTTACTCTTTTTCGTATTTCGTTGGTAAGTTCAAGTTCCTTGAAAGTGCCCATGTCATTGAATTGGTTTGTTCCCGGAGTGGTAACATAGTAGCCTGCTCTTCGGCGGCCTGAAACACGGTCAAAGGATTGGTTTTGAGAGTCATATACCCAATGTTCTTTTGGTTCTTCGTAGGGGGAATTTATAATAAGTTGATCAATTATTTTTGCCATGGAATTTTCCTCTTTTTTTACCACGAACCACACTAACCACACGAACCTGTTGTTTCATGTTCTACCTAACCATCCTGATTATCTCTGCTTTGGGATATGATTTAAAGTTTACCAATAATCCCAATTTGAATCCTGTAGCTGCTAAATAGTTCAATAATTGTGCTTTATGATGCTCGTTGACTTTTGACACTGCCTTTATTTCTATTATAATTTTATTATAGCAAATAATATCTGCTATATATTTTGTTGTTAATGGAACTCCATCATACAATATTTCTAATTCTTGCTGTGAAACAAAAGGTATATTTTTTCTTTTTAATTCAATTTCCAATGCTTCCTGATATACTGCTTCCAGAAAACCAGCTCCTAACTTCTTGTTGACTATATATATACAGCCATATATATCATAACATTCATCTTTGAATAGCAAATTTTTCTTATCTTCTTGTTCGTGTTGGTTCGTGGTAAGATTATTCATGATATTTCTCCGATACACATAATTGCACACCAGTGCGACCAAGACAGATTTTCAGGATTCGCTAGACGGCGTCTAGCGAATCCAATACAATGATTTTTCTCCGTTTTTCTACCACTAACCACACTAACTTGTTGTTTCATGTTCTCTTCCTCTCTTCCTGTTCGTGTCGTTCGTGTGGTTCGTGGTAAAATTCTTCAATCTTTCTCTCCCACATTGATTACTCTAAGGCTTTCTATACCACGATCGTCAATTATTTTGATGGCTATGGAAGTGTTGTCTTTTACTTCAAATGGTATAGATTCTGTTCCTCTGTACTTTTCTATCAGTTCGGGGTTGATTTCTGCTTTGAGGTTTCGTGCCAGTTTATCCCATCCTTCGTTGGTTCCTTCCATCGGGAAGAATACCTGTTTGGGGTCTATGCTCATTCCGTCATAGTCAGTGTCCAACATCCACAGGGCTATTTTTTCAGCGTTGCCGGAGTCCACTATGCCTTTATGAATATCGTAATAATCAAAACCTTTAACCTTGACTTTGTATTTTCCCTTGTCTTTTCCTTTTTCTATGTGGATTAGCTCTACATCGGGCTGTCCGACAAGCCAGAAACTTTGGCTTGTTGATACTTTCTTTTTGAGGTCGGCGGTCATCAGGTCGGGGTTCATTTGGGCTTTGAGCAGCACTATGCCAGGCCAGTTTGTATCTTCGATATATTTTGAAGCGTTGGGGTCAAACTGGAAAGCGGCGAAAATGATATATGCTGGTTTTGGTCTGATGTTTTCGGTTTCGTTCATGGCTTGCGTTACCATGCGGGTATCGAGGGGGCGGGTTTCCCCTGCGAAGCAGATTACGGCTCGTTTGGGTTCTTTTTCTTTTGTTTCGGCTTCGGCGTGGAGATACTTTGTTCCTTCGAGGGGCTCAACTCTTGAAAAATCCAGTTTGTCTTTTCCACGTAGATTTATACCGGAGGCTTTTAACTCCCCCATCCAGTCGGACTGTTTTTTTGCGGCGTTTTCGTAAAAGAAGGGAGCCGGGGCGGTCTCGTCATCGGTAAGAGGCATGACCACCGGGGCTGGCAGGGCTTCTACCGTGAAGGGGCCGGAGATACGGACTTTCCGTTTTTCTACTTCTGGTTGGTCGTAAAGGGTTTCCTGTTCCGCTGGTTCGTTGTTTGCTATTGATTTAAGGGTAATGTGAGGAACGGCCTTATAGACAAAGCCACTTCCAACTCCCTGTTCAGGGTGGGCTAATTTGTAATAATCGTATGTTGCAGTCATTAAGCGTTTTTTTGCAAGAGTAACGGCAATGCGGGAAGTATCACAAGTAGTCCATCGTCTGCCCCATTGTTCGGCAACATAGGCGGTGGTTCCGCTTCCACAAGTTATATCCAGAACGAGGTTGCCAGGGTCAGTAGTCATTAGTAGACAGCGTTGGATAACCTCTTTATTTGTTTCCACTACATATTTTTTATCAGTAGCAAAACCTGCAAAACCTGTATCTGTCCATGCATTATTTTTTGGAGTTACGGGATTATCGTCAATGTATCTAATATATGCTAATGATGATCCAAATAGAGTGACTCTACTCTTTTTAATCAGATTATTCATACCATCTGGATACTGCGCTTTCCAATGACTTCCTGTGTTAGGGTTATATATCTTGCCTTCAAATTCTAATGGGGTTGGTTCTTTTGAAGCTCCTTGTGATTGTATATTATCTACACGATATATCTTACTACCTTTAGGTACAGTGGTTAAATCTTTTTTTTCACTTTCTGATAATGGCCTTCGTTCGCCAGATAATAATTCGATATATTTATATGCAGAATCAAACGCAGGCTTCTCATCGAAAAGCTGATGATATTTCATTTTTTCTAAATCTTTTGCATACCATACTAAATAATCACCTATTCTGCTTAAACCTTTTGTTGCAAACCCTCCGGTTGTTCTAAAATAAATTAAATTTGAAAAATTCTCTACTCCAAAAACCTCATCACATAAATTTCTAACCAAATGAACATTCTCATCGCTAATTTGCACAAAAACACTTCCTGTTTCTGCTAACAATTCTCTAGCAAGCAAAAGCCTGTCTCGAAGGTATGTCAAATACGAATGTATGCCTAATTCCCATGTGTCCCGAAAGGCTTTTATCATTTCCGGTTCTGCGGTCAAGTCCTCATCTTTTTTATCTTTAACATCCCGCTTGTTTACAAAGGGCTGGAAGTTTGAACCGTATTTTATACCGTATGGCGGGTCTATGTAGACCATTTGAACCTGCCCTGCCATGCCTTCTTTTTGGAGCATGGAATTCATAATGACAAGGCTATCTCCGGCAATTAAGCGGTTTGTCCATTGGTTTTTGTGCTGGTAGAATTCTATTTCCTTGTTTCTGCGGCTGGCTCTGTCTACATCGGATTCAAAAAGTTCTCCCTGTACTTCTGTATAACTGTCGCCGAGGGTCTGGACGGTGTGGATTATTTTATATGGTTTGATTACTTCGTGAATGTGAATTGAGGTTGTGGGGACTTCAAATGAGGTTCCTTCCTTCTTCCCTGCCCATTGCAGAGAGGGGTCTATGTGAGGGTCATATTCGTATTTTGCTTCGGGGCTGGTTACGGTGTCATGCTGTGCCATGCCTACAGGGGGGAGATTTACCCGGTCGTATTCGGGATAGCTGTAGTCGTCTATCTGTTTGAGGTTTCGGGTGTCGTGGGTGGGCTTTCTTTTAGGCATGGGGGCTCCTTATCCAGCCTATGATAGGCTTTATGGGGTATTTTATCCAATATTTGACAGAAATGTCAAATGCTCAGTTCTCTTTATAATTTATTCATCTACTTTTATTTAATCCATCTATTGAATAACTTAGATATCATTGATACAATTGAATAACTTAGATATCATTGATACAATGATTTAACATGAGAAAATTGACTAAAGTGGTATTTTTATGGATAAAGTAGTTACGTATGCTTTTTTATCAGTTATTAAAGAAAAAAGCGGTAATATAACTTCACTTTTGTCTATATTTGAGGAGCTTATTGAAGGTTTATTATCCACTTGGATTAGTAAGAAAATAAAGGGAGGGAACATTAGTGATTTACAAAAAGATTTTAAGCTTACATATTCCATAGATATTCCAATACCAACTATAAAAACTATTATAAACAATATCATTCAAAAAAATAATACTTTAATAACAAAATATGAAGATGATTCATTTACAATAAATGAATCCCCAGAAGTTAATTTTGAGTTAATATTAAAAAAAGAACAAGATATTATTGAAGCATTTTATGAGTTATATAATAGATATCTTCAAATTAGCGGTTTGAAACTTGATGATTATGATCTGTTATTATTTTTTGAGCAAAATAAAAGATATATCATTAGTTGTTTAACAGCAACTGTTTCTACACAAATTATTGAAGAAAAATATCAAGTTCAAGCAAAATTTATTAAAAGGTTATTACATCACAATAAATATAAAGAACTTATTTATAAAATATTTTTAGGCTCTATTATATCATCGTATATAGAATTAGAAATTGATGATTCAACGAAGCATAGTAAAATATTATTACTTGATACAAGTTTTGTTGTTAGTTTATTAGATCTTGATTCAGAAGAATCATATGAAAATTGTAAAATGTTAGTTGAAATTGCTAATCAGTTAAGATATAAAGTCGAAATAATGCCATATACCATCGATGAAACAAAAGCTCTTTTAAATAGAATTGCATCAAAACTTAACTCTGTAACTTTATTTCAATCTCTTAATAAAGATTCAATATTTTATGGTTGTTCTAGAAGAAATATTAATGCATCAGGTCTAATGTTTATTGTCAATAAATTTGAAGAAATGTTGAGAGAAAATTACGGAATTCTAATTACCGATGAAATGATAAATAATTCAATGATATCTGAAGCACGGCAGAGTGATCTATATAAACAACAATTAGACAGGAAACATAATCCAGGCGGGGCTTTACATGATGCAACTATTTTGTATTACACAAGAAAACTGAGAAAGGGAACCCCCATATCATTTAATGATGTCAATGTTTGGTTTGTTACAAACAAGCCCAGTATCAAAGATATTTTTAATATTTCTTATCATAATTGTCCATTAAGTATTAGAGCAGAAGAATTATTACATATTATGTGGTTGTCTCATCCATCATATAGTGCTGATAATTACATTAAAACTACAATATCTCGATTATTATCAACAACATTAAATGTCGTTCCTGATGAAAAAATGCTTAAAGCATTAGATAAAAAAATCCAGGTCATTAATGACTATCCTATAAGTGCAAAAGATTGTATACAAATAGCAGAAACTATAGGTAGTATTGACAATCAAAAATTAAAATTATTATTAGAAAAAAACACTCAGACAGGAATTATTAATGAATTAAAGAATCTTTCATTGATTGCAGAAGAAAAAGAAAAGATTAAAATTAAAGAAGAAGAAGATTTCTTCTTCTTATTGAAAGAAGATATGCAAAAAAGCATTGAAAGAGAAAGATCAATTATAAAAAAAATGAAAGATATAGAGATTAAAGAAATTACTATTGAAGCAAAAAATGACGCAATAAACAGAGAGATTATATTAATTGAAGAAATTATTAAAAGAGACTGTGACGAATTAATGTCCATAAATAATAATATTATATCTCAAATACCTATAAAATCTAACAAATATGTAAAAAAATTGTTTATCTTTATTGGGATATTATCTTTGGTTGTTCTTTGCTTTTTATCTTATATAATTTATCAAAATTGGGAATTTTCACAACCTTTTTTATACTTATTATCAATGATACCAATATTTTTACCATATTTTTTGGGAATATTCCGATCAAAAAAATTAACAATTTCTGGAATTAAAAAATTTATAAAGAATAAAAAAGAAAACAAATTGAAAAAAGAAAATATAAATTATTATTTAAGATCAGAAACTATAGAAAAACGAATACTTGAGAGTCAAAATAAAATTAAGTCTATTAAAGATGATATTTTTATTTTATAAACAATATTTACAGTAATTTGAATAGTTACATATTTTACATTTATATTTCATTTCCCCCTTCACATTCCTAATTCGCCATTGCCTTCTTCTGCTTCTCCACATATCCGCTTTGAGCGGTTGCCAAATTTGCCAACCGCTGGTTTAACAGGGATTTTTCAATGGGGTCAATGCCGGGAGAGCGGAGAATATTTTTAAGCCTTGTTCGGTGGGCTATGCAGGCGATGTGATATGAGTCCTTTGGGTAATTACTTACACGATATTTTCCATTATGAGGAAATACCATATCAGCCGTTATATAGCCGGAACCTTCAACGGCTTTAAGGGCTAAAAATGCATCATCAAAACTTTGTACTGCTTTTGTCAGGCTGTCGATAGAGTCTTTATCAGTTTTCGAGCATAGCTCAAGTTCCTGGGTTAAGAAGGTGTACTCGGCCAGTATTAAGGCTTGAGGGTCTGTTGAGGATTGGGCTTCCTGAAAAGCAGACATAGCCTCTGATATGCCATCTTCATATAAAATCCGGCCTTCTTGCTCCTTCCCTCTTGAAGCAAAACCTTTACGACCTGAATCAATATGGGTGGTAGCTTCAGTTATCTTATTTGCTAAGCCAATCAGATCCAAATTCTGCCTCTGCTTCTGATAAGTTCCAGCCACTATTTATTAAGTAGTCAACCCCAACTTTTTCCTTCATTACCTTTGCAATGTAAGGGGGTAAAGGAATGGTCTTTGTAAGGCGTTCATAGCCTTCACGATCACCGGATTTTTTAAGCTCTATTGCTTTACAGCCTACTGCAAGTTTTTCATCCAAAGTCATGGTTTGAGCTAAGGGCATGGGTTTTCTCCTTGAGTAAAGTATACTTCACACCTCTGGTATTCTGCAAGAGAAGCTTTATTAATTGTGTCATACATGCGTAGACCTTCCCATAGCCAAGGCTCGTGATTTAATAGATAGCCTCTATCAGGGTTATCCTATAGGTTATTTGATCGCCTGGCAAAATCCGTCTATTCGTTTAAAAGATGGAACCACCTCGGCGGGCAAAAAAATCCTTATAGATGGACAGCAAAGAGTTACAGCCCTAATGGCAGCCTTATTAGGTGAAGAGGTCATGGATGATGACTATAGACCAAAACGTATTAGGATTGCTTTTCATCCCATTGAAAGGAAATTTGAAGTTTCTAACCCTGCTATTCAAAAAGATAATGCATGGATACCAGATATTTCCATTCTTCTGAATTCTGATGTTAATATGTTTGACTTAGTAAAGGAATATTGCAAATTGAATTCCAGTACAGACGAAAGAGATATTTTGCGTAATGTTGAAATCCGGAATAATGAAGTTCATGAACAAAACCAATTTTCAACGTTTTATAATGATTGTTCGTTCTGCCGGATTTATTGATCCATCTATGATCCGGTCACAAAACGTTTTAAACTTTGCTTATATTATTTATCTTTTGTCTGTTTCAATAAAGGTAAGTCCTGCCAAAATTGAAAAGCTGGTTAGGCGCTGGCTGGTTATGGCAATATACGTAATGATGCAAAGTGAAATTAATATTGCGATAAAAGACCGATCTCCCAAAGAATACTTTTCTGAGATTATTGAGAATTGCAAAAATGGATTTTCCAAATACGGAGCAATAGTTGATATGGAAGAGTTAAAAGAAAATTTTAAATCTCATTGTATACCAAAGGATATGGAAAACTGGACTTTTGATGATTATAATGATTTTCTTATACAAAGACGAATTTTAGTTTCTGAAAAAATCAGAAGGTATTACAAGAAATTATAATTTTTAAAGTCCTTCTTTAAAAAAGTTATTGCTTAATGGTTTTCCAGGAACATTAGGGCTTGCAAGAATAAAACTGTCCGGGGAAATTTGAATTGCCATATTGCTGGTCTTGTGTAACCGTGCCATTTCTTTGGCTATGTCCAAAATTCCTTGAACTGCGGCAGGGACAGGAACCTTCCTGACAGAATTGTATTAGGGTAATATCAGTCCTTCCATGTCTTGATAGTTATGCCGTACGGTTATGAGGCCGTCTGCTATATCTCCACATTGCAGCCCTCGAATTTCTCCCCTGCGTACTTCTGGATTGATTCGTCCCAAAAGCGGACATACCAGAATGTACCCGACTTCGTTTTTTCTTTGTAGAGTGTAAACGGGCGGCGTATAACGACCTCTCCTCGTTTGACCAAACAAAACCAAAAAAAGTATCAGTTTTGAATCAGTCAAAGATTTTTGACGTTATATTCCACCCTTTTGATGGGAAAGAAATAACTGCTAAGTCCTTACAACGTAACGAATTAGCGTACTGCCCAGAAGAAGACTCGAACTTCCATACCACTGAAGGCACTAGTACCTGAAACTAGCGTGTCTACCAATTCCACCATCTGGGCTTGTTGTTGTACTATGCCTTTTTTATAAGCAAAAGTCAATGGCAGGGAGCTTTGCAAACCCTTGTTAAACATTAAATTTAATGAATAACACATCGCCGTCCTGTACGATGTACTCTTTACCTTCAATACGGTATTTGCCGGCCAGTTTAATTTGTGCTTCGGTTCCGTAGTGAAAAATATCGTCGCAGGTGTATACTTCGGCTTTAATAAAACCTTTTTCCAAATCGGTGTGGATGGCACGTGCAGCTTTAGGTGCAGGCTGCCCGGCGTGAATTGTCCAGGCGCGGCATTCGTCTTCTCCGGTAGTGAAGAATGTCCGCAGATTCAAAAGCCCGTAAGCAGCACGAATTAACGGGGCAAGAGCGGGTTCTTTCAGGCCGAGTTCTTCAAGAAACGCTTGTTTTTCCGCCGGGTCTTCGATGGCAATGAGTTCTGCTTCAAACTTGCCGCAGATGACCACAACCGGAGAACCTTCGGCTGCCGCTATATTCCGCACAGCTTTGACATAGGCAGTTTCCCCGCCGTTAATAACTGTTTTCATGCCTTCTTCGTCAACATTACACACATATAATTGCGGTTTAGCGCTGATAAAATGGCAGTCGTAAATAAGGGCTTTTTCCTCAGGCGTTAGCGGAACCGAGCGGACGGGTTTTCCGTCTTCAAGCGCCGGGTTTAATTTATCTAAAATACCCAGCACGGTTTCTGCGTTTTTTTGCTCAAGCTTATTCTGAACCTTAAGCGCACGCTCGGCTCGTTCTCTGCGTTTTGCCAGTGTTTCTATGTCAGCAAGGGCAAGTTCAATGTTGATGGTCTCGATGTCCGATTCAGGATCGATTATTCCGCTTACATGTACAATATCGGGATTGTCAAAACAGCGTACCACATGGGCTATAACCCCGACTTCACGGATATGGGCAAGAAACCGGTTCCCTACTCCCTTGCCTTTGGAAGCGCCTTTTACCAGGCCCGCTACATCAATAAATTCTACCGTAGCCGGAATAGTGCGTTTAGGTCTGAATATTTCACTTAGTTTTGTTAACCGGTCATCCGGCACATGAACGATGCCTATGTTGGGATTTTCATTGTACACCTGATACTGTGCTGTTTCCGCCGGAACAGAACTCAGAGCCGAAAAAATGGCGGTCTTCCCCACATTGGGAAGACCTACAATGCCGCAATTGATAGCCATGGTTTTATTTCTTCAATTTTTTTATATGATGAGAAACAGGCAAAAATACAAGCAGGTAACATGTAAAATTATTTAATCCTCATATTCATAAAAATAATCGGCATCCTGAAAAGATACAGCAGCATTACCGTTTGAAAATGCAACAGAGTAAAATTCCAGCTCTGCTATACTTTCCCAATCATCAATCGATGGTGAATCAAGAAGCGCAACTCCAATCATAAGCGTATGATTGCCGGCATACTTTACCATTGTATCCCTATCCTCAAGCCATAGAGGAATACTCACTCTGCCATTCGAAATACGAGCCCCTGTACCGGACCAAGACGAAGGCTCTACACTCTGGGCCCCGATTAGATCTATGCCGTCTCCTTCAGCAACAGCATATTTTCCGTTAAACCTGACCGGAATGTCCGTAATTGTTAATACTCCGCCCTGATCGGCGCCGCAAGCAAAAACCATCATTCCGAATAAAAACACCAATGCCAATATTGCCCCGCATTTTTTATTGCTTTTCAATTTTTTCTCCTTAACTTACTGTAATTCTTCAATTGAATTGCAAAAATGTCAAGGGGACGAGGCTGAATGTTATAGTTACTATTTTATATATTTATGTATTATATTATCAAATTTTTTCTGATATAGGTATCTTCCCTGTCCTGTCATGGGAAAAGAGTGGTGTTTTATTCCCCGCCGCATGAGGGCGGCGGGAATAGCAAAAGCATACATCAGAAAATAAACACAATAGGCACAAGCGCAACAACAATAAGTACCGTTGGGATTACCACCGTTGTCCACCATAAATGGCGGTAGGCTTCTTTGTGGGTACACCCTATCATGGACAGGAACAGGAAGATCGCTGAAACGTGGGGCAGGGTATCCAGAGAACCGCCGGAAATGGCAATCACACGGTGCAGTACCGGAAGATTGACGCCTTCCACAGTTTTGAAAAATTCACCAAGGTTATCCAACAGTATTTGCGCGCCGCCGGATGAAGAGCCGGTAATACCGGAAATAACAGCGGTTGAAACAGCACCTTTTACATATATGTTCATATCAAGGTTCATGAGCCAATCAATAATGCTTTGAAATACCGGAGCGTTTTGTACAACAGCACCAAATGCCACTACCGAGGCGAGGGGAACAATGGCGTATATGCCATTGGTAGCGCCATCCTGAGTCCAAATAACCGAATCAATGCCGATTTTTTTTGGGTTGAGCACGAGGCACAGTATCAATGCGAGTAACATTCCCAAAGAAGCCAGCATTACCGGATCTCTGCCAAGGGATGTTTGTAAAAGCGTGTTCACGACAATAAACAGAATGGCCACAACAATGGGAACAAAGGCAATTACGGGATGCGGAAGCTTGCTTTTATCAATAGTTAAAGAAGAAGCATCAAAACCTTTGGGGAATTCAAACACTTCATTCTTTTTTCGGGCATCTTTTTCCGCCCACTTAAAATAGACGGCAGTAAACACTACAACGGCTGCTGCAAAAATTAAACTGAAAACCGGAGCTGCGGTCATGGGAGTGCCAAGCGCTCTGGCGGGAATAATATTGGTCAGCGATATTGTCCCGGGCAATGTTGTCATGGTAATGGTCGCACCTCCGGCAGCCATAGGGGCCATAATTAAATGGCGCGGCAAGCCTGCTTCCTTGAATAACACAAATGCAATGGGAACAACAGCAAACATGACAACAAAGAGCATCACTCCGCTAAATGTCAGGATGACGGTAAATGCATAGACAATCCACATGACATTTTTTATCCCGAACCATTTTACCAACTGCTGCCCGATTGCCGCTGTAGAGCCGGTTTTTTCCATCACTGCAGCATAAGCGGCGGAGGAGATAAAAACGAACATAAACCTGCTGAATATTCCAACAAAACCGCCAACGTAATACTCGGAGTAACCTCTCCAAATACCCATTTGATTGAAAAGAATAACCACAAGCGATGCCAAAAGCGTGAGAACAATCGGCTTTAACCCCCTGTAGGCACCGAATATCATCACGAGGATAGCGAGAAACATACCAATGATTCCAATCGTCATTAAAACCTCCAATGTCATGCGAGACACCATGACCACTGTTCTTAATTATGACGATTTTACAATATATGTCAAGGTGTCAAACTGGACAATGTCTATTTTTCCGGTAATGTGTTAAGAAAGTGTTATCGCTGTTTAAAATTAATTAAGTTATTTAAAAATAGGTAAAACTGCTTGTCTTGCCTCTCTATGCATGATTTATGATGTCCCTGACATTCAATACCAAAAAAGGAAACATAAGAATGCAAAGAATGGTTTTATTTGGGCTAATGCTTGGATTGGTTACTGCCCTGCAGGCACAGATAACTGTAAGTGGTTCGGTTGATATGGTCGTTATTCCGTTTCAGTTAATCCAGGCTGTGGATGGTATGGATGAAAAGGACAACCCAATCAGACACAATGCGGAAATGGGCGCCGGCCTTGGGCAAATAGAAGGAATTGCGGGACCAAGGATACGGCTTGATGTACGGGCAATGAACGAGACAGGTACAGCCGGAGCGAGACTGAGACTCCAGGCACTGGGCCACACGTACATTGGCGTAGAGAACTTCCTGCAGGCATGGTGGAGCCCGCTGGACTGGCTACGGCTTGATGCCGGCCGTTTTGATGATGATCGTATGCGCGGTAAAATCGGCTGGGACGACATGCACATTTTTACCGTTTTATCATACAACGAAGACGCGATTTTTAACCGTATCAGGGCACGCGGCGGATTTATGATGAGCCTGGAACCCATCGAAGGACTCTTGGTTACTGCCCTGCTCAACGATCTTAATCCTCTTGCGGTTCAGGGGCATGATGAACTTCATCTCCATCGCCCCAATTTCCCCGAACTCAGTTACGTTCAGGATCGTTTCGAAAATGGCAATATGTGGCGCAATCTGCACATAGCGGCAAGTTATACCATAGAGGGGATAGGGATGTTCAGGGCGCAGTATATCGGAGTCATACCGGATTATACCAGCTATGATCCTGAGATGGGACTGCTTCCCGGTGATATTCGCGCCCCGCGTTTCGAAGCAGCCTTTGCACTCAGCGCTATTTCGGATCTGACATTAGATATAGGCGGAAAATTACCGCTGCCCATAAACAATAATGATGCCTTTGGTACAAATACCTGGCAAGCGCCGTACCAAATATCAATTGGGGCGCAATATGATATGGATAAACTGACAATTGCCGGGCGTGTAGATACCGGATTAGGCGGCGGCTGGAAAGTCAGCGGCGCAGGAACAGAAGAATTTTCTTTTGCCCCCAAAGTCAACATCCATTTATGGCCTTCATATAATTTTGGAGCATTCAAAGCTATCCTCAGTGCTGGCCTTGAATTGTTAGGCGAAGAAACCCTAATCGCCGGTAACACTGTGACCGTTACCGGGGACGGCGGAATCCGCTTCGGCGCGGGTATATCGCTGGAAGGAACCGTCATCGGTGGTTTCAGAACGAGAGGCGGTTTAGCCTACCGGTTCCCCGCCGAGATCAACGGCATAAAAGAAAGGGGCGTGTTTACCATCCCCCTGTTTCTGGAATATTCATTCTAGCTAAAGGAGTTATTATGTTAAAATTTTTTGTCATTGTGTTAATTATATCAGGAACAGTTCTTTCCTGCGATATTCCCGAACCTCCCTACAATCCCGAAGAGCCGGTCAACTATACCATCAAATGGGATCGCCCGCTTGAGCGTTTAACATTCCCTTCGCTGTATCTTTCCGTACCTGCGTATGAACATGGCGGGTTTATTGTTGACTATCGCCCCGACGGGACATCGATTAATCTTTGGCCATCGGATTCCAATTCATTGGTTTCCCTGCGAGGAGCCGGAGAATATAACTTTGAGAATGCCGCTGCGCAGGTACGAAGCCGGGGCAATTCCACCTGGCGTTATTTCGTTAAACGGCCTTTGCGCTTTAGGTTTTACCCCACAGGCCCCGGCGCCCGCTCCATGTTTGGCAGCAGTTACGAGGCGGCTAACTGGACGCTCATTGCCAATGCCATGGACTATTCGCTTATGCGAACCTATCTGGGTTTATTCCTCGGCGAGTCGCTGGGCAGCTTCGACTATAATCCCATGCACCGCTTTGTGCATTTGTACATGGCGGGCGAATACCGGGGTCTATATATGTTCAGCGACCATGTAGAGCGGCTCGGTTACGGCAATCCCGGACACCGCATTCAGCTAATGGCACATAATCAGTCGGGTCTGCCCGCCAATGCGCCGCACCTCAGGGAATTTCTTTTGGAATGGTGCCGCCATCCCGATACCGTTCCCACCAGCCGATCAGGAGAAGCGATGGTAACAGAGGAGCAAGTGAAGAACTGGGTCATACCGGACGTTGCTCCTGCCGGTGCGGATCTCAGTGTCGAATTTGAACAGTTTTTTTGGTCAGAGCAGGGCATACCCTTTGAGATTGGTTTTCCGGAAAACACTGGTTTTATGAGAGGAACCACCGCTGCCAATCCGGGATGGAGATCGGGGACTACTCCCAACAGCGGCTGGGCGTTTGTACGGAACTTTATCAATCTGGCCGAACGTACCATGCGCAGCGGAGACGAAGCCGCGATACGGCAGATAATTGATATCGAAACATTTGTTGATTTTTATCTGGTGAATGAATTGTTCAAAAACCACGATGTGGCGGTGTCGAGCGTCCGTTTTCAAATTAAGCAGGTTGACAACAGTGTTGCCTGGGCTCACAACAGCGATGCGACAAGGCCCAAACTGTTTGCCGGTCCCCTTTGGGATTTCGATCAAACAGCCGGGGGCTCAACAGGTGGTGACAGGCCCGGATACAGTTTCAGCCCAGTGGGCGCATGGGCAGCTACCGACAATCTGTGGTTACGCTACCTCATGAGCAAAGACTGGTTTAAGGACGAGGTACGGCTGCGCTGGAACCATATAAAAAACAATGAAGTGCAGGGGATGCTGTTTGAACTTGAACGCATTGCAGTGAGCTACCAGAACTGTTTTGAACGTAATTTTAAGCGCTGGGACGAAAAGCTGGGCTTTTCAACCTACCGCACGCCGTCGCCGGTTGCCGCCATTCTTACATGGAAAGGGCAGGTTGAGTACCTGGACAATTGGTTCCGCCATCGCATGATCTGGATGGACGAATTCCTGCGATAGTAACACAGTAACACATTTTTAAAATGTGAATATAGAACAGAGGAGAATATTGTATGCAAAAAAAAAAATGATGAGCAGGTTTGGATTAACACTGGCCGGTTGTATGTTACTGGCTGTGCTCATGGCAGGATGTGAAACCGAGGCTAACTCGGTAGGTGTTACCGGAGTGTACATCAACCAGGGTAACCAGCCCGCCCCGCAGGTGATTGACCTGTACCTCGATCCGGCGGACGGCGATGGCACTGTGGCGCTGACGGCAGTGGTAGAACCATCCAACGCTGACAACAAAAACGTCAGTTGGAGTTCGAGCCACCCTGCAAGGGCAACCGTAACGAACAATGGTTTGGTAACGGCAGCCGGTGTAGGTCAGGCGCAGATTACTGTTACCACTGCGGACGGCAGCTTCACAGCTTCTGTCGACATTAATGTACACGGGCAATCGGTAGAAACTGAACCGGGAGATCCCAGTGAATATGCCGGTACGCTGCTTATCCTGCAGGCTGCCGGAACCGCCGGCGGCGAGGTAGGACGCTCATTTGTGGAGTTGTACAACAACAGCAGCGCAGCTATCAACCTGGACGGTTTCTCGCTGCAACATGCCGGAGGAACCGGTGCATGGAGCGTAATACCCCTTGAAGGAACCATCCCTGCCAACAGTTCGTTCCTTATCCTTGGTAATCGCGGATCAGCGGGGAATTGGCGGCTGGATATTCCGGATACAGATGGGGACATGGTTGTTAATTTTACTCTGAGCAACCGGGCTTTCAGGGTGGCAATCATGGAAAGCCTTGATACGCTGAGCGTTCCCAATCCGTCTGACATGAGCATCACCACTGGTGCAGATATGAGATCCCATATGCCGCCTGATGGCACTGCCTGCACCCGGACCATCGGGAATACCGTCGCAGCAGGGCTTGTTGACCTGCTTGGCGTTGTCAACGAGCGCGCCGATGATCGGGACGTGATGCACGGCGCCGAAGCGACACCCGCATTCCGCATATCAAACCAGGTTGCCATCCGCCGCGCGGGTTTGACAGATACCAACAACAATTTTAACGATTTTATCTTGATCGATTATCGTGTGTGGTCTGCCGGCGACCCCTACAGACTAACGAATGAACAGGTACCCATATTTATGCCAAGGAGTTCAAATTTCCAACCCAGAAATGTACAGTTTCCCGAGCCCGGCAATACTCCGGATCCGATTGAACCAGGTGATGAAACCAAGACTCTCATGATCCTTCAGGCTAACACTTACGGCAATGCAAACAATTCGACAACAGGCTCCGGCCTTCCGGCTTCTGCAGTGGAGTTGTACAACAATTCCGACAGCGCCATCAATTTTGATGTCGAAGACTATTACCTGCATATCGGCGGCAGACCATCTGCAGGCGTATACGAATGGCATCATGCAATAAAACTGACTGGTACAGTACAACCCGGGCATTCATTTCTTATTGTAAGTACAACTGATATTAGTACCAATATACACAGAGCTAAACTTCCAACTGCGGATGTGGCATCCGACTTTGTTATTCCCAATGACAGGTTTACAATAGTTATAATGAAAAACCGGGCGACATTACCTGCCGGCAACCCGTTTGGCAATGCAGAACTGGCAAATGATTATGTTGATATGTTCGGTGTTGGAGACACAATAGGTTTTGAAGGTACTGCTTTTTCCAATCAGTCCAGACCACGAGTGCCCCGCCGGGCTTCGCTTGCCGATACTGATAATAATGCAAACGATTTTACTGATATTGACTATCGAAGCAGCAGCACAACTGCTCCATCCGATGATGATCTGCATAAAGTATGGCCCAGAAGTGCAACAATGGGCGCATGGGATCCCATGACCGGCTTACCTCGGATAGATCCTGCCCCGCGGGATTAGCATAGAGTGTAAGTTTTTAAGCTAAGCAAGCAAAAGGCTGCTCCTTCAGGGGCAGCTTTTTTAGTTTCTAACAAAATTACTTTTTCCCCAAAACTTCCCGCAATGCTTCCCGGTTGCCCGGCAAACGGGGATCCGCCGAACCAGTGGCGTAAATTTCATCAATTCTGGCTTTGTAGTGTTCCCGCACTTTGTGCCTCACCAGTTTCATGGTTGAGTTGATTAAGCCGTGGTTTTCGTCCATTATCTCCGGGATTAAGGCAAAAGATGCAGGCCGCCACTGTGAGGGAATTCCTGCATAGTCAGGGTGTTTGGCAAAAGCAGTAATATCATCCCGAATAAGATCGATGATAAGATCGATATCCCCTTCAGAACAGGGTATAAGCCCTTGTTTCTCCGCCGCTGTTTTAAGCGCATCGGTGTTCAGGGTAATAATGGCGCTGGTAAATTTGCACTGTTCATTGTAAACCATGATTTGATTTACCAGTTTTGAGGTGTTAATCACCGCTTCCTCGATGGTTTCCGGGCTGTATTTTTCTCCGTCCTGGGCGATAAGCAGAGCCTTTTCCCGGCCGGTCACCACCAAAAAGCCGTCCGGGTCTTTGTAGCCAAGATCACCTGACCAGAGCCAGCCGTCGATCAGCGTTTCCGCGGTGGCTTCGGGGTTTTTGTAGTAGCCTTTCATTACCGAGCCGCCGCGGGTGACGATTTGACCGATCTCCCCAATGGCACATTCGGTTTCCATGTCCTTCATGATACGCACGTCAAGATCAGGTATGATAACGCCGGACGTGCCGAATTTATGTTTCGCGGCGGAGTTGGAGCAGATAATCGGCGCGTTTTCGGTAAGGCCGTACCCTTGATATACCGGTGCGCCAATGGCATTAAAAAATTCCTGCTGCCGTATTTCCAGCAGGGCGCCGCCGCCGATGCAGAACTTTATGTCCTTTCCAAAAACCGCACGCAGCTTGGGAAAGATCAAGGCATTTGCCACTGCCCAGGGAAGGTAATTTTTAAACCTGACAGAAAAGGGCGGCTTGTTGTAGCCATTCCCCGCACGGGCTATCCCCGCTTTCAGGCCGTTGTCAAATAGTTTTTTTATCAGCCCTCCCTTCTCGGAAACACCCTGGATCATCTTTTTCATGAAATTTCCCGACAGGGCAGGAACGGTAAGCAGGAAATCGGGGTTCACTTCCTTAAGGTTTTTGGGGAGGTTTCGCAACGCTGCCATCGGGCCGCCCTGGGCATCGACAAAATACATCGATAACCCCTTGATGACGAAGATATACGATCCCACTGTGTGGGCAAAGGAATGATCCAGGGGCAGCATGATAAGGCTTTTCCATCCCTTCTCTACATGAACAACTTTCATGGAATTCATTGCATTGTGGATGTAATTACGATGGGTAAGCATAATTCCCTTGGGATTTCCTGTAGTACCTGATGTGTAACAGATGGTTACCGTGTCATCTTCGGAAATATTTTTTTCGATGACGGCAAGTTTTTCCCGGTAGTCCTCCTGCTCAAGGAGTTTTTCCCCTTCGGCAATAAGGTCATCGTACAGCAAAACGGTATCGGCCTGGTCATATTTTTTTATCATCTCTTCCAGATGGGCGGTGCGGGGAGAAATGACAATCAGTACCGGCTTGGGATTAATTTCCTTGAGGGCTTCCGCCGCTTTTTGAAAATTATTTTCCGATACTAAAAACGCTTTGGATTCCGAGTGGACCAGCCTGAAGACAATTTCATCTTCCAAAAGTTTGGTGGATAGCGGAACCGAAGTACAGCCGGCTTTCAATATCCCGAATTCGCCTATCACCCAGGAAGGCCGCCCTTCGGAAAGAATTGAAATATTATCCCCTTTATTAAAGCCACGTTTAACCAGAGCTGCTGCGAAAGCAGAAGAAAGCCGATCTGATTCCCTGAAGCTGTATGTTTTCCATTGATCTCCAACCTTGCTCCCAAGATAGGTCATATCCCCGTGGTTTTGAGCGCCTTCATGCATTAATGCAATAACCGTATTCATACACAGCCTCCAAAAAATTATAGTTTTTTCCAGTATGACACAAATCCAATGAACGTCAAGTTATATTATATTGTGTGAAAATAATTTTAATGTAAGCTTTTTGAAACTACCTGAACAATCTGCTGATTATATCAACAATAGAACCAACCAGTGCCGATCCGGCAACAAAAGTAGCGATGGAACTGCCCAGGCTCGATAAAAAGAAAACCAGCAAAACCCTGCTTATCCGGTTACGGTAAAAACCCTTTATGCTTGCGACATCGGACGAAAGATTCTCGGCATCACAGACACGGGGTTTGCGGAGAACCGCATGGACAAGACCGGACAGAATTCCCACGCCGATAAATGGATTAAGCGATGTGATGGGAGCGCCCGCAAATGAAACCAACACCGCAAGGGGATGGCCCAGAGCAATAATACAGCCCAGTGCGGCAAGGCTGCCGTTCCAGAATATCCAATGCCAGACCATCTCAAGGAATTCATTAAAATCGGCGAGAATAAACCCGGTGGTGAGAAGGCCAAGGATAAGCGCAGGGATGATCCATTTAATTGATTTGGAAAAAAAGCTTTTGGGCGGAATAGATTCAATTTCGGCAAGATCTGCTACCGCATCGCCGCCTCCGGATGCCGCGCTTGCTGAAAATTGTTCCAGATACGTTTGTATTCCCCGTAAATGTCCGGCACCGATTACCGCAATGGTTATACCGTCCGTTGTTTCTGCCGCTTCCCATATTTTTGTTGCCAGATACCGGTCACGCTCGTCGATAAGGACTTCCTTGACTGCCGGAAGATAGTTGGCCATTTCCTGCATCATGCCGTCAAGTTCATTGGAATTTTTCAGATCGTTGATTTCTTCGGCACTGATTTTTTCTGTGACAAAAGCACTTGAAAGTAAAGCGGCAAGAAGCTTGCATTTGCTCCACAAGCCGCAGCGGGCCCATGCCCGGCGGAGGGTTAGCTGCACCTCACGATCGCACAGGCTGAACGGAATATTCAGCTCTTTTGCGGCGGATATGGCGGCAAGCATCTCTTCACCGGGTTTTACGCCAAGCTCGTTTCCCAGACGGCGCTGGAAACTGGTAAGGGCAATATTGGCCAGCAGGAGAAATCCCTTGCCTTCTTTCAGGACTTTGGATATGTTAAGCCGTTCCCAGTTATTCTGCTGGGTGATTGCGGAGTAACGGCCTTGATCCAGTTCAACGCAAACCATACTGGGCGTTGCCTCATTAGGTTTTTCGCCGCCGGAATTCAGCCCACGTATGGCATTTGAAACTTCTTCAATACTTTCTTTGGAAACATGGGCGGTCCCTATTAGATGAATATTTTTTCTGCCCAAACTCAGATGCACATTATTGTTACTCATTGTAAATTAATTCCCCGGTCATCAAGCATCATCTCGTTCATTTTCCACTCAATGGTGTGGGTACGGTTCAATTCCTTTACCTGTAAAAAGAAATTATTGGCCAGGGTTCTGCTTCCGATAGCATCATAATAAAGGGCAATATAAAAAAACATCATGGATTTTGTGTCCAGATTTTGTTCCCGGTTGGCATTGGCAATAACGTCCATGTCACCGGAAAGATCGTGATACAATCTGAGAAGCCGCCATTCAGCCGAATCGCGGGGAGCGGTCCGGAGAACCTGGGTAATAAACTGTTTTGGGTCGCTTGTTCTTCCTGCCTTCATCCAGTTGTATGCGGCAAGGAGTGCGTATCGGAATTCTCTTGGTGCCTGCCGGTAAGCTGTCAGAAAAGCATCTCTTGCTTCTGTAAACTGACGGTTTCTCATTTTTATTATACCCAGTCCCTCGGCGGCAAAATAATACTCCGGTCTGATCCGTGTTAAAACCTGATAATCCTCTGCAGCATCGTTAAAATAACCCATATCGTCCCTGATTCCGGCACGGTACACATAGCCCAGAAAGCCGCGCGGGTCCAGAGCGACAGAGTGATTTAATTCTTCCAGCGCTTCCGGTCTCCGGTTTAAATCGAGCAATGTCGCGGCCCTGTCAACGGATATCCAGTAATTTTCCGGTTCGAGGCTTTTCGCCGTATCCAAATCCAGGAGAGCATCTTCCGGAAAACCTGCTCCTTTGTAGAGTCTTGCCCGCTCGTGATATGGAGTTGCCCATTGAGGGTTCTGCCGTATTGCCTGATTAAGAAGCTGTTCTGATCTTCTAAGATCCCCGGAGTAACGGTACGCTATCGCCCTGCCAACCAATGCCTCACGGTAATTCGGATCTATCGCCAACGCCCGGTCAAAATGTCCTGCTGCGGTCCTCACTGAATTCGTTTGCAGAGCGATATAACCAAGGTCGGAATGAGCTTTGAGATTTTGGGGATCTGCCCTGAGTACCCGATCCAGAGAAGTGCGCTGCTCCCTTTCATTACCTGTCAGGGCTGCGGACGAGGCGAGCACCAGGAGTGCATCGACATTGTCCGGCTCACGGGACACAATCCCCGAAGCAATGGAACGGGCATCGGCCGGCCGCCCGGCAGCATTCAACAACGAGGCGCGCAGGAGCTGCCTCTCGGTGGTTTGCCTGGCTTCCGCGCTAATGGTATCAAAAAGCGCAAGTGCTGCGGTAAATTCTCTCCGTTCCATCAGCCGGGACACCTCGGTAAGGGTTTCCTGTGTTGAAGCATCGGTAATTGTCTGAGCGGCTGCGAAAAAAGACGCAGCGGATAACAAAACAAACAATAGTAAAATTTTGCCAATTGTGTAACGAGTATTTATTCCCATAATGTTCCATACATGCTATCATAAAAGAGAAACAAAGGCAATTTGTATAAGTGCCGAATTTTAAACATATAAGAAGGTTTATACTCTATGAGAAAACGAGTTTTCCCCCGGTTAATCTGTTTTTTATTTATCGGTTTTCTTGTCTTCGTGCTGCTGGGAGCAATGCAATTCAGCATGCCGTCAATGTCTTACCGCCATGTATCTGACACAGAGGTAAAAGAAAACAACCCTGGTGATTTTATCGTTCAAAACGCCGAAACAACCCAGGCCTATGCGGAAGCGCTGACCCGATGGACAGCCGATAATTCTGAATTGTGGGCTCGTAATATGCCTCCGCCGGGCGATGAAGACCAGGTAATAGCCCTGAGCGCCGAAGCGTTAAGGCAAAACAGGTTCCGCAATACAAGTTCATTAATTCCGGCCAGTTTCAGCAACGGCCCCAACCGCAGTTGGGAATCCTCAGTGTACCAATTTGATCAGAGAACCGGCGTTTGGGCGGACGCTGTACGGAACATTGGTGCCAATGAGCGTGAAAAAGAAAACCTTATTTCAGCCCTGATTACCGAAAAAGATTACAGCCTGTTCATGGCAAATCATCTGATCGAATTTTTGGCAGTCAGGAACCAAAACATGTTGATTGATGAGGTATTGGAATTTGCCCGGGAAATAGATCCATCCCTGCTTACTCTTGCAATGAGTCCGGGTATTTTGGAAAACATCATGGATACAAACAGATTACGGCCCAATGTTCTCAATCCTTTTGAAACTCTTGCCGAGCAAGTCTGCCGGCTTGTTGCCGAAGGCTTGCATGGTTCTAACGAGCAGGTTTTTATTTTTTCTGACGGCCAGGCAGACACGGAATTTAATGTACGGCTGGGCATAATCCTTAATGAATGGGGAACACACTACGATCAGGAAGACTGGGCGGCGCTGGGCCGCTCGCTGGTACTTTCCGCTTTTTCTCTGGGCAATGAAACCGGCCTGGTTCCGGTAACACTGAGAACAGGTCAGAACGGTCAGTTTATCCCTTCCGCAGATTATTATAGTACTGCAAGACTGTACCGCATGCTGGCAAACAACGAGAATCTACCCCGCGCAACAGCAGGGTTAAACGATATGTGGGTTTGGAGCGCAGCTTCATCGGTAGCAATTACTCAAGCCAACAATATAATGGATATAAATGTCCGGTTTCCCGCCGGTGAAACTCATTATCTCATGCTTCGCAATATGCGGCCATTCTACCAGCTTAACATTCACAATGTGAATTACAACAGCTCTCCCGGTTTTGAAAGTAATTATGATACTCCCGGCTGGCTGTATATCAATGACGAACAGACCCTTGTGGTAAAAATCAGACACCGTACCGTTGATGAGCGGATACGGATTACTTTATCCGCTCCGCCGCCGCCGCCAGCGCCCCGGCCGCCTCCACCTCCGCCTCCTCCACCTCCGCCGCCACCGGCACCGCCACCACCACCTCCACCACCGCCGCCGCCGTCACCGGAAGAATAGGCAGAAAGGAAAAAACCATGAAAAAAACTCTGCGTTTTGCCGCTTCGTTTTTATTACCGGCAGTTTTAACCATTATTTTCACATCCTGTCTCCGGCAAAAAGCCGATGCTTCGGGAACTGAAATGCGCTACGGTATTGCTTCAGAACCCGCTACCTTTGATCCATTGAGTCCTTCAAATACAGCGGACGGCAGAAGCATACTTTTTAATGTTTTTGAAGGTTTGGTAAAACCCGATACCGAAGGAAGGCTCCTGCCGTGCATTGCAGAATCAGTAACAGTGGAAGAACTGGGGCGCGTGTACCGTTTTAAACTGCGTGAAAATGTACGTTTCCACGATGGTTCTCCGCTGACATCAACTGATGTAAAATTTTCATTGGAAACAGCACAAGCCGCTGGTTTTACCGGCTTGGACTCGATAGAAGATATTGAAACCGGCGGAGATTATGATATTCACTTAACCCTTCGCCGCCCTGATCCCGAATTCCTGCCTTACCTTACCGTTGGCATAGTTAAAGCCGACAGCGTTGATCGTGAAAATAATGCAATCGGAACAGGGCCTTATTATATTGAAAGTTACACTGTCCAGCAGTCGCTTGTACTGCGAAAATTCAATGATTATTGGCAGGATAATGTACCAAACCTGGAAAAAATAACGGTACTGTTTTTTGCCGATTCTGATGCAATGATCCTCGGCTTGCACGGAGGCAGCATTGACGGGGCAACATTTTACAGCGGTCATGCCCATCAACTCAGCCGGGAACGTTTTGATATAATACCCGGCTACTCTGCTGCGGTTCAGCTTCTTGCCCTGAACAATGCGGCAGCGCCGTTAAACGACATCCGTGTACGCAGGGCGATTAACTACGGGATCAATGTTCAGGAAATCATTGACACGGCTTTTTACGGCAGGGGAGAGCCTTCCGGCAGTCCGCTGATACCCGGGCTTGCGGTGTATTATAACCAGTCATTAAGCGATCCTTATCCGTATGATCCGGAATATGCACGGGCATTGCTGGCGGAAGCGGGCTTTGACGAAGGGGGACAAAGTCTTTCACTGGTAATCACCGTCCCCTCAAATTTCACCATGCATGTTGATACAGCCCAGGTAATTACAGGCCAGCTTGCGAGAATTGGCATACAAGCCGGCATACAGCTTGTTGACTGGGCAACTTGGCTATCAGACGTATACCGGGACCGCAACTATCAGGCAACGATTATCTCTCTGGACAGCCCACACGTTTCGCCGCAGAGTTTTTTAATCCGCTACCGTTCAGACAATAACGGGAATTTCATCAATTTTTCCGATGCCGGGTTTGATGAAGTTATTGATGCAACCCTGATTGAAACAAATGAAGACATGCGCATTGCCCTGTACAAAGAAGCTCAGCAAATAGTTTCAGACAATGCCGCAAGTGCGTTCATTCAGGACATTATGCGATTCAGGGCTTTCCGTGCCGGTGCATACGGCGGCGTGCTGAACTATCCGTTATACGCCATCGATTTTGCATCTATGTACAGCAGGTAAACCGGCATTGCATTTTATTCTAAAAAGAACAGGTGCCGCATTAATAACCCTTTTTATTGTGTCGGTATTCAGTTTTATTGCGTTTAACGTCATTCGCGGCGATCCGGCAAGTTTGATACTGGGAATAGATGCAACGGCAGACCAAGTGGAAACATTTCGCGAAGAAATGGGGTTGAACCGCAGCCTGCCTGTCCGTTACATAAATTGGCTAGGGAATTTTCTCTCCGGCAATCTTGGTAATTCCGTTCGTTTCCAGGGTGAGTCTGTCTCCGCACTTATTCTTGAACGCCTTCCGGTGAGTTTTGCACTTGCTTTGCTTTCCCTGTTCTTCGTTCTGTTAATTGCCGTACCGGTTTCTGTTTTTACCGTACACCGCGAAAACGGCTTTGTTGATAAATCGGTTAATGTCTTCAGCGCAGCCGGCATCAGCATCCCCAATTTTTTTCTGGGAGTATTATTCATCTGGATTTTCGGGATAGGTCTGCGTCTGTTCAGCACGGGAGTGTACGTTGATTACCGTGACAGCTTTACCGGCTTTATTGGTTATCTGATCTTTCCCGCTCTTGCCATTGCCATTCCCAACGCGGCAATCCTTATTAAATTCCTCCGTTCCTCGCTTTTTAAGGAACAACGCGGCGATTATATCAGAACCGCGCGCAGCAAAGGGGCTTCTGCTTCAATTGCCCTGCGCTGTCATGCTTTTCGCAATGCCGTTATTCCCGCAATCACCGTACTGGGGATGATTATTGCAGAAATTTTTTCCGGCAGCATTGTCATTGAACAGGTTTTTGCCATTCCAGGCATAGGGCGGCTGCTTATTGCCGCAATTACATCACGGGATTACCCGTTGATACAAACGCTTGTAGTATACATTGCCTTTATCGTAATAATCGCAAACACCCTTGTAGACATCGTCATTCAGATTGTTGATCCCAGAATTCGGCTGGCGGGGGATGTAAGTAAATGAATACTACATTAAAAACAGGAATCATACTGACAGTATTAATACTGTTAATATCATTGACAAGTCTTTTCTGGCTTGATCAGGATTATAACGCGATGGATTCAAACATTCGTTTCCAAAAGCCAAGCCTTACTCACCCTTTGGGAACAGACAACTTCGGCAGGAATATTCTGCTCCGGATAATTGCCGGAAGCAGGTATACCATTGTCCTTGCTGTTTGCACCGTTGCCGGCGCCGTTGTACTTGGCGTTGCGCTGGGGCTTTTTGCCGGTTATTCGGGCGGTATTCGTGATGAAATGGTCATGCGCCTTATGGACGCGATCCACTCCTTTCCGGGAATTTTACTTGCCCTTGTCATGGTTGCAATTCTCGGCAACAGCCAATTTTCCCTTTTTATCGCCCTATTGATCCTGTTTATTCCCAGCTTTACCCGTATTATGCGGAGCGGCGCATTGCAGTACAAACATAAAGATTTTATTTTGGCAGAGAGGCTGCTGGGGGCAAGCCACGCACGAATTGTATTTATACATATTCTCCCCAATTTGGCGCCCTCACTGTTATCGGCAACCGCGCTGGGATTTTCCAACGCAATTCTTGCCGAGGCGGCAATGAATTACCTTGGCCTGGGCATACAGCCGCCGCTGCCAAGCTGGGGAAGAATGCTCTCTGAATCACAAAGTTTTCTGTACAACGCGCCCTGGTGCGCCCTTGCACCGGGTTTCGCCATCATGCTTACGGTCATTGCCTTTCACTGCCTTGGCGAAGGCCTGCGGCGGAAGTTTGGGGAATAGAGCCATGTCGTCATCTGCTGCGCAGCCGTTGCTGGAAGTACAGAACCTTTCTGTCGGTATACGACGGGGGCGGCATTGTTACACAGCGGTGAATCAAATCGGGTTTACCATTAACACCGGAGAAATAGTCGCCCTTGTCGGCGAATCGGGTTGCGGCAAAACCCTGACCGCCCTTTCCATAATGCGTCTGCTTCCCCTTGCCGCTGAAATAACCGGCGGTGAGATAAAGTTAGGGACCAGGGACCAGGGACCAGGGACCAGGGATTGTTATACGAGAAATTACATTGCTTCCGAGTTATCTCCCGGTAGTCTGAATACTTCCCCCCATTCCCAGGTCCCCGGTCCCCGATCCCCGATCCCTAACCAAATAGACCTCTGTTCCGCAAACGAAAAATCCCTGTGCAAAATCAGAGGTAAAGACATTACCATGATCTTCCAGGAACCCCGGCAGTCGCTCAATCCGCTGATGAGAATTGGTGCACAAATCTCCGAGGTGCTGAAATTGCACGGCGCTGATAAAAAAACAGCAGAAGGGGCGGCATTGGAAATACTGCACAACCTCAGGTTCTTGCAGCCGGAAAAAATAATCCAGGCATGGCCCCATCAGCTTTCCGGCGGAATGTGCCAGCGGGTAATGATTGCCATTGCCGCAATAAACCGCCCCCGATTGATTATTGCAGATGAACCGACAAGCGCCCTTGACTCGGAAAACAGCGGCAGTATTTTATCCCTGCTAGAGCAGATAAATCGGGAATATGGCACAGCGATTCTGTTTATTTCCCACGATCTTTCTCTGGCACAGCGTTTCAGCAGCCGTAGTCTGATTATGTATGCGGGAAGTATTATTGAAGAAGGACCGTCCGAAACAATTTTTTCCAAACCCATGCACCCGTACACCACTGCTCTTTCGGGAACAATTCCATGCAGAGAATCCAAAGGCAAACCACTTGCGGTTATTCCCGGCAAAGCGCCGTCTGTCGAAGACAATTTTCGCGGCTGCCCTTTTGCCCCCCGCTGTCCGAGACAACAGGAACGCTGTACATCGGCTTTTCCGCCAACGGCAAGGACCGGCAATGACAGGAAAGTACGCTGCTTTTTCCCCGGAGCCGAAAATGCATGAAGTACCAGAAGCAATGACTGAAACTCGCACAGCAGTCAAACCGATCATCGTTATCCGTAATCTTACTCAGGCATATGTCAGCC
The DNA here is from genome assembly GCA_009777735.1 of Treponema sp. Classification (GTDB taxonomy): domain Bacteria; phylum Spirochaetota; class Spirochaetia; order Treponematales; family Breznakiellaceae; genus WQXQ01. The sequence continues at coordinate 162,708 of WRLF01000001.1, forward strand.
GCAATTATGGTATGTTCGGAAAAAAGGAAGTTAAACCTGTATTAAATAATATTAACCTGGACATTGCCGCCGGGGAAATATTCGGGATTTCAGGCGAATCGGGCTGCGGCAAAAGTACCCTTGCCCGCTGCATATTGGGTCTCATTGATTATAAAGGTGAAATTTTCATTGATGGCACATTGCAGCAGCCGGGAAAACAATTAAATCCGGCTTCACAAATGATTTTTCAGGATCCCGGCGCCTCACTCAGCCCGACAAAAAAAGTCGGCTGGCTGCTGGAAGAACCGCTGGTCATTCACCGGCGCGGAACAGCAATAGAACGATCCCGTAAGGCGGATGAAATGCTTGTCCGCGTCGGGCTTGATCCCCTGTACCGTAACAGGCAGGTAAATGAATTATCCGGCGGCCAGAAACAGCGGATCTGCATTGGCCGCACCCTCATGCTGGAACCAAAAATTCTCATCGCCGACGAAGCCATCAGTTCGCTGGACGTTTCCACCGGAGCGCAGATACTCAACTTGTTCAGCGAGCTTCGCCAAAGTCTCGGACTAACCGTCATCTTTATTTCCCATGACAGAAACGCCGCAGAATATTTATGCGACCGTGTTATGGTGATGTCTTCATGATGTTCTCCTCACGTCGTCTTTGCGGCGGCAGGCAAAACCGTTAGCGGTAATTACCGTGAGCGCTTTTGGTGGGAAATGTGAAGTGGTTTCTAAAAGATCGTTGAATTGTGTTTGCAATCAGCATGGTCGCACTCCGAAAATTACTTTCACTTTGCTCCCTGCTGCCCATGATCGTTACACCATAGTTAATATATAGACGAAGGGCAAGGGCTTTTGGTTTATGGCAGATGAGGAATCTTAACGATATAATAGGTTTGGATATATTCGTTAGAGAATTTTCTTCGTAAACTGTATTATACCCTTTATCCCTGTAAATGCACCGCCAGTTGCAGACCGACCAATTTTCTTAGTAAACTGTATTATTCAGGGAAAAAGGTTGAGGAAGTCGCGCGTTGCAGACCGACCAATTTTCTTAGTAAACTGTATTGCAACAAGCGCAACACTTGATTTCCTAAAGTTGCAGACCGACCAATTTTCTTAGTAAACTGTATTAATTTATCCCTAAAGGGTACTCCCGCCATAGTTGCAGACCGACCAATTTTCTTAGTAAACTGTATTACTTTGGAACAAGAAGACGTACTCAATAAGTTGCAGACCGACCAATTTTCTTAGTAAACTGTATTAGAAAAAAGAGCTTAAAGCCTACAGCGTAAGTTGCAGACCGACCAATTTTCTTAGTAAACTGTATTATTTAACAGTAATAGTGGTTACAGCTTTTCGTTGCAGACCGACCAATTTTCTTAGTAAACTGTATTAGTCAACCTCAAACGGGCCTTGCAGGTGGTGGTTGCAGACCGACCAATTTTCTTAGTAAACTGTATTTGGTACAAAAGTACGCAGAGGCCGGAGATGGTTGCAGACCGACCAATTTTCTTAGTAAACTGTATTAGAAGGTAAGCTCATATTGCAAGCCGCCTGGTTGCAGACCGACCAATTTTCTTAGTAAACTGTATTGCCAGCGAATGGCGGGAAGAGTGAGGTGTAGTTGCAGACCGACCAATTTTCTTAGTAAACTGTATTCAGCAATAACAATACCTGTGTCAGAGGGCGGTTGCAGACCGACCAATTTTCTTAGTAAACTGTATTCATCACTTCTGACGACATGATACCCATTATGTTGCAGACCGACCAATTTTCTTAGTAAACTGTATTTAGCACTTCAGCCTCTTACTGGGGGTTTTTGTTGCAGACCGACCAATTTTCTTAGTAAACTGTATTAGCATCCATAAAAAGCAACCGTAAAAAACGGTTGCAGACCGACCAATTTTCTTAGTAAACTGTATTTCAGCAAATTCTGAATTACAAACCACCACCGTTGCAGACCGACCAATTTTCTTAGTAAACTGTATTCGCTTGTATTAACATTGAAACGCGCGGCACGTTGCAGACCGACCAATTTTCTTAGTAAACTGTATTCACTATCACAAGTGAGAAGCATATCCATTGGTTGCAGACCGACCAATTTTCTTAGTAAACTGTATTGAACGGAAACCTTTGAAAGCAAAGAAGACTGTTGCAGACCGACCAATTTTCTTAGTAAACTGTATTCTGATCGGGACAACTACGACCCCGTAAACAGTTGCAGACCGACCAATTTTCTTAGTAAACTGTATTTATTGACGGGCAACCCGGCGCAGATGGCAAGTTGCAGACCGACCAATTTTCTTAGTAAACTGTATTATGCACGTCTTCCCACCACGGACTGGCTATGTTGCAGACCGACCAATTTTCTTAGTAAACTGTATTCAGATTCAGAGGTTTGTAAAACTTCTGAGAGTTGCAGACCGACCAATTTTCTTAGTAAACTGTATTTGGGGCTGTTTCTCCACCGGGGAGCGCAAGTTGCAGACCGACCAATTTTCTTAGTAAACTGTATTCTGCCAAATTATCGTATTCACTCCATCCGCGTTGCAGACCGACCAATTTTCTTAGTAAACTGTATTGGTCGCGCTCTGCCTCGGCTTCGGTGTTATGGTTGCAGACCGACCAATTTTCTTAGTAAACTGTATTATGTTATGAAAAATGGTACTGTGAATTCACGTTGCAGACCGACCAATTTTCTTAGTAAACTGTATTCACTCTCACGTATGATGATGATCATCTACCGTTGCAGACCGACCAATTTTCTTAGTAAACTGTATTTTCATGCTTATGGATATGTTTCATAGCCCAAGGTTGCAGACCGACCAATTTTCTTAGTAAACTGTATTATGCGGAGCACTCGAGCGCTGCTTTGCCTGGTTGCAGACCGACCAATTTTCTTAGTAAACTGTATTATTGGCAATACTATAAACTTCAAGCTGCAGGTTGCAGACCGACCAATTTTCTTAGTAAACTGTATTCCAGCATTGTGTATTGTTTGATCCTTCATCGTTGCAGACCGACCAATTTTCTTAGTAAACTGTATTCAGTTTGTTGTGTTGTCATGCGTACATTAGTTGCAGACCGACCAATTTTCTTAGTAAACTGTATTTTAGTTCCCTTGAACGGGTTTTCTATGGCGGTTGCAGACCGACCAATTTTCTTAGTAAACTGTATTTCGTAGAGGCAGAGGTAAACGTTTACGACGGTTGCAGACCGACCAATTTTCTTAGTAAACTGTATTCTGGTTCCATGACGAAATCGAATGGCGGTTGTTGCAGACCGACCAATTTTCTTAGTAAACTGTATTTCGATATGTCTACTCGTTTTGACCGTACCGGTTGCAGACCGACCAATTTTCTTAGTAAACTGTATTTAAAGACAAGGAAACCAATAACAATAATGAGTTGCAGACCGACCAATTTTCTTAGTAAACTGTATTCATCACTGAATTAGCTCCAACTGAAGCTTTGTTGCAGACCGACCAATTTTCTTAGTAAACTGTATTTGACCCGTTCGATCCCCAAGAGGCGATTAGTTGCAGACCGACCAATTTTCTTAGTAAACTGTATTCGTTAACGGCTAATTCCTTGCATGATAAGGAATTAGCCGTTAAGGTCGGGTAAAAAAACGGGTCAAAAAAGCAATAATTGGGATGGTTTTTGCTTGTTTTTTCCTTTTGATTTACCTGAAAATGAAATAATTCCTTCATATTGTTTATCCGTTATCGCAAGAATATCCACTTTCCCTTTAGTTGGAAGCTGCGATTGGATTTCCCTAATATAACCATCAAGAGCTTCTTTGCCGGAAAGTAGTCTGTAGTATACCGAATACTGGCTCATGTGAAAACCCTTATCCAACAGGGTTTTCCTGAAAAGAGATGCCGCTTTCCGCTCCTCCTGGGTAATTACAGGCAGATCAAAAAGTACAATCATCCACATAAGTTTATATGAACTAAGCTCAGTCATTTTTTGATAATCGGATTTTGGCAATTTCAATTTGAGGCTTTTTGGATTTATAGGATTTAACCAGAGAAAAAGCCAGCCGTTCCATGGCTGTATAAAGAGGCGTGGTCTCTCCTTCAAAACTAAGATCTGCCCATAAAAAAGCGCTTACCTTATGTTTAGCAGTTGAGTTCATTTCATTAATTTCTGTAGTTAAAATTTGCTTTACATAGAAGTCCACAAGCGGACGATAAGGCTCCATAATATCATCTGCTAAGGGAAAAGGATTTGTGCTGTTTTCATGATGAATGCCAAATATGGGATTCAGTCCTGCTGCACATAAAGCTCTGGCAGCGGATGCCCGCAGTATTGCATATCCATAATTTAATAGACTGTTAGGCCAATCACCATCGGGATTACGGGAAAATTCATCGCCAAAAAGAGTTTTCCAGTAAATCCTTGCACCGCTGGCTTCCCTGTTTTGCGGGTCACCGGATTGAACCTGCCGAGCATATACATCAATCTGATTTGCTTTTTTCTGCTTATTAAAATATCTTAATACTTCACATTGATTTTTTAGTTTTGCTATTACAATAGATTGCCAGAGCCGTTTTTTTAAAGGTTGACTTGCCTGAGTTTGGAGTTTTATCCGTAAGGCAGATTCATAATTGGCGTTAACCGGTAGTACCAGAGCAGATGGCAGCCCTTTGGAGCCGCAGAGAATTGTTACTGCCCCGCGTTCAGCAAGACTGACGAGTGCATCTTTGGTGCAAGTCGCGCCAAATGCTGAAATCATTAAAACGCCAATATCATCCAGCGGCACTTCGCCTAATGATTCATTGCCCTGTTTGATTGTAATGAATCCGCATTTTTTGGCAATAAAACGACCGTTTTCACTTACATCAACAATTCTTGGTATCATAAACTATTAAGATCGGCAATTAAGTTTCCCGTCTATAGTTATTTTTATTTTTTTAACATCGAATTCATTGAATAAAACATTTATTGATTTAAAATTTTGTCCCTCAATATCTGAAGGCCAAAAAGCTGATGTAAGATTGGTGTTTGTGTTTTTCTTCCAAGCAGCAATTGTATCGCTGGCATATATAGGACGAATATCTATTTTATTCCGTGTAGTTGCATACCCTGCAATTCTACAAAATTCCTGTGTCGTTTTATTGGATAATTGCACAACATCATTTTTACATAGGCTCATAATCAATTTAGCCGCAGGATGAGGTTTCTGTAAAAAACCTGTTTCTTCATTATATTCATGTCCCTGCATAGCAACAGGACGGGAAACAAACACCCCTTCATATTTGGTTTTTCCTTTTTGTTCAGGCAGCCGCCAAATATCTACTCGGTAAAAATCATCAGGCATATAGGCTTTGTTAGCATTATCTTTAATGCTAACCGGAACTTGATCCTTGGGAAAATAACGAACAGAATATATTCCGTTCTTTTTACTGAATTGGGCTAAGACATCTTCCAATTTTTGTCCAACTTTACCTGACTTAGAATTAAGTAACGCTTGAATTCTATCCCGAATAACAAGGTCTGCAATTCTGGAAATATCCTTAATGGATTCCAGTGGAGTGCGGGACACCCATTTGTCTCTAAAAACCCGAAGGAATTTGTATTTTTTTTGAATCAATGATTTTGCTTTTCTAAACCCTTCCTTTTCTACTAAAAGAGCTATATCCTCTTTTATGCTTTTTGGAACAATACGGTTAATTTCATTTTCTCCAAGTTCGGTTGGATTAATCTGTTCCAAATAGGAATGTTTTGCCATGGCAGTTTCTGCGTACAGTTTTCCTTCTATCCCATGATCCGGTTTGTAGGAAACAACAATTGATTTTAAATGTTCCTCAATTACTTTCCTGTCTATTGGACATGGCGGAGCATGAATTTCTCTATAACTCATGTTGTTGTTAATTCGGGCAGCCTCGGCGATAATGTTTCTGTCACACAGGCCAATAACGAGAGAATCCAGCGCATGATGCCTATGATCGCTTCTGTTTTTATACCAGGTTTCCTGTCCCCGGTTAAGCAGGGTATTAAATCCCCAAAACCCGCGAAGTAAAGCGGTAAGCTTTCCCGGGCTAACCCATATTGCATTGCTTTTACATACAACAGAAAGGTACTTTTCGCCAGCTTTGGAAAGATAAGCTGTATCTGTCAACTGTCTATCAAGAAAACCTCCTTCTTCTTCGTTGAAGCTAGTCATTGCATCAGGAAAGAACTTTCTTCGCTTTCTATATGGCAACTTAGCAGTAATATCCATGATTTGATTCCAATCAAATCCGCCTGTATTATTGCCAAATGCTTCAAAAGGGCTTCTGTTCCTTTTTGCTTGATTACACTCCCGATGAGCCACGATAAGATTATCGCGAGAGTTGAGTAAAGTTCTGGAATATGGAAGAATATGATCAATCTCTACTGCACCAGACATTAATTGTTTAGCAGAAATTGTTTTTCCGCAATAGGGGCAGCGCCTTGCGATCCCTTCTGGGGCAAGTTCTTCCCACAGTTTATATTTCTTGATGTCTTCACTGCCTACTTGCAAATATCCAAGTTCTTTTATCTCATTTCTTATCCGCTCATTGTCTTTCTGGTTTTTTGCTTGCTTTTTCATTTCTTCTTCTTTTTTGGTTCTACTTGACTTTAGTTCTCTATTTACTTCCATGATGATTTCAGTTGGCTTACCAAAACGACGGACAAGGGCATTCACCAATTTTCGCAGCTGATTCAAGGCAATGTGCACAGTGGGATTTGCTATACGTCCATACTTTTCTTCATCGTTACCCTCGTAGTCTTCGCCTTTGGCGCCGCTTACTTGTCCTGTAAGTATTTTTCCATAATAAGGGAGAGAACGCTGTATTTGACGTGCTTCTTTTTTTGAAAGTCCCATCTTTTTAACCGCATCTGAATAACCAATCCATTCTTTCAACATAACTTCCGAACAATCAATCATGAACTTTGAAGAAAGCATAGTTGTTCCGGCAGGAAAATTATATCCCGAAATATTTTTTATTTGTTCTGTAGTTAAGCTAAAAGTTGCTAAAAAATCATAGATAACCTTTTCATCATCTTCGATCATCAATTGTTCGATAATTTCATCCTGTTTTTGAACTGTTAAATCATCCCAGATGGAACCGAAATATTCGGGTTTTCGTAACACGAACGATGTTTCATTACCTTTGAGATTTTCCCGTTTACTGTCTTCAAGATTAAATGAACCAGTGTTGTCTTTGCCTAAAGTTTTTCGTATTTTGCTAAAGGCAAGAGATTTTTGTGTATTGAGTGCATCAAATAATTTTTGTTTTAATTCGGAGGAGATTTCTTCTTCAATGTTTTCATCGTTATAGTATTTTAGGTTATTAATATCTTGTAATATTCTAAAACGATGAGCCGAAACAAATGCCCCGTAGCCCCGTTTCTCTTCAGTATAAAACTGACACGATCCACGCTCTGAAGGTTTAAGTGGTCGTTGTAAAAAGATGATTTTATAAACCCTTTCCCAATTTAATTCTTTGTAATATTTTTTTTGTTTGTCCATAATCGCAATAAATTCTGTTTCATACATTTCTCTGGAAGGATAAAAAGAATACAGAATTTTTGATTTTTCCATTACAGGTTTAAAACGAACAGAGTTGCCTTTTTCCTTTTGTCTGAATAACCACTGCCCAAGGGTAAGCCCCTGCAGGTCTGCTTCCAGTGTTTGAATACCGCCGAGCATTCCTTCCTGTTCTGCGGTTTTTTCTGTTTGCCCTTTTCTGCCGGACTTAAAACCCCGGCGGACTGAGAACTGCATCATAATCCGACCTAGCTCGTAAGGTTTTAATTTACGTTCCAGGGCAGCTACACGAAGTTGATACGGATCAAGGCGTGCCACAATCAGCCGTTTTTCCTTGTCATGGGGCATAAGCTTGTTGTTGATAAGAAAGTTAAGCATAGCTTTTTTTCGCCGTATTTTTCGATCCCGCTGACGCCTCATTTGCCTAGCATTTCTGCGTGCCTCATTCATAGGTGTTCCGGTTTTGGCTTCCCTGCCGTCGGTGAAAATGCGTACACCCATATCCAAGATTTCTGTTGGTTTGGGTTTGTCCTTACCTTCAAATTCCAGTTGTAACGCGGTCCAGCCTATTGAATTCGTCCCTAAATCTAATGCCAAGCGCCACATGGGGGCCTCCTATATTAAGAGATCAAATAACAACCTCCCCAAAAAGACAAGCTCAACTATGAAGACACATGGTCTTGATAGGGAGGTTATAAATTGTAGTTCATTTATCAAATAATGTCAAGGGAATACACAAACCTACCTGGAGAAAATATGGTATTATTAACTACCACTCTGTAATAAATAATCAGTTTACTAAGAAAATTGGTCGGTTTGCAACACAAACCTATCGATTCGCATTCAATAAGTTTGTTGCATACATCTTGACAAATCCTACACTATCATATATATTTAATCTACAGTTTATTAAGAAAATTGGTCGGTATGTTAACAAGGCCTCCCGCAAGGGTTGTGCCACAAAATGACGTCGTATGGTGGCAAAAAAGGAGGGTTCGCCCTCCTTTTTTTTATTCTCTGGCTCCCTCTCTCGCCGTCAAAACCCCCAAAGGCACAACATTAACCCAGTCCTTGCGAGCGCCCTGATGTACGGGTGTATCTCGCGGTCAATGCGCCGCTGGTCCCGCCCTATTTGCTCCCTTTCTGCGGCATCTTCCGCTGTCTGCGCTTCAAAGTGCTTCAGGCTCATGCGTATTGTACGGCCAATCCCCAGTACAAAGCCGTCAACCACGCGGGGCAGCTTGGCGGCAAGCCGCCGGTTCGCCTCGCTCGTGGTTATCGGGCCGTCCTTTACACGGTCTTGAGTTCGGCTATCACCGCGTCCTTCGCGTCCCCCAGCGTCTTCAGCACGTCCGGCAACTCCGTCACCAGATCCTCGCTGTACCGGATCGTCTCTATCGATCCACGAATGTCCCGGAGCCGCTTGGTCAACGCCAGTATCCGGTCTATCCGGTCCGGCCCGCTCATCCCCTGAAATGTTGTCTGTAAGCTCATGCGCTTCCTCCTCGTATAATTCCGGGTTAAACTCAATGCTCCCGGCGTCGTCCAGTAATTCGGGGTCGACCGATTCGGCGTTTGCCTCCGTCCGCTCCCCGTCGTCCCACAGCGCGTTTTCCCGCGCCAGCACCCGCGCCTCGTTCCACTGCTTTTCGTACCAGGTTTTCAGCGCTTCCCTGGTCTGCGGCTCCGCGTCCGCATCGTCCAGGCGGAAGGCGGCCTGGTATTCCCCGTAGGTCACCGCTTCGGTGAATTCATCGCTTTGCATCCACTCCTGCTAGGTGTCGTGCTGCAGCGCCTGCTCGTGGATTTCTTCGCGGGTGAGCTGGAAGAGTAAACCAGAGTTTTCTTCTAAACCGCTTGACAAATTCGCGGAAGTGTTAGATATTTGAGATGAAAGGTCATCAAATAATGTCGCCTTGAGCAATTGGCGCTCTGTTGTGCTAACATATTTGGTGGCCTTATTTTTATCTACCGCTATTAACTTATTTTCAATAATTATGTTGTGAATATGTCTATCAAAATTTTCTTTCCCGTAAAGGTTAATTATGTTTGTATAATTGCCTCTTTCGTTTTTAACCGGGTTTTGAATAACTATTACAGGGTCTCCGTCTTTGTCAACGGCATCAATAAGTGTAATAAATTTTCCGGATTCTGACAAAGAATGATAAATGAGGACAGGTTCATTCAGCAGTTCCGGCAATTTTTCAATGGTCTGCATATCCACTTTATGCGGGCCAGTGGCTTTCTCTATAGCTTTTACAGATAATTTTATCGGGTAATCCGGCAGTCCGTGCCTCGCGTATGCTTCCGGAGCCATGCCCAAAGGTATCATCCGGCCGGGGTTTATTGTGCCGTCTTGTACCTGCCGTAACTCGTTTTGGTAGCTCTGCCGTTCCGCAGCCCTTGCCTGGTTTGCCTGTATTTGCCCCACAGAGGCCCCAGGCTGCGCCGCAGCTCCCCTTGCCGTGTCATTTTGCGTTTCGTCCTGTTCTGCGCCGTCATGGGCTTCTATTGCGCTCGCGGCGGCTGTCAGCCCTTTTTCAATGAAAATCTGCTCCGCGCGGGCCACGTCCTCGGTCTGCTCCAGCAGGGTCTGCCGCCGTTCGGCATCGGTGAACCCTTGCCGCACCTGGGCGTTTCTGGCTTCTACCTCTCCGGCAAGGCGGCGGTACAAGCCGTGCGCTGTGTCTTCATCATACCTGCTGGTAGTGATTTTTGATAAAACATCAAAGGCCTCTTGCCCAGCCGCCTCAATAAATGCCGCATCCGCTTCGCTTAACTGCCGCCGCAGTTCTTGTACTTCCGGGTAGCTTTCCCGCTCGCTTGCAGGCCGCCATTTTTCAATCTCCTGTACCAGCATCCGTCTATGATAAAAGTCAAGCTGTTTTCAAAAGATTTTTTCTTTTTTCAAGAAATCTTTTGTATTGAAGCATTTTAGCATCATGCATCCGTGCATCCCTGCCATAATGGTATTCCCCCTTCTTGAGCATTTGATACATCTCTGCGAAAACCCTTCTGCGCAGCCCGGTTCTTACCAGCCCTTTCTTCTTAAGCTGGGTCAGATGTTCGTACCAGCGGTTCAATTTTGGGCTGGCGGAAAGCACATGGTTTAAAGACTGTGTTATAAGTGTGGCGGCCAGTTTCCGGCCTTTCTTGTTGGTTCCAAGCACTGACTTGGAAGTATTGGAATTTGACACCTTCGGTGCAGAGCGTAAATATGAGGTAAACGCTTTGGAGTTCTTAAACCGGTTAACTTCGATTATATCCGCAATAACCGCTATCGCGGTAAATACCCCTATCCCCTTCATGCTCGTCAGTATCGCTATCTCCGTCATATATGGTTCGGCATGTTCTTTAATCTTGGCCTCAAGTTCATCAATTTGAACCTCCTTAGAGGCAAGATTATCCAATAGCTGGTGTATCTGGAAAGCCATAGCCGTACCGTTCTCCAACTTCCGTATCTTTTCCTGGTCTTTTTTGCTGAAAATCTCTTCCTGCGTAAAACCGTACAGCCGTTCCTTCAATAACGAGTGTACCCGGTTCTTGATTTGCGTGGTTTGCTTGCGGTACAGCCGGTACGTGGTGAACAAACTCCGTAAATCCTGTATGGTAACGGGCGGAACCGTAACCGGGGATACCGCACGCTCCCCGGAAAGCACTTGCATCTTCAGGATGCGGCACAAGATGTCCGCGTCTATCTTGTCCGTATTCTTGCGGGCAAGGCTTATCTGTTTCAACTCGTAGGTGTTTGCTATTATCACCTCCTTCACCATCGGCTCTATCAGCCGGACAAAAGCGAACGTCGGGTTTGTGGCTTCTACCAACACATACGTTTCATCGGTCAATGTCTGATAGAACTGCGCCAGCCCGTAATCGGTCAATTCAAATGTCGCCGTTTCCTTTTTTTCTTTCTCTTCACCGCGGTAACAGCAGGTGAACCTGTTGGTGTGTAAATCAATTCCCACAAACTGCATACAAGCCTCCTCAAAATGATTTGATTGTCCGGTTAAACTACGGTATAATTACCATGCGTCTATTCGGGGTATTGGCGGACCAAGGTCAACCCCCATTAAGCAAATGCGGCTGCCGGTTGTTATTCGCGTTTACGGTGATCAAACGGGTTTTGGACCCGGATGTCCCAACAAAGGCCACAACCGGCAGCTGTTCTTCCGAACACCTGCATTATACCGTGCAACCGCATATCTTTAATCATAGCTTCGCGTTTCCATGTGTCATGTGCTTCAAGCTGCTCGTCATTTAATGTTTCAATTATTGCGACAGCCTGATCCCGCAGCGTGGCATCTATCCCCTGGGGGTTTCCGCCTTGCGCAAAACCTTCAATGTCTTGTATTGCGTGCTGTATTTCGTGAACTAAAATGCTTTCCGCTTCGCCCTTAAACACCCCCGTCCAGTTATCGTAATCGACCGACAGGTACTGCGAATCCAGTGTTATCTCGCCGTTGCGGTACATCCCGCCGCCGCCGTCAAGCGATTCAAAGCGAACGGGCATTTTCCGCAGTTGCGGGTAGGCGGTAAACAGTTCTTTGTTTTTAACGATATGGGATAAATTTAAGGTGACGTTTTTCCCTATCCTGAAAATATCCCTTTTAATTAATTGTATGTCACGTATCTCGTGCCGCCACTTGCCGTCCGCCCCCCGCTCCCAGCCCGTGGCCATGCGGACCGCCTTGGCGTCTTTACCCGCCTGCTCCATGTGCCGGGCGGTCTCAAGGTTATCCAGCCGGGCTGTGGCTTCCCTCGCTTGGTCTAAGGCTTGAGCTCCCTTTTCGCCGATGATCTGGAAGTTCATTTTCGAAGAATTGCTATTGACATTATTGAGCCATTGTTGTAACTTTAAATCAGTGGTGCCGCTTGCACCCCAAGTTGCCGTCGTGATAATTGACGGATTTACGCGGGGGCCAGCGGCATTATTTTTTACTTCGTGTGATAAATGTACCGAATGAAATTGGCTTATTTTAGGTTTTCCGGGTTTTGTTTTCAAGTTTTCAAGTGTAAATCGTGCATATACCGGCTGTCCGTCAATGGTTATTTTTGCAGCATAATGACTGTACCCTGTAAAATTAGTATGTTTTTTATGTGATACGTCTACTGTCTCATCATACATGAATACGGCGTTTTCAAAAGCCTCAGCAAGTACCGATATTACCCTGTTATCAAATCCCTTGTGTCTTAATATTTTTTTTAGAGACCTTGTCACAAATAACGCTGTCTGGCCTGTCTGTTTATTTTGCCGTGTTTGTATCTTTGCATAGATTCCTTTGGCTGCTTTCTTTTCAATGGCTTCGGCAGGAACCTCAATAGCTTCCATGTTCCTGAGCGCTTCCTGTTGCGCCCTGGCCATCGAGTAGAGCATCTCCGCCTTTTCTTCCGCCGTGTGCAGGTCGCTTTGCAGCACCCGCTCCGGCTCGGTCATCTCCGCGTATTCATGCTGCTGGGCGTTGTCCGTCTGCACCCGCGTCGTTTCCTGGGATTGGGCGTCGCCGCCCAGCACGGCCCCTTCCTCTCCTCTCAGTATCTGGTCAAAGAAAAATTTAAGTTCGGGGTTGCCGGTCCATTTTGTATCGCGAGCCAGAGGGCTTTTAGCTATCCAATCTTTAAAGGCGGCGGCAATCCGCCTGAACACCGCCTTCAGCCCGGCTGTCGGCGCCTCTCCTGTTTTAAGGTAATGCTCAAAGTTATCCGCCAGCCACTCGTGGTGTTTCTTTTGAAAGTTCTCCAGCTTGATGTCCTCTTTGAACGCCTTGCTCACCGCGTCTTCCACCAGCGCCTTGTACTGAGGGCTGTTGGGTATAATAACCCTTGTCATAAAGTGCAGCCATTCATGGAGCAGTGTGGCGGGGTTGAAATCGTTGGTCAGTACCGTTATTGCCCGGAGCTGGTCATACGCAATGTTTGCCGCTTCCTGGTCGGTGACAAGTCTGCTGTTGCCGTTTTCGTCAACTGCAATGGCAGCCATCCCGCCGCCGACCGTTTGCTTAACCTGCTGACCGCCTACTATTTTCCCTGTCTGTTGTGCAGCAATCCGCCCGCTTTCAAGTTGCTGCAGCACCCGTGCTTCAATTCCCTGGGGGTTAGCCGCAACGGCAGCCCGCAGGTCTGCTTCGGTGGTAGGTAACATTTCCATCAAGCGGTTTACTATCCGCTCGCATCCGTCCCAGTAGTTGATAAATGCTTCGAGGTCTTAGGCTATATCTTTAAATCTCTGCCTAAAGGCCCCCCCCCTCTACCCTCCCAAAACCCCCAACGGCACAACATTCACCCCGTCCTTGCGGCGGCAGGCAAAGCCGTTAGCGGTAATTACCGTAAGCGCCTTTGGTTTCCCTGCCTTTTCCCAATCAATCTTCTTTGCAAATTTAAGCAGGTTTGCGGCGGCTTCATCCTGGGCATTGAAGCCCATCTTCACTTCAAAAGCCGCCCAGGAGGTATCGGGATACTCAACAATGGCATCGATTTCCATGTTTCGTGAATCACGGTAATGGTAAATTTTCCCGTCATGCACATCGGCATAAATCCGCAGATCACGAATAACGAGCGATTCAAACAAGAGGCCAAAATAATTAAGGTCAGCCAGCAATTTATCGACAGAAAGACCCAATGCGCCAATAGCCAAAGACGGATCGACAAAGTGACGCTTGGGCGTTTTTCTTAGAGTGTCGGCACTGCGGATATGGGTAGTCCATGCCGGAAGCTGTTCCAGTGTCATGAGGCGTTCAAGTGTTTCCAGGTATTCGGTTATTGTCTCATCGTTAAGCGGTAGCCCTGATCCGCCGGTGTCTTTTGCTATGGCAGTAAGCGATGCTTCCGTAGAAATATTTCTTGCCAGCGACTGCATTAGTCGCATGACTTTTTGTGGGTCTCTTTTTTTCCCGGCAACCCGGTTTATGTCGACTTCTGCAAGAAGCGCAATATAGTCCTTCGCAAACCGCAAGCCTTGACGGTGTGTGGCTCCCAAAAGACCCGGCCAACCGCCAAGAGTCAGTTTTTCTGCCAGCGTTGCAAGGTCAAATTCCGCCTGAGCAGAATTAGGAGCCTTGCCCTTCACCAAAGCAGAAAGGCTCACTTCTCCCGTTGACCAGCCCTTTTCATACAGTGACATGGGACGCATTTTTATAACAGAAAACCGTCCCGCACCTGAATGGAGTTTCACTCGTTCCTCAGGATTTGCCGATCCAGTCAGAATAAATTGCCCTTTCTTTTTACGATCATCTACTTCGCGCCGTACATACTTCCAAATGTGCGGATATTCCTGCCATTCATCAATAAGCCGGGGAACAGGCCCTGTAAGCACCGATTTTGGATCAAGTTCCATGCGGATTCGAATCTCATCATCAACATCAAGCCGTGCAGTGCTTTTTGCAGCCTGCATTGCCGTCTCGGTTTTTCCACAGCCTTTTGCGCCCTGTATCAAAACCGCACCGGTATTGCGAAGCCGGTTATGCAGAATTTGGTCGGCAAAACGCCCTCGGTAAGTATCCATCATCACATCTCTATTATAAGTTTAATATATAACCGCTAAAATGTAAAGGTTTCATCCGCTAAAATATGACTATTTCAACCGCTAAAATGTAAAGGTTTCAACCGAAAAATTGTACACCAGATACTTGGGCTACCCAGCAGACTGCGGTGCATCCAATTTCAAAAAATAATCCCCGGCAGTTCAGAAATCATATACAACGGCACAGAATATAAATTTTCCATAACACCATAATTTTTTAATGAGGTGCGCACTGCATATTTTGGTTTGTATTCCTGCATGTATACTCTTAATGATTGCGATTTTGTATGTTTTGCAGATTTTACTTCTATCGGAATAATTTCGCCGTTATCCTGTGTTAAGAAATCTACTTCTGCTGTACTGTTCTGCCGCCCCCAGTAAAACAGGGGGCTGACTTTTGCGGCTTTTAATTCCTGGCAGACGAACTGCTCCGCAAGCGCACCGTACATGTCATCTACTATGTCTGAGCCGGCTTTCAGTATGTCAGCGGATTTTATTTCTGCCTGAGCGCCCAATAAGCCTATGTCCAGTATATACAATTTAAAAAAATCTTCTTTGTAGTGCATCTTTAGAGGAATTTTTGGAGTTTCTACTTTGTTTATTTTATATATTAATCCTGTATCAACCAGCCATTGCATTGCTGTTTCAAACTCAGCGGCACGTCCGCCGGATTTTATATTTTTATAAACAAACTTTTTATTTTCCCGTACTAAATGTAAAGAGATTGAATCCCACAACATTCTGATTTTCGGCTCTGTGCGTGGGTCATTTATGTGTTTGGAAAAATCACCTTTATATGATGAAAGCAATCCATTCTGAATTTCGCGTACTTTTGACAAGTCGCCGTATTCAGCATATTCGGATAAAACCGGCGGCATTCCGCCAACATAAAAGTATTGCTTGAGTAATGATTCCAGTAAATCACTTGCGCCGGACAAAGCTCTGGTATCATGCAGTTTGATAGTGTCTGCCAGAATCTTATGCCCCATTGCTTCCAAAAATTCACAAAATGACATTGGATATAAGGTCATCTGGTCAGTTTGCCCTACCGGTCTCTGCCCAAGCATGACGCTAAGAAAACTGCCTGCTGCGACAATGGTATATTCGCGCCCTGCATCATTGAAAGACTTTAACGCATCCATAGCCCGCTGGGACTCTTGAATCTCATCAAAGAACAGAAGGGTTCGAGCCGGGTCAATTTTTTTTTCAAACCGGAGTTCAAGCTGCTGGATAATGTATGCCGGGGAAATATCTTTTGCAAAAATCTCGTTTATTGAATGATCCGTAAAGAAATTAAGTTCCATCAAATCGTCGTATTCAGAGGCGGCAAAATTCCGGACAAGCCATGTTTTTCCAACCTGCCGTGCCCCAAAAAGCATTAAAGGCCGGCGGTTTGGCGAATTTTTCCAGTTTTTTAAGGAATTCAGTTCATATCGTCTCATATTTTTCATTTATTGCCTCTTACTCGAGACAAGTATACTGGAAATCTACATTTATTGCAACCAATAAATGTATGGTGCTTACACTATTTGGAACCAATAATCGTGGACTACCCCGCATCATGCACAATCTTTCCGTTTATAATCGTGTAAGCCGCTGTGCATCCAATTTCGAATAGGGGATTCCCGTTGAATATGGCTATGTCGGCATCCTTGCCTTTTTCCAGACTGCCAACCCGGTGAAATACGCCCATTGCTTTTGCGGGAGTTACGGTAATGGCTTCCCATGCCTTGTCTTCGTTCATTCCCGCTTTTACCGCAAACCCTGCACACATCGCAAGGTTCTGCTGAGGTATCACCGGAGCATCGGTGATGATGGCAATTTTCAAACCGGCATCGGAAAGAATTTTGGCGGTATCAAATGACATATGGAGCAGTTCCAGTTTTGACTTTGATCCAAATGACGGGCCGATAAAAATAAATTTATTTTCTTGTACCAGTGCATCAACAATCAGATGCCCCTCGGTGCAGTGTTCCAGAGTGATGTCCAGATTAAATTCGCGCGCTATTCGCAGGGCAGTGAATATATCATCTGTTCTATGGGCATGGGCTTTCAGAGGAATTTTTCGCCTCATCACCGGCAGGAGAGCTTCCATCTTCATTTCAAAGGGAGGTTTCTTCTTATCCTTCTTCGTGGATTTCTCATATTCCAGCAGCTCGTCGCTGTAGCGCTGTGCCTTAAACAAGGTTTCTCTAATGAGCGCAGCAGTGGCCATGCGGGTACTGGGTGATTTTTTTTGATGCTGCCCGTAGACCCATTTGGGGTTTTCGCCGAACGCAATTTTCATGGCAAAGTTGTCTCTGAGAATCATGTCGTCAACCCGGTTTCCGTGCAGTTTTATACAGGTAAATGTTCCGCCAATGGCGTTCCCGCTTCCGGGGCCGGTTCCTATGACGGTTACGCCTCCGGTTACGGCGGTTTTGAATCCCTCGTCCATGGGATTAATCGAATCTATGGCGCGCATGTGGGGTGTTATGGGATCGGTCATTTCGTTGCCGTCATCACCCTCCCAGCCGCAGGCTTCTCCAAAAAGGCCGACATGGCTGTGCCCGTCAATGAGCCCTGGAGTGGTAAGCCGTCCGGTAGCATCAATAACATGCGCTCCTGCAGGCGTAGTTAAATTTTCACCAATCTTCTTTATCTTGTCGCCTTCAATCAAGATACAGCCATTCGGGATGTCTTTTCCTGCCATTGTTTTTATCATGGCATTTTTTATTAAAATCATATTCACCTTCTTTGACATAATAAGTAGTATACCAGATTTTTATTATACCGTATCCCCCCTACCGCCGCTTCACCCATTTCTTTCATGGATTTTGCTGCTGGTAGGACTTCAGTTTTCTTTCCACCAGTCCGGTATTTTGTCGGTCACTTGCCGGTAACTGATGCCCAAAGTATTAAAGTGTTTTTTGGCACATTCAATCTTGCGCTTTTCGTTGCTGAAACGTAATTGATTGGGGTCGATCGATCCTTTAGTTTCACGGACAAGTTGAATTTTTGCTCTGCCGTCATTGCCGATGCGGACGATACCCCAGTCGGGGTTGTAGTTGCCGATGATTTTGGGAATACGTATTTTGAAATTGCCGGGAAACTTGAAGTAGCAGGCAATGTTTCCATTTTTATCATCTTCTTTGAGACGAAGGTTTACAAAGTTTTTTTCTACATCGGAATCTGTCTGAATGTGATCATATAAACAGTGAGCGGAACCTTCAACCAATTCTCGCTGCGGATATTCCTTTGATCGGGGGAAATAGTGCTCGATAGCCTGTTTCTTGCTGCCTTTTTTTTCTGCTGTTTGGAGAACAGGATCGCCATAAGGAGGCGGATCTTCGGCGGCAAATAAAACTTGTTGTTCTCTTTTTTGTTCCGGCAAGGTATATTCTTCAAAACGGTATTCACGGAAATCATTTGAAAGTGAGTATTCGATTTTGTTTGCAACATGGTCTGCCAGTTCCACGCGGATTTCGTTGATAAAAACATGGGCAAACCCTTCGGGGTTGTTAAACAGTTTAGCTTTTTTTGAATCCTGTATGCTCTTGAAAATAGAAAAAATGGTAGGCCTTGTAAGACCGGCCGCTTTTGCAGCCCGATCAATAATATTAAAAACAGGGTAATTTGTCCCGGCTGTCTGAACCGTTCTTTGGCTTTGCATTTGCATGGGATTTCCGCTGAAAGTGATTGGGTTTTCCCGTGTTAATGTTTCGCCGTTGCCAAATTCAACAACCGGATCATTTTTATCATCAATGATAGTAATAATTTTATAACCGGAAAGATTTTTATCTTTGCTGCTTCTGCCAAAATCAAACCCTTTTTGATAATACGTACCAAAGAAAGTGTCGTTTCTCCCCCTGGTATCTTTAACAGTAATTTCGATTTTTGCATGACCAAGATTTGTACCCAGCAGAGTGATGCAGTAATCGGTCATGATTATTTCTCCCTTAGAAATGACAATTTGGGTATCGGGGAAAATGGTATCGGGATGATTGAGTTTTTCTGCACATTTTTTAACCAGTTCGGCAGTATCGATATTGATAAGGTAGTTTGTTTGCCGGGAAAGGTTTTCCCAGAAAGTGCGGAAGTCGGCGTGATTAAATACTTCCTCGTTCCGCGTTACCGGTTTGCGGACCGCATTGGTCGGCGGCGGCGGGGCAATGTCGCCGGTAGCGGCATATTCATCCTGCAGCTTTTCGGCATACTGGCTGAAGTCTTCGGGACACACAATCGTAAGAATATTTACCCCTTCTTCTTTGACCCGTTCGCCGTCCTGGTTTACACAGAGCCGCAATCCCCGTCCAAGTTCCTGGCGACGAGTATTTTTTTGGTTATCTGTTTCGTAGACCGGATCTTTAAGCAGACAGATCGTAAAGACATTGGGGTTATCCCATCCTTCCCGCAGGGCGGAATGAGCAAAGATGAAACAGGTTTTTTCTGAAAAACTCAAGAGCTTTTCCTTTTCCCGCATAATTTTTTGAAAGGCTTCTTTCTCCGCTTCCCGCATCGCTTTTTTGTCTTTATCGGCAAGGCCTTTAATGCCATCGGTATCAAGCGAATCAAAATACACATCATCGCTTTTTTTCCGGGCAAAATAACCGGCATGAACTTCATCAGCGGTAAATTTATTGAAAAACGCATCTTTTATTTTTAATTTTTCGAAAGCTGCTTCAAAATACATTTTGATAAAGGGATCGTTGTTTCCCTGATAATGTGCCACACGGTCAATAAAGAAAAGAGTTAACACTTTTATATTCTTGCTCAAAAGGCTTTTTTGTTTTTCAAAATGATACTTTACCGCTTCTTCAATCTGCACCCGAAAGATTTCTTTTTTGGAAAGCGTGATGCTTGCATGGCTTTCTTTGGTTAATACCGATTGGTTCGTAAACAAGATTGTGCCTTTGCCGTAATGAATTTCTTCGATAATAAACCCTTCAAAATCAGAGTTGCCGGTTTTTTTAAATAGATCATCGTTCTTTTTTACCTTGATGGTTTTAAGGCTTTTAATGCCGTCTTTTATACAGTATGCCTGTAATTCTGCAGAAATTTCATTGTTAACGTTTTTTATATCAACAATAGAAACTGAGAGGGTTGTATCGTTGAGGTTATGCTGCTGAGTGACTCCGTGAACCTTAATTCGTTTAACCAGATTGTGACGAAAAGCATCGGCGGGGGACAAGCGATAGAGCAAATTATATTTATCCACCGGAGTCGCGCTGTAATTTACGGCAAAAAGTGGGTTAAGAGTTCGCAGGGCTTCACGGGAAAGGGAACTGCGGTAATTCTGGCTTTCATCGAGAATAAGAATGGGACGCGTTGTCTGAATATATTCAATGGGCAGCCATTCTCCCTGCAATTTTTCTGTTTGCTTGTAAATGATATTGCTTGCCTTGTTAAAACTGTCAATGGTCATAACCATAATTTCGGTGAATGTTGATGCAGCAAATCCTCGAAGGCGGGAAATGTGCTGTCCGTCATATTCTGTTAGACTGATATTTTCGTTGCTGTACAGGGTTTTAAAATGCGCTTTTGTTTGCTTGAATGCCTTAATCGTCCCCTCATAAATGGCAATGCTCGGAACGACAACGATGAATTTTCGAAAACCATACGCCTTTTTTAATTCGTGCATGGTGCGGAAATAGACATACGTTTTACCGGTTCCCGTTTCCATCTCGACGGTAAAGACAGGAAAGCGGACAGGCTCGTTTTCGAATTTGGTTTTTTTCAGCATAAACCCGTCTTCGTATTCAAGCACAGGGTTCATGGGCAGTTCTGCCTGTGTTTCAGCTGAATTTCTGTTAGCTGCAATAATTTCTGCATAATTGGCATACAGCCATTCCGTATTAAACTCGTCTTCGATAATATTGGGAACAACATCATGGGCAAGGCTAAAATCCGCCGTTTCCTGCGAAAATCCGGTAAACAAATTAACCACGCTGTCAACGGCTTCCCGCTGGTGCGGCTGACCGGATTCAAACTTAAATCTGAGTGGCCCAAAACTCATGATTTTTCCCTAAATGGTTTTAAGCTGGCCTTTGTCATCCAGCCGCGCCTTATCCTGATCGCTGATTGCACTGTCAAGGCAGATAAAAATATCGTTATCTTCAAGACTTAAGTTTTGTATGGTATCGGAATGTATCTCGCGGTCAAGACAGACATACAGATTGTGTTCGCAAAAATCAGACTCAATTTTTTTAATGGTGTTTTTTGCAAAAGCTTTCAAATCGGTTATTACACTGTCCAGCGGAAATCCTTCCAGAAGCATTATTTCGGTCAAGAGGTTTTCCGGTTTCCAGTTGTCTACCAGAGGATTTTCAAATTGGCGAAACATATCTTCCGCTTCTTTGATGTTATTCCCGGTATAATCGTGCCATTTTTTGTAATTTGATGATTCAGCACGGTAGACTTTAAATCCAATGTCAAGGTTTTTTGCTTTTTCGCCTGCTTCCTGTTTAATTTTTTTCCCTGCCCGCCGTATGCGTTCTTTGCCTATTTCACAGATGTTTTTGTATCCGGCTTTGGCGGCTTCGCTTTTTTCATTGCATTGTTCCGGGATTTGTACCATGATGAACTTACGGTTTCCTCCGTCTTCGGCGTTAAGCTGCATGACGGCATGAGCGGTGGTGGCGGAACCGGAGAAAAAGTCGAGGATGAGGGAATCTGTATTCGTTGCATTTTTGATTATATGGAAAATTAGATTCCATGGCTTTGAATAATCAAAAGTATGAGATCCAAGTAAATCTTCAATTTGTTTTGATGCCATAGTACTTGAATATTTTTCAATTAATGCTATCGGTGGTAATCCTCTAATAATATTATTACCATCTATATCGACTTTGAAGTATTGTTTTGTGTATATTTTATTATCTCCATCAGCACCTTTTTTAATAACAATATAGCCATTTGCTAACCCCCATTCATAACGTTTTTTAGACCAACGCCAACAACCACGTTTTCCTTTTTCGCTAGGATAAATAAATTCACCTTTATATTCAATAGGATAATCAAGAGATGATGAATACTGAATACTAAAGCTATTCAGTTTGATGAGTTTATATTTTCCTCGTTCACTTAAATATTCATCTTGATAGTTATAGGATTTATCTTCTTCTTGTATATCTTGGTTAATTAAGAGTTTTCCATATTCTTTTGCATAACAATAAATATATTCGTGCTTGGTTTTAAAATATTTACTATCAGAGCTTCCTCCTCCTTCTTTATTTGCCCATACCAAATTAGCTACAAAATTCTCCTCCCCAAAAATCTCATCACAAATTTTTCGTAACTGTGCAACCTCATTGTCATCAATACTGATAAAAATTACTCCGTCTTCACTTAATAAATCCCGTGCAAGTTTTAGCCGGGGGTATATCATTGAACACCAATTTGAATGAAATCGCCCGTCAGATCGCTTGTTTGTTGTTTGAGTTATTCCCTCAGAATCAATCTGCCCTGTTTTCAACATGAACGATTCTTCCGTTTCAGAAAAATCATCTTTATACAAAAAATCGTTGCCGGTATTGTAAGGCGGATCGATGTATATCATTTTGATACGGCCTGCATAGGCTTTTCGAAGCAGTTTTAACACTTCAAGGTTTTCACCTTCAATGTAGATATTTTTCGTAGTGTCTTCATCCACACCGTCGCCGGAGACGGGAACAAGGCTTTGGGTGGGCGGCCTAAGAGAAGCTTTTTTTGCTGCTTTTTTACCGGGCCAATACAGGCCAAAAAAACTATCGTCTGAATCGATATCTTCGGTATAACCTGACAGGGCATCCTGGAGGGCATCAAAATCCAGCATATTGTCTTTAAAGGCTTCAGGGATGAGTTTTTTTAGTTGACCGAGAATTTCTTCGGTAACAGTGAAGGATGGACGTAGCTTTTCTGGCATATTGAGAAAATACTCTAAAAATAGAGTACTTACAAGCCCCCTTGTAAACTCAATTTAAAGAGTAGATGGAATCAGAAACAAAGCAAATTCTGGAAAATATTCGTAAAAAACGCATGGAAAAGGGGATTCCCTATGAAAAGTTGGCATTAGAGGCAGGAATTGCCCGAAGCCACATGTATTACATCGAAAGCAAGAGGGTTATTCCAACGATTGATACTCTGGTGAGGATAGCCAAAGGCTTAAATATCAGTCTGAGCGAACTTATTGATACTGCGGAAGTCAAGCAGGAATAATAATTTTTTTGTAAAAATCCTAAAACAGCCAAGCATTTTTCATTTTCAGTCCATATATAGGGTATGAAAACATTATTTACAAGACCGCTTTTTGTCGGTCATCGAGTGAGGCAAGAGACACATCCTGACGGCTTTTCACAACGGTTTGACCCGCTCAATGACTACCTTTTTTGCAAGGTAATGGGTGAAAAAGGGTGCGAAGTACAGCTTTTGGGTTTTATCAACGCGGTTTTGGGGAAAACGAGAGGAGAGCAATTTACTTCTATCGAAATCCTCGAAAACAAAACATTCACTCCGGAAAAAATCGGTGATAAATCTGTCACTTTTGATGTACGTGCGGTATTGCAGGGAAAAACAAAAGTCAACGTCGAAGTGCAGCTGCGTAACCGGTATAATATGGATAAAAGGAGTCTTTTCCACTGGAGCAGGGAGTTCTCAAGTAGTCTGATATCAGGACAGGATTTCAACGAGCTGCCAGATGTGATAGCCATTAACATTGTAAACTTCGACTATCTTGGTACCAAGGATTTCCACAGTTGTTTTCGTTTAAGGGATGATAAAGAGCCCGATGTCATTTTAACCGGAGCACTGGAAATTCACTTTATTAATATGGTAAGATATCGTAAGCTGAAGCAAAAGCTGAATGACCCATTGTACCGGTGGCTGACATGGTTTAACAAAAGTAGTCCGCCGGAATTGATAGCGGAGGTGGTGAAGATGGATCTTTCAATTCTGAATGCAGAAGAGAAACTGGCATTTATTTCCGGAGACAAAGATACTATAGATTTCTACAATAGACGCTTCATGGCTATGTGCGATGAGACCAGCTGGCGAAATTATGAACGAGGAGAAGGTCGTAAAGAAGGTCATCAGGAAAAAGCGATTGAGATTGCACGCAATATGAAAGTCCGTGGTCATCCATTGGAAGAAATTGCTATGGACACTGGTCTTTCAGTAAATACTGTTAAAAAATTGTGATCTTTCACATCTAATAATCGTAATCATCATAGTCATCATAGTCTCTGTCATAATCATCATAATCCCGGTAATCATCGAAATCTCTATCAAAGTCTCGGTAATCATCATAGTCCCGGTAATTATCCCGGTAATCATCATCCCTGAAGCCATCGATGAAATCGCCAACAAATCCCAGCACCGAAATGATAACAACAATAAGTCCGAGGGCAAGTATAATAACTACAATAAAAAACAATGCAATCATGTCTGTCCCTCTTCGGCAAGATTGGCTGCAAAAAAATGTTCCTGCTCGGCATCGTCGCGGTAGTCTTCAAAATATTTTTTGAAGTTTTGGGCGGTTCTGATGCCTGACTCCAGGGCGTATTCGCGGTAGCTTTCGCAGGAATAGCGGCCGTCACAGTTGCTGCATACGCGCAGGGCAAAGCTGACATTGCTGCCTTCAACTTTTTCTTTCAGTGTTTTTACCGGAGGGGGCTGGAAACAATGCGATTCGATGTTATCTACCACTCCGGCAAATTCCTGTATGGTTTCGCCTACCCGTATTTCGTTAAATGCTATTGGTATGACCGGATCCCACTTTTCCAATTCTGCGTTAATGCGTTCCTCGCTGTTTAAATAAATCGCTGAGCGCAGTCCCGGAGGCAAAGAAGTAGAAATAATCGCGGTATGGTCAAGATTATTTTCCCGTATCTTTTCCCAAATATAGGCATATACATTTAACTGCCGCTCGTACATGTCGCTGTTTGCTTTGATATAACCGGCATCATGGGTTTTAATGTCGTACATTGTCACCTCTCCCTGCTCGCTGACAATATCAACAATGCCTTCAATGGCAAAACGTCTGCCGGCAGGGGTAAATTGATCGGACAGTGTTAGTTTGAGCTCGGTTTCACTGATGCGGTGGGCAATGGATTTCATGCGCCGGTAGTAATACAAAATTTGGTTAAGGGCAGTTTCCTTGGCATCTTTCGTGAGGGCATGGCCTCCTTCAGACCTGAGGATCTCATAGTTAAGCTCGAACCGCTCCCTGATTTTTTCTTCAATTTCATCATGTGTCATAACAATGCATCCTTTTTTCTTTCTTTGATAAGAATATTATGCAAATCTTCTATGGTTCTATGAATCAAACTGCCAAAAAACATAGTCTGCGAACGGCTGGGAACAAAATCATATTGCTTGAATATCATGTACTGGCGGGGGCAGCGTTCGTAAAGAAAAAAATCTGAAGTGTACGAATACGTTTTTCCCAAATCTTCCTTTTCCAATTGTGCATCAGGCAGACAGGCCATATCAAATTTTTCGATGAGGGGAAATTCTTGCGAACTGAGAAATGATTTGAATTCATCAGTAGAATACAGTTGGTCGGGATAGGGCGTTTTATGCTCACTTCTCGTGGTGGTAAAACGGGGCAGAACAAGGACATTTTTTGCCCGGCTCATGGCAACATAAAACATCCGCATATTGTCAAATTTGGCAATCTTATCCAGCGGCTCTCCTTCCTTTTCAAGCAGGCTGCGGATGATAATTTCTTTTTGATCGCTACGTTCTGTTCTTCTCAGGTTACCCAATACAACGACCGGAAATTCCAGGCCTTTTGACTGGTGAATGGTTAAAAAAGAAATACGCCCTTTGGGAAAGGGGTTGTCGGGGTTTTCATATTCTGTTTCATCAAGACGAAACAGAGCAAAAGTAAAAGAATGAAAAAAATTGTGATAAAAACTGTTATCTTTAAATTTAGGCGCAGAGATGAGGGTTGAGTATTCTTCCATGAACCGGGCAAGATAATCGCTGATGAGGGCAAGATTGCAGATGGGGCCTTCATCCAGACCGTTCTGTGCCAGTTCAAACATTTTCCTGAAATGGGAAAATCCGCATAACTGGTGAAAAAGATCCAGTACGGTCCAGTCAAGCGATGTACCGCGGCTGATAATGTATCCTACCGTATACGGTTTGCCCTCTGTTTCTTTGTGTTTAACAGAATTAATAAAATATTTATTGGAAAGGTTCTTTTTCCCCCTTGCCGAAAGCCCCGGGGCATCAGAAAAAGCCCGTATCATTGACTGCGGAAACGGATCGTCAAACGATAGTTTATTATTTTCGGCAGCCTGCATAAGAATACCGTAATCTTTTAAAATGAGTGCAAGCTCGGCACGGCGATCGGCGATATACTGCTCAAGCTGTTTGTCTTCTTTGCAGAGCCGATTTGCTAAATCGCGGCATAGTTCCATCCATTCAATAAAAGCTGCCGAAAGCCTGATCTCGGTTTCTTCGCTGTCTTCCCCGCAAAAAACTATCTGCATAAGGCCCCATAGCGCCATTGCTTCTTCCACTTCCAAAAACCGGCCAGCGCGGGGCGCGTAAATTTTCAGTTCATCGGGGGTACCGATTAAGTCTTTTTCTTCATTCAGTTCATCAAACGCTTTTTTATAATCCTGTACGCGCGGAGTTTTAACAGAGGGAAAAAGAAAAGCTATTTGTGAATAATCTTCAATCTTTTTGGAGATTTTCAATTGATACACAAACTCGGCAATTTCCCGGTACACGATTTCTTTTTTTGTATGGCTCGTCACCAGTAGCGCTGGTTCTTCACCGGATCTATGCGCGCGGATGTTTTTATCGGCAATACGGTAAAAACCTTTTTGGGGCGGCTCTTTTCTCCAGTCAATCAAATCAATAAAACTGCTGTAAGCGTCAACAATTTTTTTACGGGATCGGTAATTAATAGAAAGGTCAATGCGTTTTGGTTTTACGCCGATTGCTGTTTCACAGCGTTCAGAAAAACCAACAAGGTTTTCAACAGTTGCACCCCTAAAACGGTACAGGGCCTGGTCGTCATCACCCACAACGCAGATGTTTGTATGTCCTTTGGCAAGCGCAAAAAATATTTTTTCCTGTATGGTATTGGTGTCCTGGTACTCGTCAATAATAATATGCTTAAAAATAGTACCGGAATCATCCAGTGCGGATATATGATTAAACGCCGCAATTTGTAAAAGCGAAAAATCAACTGTTTTAATTAACGGATCGGAGTTAAGATCGGTAAGGTAAAACTCGTACATGGTAATAAGCTTATTGAGGATTTCGTCTTTTGTTTCACATCCTGAAGGATCAAAACATTCTTCGGAAAAACGATTGAACAAACCGATAACTTCCTTTACGGCAGTAAGGCGGGAGCGTTTTGGGCCGTCTTTCGTCATATTGTTAAAAAACGCATTGATAGTCAGGGTTGCGGTTTCTTCATCTTCAAAACCGCCGGCTTCATACAACTGTGTCCAGAAAGCCCGTTTGTAAATTTTAAAAAACTGTGCAAGCTCGTCAAGGAGTTTGGGCGCATGGCTTCGTTCTCCGCCCTCGGAAAATCGATTGTCGGTGATTATTCTCCGGCAGATTGAGTGCACTGTCCCGATGGCCATTCCGGAAATATCATACGCCTGGTTTGTTTTGTTGCTTGCCCTTCCAAGCAGGGTTCGTAAACCGTCGCGGAGCTGACGTGCGGCTTTTTCAGTAAAGGTGGAAAGATAGATTTCCTCAGGTTGTACTCCGTGAAAAACGATGAGGTTCAGTGTCCGCCAGAGCAGCACCCGTGTTTTACCAGAACCCGGCCCGGCAGTAAGAAACAAGGGACCGTCTGTGTGCAGAATCGCTTCACGTTGATTATCGTTAGGAGTAAATCCTGCTATTTCCCACAACTGCTCAATGGTTGCTTCGTTCATCCTCACCTCTCAATCGATTCTCGCAGCTCTTCATGGATCATCCATTATGCTCATGTCTTACCGGAAGCGGCAGCATTTAGCATTGAGAGGACTTCCCAAACAGCGAAGCCGCCTCCTGCATTTTTGCAATGACTGGCACCGAGAAAGGACAGCGTTCTTCGCAGCTTCCGCATGCAGTACATGTGTCGGCGCTGTACTCAAGGGTGCGGTAATGGCTGAGTACCGAGGGCGGGATGTTGTTTTTGTCGAGGGAAGCAATGTCAAGGTATTTAATGACATCGGCGATGTTGATTGCTACGGGGCAAGGCTGACAATGATTGCAATACACACAGCTTCCCTTCATGCTGCCCTGATAATCCCGTAACACCGCACTGTAGTCTTTTTCGTCTTCGCCTGCCTCAAGATAGTACAGCACGTTAAGCATCTGTTCCCTGGTGCAGCATCCCGGCAGAACACTAACCACCGCAGGCCGGGTGAGCGCATAGTGGATGCACTGGGTCACCGTTAACGGCCGGGTAAAAGGGGTATGCTGGGGGGAAATCAACTTGCCTGCACCAAGGGCTTTCATCACCGTTATGGCAACACCGCGCTGCTCGCATATCCGGTACAGGACGGCGCGGTCAGGATCACGTTTTTTTTCATAGTCCATGGCTTTTTCTTTAGCAAGATAGTCAAGCACATACGTATCGGCTGATGCCATGTCAAAGGCGGGGTTCAGGCTGAACATGAGCAGGTCTACAAGTCCTGTTTCCACAATTTTACGGGCAATAACAGGGTTATGAGAACTTGCGCCAAAAGCGCGGACATGACCCTTTTGCTTTAGTTCCAGGGCGTAGGGCAGAGCATCGCCTTCAAATACTTCGGCAAAATGTTTTTCCGTGTCAATAAAAAACAACATGCCAAAATCAATGTAATCGGTTTTAAGGTCGCGCAGCAGATTTTCAAAGTATTTTTTTATAGTAGGAAGATCGCGGCTTATGTCATACTGCTGGTTAATGTCGGTGGAACAGATATGCCCCTGAATAAGAACCTTGTCCCGCCTCCCTGCCAGCGCTCTGCCAATATTCTGCCGGACTTCCTGCCCGGGCATAAAAACATCAATGATATTGACCCCGTGATCCAGAGCTGTGTGAATTACTTCTTCAACCGTCGTGCAGGGCTTATTATCCAAATGCTCCGCCCCCAGCCCTATAATGCCGGCAGACATTCCGGTAGCGCCGATGGGACGGTATATCATGCATTATTCCGTTTAAACAACTTGTCCTTTAACAAATAGCCCATCAATATCAGGAAATAGATCACAATCGCACCGGTTACCCACCACAAATTTCCGGCTCTTGGCGCCTGGGCGATAAGGAAGAGCAACGGAACACCCAGAACAATTCCCGCAGCTCCGCCTTTAACCAGATCATCCGAAGCAGGCGTTTTAAAGTCTTTGTCTATCTCGCGTGCCAGTATCATGCCGTTGGCAATGGTTCCGGTAAGATTGCCGTAAAATGCCAAAAATGCTTCATCTTCATAGTCTTTATAAATATGATTGCACATTTTGCGTACAAAGAAAATGGTAGCGAATCCGCCTGCCGTTGTCACAACCAAAACCGGAATCCAGAGAGTACCCAGTGTGGTAAGAGAAATAAGACAGAGGGCGGCGGTAATCGAAATATCAAAGGCAGCGCCGCTGATCCGGTTCATCATATAACTGTTGGGGTATTTACGGTGCATAATGCCGGTTTTAACCAGGCGGCGCAAAATTGCTTTGGTACAAAGCGCTACAAGCGCTCCAAGCATAAAAATAAAACCCCAGAATGTGGGAACTAGATCAATAAGAAAAGTTATGCCGGAAAACCGGAAAATCATTTCAAGCCCGATAACGATTCCTATTGTCAGAAGGTATACCCCGCCGACCATGCATAATTGCAGGGAAAATTTGTCGATGGATTCTGAAAGCGGAATTTCATCGGGGCTTTCGATTGAATAGCTGTTAACATCGCCGCTTTTTTCAAATTCGTTTCTCTTTATCGTAACACCCTTTTTTTTGGCGATCAGGTTGATAAGGATTATTCCCGGTATTGACGACCACAGAAAACCCAGCGCGGAGATGGTAAGCCCGAAATTCCGTGCGCTGCCGGCTCCCCATGCATCCATATATCGTGCTGCATCCCAAATATATCCGGTGGCATTTGCCTGCTGGGGACCCTGACCAAAACCAAGAGCAAGCATTATACCGGTACCCGGATTAAGTTCCGGCATTATAACAAGGCTTATGAGTAATGAAAGGGTAATTCCAACAATGCCCTGCATAAGATAACCGCTGATAATCAAAGCGCCTGATTTTGCGGCTGCAACATTTGCTATTTTTATCCTGTTTTTGTCAAATGTTTGCGTATAGTTGTCTTTTTCCCGAAGGCACAGTGAAATAAACCCAATCGGCAGCAAATGGTAGACAATCGCGCCCAATGTGACTGTGCTGAAAATATTAAAACCGGCAGTTGCCAAAACAATTTCCTTGATTACCAGCCCCAGCAGCCCTGCAATTACAGCGGTGGGCATGAGTGAACGTCTAAAAAGCGGAATTTTCCGGCGAATAATATTTGCAATCAATACCAATACGCAAATAGCACATACCGTAATAACACCAAAAGACAAACTTTCGTTTTCCAGGCTAAGCAACCCCCCAAATAAACTAGTACCCATAATATTCCTCCTTGATGTTAAGTGCTTTATTCCGTAAAAGATAATTGCTAATCATATATTTCATAAAGTTTGTTCTGAATGGAGCCAAAATCGAATACACATTATCCCCGTGATACACAGTCATCTTGCGTGCGCCGATAATCGCCGTCGTTATTTCGGCAATTGGAAATTCCTGCCCGCATACGGAAAGTTTGTCTGCGTACAATGCAACCGTGCCTGTACCCAAAAGCGCTTCCTTTTTGGCATATGCAACTGAAGAAAACTCAACATCATTATCACTGAACACCGGCTTGCCGGTAAATCCGGAAAAATCAAAGTTTTTTATATATTCCAGTTGCAGACGGCCCCATTCAAGGATCGTTTCGGGAAGATTCTTCGCCTTGTCAACTTTCTCAAAAAAGCCCGTACCGTTTATCCTCACTTTCGCGCCGCAATCACGGCACATAAAATCATTTCCCTCAGAAAAAAGACCGGTCATACTGCCGCACTGAGGGCAATAAAACAGAACGCTTTCAAGGTATTCCGCCTTGTGCCGCCCGCGGTAAACAATCTGTGCTGTTTTGTTATACTCAAATTCGTTAAAACTTAACTCTTTCTGAATTATTTCATCAACCTCGGCAACAGACATTGCCGCCATCTCTTCCGGTGATACGACTTTTGTTACAACGGCGGTTATCTTTCCCCTGCTGGGTTTTGCCTTCCATCGCGGTATGGTATTATATCCGCCCCTTTGCTGCACAAGCACCAGCGGCACGTTGAATTTTTTTGCCAGTTTGCCAATTCCCTGAACAATGGTGCTTTCATCACCGAAAAAACTCCGGTTCCCCGAAGGAAACATTGCCACAGCCCCGCCGTCTCTGATTACCGACATCATATTTTTTATGGCAGATAAATCCGAACTTCCCTTGGAAAAGGGGATTGGCCGTACCAGCGCGACCATAAGTTTACTTAAGAAACCGTGCCGAAATATTGAGTCGGTGGCGACATAGTTCATCCCAAATTTAAAGCCCATACTGATGGCGAGGTGATCAATGACCGTCTGATGATTAATTAAAATAAGACAGGGGCGCTGTATCTTTTTTGATGTTTTTTTATCAAACCGGAAACCGTACAACACAAAAAGGGCAGGATAAATGAACAACTTCAGTATCCAGAAAATGAACGAATTCGCTTTTTTTATTTTTTTCTTCGAATTCCGCATAATGGTGATATTATAGAACAGATTTCCTGTCCTTGAATAGCGATCTTTCTTTGGATATTATCAGACCGGAAATGGGCATATACTGCCGATAATCAGAATATGACGATTCGGCGAATTTCCCCTGTTTTCCTTGTTTTCTGCGCTGTTTTTGCGCAAGCCCAAACGCATGACTTTGGGTTTTACCCTGATACATTACGAGGAGAAGCATGGATAGATCTTGATCCGGTTTACGGCGACAGAGTGGACATTGAATCACCCCTTACCCCGGAGATTTCCGGCAGACGGGTTTTGCAGGAAACCGCACTGTATTTTTCGGGCATGATCTACGGCTGGTCGTTTCATTATCACATTGGCGAAAGGGCAAGAGGCATCGCCGAAGATTTTAGTGTTTTTGAGCCAATGGGCGAGATTGTCTGGGGTGATCCCCGGATGAGAATTACCGAGGTTGAAAACCGTGACATGCAACTAAGGTTGTGGGCCGATTACCACATGGATGAAGCGCAGCAGCGGCGCATCCATCTGTGGCGGACAGGAACGTCCCGCAATGCTCAGGCAATGGGGTATGTCTCGATTTTCGGTTCCTCGCCCGATGACGGCTGGTTTGAAATACGGAACGCTCTCATAAAAGATGCTGCGAGAGCAGCAGTCCGGGAAATGCTCCGGGGCACTGAGCGCAACCGCCCCAAGGAAGCATCCGGTTTTATCAGCCTTGCTTCATTTCCCCGTTTTTTTATGGATTCAGGCCAGTGGGCCGCCGAAGTCCGTTTCCGGGTACAGATAAATGAAATTATCCCGTTCGCGGTGCATTAGGATGTGCTTATGAAAGAAACCGTCATAGACACCAAGCTGCTGGAGATAGAAGATGATTACAAAGTGTGCCTCAGGGTAATTGGAAAATACTTTAACTATTTGGAAGACTGCGGGCTTAAGGACTTTAATAAATTTTCCCAGTATAAGTGGAGCTATGACCGTGATAAAACGAATGGGTATAGTTATATTTGCATCCGGTACGGAAGCAGTTTATTCAAAAAAAGCCTGATAAAGAGACGGGCGTATATTGAAACCGAGGACCTGTATAAATGGGTTCAAAACAAGGAGTTAATTCAGGAAGCCATTGATGAAGCCTATCAATATATTGTTACTAAAATTAACACCGTTAAGTTAAAACTGGAAGAGTTAAAAGCAACTGCGGTCGAATATGAGGAAAAACTTGATGCTCTATCCGATGAATACGAGGAAACGGCCCATGCCAGCAAAAGACTCGTTTGGGATGACGAGGACGAATTCTAATACCAGTTACGCTATCGGTTACCCTAAATCGTGCTTCATTATTGCAAGATCAAATTCTGGATTGTAAAATCGTTTCTTTCGTATAACTTTTAATTTGCTTATCAAATCTTCAAAATCTTTATACGCAGCTTGGTTATTGGATCTTCTGCGTAAAAAATAGATGATTTCTCTAAACCTGTAAAACGATCTTGTAACTGAAACACCCGATATCCTCTCAAATATGGTGTCAGAATAAACATTGGTATTTATACCGACTGAAATCATTTCCATATAAAATAAATATTCTTTGATAATATTTAATATATCCTGGTTATCTTTACCTTCAACGTCATCAACATTAATGACTTGATTAATAGTAAATATTTCATTAATTACTTTTAATAACATGGTATTCTCTTTCCTGATTTTTTGATAAAATTCAATAGTAGCCTGTTTTTTTCTGCGTTCGTGATCAGCTTTAAGCTGAATTAAGGCAATAACAACTCCTGAAATAATAGCTGCATGACTGATTATGGCGGTTATTGTATAAACATTATCCATTGTTTTCTCCTGTTAAGTTCTGAAATAATTTAAATTTCGAGAAAAAGAGTGTCTATCACCTGATCGCTCTCTTCAAAATTTAAATCCTTTTAATAAAAAAAATACTCGAAAATTTTCACATGATAGTCCTTTGGCACAGAGAAAAGATACATTTTATGTAAATAGAAACCAACCTCTGCTTGCCCTGCTTTTGTTTTAAGGCCCAGTCCATGACGATCCGCTCCACGTATATGTGCCGGCGGCCCTGTTCACTGGAACTGAGTAATAATACTCACGAAAAGTCGATATCCTTGCTTGAATTTCATTAGCAGCAAATCCTATATCGCAGTTTGCGGCAATGGTTATAGTTGCCAAACTGGTGCAGCCAGAGAAGACATAATTATCGATAATGGTAGCCACCGGGAAGGACACGCTGGCCAGGCTGGTGCAGTTCCTGAAGGCACTGTCGCCGATGGTGGTAGCTACTGGGAAGGACACACTGGTCAGACTACATCTATAGAAGGCATAGTCACCTATGGTTGTAGCTAGAGGGATGTCCACGCTGGTCAAGCCGGTACAATCCTGGAAGGCAGCTTCACCAATAGTTGTAGCCGCCGGGAAGGAAACACTGGTCAGGCCGGTGCAACCATAAAAAGCCCCATATCCAATGGTGGTGATAGTATTCATAGTGATTGCTCCTGAAGCAGATGGATACATAATCAGTTCTGTACTGTTCAGTACTATAGCCCTTCCATCTTCTATAACACTTAAGGAGCCGGGTCCGGTGAGGTTAAATGTTGTAAGATTAGTACAGCCAGTGAAAGCAGAGAAAGTGAGAGAGGTAACCGCTGCCGGAAAGGTAACACTGGTCAAGCCAGTACAATTCCGGAAGGCACCGTAATGAATAGTTGTAGCCGCCGGGAAGGAAACGCTGGTCAGGCTGCGGCAGCTTTGGAAGGCATAATCGTCGATGGTGGTAGCCACCGGGAAGGAAATGCTGGTCAGGCTGGTACAATATTCGAAGGCACCGAACTGAATAGTTGTAGCCGCCGGGAAGGAAACGCTGGTCAGACCGGTGCAACCATAGAAGGCTCTGTTACCTATGGAAGTAGCTAGAGGGATGTCCACGCTGGTCAGGCCAGTGCAACTATTAAAGGCCTGCTCACCAATAGTTGTAGCCAATGGGAAGGACACACTGGTCAGGCTGGTTAAGAACGAAAAAGAACCACTGCCGATAATTGTTACTGCCGGGAAGTTCACGCTGTTCAAGCTGGTACCTCTGAAGGCACCGTTATTTAAACTACTTATGATAGGTGTCAGATCACCGATGGTGATTAATAATGGGAAATTAACATTTGTAAGATTAGTACAGTTAAAAAAAGATCTAATGCCGGTTGAAGTGGCGACAGGGAAGGATACGCTGGTCAGACTGGTACAACCTTCGAAAGCACTGTTACCAATAGTTATAGCAGACGGGAAGGAAATGCTGGTTAGGCTGGTTAAGCCTTCGAATGCACTGTTACCAATAGTTGTAGCCGCCGGGAAGGATACACTGGTCAGGCCGACGCAACCAGCGAAGGCACTGTTACCAATAGTTGTAGCCACCGGGAAAGACACGCTGGTCAAGCCGGTGCAACTATAAAAGGCAACGCTACCAATAGTTGTAGCTAGAGGGATGTCCACGCTGGTCAGGCCGGTGCAACCAGAGAAGGCACCGTTTCCAATAGTCATAGCTAGAGGGATGTCCACGCTGGTCAGGCCGGTGCAGCCATAGAAAGCACCATTTCCGTCGGATGCTGAAAGATCGCCGATTTCGGTAACCATTGGGAAAGACACGCTGGTCAGGTTGGTGCAGCCCCAGAAGGCATTAGTGCCGATAGTTGTAGCCACCGGGAAAGACACGCTGGTCAAGCCGGTGCAACTATAAAAGGCACCGCCACCAATAGTTGTAGCTAGAGGGATGTCCACGCTGGTCAGGCCGGTGCAGCCAGAGAAGGCACGGGCGCCGATAGTTGTAGCCACTGGGAAAGACACGCTGGTAAGGCCAGTACAGCCCCAGAAGGCACCGTCACCAATAGTTGTAGCCACTGGGAAAGACACGCTGGTCAAGCCGGTGCAACCATCAAAGGCACTGCCACCAATAGTTGTAGCCGCCGGGAAAGACACGCTGGTCAAGTTGGTGCAGTTCCAGAAGGCTTGAGAATCGATGTTGGTAGTTTCCGGGATAGACACGCTGGTCAAGTTGGTGCAGTACCTGAAGGCACCGCTACCAATAGTTGTAGCCACCGGGAAAGACACGCTGGTAAGGCCAGTACAGCCCCAGAAGGCACCGCCACCAATAGTTGTAGCCACCGGGAAAGACACGCTGATCAGGCTGATACAGTTCATGAAGGCATTGTTGTAAATAGTGGTCACCCATGTGCCGCTTACGCTTGAAAGATTGGTGAAATGACTATTTGTATCTGTAAATTGAGAGCCTGCTCCCCCAATGCCCCTTGCGGCATTTGGCAAGACTAGAGACACAATGAATGCTTTGCCGGTAGGAGTGGTGCCATCAGCTCTAAATATTGTTTCAGACATGGTACAAGCAGCAAGGTCTAGATCTACAAACCTGCTTGCTGCTTCTAGTGCCATACACAGATTCCGCCAACTACTATCAGAAAACTGATTCATATTTCCCAAATCTATTTTCATAGGCAGGAAGTATGGACTATATGTACTATTTGCAGGCAAGCCGTTTAGATAGGCGGTAAGAATCTCAATACTCGTAATTACATCGTCGATTACAACTGTTACCACATACGCTTGCATGGAATTGTCCTGTGCTGTAATTGTGTAGGTAACCGGATTGGTAAAATTCTGCGGTCCGCTTGGACTGATGTTTATCCCTGTATGGGTAACTGCTGGTATAAGGTTAGTAAGATTTGATATATTTGTCCCAAATGGAACGGCTACGTTTATTGTCTTTGATTCATCGTCTATTACGCCTACAGCAGTGGGGCTTTCAAAAGAAAAAGCAGTAATGGCTTTGGCATCAGTGGTCGAAATTATTACCATCACAACATACTCTTGCGTAGAACCGTTCTGTGCTGTTACCGTGTAGGTAACAGTGTTGGTAAAATTTTGCGTTCCGTTTGGGGTAATACTTGCGCCTGTATGGGATATTATTGGTGTAAGGCTGGTTACGTCTGTCCCAAAGGGCACGATCACGCTAATGGTCTTTACTTCTTCATTAATTATACCTGTCGTAGCAGGGCTTTCAAAAGAAAAAGCAGTAATGGCTTTCTCAGAACTAAGAGGCGGTTTTGAAGATCCATTTACGGGATCATTACAATTTCCAAGATATAATATAAAAGATAAAACAACAAAAACCAAAATATTCTTCTTGATGAATCTCATACTACAAACTCCTTTAAATTCTTAAATTCCGTTTCCATATCATAAAAAAGCCCAAATACATCTAATCCAAAGAATCTACCAAACACTTAGCATATTGCTAATAATATACTTCATTATATTGAATGTTTGCTATTTGTCAAGTAGTTCACTTAGCATTTAGCTTATAGAATGAGCCTTAAAGAAAAATTCGTGAGAAATTTAAAGAAATTCAGGAAAATACAGGGGATTTCCCAGGCAAAATTGGCAACTCTGTGTGATACCGATTTAAGTTACATAGGTCAGATTGAGATGGGAAAGAGGTTTCCTTCGATCAAACTTATTGAAAAAATTGCCGTAGTTCTTGATATTGAAGCCTACCGTTTTTTTATGGACGAATCTGGTATGCAATATGGAGATTTGAACGAAGACGATGACTTTCTGTTAAAAATACCGCCCAAAACCCGTAATAGAATGATTATGCGTCTCAATGAAGCCCTGAACGATTGTGTAAAACAAACATTAAGCCCATAATTAAGATAAAACCAGCGCCGAAAGTGAAATTCCTCCCCTACAGCAATACCACTTCTGTCCTGGATAAATACTTGACAAGCTGTATGTTATAACCTACAAAATAACATGGAAAAGCTAAATACAAGCAAATGGGACCCATCTGAAATCATCGAGACGAAAGAAGATGTCCTTGCTTTCCTTGAAGGCGCTCTTGAGGAGAATGATCCTGAATTCCTCTTTAAAACAATCGGATATATTGCCCGTTCAAAAGGTATGGCTCAGATTGCCAGAGATTTGAACCTCAATCGGGAAGGATTGTATACCGCTCTTTCTGCGCAAGGAAATCCGTCATTTATCACAATTGTACGAGTATTGGATAATCTGGGCTATCAGTTAAGCATCAGACAGAAAGTACCAGCATGATCCCTACCGCAGCACCACTTCCGTCAATATAATTATGGAATAAAAAAAAGAGATTCGCGCACAGTTTTACCAGTTTTCCTGATATTCTTGAAAAAAATAAATTTTAATTTCAAAACACTCAAGCATTTCTCACTTTCTTGCCATATAAAAGGTGTAGCTTTCAACAATGCTGCTATTTCAATTTCTTCAGGAGGAATATTATGAACCAGTACCCGATTTCCTGTATCCAGCCAGACGAAGACCCCTTGGACATCCGCATGGACAATGTCTTCAAAGCGGTATTCGCCAGAGAAACGCCGGAATCAACAAAAGCTCTTTCTCAGCTCATTTCGGCGCTCATTGGCAGGAATGTTACTATCGTATCAATACTTGCCAACGAGCCGCCGGTTGAAAATATCCGGGACAGGCAAATACGATACGATATAAATTGCAAAGCAGAAGATGGCGAACTTGTTGATGTGGAAATATGCCTTAACCCGGATGTGTTCGAACCCGTCCGTCAGGAATTTTACACAGCAAAACTATTTTGCGGACAGGATATCAAAGGCAGCGACAGAAATTATAAAGATCTCAAACAGACGTATCAAATAGCGATTCTGGCAAACATGAAATTTTTCGCAGACGATACGTATTACCATTCATTTAAATACTATGATCCAATTCGCGGAGTATCTCTTGACGGCAAAACCCAGATTATTACCCTTGAACTGGCAAAGTTGGAAAATGTAGTTGAAAAACCCATAACCGAAATGACAATTTCCGAGCGCTGGGCTGTTTTTATAGAATATTTGACAGATAAGGATAAACGCAGTACAATTAACGAAATATTGCAGCAAGAAGAGGGTATAGCAATGGCAAACCAGGTGTTAATGACCATTAGCAGAGACGAACATGAACGAGCCCGTCTCTTGAGCGAATATAAGTATCAGGTTGATATGCAGAGCAAGTTGGTAACTGCCAAGCGTGAAGGTAAAATTGAAAGAGATAAGGAAATATTGGCAATTATTAACCAAGTAGGTTCTTTGGATGAATTAAAGCAACATCTAACCAATAGTACAGAGTCACCCTAAATCGTGCTATTGCAAGATCAAATTCCCCACCCCCTACCGCAGCACCACTTCCGTCCTGCCAAAACCGCCCAGCTCAGGGCGGGAAAAATAGTATTCAGCAACGGCCGGTTCCTGTTTAAGCCATTCGTGGACGCCTTTCTGTAAAATGCCGTCTCCTTTGCCGTGAACGACAGAAAAGTGTTTTAGCCCATGCAATGCCGCTGCGTCTGTCTGACGGCGTAAAACATCAAGCGCTTCTTCCATTCGCATGCCGCGCAGGTTTACCTCTGCACGGACATCGGCGGCAGCAGCAAGATCGACGGTGGCGGTAACCGGTTGGCGCTGTGCCGGAGCAGCGGGGCTGAGTTCCCGCTCAGGGAAACTCGCCTTAAGCGAGCCTGTTGCCACAACCCATGTGGTGCCGGCAGGGCTTTTTTTATCCCGCCTGACCAGTACGCCGCGCCGCCGCGATTCGCCGATATACACTTCCATGCCGGGGGTAAAATGCACCGCTTGGCCGGGTTTTGCACCGCGTTGTGCGCCGTGCTGTGCACGCCGGGCTTGTTCTTCGGCGATGGTCTGTTCTTCCGCTTCCAGCGCGGCATTTTCTGCTTCAACGTTACGTGCAAGTTCTCCCAGAAATTCCTTTACTTTGAGCGTTTGTTCACGGCTCAGGCCGTCAGAATGGGCGCTTTCCTTGAGTTCACGCACAAGATTTTCCAGGGTTTTGCGGCTTTCGTCTAACAGCAGACGGAGTTTTCCCGCAAGGCCGGCCTTGAGTTCCAGCTCTTTTTGCCGCAGCCTCAGTTCTTTCAAATCAGACGAACGGCGTTCATTTTTCAGGCGATTGTCTTCAATTTTAATTTTCTCGCCAAGGGTGTCCAGTTCGCGGTGTTTTTCCTTTAAACCGCTGATGAGGGCGGATATATCCGAATGTCCGGTATCAAGATAGACTTTTGCCTGTGCAACAATTTCTGCAGGAAGCCCGTTTCGCTCCGCTATTTCCAGGGCCCGGCTTTCACCGGGTAAACCGGTGATGATCCGGTATGTCGGCGAAAGGGTTTGTACGTTAAATTCAACGGAAGCATTTTCCACCCCCTGACGGCTGTACCCATAGTTTTTCAGGATACCGTGGTGCGTGGTTATCAGCAGGCGGGTGCGCTTTTCGATGAGGCGGTCGAGTATTGCCATGGCAATGGCGCTGCCTTCCTGCGGATCGGTGCCGGAGCCGAGTTCATCCAATAGCGCCAGTGAATGTTCCGTGGAATGGGCGATAATGGCGGCAACGGTGGTAATGTGGGCGGAAAATGTCGAAAGCGACTGCCCGATGGACTGCTCATCGCCGATGTCGGCAAAAATTCCGTCAAACACCGGCAGGGCAGTGCCTTCGGCTGCAGGCAGGGCAAGGCCGGTCTGGTTCATCATGGCCAGTAGACCCGCCGTTTTAAGCGCGACGGTTTTACCTCCGGTATTTGGCCCGGTGACGATTAACGCCTTGGTGCCGCTATCCATTGCAAGGTCGATGGGAACGGCGTTTGGAATGAGGGGATGCCGTGCCTGCACGAGCGCCAGCCGCTGAGAATCCGGGGCAAAGACTCCGGCTGTTTCAAGGGAATACCGGGCTTTTGCCATTAACACCGCAACGCTTAATACTGTTAATCGAAATTTTGTTAATGATTCCCGGTGTCCCGCTATGCGTTGGGTGACATCGCGCATAATTCTTTTTATTTCCGCATCAAGGTTCCGGCTTTCGATGAGAATCTCGTTGTTTTTTTCAACCACATCTTCGGGCTCTACAAAGATCGTTTGCCCGCTGGATGAAACTTCGTGAACAATGCCGCGTATCCTGCCCCGGAAATTTGCTTTTACTGCCAGTACTGTCCTGCCGTCACGCTGTGACGGCAAAGCCGATTGCAGCATATTCCGGAACTCTTCATTGCCGGCGTAGCGGGAAACCGTCGTTTCCAGTGCAGCCTTGAGTCTCTGTATCCGTTGTTTGATGGCCCGCAATTCGGGCAGGTCGCGCAGATTGCCTTCCCGGTCCATGACACGGAAAACAACGGCGGCAATTTCTGAACAATCCGGCAGATCCTCAAACATCTCCGCGAAGATCGGATGTCCATTACTATCGGCTGAAGGCAGCAGCCATTTGACTAATTCGCCGCCGCGTTCAACGAACAGGCCGATAGCGCAGGCTTCATCGGTTTCCAGGGCAATACCTTCAACATCCAGTTTAGGGAGCAGAAAACCGACTGACGGCAAGTACCGCTGCGGCGGGGAAGACGAGCCGTCTTTTATCCGGGAAACAATTGCCTGTACCGCTTCTTTTGTCCGCGCAACTACGCCGGGATCGCCTAATGGTATTTCCTCCTTGATCATCGCCGATGCTTCTTCACTCATTGCATGGGCGGCGAGGCGTTCCCGAATGGTGTCAAATTCAAGCAGGTATAATGTTTTTTGCAGTAATGTTTTTTTGTCAGTCTGCATCGTACTTGCCTGTATGTTCATTAATGAGTTGTAGCTCGTCTTGAATTCGTAAAAAACTGTTGTACCGGTCTTCGTGAATAACGCCTGCATGAACAGCTTCCATGATCTTGCAGCCAGGCTCTCTCCGGTGGGAACAGGAGAGGCCGAATGTGCATTTTCCGGCAAGAGGCGCAAATTCAACCATGTGTAAAATCAGATCATCAGCATCAATGCCGTCAGGCACAAAACGGCGGATACCCGGTGTGTCAATAATCTGAGTGTTATCTGTCTCAATCATAAAAGCAAGGGTGGTTGTATGGTTACCGCGATCGTATTTTTCGTTAATTACTCCGGTTTTGATGTTAAGTTCCGGCCATAGGGCGTTGACGACACTTGATTTTCCCACACCCGACTGCCCCACAAGAACAGACCGTTTCCCGTTGATACGCTGCCTTAGTTCTTCCAACCCTTCTCCGTTTTTTGCAGAAACTTCAATCACTTCATAACCAATGTTCCTGAAATCTTCCAGCCGCTCGTCAGTATCAATATCGCTGCAATGAAGATCAATTTTATTGCAGACAATGATAACGGGAATATCCGCACTATCCGCCTGCACTAAAACCCGGTCCAAAAAACGCGGTCTGAACGGCGGCGAAACACGGGTTGTCAGGCAGAGAACCTGATCAATATTTGCCGCAAGCAGCTGCGTGCAGGATCCTTTCTGGTTAAACCTGCTGAAAAGATTAATCCGCTCTTCCAGCGCAACAATCATCCCCATACCCGGCTGTGCCGTATCAATCTCTATCTTCACCCTGTCTCCCGGCGCAAGGGCATTATAAAAACCTTCCATGCCCTTGAGGATTTTCCCTTTTATTCTGCATTCAATGTGGGGGCTGGTGGCTGGGGACCGGGGACCAGGGGAGTCTGGACGGATAGTGAAAATATTTTTTGAGCCGCTGAGTACTAAACCGGTAATGTACATTATTTCTTCATTCTTCATTTTCAACCGCTCACTATTTACTGTTCTCTGTTCATTGTTCACTGTTAAGCAATGAAAGGCTAAAACCCAATTGATCCGCCCAGCTTTCCCATGTAGATTCAGGTTCACTGGAACCGGTCAGCAACAGGCGATTTTTGGGGTAAGAATTGTTTCCCTGCGGGATAACGGTATCTGTGAGCAGCGATTCAATGCGCCGGGTAATTCCTCTGATAGAGTCAAATACGGTGATATCAGGTGATGCTTCACGCTGGAAAACATCCAGTAAAAAAAGAAAATGAGTGCAGCCAAGTACCAGTGTGTCTATTCCTGCTGCGCGGAATTTGTTCAAATAGTTCTGAACAAAAGCTTTTTTT
Source organism: Treponema sp. (assembly GCA_009777735.1). Classification (GTDB taxonomy): domain Bacteria; phylum Spirochaetota; class Spirochaetia; order Treponematales; family Breznakiellaceae; genus WQXQ01. Next base: position 205,481 of record WRLF01000001.1, read on the forward strand.
TCATCGTCTGATGCAGAGTAAAACGATTTTTCGATAAACGTAACCAGCTCCGGGGCGGCGATACCGGTAATGTCATTGCTGCCGTATTGGGCAGCAAGTTCCTTAACAAACGGCTGCTTAATGGTCAGCTCGGTTCCTAACACACCGATTTTACCGTTTTTTGATGCGAGTGCGGCGGGTTTTATTGCCGGGACTGTTCCAACAAAAGCGATTTTTGGGAAATGTTCCCGTAATACCGCCAATGCAGCCAGGGTTGCGGTATTGCAGGCAAGCACGATTATTTTTGGGTTGATGGTTTTGATGAGCAAGTCCACCAACGTGGATAGTATATCAATAAGTTCGTTTTTTTCCCGGATACCGTAGGGAAAATGCAGGCGGTCTGCCAGATATACAATACTTTCATTTGGATTCCGATTAAGATAATTGCGGCAGTAGGGAATGCCGCCTATCCCTGAGTCCAGAAAAAGTACCGGTCTGTTTGTCATAGTGATCAGTTAAATAAGTTATTAAAAGCAGATTTTGCTTCATCTGCCTTTTCCATGTTTTTTTTATTTCCTGCTGTTTCACCCCGGTATTTGGGGTCAAGCTTGAACCAATCACAGAAATTGGCCCGTTCCTTTTCCGCCACAGGCTCTGCATTTGCTTCTGAGCACCCGCCTTTCGAACCGGAAAGACAGAACCTGCAGTTCCTGCATGAGCGGAGATCTTTATCACAAACAGAACAGCGAAACGAACGGCCAATTGGCTCAGGTTCGGTAACGGGAGAACCGCAGTACCAGCACATGGCTCCATAATACCAGCGGTGAGACTGGCTGACAAGCGGTTCTCACTGGCTTGCACTGCAAAAACATGGTAGAATAAACCATGTTTACAGTAAGCCTCTGTGCGGCCGGCTGCGGGCGGCCTGCGATAAACGGCTCTAATCTTTGCTATACTCATCAGGCGGATCAGGAACAGGAGATGAGACGGATCGTTGCCGGTATTGAAAGGAATGAAACGATTAAAGATCTGTGTGTTTCGGGGATGCGTTTTACGGAAGTTGATTTTTCGCATCGCCGGTTTTACGGATGTAATTTCCACGAAGCGGTTTTTAAAAATTGCATGTTTTCGGGATCACTGATGAGGATGTGTTTTTTTGACTTTGCTGAATTTATTCACTGCGATTTTCTCAAATCAGATTTGCAATTTTTGTCATTTGCAGGAGCGTACATTTCGAGTTGTGATTTTGGCGGATCGGAACTCGTGCAGGTTAATTTCCTGGGCGCTTCTATCGGAAAAACTTCTTTTTGCAATTCCAATCTGTATAACAGCCGGTTTATCAATGCCGATCTGGATGACGTGCGATTTATCAATTGCAATGTAAAACGGACAAATTTTATCAAAGCACATCAAAATAATGTTGTTTTTAAATCTTCAAATACCGCAGAAGCGATATTTGAACAGGAAAATATATGAAACTGTTTTTTCATTACTGTTCATTCGGTTTCGGCAACTGTTATGTGCTGGGATCTGCAGATGCCATTATTATTGATCCGGGCCACATGGCCAAACAGCTTCTTGAGTTCATTGAAACCAATGATTTTTTTCTGAGGGCGGTACTGATTACCCACGATCACAAGACTCATGTGCAGGGACTGAGAACATTAAAACGAATTTACAATACCGACGTGTATGCCATAAACCGTGTTATTCAGGATAGTCAGACAATACCGGTAAAGGACGGAGATATTATCGATATAGGGCCTTTTAATGTTGAAGTGATTTCCATCCCCGGTCATTCTGCCGATTCGGTCGTTTACCGGATTGGCACCCTGCTTTTTACCGGAGATGTTTTAACAACAGGGCTTGTTGGCACCACCGCCAGCGCTTATGGCGCAAAAACACAGATAAACAAACTGCGAAGCCGCATCCTTTCTTTGCCCGGTGATTACACGGTTCTTCCCGGACACGGTCCTCCTTCCACACTGGAAGCCGAGCGCCGTTTTAACGCAGATATAAATGACTATAACGACCTGCAAAACCGCAAACCGGGTTTCAAGATACAATTGTAACTGCGGCAGTAGACATCACATTTGAAATGCTCTAGTATCGTGTCAATATTACTGCAAAAAAAGGAGTCTGTATGTGCAAGCGTTATCCGCCAATTGTAAAAAATGCCCCCCGGTTCCTGCACGGCGGGGATTACAACCCCGACCAGTGGATAAAATGGAAAGATACAATCTGGAAAGAGGATATGCGGCTGGCAAAACTTGCCGGTATCAATGTGCTTTCCGTTGGTATTTTTGCCTGGGCTGCACTGGAACCGGAAGAAGGAAAATATGCATTTGACTGGCTTGATGAAATACTGGATCTTATGGCGGAAAATGAAATTATTGCTGTGCTTGCAACGCCGACAGCGGCGCGGCCTGCCTGGATGAGCAAAAAATACCCCGAAGTGCTGCGGGTGGAACGCGATCGCCGAAAAATCCTCCACGGCGGACGGCACAACCACTGTCTTACATCGCCGGTGTACCGCGAAAAAACCACTGCTATCAACACTGCCCTGGCGGAACGGTACAAAAACCACCCTGCTCTTGGAGTCTGGCATATTTCCAACGAATACGGCGGGGAGTGCCATTGCCCGCTGTGTCAGGAAAAGTTCCGCGAATACCTCAAAAAAACCTATGGCAGCCTTGATGCACTGAATGAGGCTTGGTGGTCCCGTTTCTGGGCAAAAACATTTACAGACTGGTCGCAGCTCGAAAGCCCGGCACCCCAGGGAGAAACCTGTATCCACGGACTTAACCTGGACTGGATGCGTTTTACCACCGAACAGTTTGTCGATTTTTACCTCCATGAGATTACGCCGCTCAAGGCAATTACGCCTGACGTTCCGTGTACTACAAACCTCATGGGAACATATCCCGGTTTTGACAGTTTCCGCATGGCGCAGGTGCTTGACGTGGTTTCCTGGGACAGTTACCCCCAGTGGACCGGTACGGAAAACAATGCTGAAGCGGGCGTATGGGCTTCTTTTACCCACGATTTAACCCGCAGCCTTAAAGGCAGACCATTTATGCTGATGGAATCTTCTCCGTCGGCAACAAACTGGCGGCCGGTCGCCAAACTGCACCGTCCCAATGTCCACATGCTTCAGTCCATGCAGGCCGTCGCGCACGGCGCCGACACGGTACAGTATTTTCAGTTTCGCAAAAGCCGGGGTTCGGCGGAAAAATTTCACGGAGCGGTGGTGGATCACGAAGGTTCTGAAAACACCAGGGTGTTCCGTGATGTTGCCGATGTGGGCAAGCGTCTTGCCGGTATGGATGCGATTAGGGGAACCGGAACCCCTGCCGAAACTGCCATTGTTTACGACTGGCACAACCGCTGGGTGCTGGATGATGCAAAAGGATTTTTGCAAAATAAAACCGGTTATAACGCCGCGGTAGCGGCACATTACCGGGCTTTCTGGCAGCAGGGCATACCGGTAGATATTATTGATTCTTCGCTGATTGCTACACCCGGTCATCTTGATAAATACCGTCTGCTCGTTGCCCCCATGCTGTACATGATCCGGCCCGGCGTTGCGGAAGCGGTAAATGCGTTTGTTGAGCGCGGCGGTACTTTTGTCGCCACGTATATTACCGGCCAGGTCAACGAGACAGACCTGTGTTTTACCGGCGGCTTCCCCGGACCGTTACGCAAATGCCTTGGCATCTGGTGCGAAGAAGTTGATGCCTTGTACCCTGAAGACAGCAACAACCTGGTCTGGAACGGTAAAAGCTATGAGATACATGATCTATGCGAACTTATCCATGCCGAAGGGGCGCAGGTATTGGGAACGTATGGTTCCGACTTTTACGCAGGGCGGCCGGCGTTAACTGTCAATAATTTCGGCAAGGGCAAGGCGTACTTTATCGCAGCCCGTACCGTTCCCGGTTTTCTGTATGATTTCTACCGGAAAACAGCCGGTGATGCCGGTGTAAAACCCGTGTTCAATGCAGAACTTCCCCAAGGCGTAACTGCCCAGGTTCGCAGCGACGGTAAAACAGACTATATTTTCACCATGAACTTTAACCCGTCTCCGGCACAAGTCGATTGCGGCGTTCAGGGGGTTAAAGAGCTTGCGCCGTTTGAAACGGTTATTATTGAAAGGCCAAGTGGACAACATGATAGGAGCAGTCAATGAAAGCACAACTTACACTTCATAAAGAATTCGCCATAGGTGAAACCGACAAACGAATTTACGGTTCGTTTATTGAGCATCTTGGCCGGGCAGTATATAACGGTATTTACGAGCCGGGGCATCCCCGGGCAGATGATAAAGGCTTCCGCAAGGATGTCATCAAACTGGTTCAGGAGATGGGTGTCCCTGTTGTACGCTATCCGGGGGGCAATTTTGTTTCCGGCTACAACTGGGAAGACGGCATTGGGCCGGCGGAAAAACGGCCAATGCAGCTTGACCTTGCATGGCATACAAAAGAGTCCAATAAAATCGGCCTAAATGAATTTGCCGAATGGTGCCGCCTTGCAGATACGGAACTGATGTATGCGGTAAATCTGGGAACGAGGGGCGCCGATGCTGCACGCAATATCGTTGAATATGCCAATTTCCCCAAGGGAAGCTACTGGAGCGATTTGCGGATAAGCCACGGTGTAAAAGAACCGCATAACATCAAGCTCTGGTGCCTGGGTAATGAAATGGACGGCCCCTGGCAGATCTGCCACCGCAATGCAACGGAATACGGCAGGGCCGCACTTGAGGCGGCAAAGGTTATGAAGTGGACAGACTCTTCAATAGAGCTGGTGGCCTGCGGCAGTTCCAATGCCGATATGCCCACATTCGGTGACTGGGAAACCGAAGTGTTGAATCATTTGTACGATCATGTAGAGTATGTGTCCCTGCACCAGTATTTTAACAACAGCGATAATGATACGCCCCGTTTTTTGGCATCAAGCCTGATTATGGATTCGTTTATCAAAACCGTAGCGGGTATCTGCGATTTGGTAAAGGCAAAGAAAAGGAGCAAAAAAATTGTAAACCTTTCTTTTGATGAATGGAATGTCTGGTTTCATTCTCACCGGCAGGATCAAAAAATCGAACGATGGATAGAAGCGCGGCCCATCCTTGAAGATATTTACACGATGGAAGATGCCCTGGTTGTCGGCTGTATTCTTATCACCCTGTTGAAAAATGCCGACCGGGTAAAAATTGCCTGCCTTGCCCAGCTTGTCAATGTTATTGCCCCCATCATGACCGAACCAGGCGGCACAGCATGGCGGCAGACGATTTTCTATCCTTTCATGCATGCATCCGCTTTTGGCCGGGGTACTGTGCTTCACTGTCCCGTTACCTGCGATAAATACAGTGCAAATGACATTGACGATGTGCCGTATCTGGAAAGTGTTGCAGTCCACAACGAAGAGAAAAACGAGTTGACGATTTTTGCGGTTAACAGAAACCTTGGCGAAGCGCTGGACCTGGAAGCAGGCTTGTACGGTTTTGAAGGTTACCGCTTCATTGAACATATCAGCATGAGCAATGCCGACCTGAAAGCAGTCAATTCTGCACAGGGCGAAGTTGTACAGCCGGTAACGCTGCCGCCGGGTAAACAGGATGCAGGTCAGCGGCTTGAAGCGCGGCTGCCTACCGCGTCCTGGAATGTTTTGCGTCTTAAAAAGTGACAGATACAGTAGCGCCATTGCCTTTTTTTATTTTTTTAGTTACAGTGACAATAATTCTATATCAAAGGAATTGAACATGGGCACAGAATTGGCTTCTGTCCGGGATTGGGTAGGCGGAATTTTTGAAAAACTTAAAATAAAACTTGCGGCTGAGTGTGCGCGTAATCAACATACAATACCCTACATACCGGAAAACGGCCGATATACCGATCTGGAAAAAAGCGACGGTATTTTCTGGTGGACAAACGGTTTCTGGCCGGGAATGCTCTGGCAGATGTACAATGCCACAAAAGATGAATTGTACCGAAAAACCGCAGAAGCAGTTGAAATACGGCTGGATGCTGCTTTGGAGAGCTTTGAGGGTCTGCATCACGATGTCGGCTTTATGTGGCTGCATACTTCGGTGGCTAATTACCGTTTAACCGGGAACAAAGATTCCCGCAGACGTGCTCTCCATGCGGCAAACATCCTGGCCGGGCGTTACAACCCAGCCGGTAAATACATTATTGCCTGGAACGGCGATCGCCCCGGCTGGATAATTATCGACTGCCTGATGAATATCCCGTTATTGTACTGGGCAACGAGGGAAATTAACGATCCCCGTTTTCAGATGATAGGCATGGAGCATGCCTATACCGCCATCGACCGCCTGCTGCGCCCTGACGGAAGCTGCAATCACATTGCCATTCTTTCCCCGCAAACCGGTGATTGCCTTGAAACGCCCGGTGGACAGGGTTTTGCTTCCGGCTCATCGTGGAGCCGCGGTCAGAGCTGGGCTCTGTACGGCTTTGCCCTGAGTTACCGCCACACCGGCGAGCGAAAATTTCTGGATGCCGCCAAAAGAATAGCTCATTATGTGATTGCCAATTTTGCCCAAAACGACTGGCTGCCATTGGTTGATTTCCGATCCCCTCCGGAGCCGGTTATATACGATTCAACTGCCGCGATGATCAGCGCCTGCGGCTTGCTGGAAATTGCAGGTCATGCCGGCGAGTTTGAGAAAAATCTGTACGGGGACGCGGCGGTTAAAATACTGACAACCGCTGAAAAAACTTTTGCCGACTGGAATACCGAAACCGATGGTATTATCGGCAAAGGGACAGCCGCTTATCACGGTAAACCCCATGATACCGAAGTGCCCATTATCTACGGGGATTATTTCTTTACCGAAGCGGTTTTACGTCTCCTGGAAAAAGAATTCTTAATTTGGTAAGGAATCATCCGGAATATTCTATAAAAAAGAATTCATTCCGCTCATTACTATGCCAAAAAAAGCAATCATATAAATAACCGAAAAAACAATTTGGATAATAAAACCGGTAAGCGCACCCTTACCGCATGATTTTGCTTTTTTAGGGCTGGAATTATTCCAAACGAGAAATAAAATTAATCCAACTATCGGAAAAAGAAAACCCAGAATTGCAAAACCGAAATTGGGAGCATCGTTTGTATTAACTGTACCGGCAACCTGAGGTGTTGCATTTGTTACAGCAGATCTTCCGCATTTAATACATACAACAGCTTCATCTATCAATTCAGCGCCGCAGCCGCTACAATATTTCATAATACTCAATTATATACCATTTCACAACCGTTGTCAACGTATTTACAACTTACCTTGACTTATCGGCGATGTTTCAGAATAATGAAAGCTGAAGAAATATATGGATACTTTAGCAACAGCGTTTAAGGAACAAATAAAACAGGCAGTGTCACTTGCAAAGGTATCAACCGTTATTACACCGGACAATGTGTATCAGGAAGGCAATGCAGATATTCTTCCTGTGGTTGACAGCATGGCGGATGCGCTTTTGCTTCCCGGCTCCGGTGTAGACGGCATGGAGTACCTTGAAGAACTGCTGGCAAAAGCAGAAACAGGAAAGTCCTGCCTTTTACTGCTAGAACATTACAGTAACATGGATCTTACCCTGTTTTCGCTTTTGGTTCGGCGGGCAGGCGGCCGGGGCGAACAAATCAACAAAGCTGTTGTTGCCATTGCCGGGATGAAACTCAACGAAGACAATCCGGTGGTTGCGGCATTTGCCAGCGCCTATACCCGCGTTGTTATTTATCCGATCCGTTCACTTGAAGGGCTGGATGCAGAAAATGACAAGGAAGAGATTATCCGCAGTAACGCCATTAACCGGGCTGCCATGAAGAAGCTTGACAAACTAAAAACACAGGGAAAACTGGTGCTGATATTCCCAACAGGAACCCGTTACCGTCCGTGGGATCCTTCAACAAAAAAGGGTGTCCGCGAAATTGATGGATACCTTCGTTCATATGACTATATGTGCCTGATTGCCATAAACGGGGAAGTTCTGCATGTGCAGGAAACGGACATGATGAACGATGCGGTGAGTAAAGACATTGTCAGGATTACCGCAGGACCGGTGTTGTCATGTGCTGAGTTTCGCAATAAAGCACGGAATGAGGCACAAGCCGCCGGCATTGCTGACAAAAAACAGGCCGCCGTTGACGCGATTATTACCGAGCTGAACCTGATGCACGATAAAGCAGAAAAAAAACGGGAAAACCCATGAACATTCCCGACCGCCTGACATTTTTAAGACTTATCCTCGCCCCTGTTTTCTTTGTCGTATACACCCTGCCTAAACTGTTGCCAGCGCATTTAACGGACAGCGCACGATGGCTTGTACCGCTGCTTTGGGTTATTTTCATCGTTTCGGAAATCACCGACATGCTTGACGGTATGATGGCACGCCGGTTGAATCAGAGCAGCGATTTTGGCAAGCTCCTTGACCCTTTTGCCGACACCCTCATGCAGATTACCTGCTTCCTGTGCTTTGTGATTGACGGGATTTTCCCGGCAATATTGTTTCTCGTGGTACTGTACCGTGAATTTGGTATTTTGCTCATCCGTAACCTGATGCTGAAAAAAGGGATATCAATGGGGGCGCGTATGGGCGGTAAGATAAAGACTGTTGCTTACATCGGCGCAGCTGCCATAGCCCTGTTGTACGTCAGCCTGACCCGACTCAACGCTGCTGAACACCTGCAGCCTGTTGTCAGGATAGTGGCTCTTGCCGTTTTTGGCGTGTCTGTACTTTTTTCGGTATTATCGTTTTTTGACTATGTCGCAGTCTACCGGGGGAAGCTTACAAAGAATCCTGCAGAGCCTCAGTGAGTCTCTCCCAAATATCACGCTCTATCTCTTCCGGTACAGAATGTACGGGGTGATACTCAATTATCTCTGCCATCTCAAAAATATCCCATGCTTTTGAATAAAGCGTATCTTTGACGATGTAATCACCGGGAAATAAACCGGGAGTAACTCCCGGGACTGCTCCAAGCTCTTCGGCAAGGATCTGGCTTTTTTCTGCAATAAAGGCCAAAAAAGCCCACGCTTCATCCTGCAGTGCGCTTTCGCCGGAAATACCGGCGTATATTCCCGAAAGACCCAGACGGTTCTTTCCATGTACCAATGCGGGCATTGCGGTAATTCCAAAATTTAAATCGCCGGCTGTACGCTGTATAAAAATAATTTCTCTTGACGATGCAGCAAGCATGGCAATTTTACCTTCTGCAAACTCTTCTATTCTCTGTGTTCCGGTTTTTGACAGACTTTCCGGTGCTAAAAGCCCCTCGCTGCTTAACCGGCTAATAAAATCAATGGAATCCGCAGCAATACGGGTAAGTGTTCCGTTTTCGTTGAACAATTCACCTCCGGCTGCCCAGATCCAGGGATATATATCCCGCCGCAGTGCCAGAGGGTCTGACAGATCCAGGCCGAGCGCAAGCGGAGCGATCCCCTGTCTTGCAACAGCCCTTGCGGCATTAAGGAATTCGGTGCGGGTTCTGGGAGGTCTGTCGGAATTAGCCTCCTGCAGTATGTCAATGTTATAGAAAAAAATATCCAAAAATGATACCAGTTGCAGCGCCCATTGTTCCGATTGTTCTTCATTGTCGATATATGATGCAAGCGGAGCAAGAGCGGAATCAATCATTAAACGGCTGTATTCACCATCATCAAAAAATAAAATATCTGCAATATCATCCGGTGTATTAGCGTCAACCATATCAGCACGCACGCCGGTTTGATCGGTACGACTGTTAATTCGAATTCGTAAACCGGGATTTTTTTCTTCGAATTCCTGAACGAGCGAACTGATGATATCTCTGCCGAACAAATCTACAATCTGCCATGAGACAACAAGTTCAATATGTTTGTCAAGATTGCTGTTTTTCCTGACAGTTTGATTAGCGGCAGTCGTAGCCAAAACCACAATTACGACAATGAGGAGAAATACGTCTATCCGTTTATTGTTTATGTATTTAGTAACAACAGGCCATAACAATGCAGGTTTCTGACGAAATCTCCTGAAGCGGTTCTTTGATTCCAGAGAGGCGCGGCGAATAGTCCCGGCGGCAGATTTCAGTTTTTCGGGAGTACGATGGAAATCTTTGACTGCGGTTTTTAACTTTGCCGGGATAGAACATAAGACTCCTGCCGCAAGTTTCAGCTTTTCCGGTATGCGGCGGATAGCGACGGCAACAAGTTTTAACTTTACAGGAATTCGGCGCAACCCTCCGGCAAAAGACTTTAGGCCATTGGCGATACTGCGGAAAACCGCGGCAAAAAAAGCCTTGGGCTTTGTTGCAAACCAGGCGCGAACCCTTGGCATTACCGGAACACGGGGAGGACGGGACGGAGTACGGGAAACAGGCTTCGGTTTTGCCTGAGCGCGGCGGATAGCAGCAGCGGATTTCAGTTTTTCCGGGATACGGCGGATAGCGGCGGCGGCGGTTTTCAGCTTTTCCGGTATGCGGCGGAAAACAGCGGCAACAGGTTTTAACTTTGCGGGAATTCGGCGCAACCCTCCGGCAAAAGACTTTAGGCCATTGGCGATACTGCGGAAAACCGCGGTAAAAAAAGCCTTGGGTTTTGTAGCGAACCAGGCGCGGACTCTCGGCATTACCGGAACACGGGGACGAGACGGAGTACGGAAAACAAGCTTCGGTTTTGCCTGAGTGCGGCGGATAGCAGCAGCGGATTTCAGTTTTTCCGGGATACGGCGAATAGCGGCGGCGGCGGTTTTCAGCTTTGCAGGTATGCGCTGAATAGCAGCGGTAACAGGTTTTAACTTTGCGGGAATTCGGCGGAAAGCAGCGGCAACAAGTTTTAACTTTACAGGAATTCGGCGCAACCCTCCGGCAAAAGACTTTAGGCCATTTGCAATACTGCGGAAAATCATGGCAAAAAAAGCCTTGGGCTTTGTTGCAAACCAGGCGCGGACCCTCGGCATTACCGGAACACGGGGACGAGACGGAGTACGGGAAACAAGCTTCGGTTTTGCCGGAGCGCGGCGGATAGCTGCAGAGGATTTCAATTTCTCTGGGATACGGCGAATAGCGGCGGCGGCGGTTTTCAGCTTTTCCGGAATTCGGCGGAAAGCAGCGGCAACAGGTTTTAACTTTGCGGGAATTCGGCGCAACCCTCCGGGAAAAGACTTTAGGCCATTGGCGATAC
>WRLF01000002.1 GCA_009777735.1 Treponema sp.
TGGCGGGGGGGGTTGGGGGGGTAGCGGGGCGGGGAGGGGGGGGGTTTGCCGGCCCCCGGGCCCCGCACCAGTTTTTTTAATGGGACACCGTGCGCCGCCGCTAAACCCGCGCAAGTTTTTTTTGGACACCGTGTGCCGCCGACGGGCCCCGCACCAGTTTTTTAATGGGACACCGTGCGCCGCCGCTAAACCCGCACAAGTTTTTTTATTGGACACCGTGCGCCGCCGCCAAACCCGCATAAGTCTGCTTCAGGGACACACACATGCCATCGAAAGACCCTCGCATAATTTGCATTTAGGGACAAAAAAAGATCACCTGGGGGTTGACAAAAAATTTCAAAAGCGATATGATAGTATCAAATGCCGCAGAAGGCGGCAAAACCAGTTTCAGAGGAGAATTAAAGGTATGAAAAAAAAGCGGTATTCAATAATACTAGCCTTGGTGGCACTTGGATTAATTGCCGGGTGCAGTAACCCTTTTACCCCAGCGCCTAGCCAGGGGGGACAGGTTACTAATGTAGAAGCCCTGCACCGAATGCAGGGATTTTGGAATATGGCTGAGGAGGGCAGTATTTGGTTTTCGCTTGCTCCTACTGAGTCAATTACAATTTCCGAAGGTATTCGCGGAACAGTGGCCATGCGGCTGGAATTTACCAGCGAGGTTATTAATTTGCAGTACATGGGTACTTCCGGCAGGAACCTGTCGTATCTGTCGTATGAGCAATGGGTCTTGGCAAACCGGAATAAAATCGGCTCTGACGGCTACCGGTTGTTGAACCTGGCTAATGACGGCAGTAATCCTAATAGTGATGGAGGGCCGCCCTGGGCTTTCAGAAGGCTTGATGAAATGACAGACGGTAGACGCGGTTCAAGGACTGATGGCGTTGTCGTTGATGACTGGGATATTCTTTCCTTTATTAACGCATCATCCCCGCAGTTTTTGGGTGACCGTACTAAAGTTCCCCCCACACCCCCCGATTCTACGCTTGAACTGCTCGACGGTACATTTAAATTCTATGAATATACCAGCAACCGGCACATTGGCACCATGCGGTTCTTTTTTATCCGAGACATGGACAGAAGCATAGACAGAATTGTCGTCTATGATTATAAAGAACATATCCAGTTCGCCAGCTATAACATTCCCGAAATTGGTATTTATGAAAGAGATATCGTCTCTGGTGATATAGAACTTTTAAGCCTGACCGCAAACGGTTTCCCGGGCCAGGTTGACAGCGACATGCTGATGTTGACATTCAGTGAAGTACTGCCCACCACTCCAATCGTTACGATAAAGATGTTTGACGGGAGTGCAAACCCTGATCAGGTTGATGCTTCTTTTCCTGCGAATACTCCTTGGGGTACTACTACTTTGGAAAACAGACAAGGCTCCGCTTATTTCTTTAACATAGACGGTGCTATGGGACCTTTTGATATCGGCGGCGCTTTTTATGTTGATATAATTGCAGACACAGCCGGCGGAGAAAGATATTTAACCATCGAAGATCGCGGCGTTGTGTTGAATAAAGCCAGTGAAGACCCCCAAAAGCTCTTAAGCGCAACAGTTAACGGCTCATTGGGCGAATCTACGAGTACCCTGTTGACGTTAACATTCTACAAGTCATTTTTTGATCCGGCAACTGGCACAGGTACCGCTCCATCCGTTAACTTTAGTACTATAGACCAAACGGCTATCGGTTCTCTTGCTACTTCTAATGGAGCGCTCACGCCATTGGGAGGAGGATATGTAGCAACATATACTATTGTTAACCCGCGTGCCGGTACATTCTTTGTTGATGTACAACAAGGTGGCGGACCCGAAAATCCTGTCCCCGCCGCGGGCTTTCAAACAGTTGTTACATTGCATGAAGCCCCCTTCCTGGCAGTCGTCAATGCAGTTGCAAACGGCTCTGACGATCCGTCCCCCTCTAATACTACAACAATTACGGTAGTTTTTAACGGGCCGGTAGCTACCGTTCCAACCCTGGAATTCAGGAATAGTACTGGTCCTATTCGGATTACTGCTGCCTCGGGAGTGAATACACCAACATTGGTATATACTGTACCTGATACGGTCCCGGCAGGCGCCTGGATTATAGACTTTTATGGCGGCTCCCTGACGACAGCAACTGTCGGCTCGCCGCAGTCAGAAGTAGTCACAATCTATCGTGCCGAAATTCCCGATCAGTTTGTGTTCAGCGCATCAGTTGACGGAACCGCCGGTGTTACAACTTCTGGTGTACTAACACTCAATCTCCGTGAAGGTGTTGGTACTACTGCAGCCGATGTAGGCAATGCTCCAAGAGTTGTATTTTTACCAATAGAGGGCGGTGGAGAAAGTACCGATCTTGTTGCCGGTACTGCCAGTGTCGCCTCATCAGTTAATAATTTGGTAGCAAGGTATAATATTACTAGCGCCACCGGAATAATGGGTGGTTTGTATCAAATTTCCATAACAGGCGGTACCCCGTCAGTGGGATCTTTACCAATAGTAATGACAGTGCTGATACATCAGGCAAATCAAGTTGTCGAAAGTCACAGTGCTGACGGCTCAGCCAATGAAGAATCTTCAAGTGAGCTGACGTTGAATTTACGTAATTTGGTTGTTGGCGGTACAAATACCAATGCTCCAACTGTTGTCTTTAGAACTATACCTGGCGGTGGAACTGCTACTATTGTTGCCGGAACTGCAGGTGTAGCAGATACTGTTCCTGGGGGACGCCGGGCACTTTACGGTCTTAGTGTAACTCCCCATGCCACATTAGGAACAGTGGATGGTATTTATGAAATTGATATTAGCGGCGGTAATCCTCCGTTACCGGAAACAATAACAAGGACCGTCCTCATACATCTAGAGCGGAACAGGCTCTTAAGCGTATCGTCGAACGGCGAATCAGGCAGAATAAATACATCCCAGGTTACAATGACATTCACCCGGACAATGACCGCCGCCCCAACCATTATCTGGACGGCGACGGGTACTGCCACTCCTCCTACAGGTATTGCCGCCCCTACTGCTCAACCTAATGGATATACTGTAGTTTATAATTTTACTTCAGTAGTAGCCGGTAATTATGCATTTACATTACAAGGCGGCACTACGAGTGCAACCGGTATTCAGGATTCATTCTTTTTGCATGTAGGTCCCGAGATACAGCTCCTCAGAATAGTCGCTGACGGATCTAAGGATGTTGCGGAATCCACCGAGATAACGCTGACATTCGACAGGGAACTCCCTGCTGCTCCGTCTATTGAGTGGAGGAGTGTACAAAATGGTGCTCCTGGAAGTGTAGGTGGTTTTAGTATTCCTACGATAGCCCCAACTGTTTTTCCTTCAAGTATTCTCACGTATACTTTCGACCATGACCATGCCACATTGGATGTTAACTTTGATCCTGGATTTTACCGTGTCAATGTAACAAGCGGTAATGCAAATGGCCGGAACGGGATAGTTGAGCTGTTTGGAATACCCGGACCTCAAATTATTTCTGCAACATCAATTGACGGTGGCAGAATAGAAGTACCGGGCTTTGGTTTTTTCTCTACAGGTACAAGACAGGTACAGTTTACATTCGATAAGGAAATACCGGGATTGGATGATGATGGAGAAATTGATATTGCTGATGTCCGATTAATGAGATTAACCGGTATGGGTAATTTCACCGGTGAAACTCTTCCAAACGCCACCAAGGCACCTGTTGCTCTTACCACCGTTGTCAAAGAAGGAAATACGTATACCGCAACATTTATCGTTGCACAAACTAATCCTGATCTTGTCACTATACCTCTGGTAACCGATACGATAAATGTGGCATTGCAAGTGAGATCAGTCGCTGGTACATGGACTGATGCCTATGAGTTCCGAGGCCTGTACCTTTATGCAGATTCTACATTCAGAGCAACAGCAACAGGCGGCGTAACCCCTCCGACTGCAGCGACTTCACGAACTCAGAGCATTGTACTTATGCTTCCTAATATAGGAGCTTTAGGCAGTACTACTACCGGTACTAATGTATTCTTTGTTACTGAGTTTGGGCAGATTGTGGTCAGGTTACGGTCAGGCAATGGTAAGAATTATGTAAGTGAAGCTGCTCCTTATACGTGGACTGCCGCTCAGATAGTTGGTCCAACGGCAGCGGCATCAGCAGCAGGAAGCGAGATTGAAATATTGAACGTTACTGCTGGCGCTTTTACAGAAGATATGAACTATGATATGGTGACGGTAATTGTCGTTAGGCAGGACGGGAAAGCGTATGCTTCCAGGCCTGTACAAATGCGCGCAGCAAGGGAATCTGATGCTTAAGATTAAGTTTGGAAATGTCCCGCGCTTATGCGCAAGCGCCTTTGTGCGGGGCAATTATTATGAACTTAATCTTGGGAAAGGCTTAAGTTCGGGGGCGGGTTGCAAGCCCGCTCCTTACCACCATATTTAGGAGTAAATATGAAGAAACGATGTTGGATTAAAAAAATGTTTCTGGCGATGGTGCTGCTTCCCGCTTTGCTGGTTCCTGCCGCACTATCCGCCGAGATACATGATAGCCTGGTCATATTGCCATTCACCGGCAGTATGCCCGGCGACGCAGAGGAGTTTGCGTACATATTCTTTGAAGAAGAAGATGTAGGCGGCTTTAGAAATCCTCTGCTAAATGTCTTCTATGATATATCAATTGTCGAAGAGCGCGGGGGTGCTGCACAGTTGGATACAAATTCCATCATTGATGCAGGGTATGATTATGATGCATCACATGTCATTGCAGGTCATATAGCAACAATAGATGGACGGCATATCGTACTGTTAAGCCTCATTGATATTGATGAGGAACAGCTCGTGGCAGGTTATTACCAGCAGTACCGGGCCCGTGAAGAAGTAGACATCTTCGAAGTGGCACGTATATTTGCACAGGCAGCAAGCCGCGACACAAGTACCCTTCCGCGCCTGTATGTTCCCGCTCCCGTATCACGCGCCGGAACAAGCTCGGAAGAAGCTGCTGTATTGGCACAGGTACTCATGTATCAGTTGGCCGATCAATTCGTGTATGGAATATTCCCCATTGACTATGACCCCGAAACAGAAAACCCCACATACGAAGGCATCACCGATCTGGCCCTTTTTAACACCATAAAAGCAGACGGAGAGGTAAACACATTTACCGCCAACATTTATGACATGGCAGGCCTGGACCACGTAGCCCTCGGCGAAGAAAACTATCAGGGTTTGACCTATGGTCTCACCCGGATGCCCAGAATTGCCCTGGCATTAACAAACCCGTACGGAATGGAAATGCTGTTAAGAACCGAAGCCGCACAGGCAGCAGCCGCAGCAGCAATGGCAGCCATGGATGTTGAAGTAGAAGATCCTTCGATTGCCAAAGCAGAAAACAGAGAACGCTTCTGGCTTGACGGCGGTCGCAAGTTCTGGAGCTTCGGCTTAAACTTCGGCACCACGTTTGAAATTTCCAAAGACGACGGCTTTGAATACACAAGCCCCCTCGGTTTTGCAAACGCAGCCCTCACCATGGCACCGGTACCATTTACATTTTTTGAAGCAGGCGCAGAAATCGGAACATTCCTTAACGAAAAAGACAAGGAAAACCCCGCTTACGACAGGGCACAGTACTATCAGTTGTATTTCTACGGCAGTGTCAACCTGTTTCTCCCGTTTGCACGCGCAGGCGGCTTCTATCTGGGCACCGGCGCCGGTTATCTGGACACCCGCTACATATTGCCTGATAGCAGAAACGACCACATCATTACCGGCGTAGTATTTGAAGGATCAGCCGGTTTATTCCTCGGCGGCGGCCGCAACTACTTACGTTTAGGTTATTCAGCCCGCACACCGTTGGATTTCGAATCCCTGCAGCACCGCGTCTCCATAGGCCACGCATTGCGTTTTTATTAGAAAACAACCCCAATGCGTAAGCACAAATACTTACGCAGTCAGGGAAAAAAAGGAGGGTGTCCAAAAGGACACCCTTTTTTAATGTAACAATAAATAAAGGAATTATATTGTGAATAATATTTACAAAATATTAGGTATAATCGCCATCATTGCTGTAATCATGTTTTCAATGGTTACCTGCAATAATTCAATCGATGATACAATCCCATACACATATAATGAATTTGAGTGGACCGTATTTGAACTTACAAATGAAGAGCGGGTAAAACACGGATTACCCTCACTGGAATGGGACAACAAACTGGGCGCAGCAGCAAGAGCACACAGCGAAGACATGGCACGTAATAATTATTTTAACCATACAGGTTTAGACGGTTCCAACCCCGGTCAAAGAATAACACGCGCAGGATTTTCATGGCGTTTATGCGCCGAAAACATCGCCAGGGGCCATCCAACCCCTGCAGTAGTAGTAAATGCCTGGATGAACTCACAAGGCCATCGCAATAACATTTTAAATGCAAACCTCACACACTTAGGTGTAGGTCATGCAGGAAACAGATGGACCCAAAAATTCGCCACCCCCCGATAGGGGGACCCCGGTAGGGGGAGGGCGCACAAATGCACAAATGCACAAAGATAGTATTTAGTTTAACGACAGTTATGCGACAGTAATGAATGGTTTGAAAAATGTATAGATATTCTTAGTTTTAAGCTAATGTGGTTATAAGTAGGATTATTAAATCAATTGTATAGCATAATATTATTAATTTATATAAACTTTACTATATGAAATATCATACAGTTGACAAATAATTGTTTTTAAAGTATCCTGATATCATGGAAATTGTAATAGATACAAGTGCATTAATTACAGTTATTGCCGATGAGCCAGAAGCTGATATAGTTATTGAGTATTCACAAAATGCTACATTTGTCTCTCCAAATGTCATTTCATTTGAAATTGTGAACTGTCTATCAAGAATGTTAAAAAAAGGACGAATTAATGATCAAAGTAAAATGGAGGAATTAGTTAACAGTTTTCAAAAAATCCCAATAAAGTTATTTGAAAATAATCTTCAAAATATAATACAAATAGTATGGAAATATAAAATATATGCATATGACGCTTTTTTCTTGGATACAGCAAAATCATTAAATATACCTTTATTAACATTAGACAAAGAAATGAAAAAGTTTGGAGAAAATATTGGCATTACAATTTTAGGAGGTTGAATATGTTGATATTTAGTATTTCTGATTTAACTCAAGATACAAAAAAGGTTTTTGATGCTGCACTAATTGATGAAGTTATTATAAAAAATAACGATGGTAGTAAATATAAATTACTCCCGGTAAAGCAATTATCAAAAACTCCTTTTGATAATATTCCAAGAGTGAAACTTGGAATTACAACCCAAGATATTGTAGAAACAATTCGTGAATGTAGAGCAGGTATTTGAAAACAAAACCGATCGCCTAACACGTAATAATTATTTTAACCATACAGGTTTAGACGGTTCCAATTATAAATTTGCCAAAATTATGCAAAAAAGCATTTACTTTGCGCTTTATTCTCTGTTTTTTATCTTCCACATATAAAATATACCATTTTTTCCCAAAATTATCAAGCGACACTGAAAATGCAAAAATGCCCGTAGAAGCAATTGAATAAATCCGGTAAGGGGAGGGAGCCCGGCCGGCGAAAACATTTGCAGGATCCCCTGACGGAGGAGACCAACAGAAAAGCATTGCAATTAGTATTAGAATATAAGCCTGACCATCTGACACTGGTCAGGAGACTCCGTAGTCAGATTCCCCAGCATGTTTTCGCTGCAACCTTATCCCCCTATCCCTGTAGCAGTTAATTATTATCTCTATTGAATAAGGCCGGTAAGGGGAGGGCGGCTGGGCAGCGAAAACATTTGCAGGATTCCCTGACGGAGGAGACCAACAGAAAAATATTGCAATTAGTATTAGAATAAATGCCTGACTACCTGACCACTAAAATTTAAATATAATATTTAAAGGTCAGGTAGTCAGGAGACTCCGTAGTCAGATTCCCCAGCATGGTTTCGCTGCAACCTTATCCCCCTATCTCTCTCGTAGCAGTTTGTTATTATCCAGCCGAATAAGCCCGGTAAGGGGAGGGCGCCCAGCCGGCGAAAACATTTGCAGGATTCCCTGACGGAGGAGACCAAAAGAAAAGTAATGCAATTAGTATTAGAATATAAGCCTGACCATCTGACACTGGTCAGGAGACTCCGTAGTCAGATTCCCCAGCATGTTTTCGCCGGCCAGCCGCCCTCCCCTTACCGGTATTAAGCAAAATTAATTCCACATCCAGACCAGATATTCATAACCTTAATAGTACTTCTTCTTCCATATTTATTTTTTTATTTTTAGGGTACGTTCTAATCTCTAAGCCCATATCTAAGCCATGTAAATAATCAGCCAGTGTTGAAATTTTTATATCTTTTCTTCTTTCTAACCTTGATACTGATGTTTGACTGAAATTTTTTATTTCATTTTGTTTTAAGCCACGTTTCTCACGTAAAATACCCAGTTTTATTGCAAAAATTTCATGTTCAGCCTTTTTTCTTGAACGCTCAACCGATTCAGAAGACATCATTGATTCCATAGCCTCTACTGCTTTTCTTAATTTTTGAGCCATGATTGAACCTCCTATTAACAATTATAATTTTTATAAAGTTTTATTAATTCTTCAGCATGTGTAATTAAATCCTTATAAAACAATTTTTCATCTTTACATTTTTTATCCCCACCTGTTAATAATAATCCATTTCTATTAACATCAAAATAAAATGCTATTCTAAATAAATGATCGTTTGTTTTTATTCTCAATTCCTTTAAATTATTAACACTGGAACCTTTTAATGTATCTGCATGTGGCCTGCCCAAATTTGGACCAAATTCCTCCAATAAACGTACTTTGTAGTTAATTTCTTCTTTATCAAAATCTGATAGATTTGAGAACCAGATTAAATATTCCTCTGTAGAATATACATCCCACATACATATATTATATGCACTAAATGACATATTGTCAAGGATTATTTTATACACCCCCTTATCCCACCTGCCATCGGAGCAGTCACGATGGAACCAGCAGTTTATTATTATCTCTATTGAATAAGCCCGGTAAGGGGAGGGCGGCTGGTCGGCGAAACCATTTGCAGGATTCCCTGACGGAGGAGACCAACAAAAAAATATTGCAATTAGTATTAGAATAAATGCCTGACCATCTGACCACTAAAATCTCAATATAGTATTTAAATGGTCAGATAGTCAGGAGACTCCGTAGTCAGATTCCCAAGCATGGTTTCGCCGGCTGGCTGCCCTCCCCTTACCGGTATTAAGCAAAATTATTAAAACTATTTTCTTTCAATATTTATTCTGTATCCTAATGTATTTAATACATTTGTAAATGTTCTGAAATTAATCCTTTCAGCATCTTTACTTCGTATTTTTTGTATCACTGTTGGAGACACCCCTGCTCTTTGAGCCAATGCCCTTACAGAAATATTTTCTTCTTCCATTTTTTCGAGAACAAATTCTGATAAAAGAAATTCGTTATATTCTTTTTCGAATTTTTCTTTTCTTTTTGTGTTACTGTTGATGTATTTATCAAATGTAGATTCCATTAATTTTTACCTCCGGCTTTTCTTTCGAGATAATCCTGTCTATATTTCATAGCCAAGTCTTTTTCATTTTTTGGCAGTTTATCTGTTTTTTTCCTGAACCCATTTGTTACAATAATTTCCCGGCCATCTGTAAAAAAAGATAAATACCTGTCAGGTTGAGGTTTAAAAGCATAAATGCCATCTCCTTCATTCCGAAATTTTGCAATATCGTAAATTTTGCCAAAATCTCCCATTTTCTTCACAAGGATAAGGAATTTATCCTGTAAATCTTCTGTAGATTCCTTAAAATAATCAAAAGCAGCACTTTTCCCATTTTTATCATAATACCACTTTAGGGAAAATACTGTCCCTTTATAGATTAAACAGGATAGCTCATCCATACTTAATATTGTAACATAAATATGGCACATTTTCCAACGCAATTTTGAAGATATTCTCTACATTTTTCATTATTAAGCCATACTAAACCTAATAAGCCCGATTCCCCAGCATGGTTTCGCTGCAACCTTATCCCCCTATCCCTTATAGCAGTTTGTTATTATCCAGCCGAATAAGCCCGGTAAGGGGAGGGCGCCCAGCCGGCGAAAACATTTGCAGGATTCCCTGACGGAGGAGACCAACAGAAAAGTATTACAATTAGTATTAAAATAAATGCCTGACCATCTGACCACTAAAATTTCAAAATAGTATTTAAATGGTCAGATAGTCAGGAGACTCCGTAGTCAGATTCCCCAGCATGGTTTCGCCGGCTGGGCGCCCTCCCCTTACCGGTATTAAGCAAAACTTAATAACAAACCCACTTCCCCCTCGTGCTTACAAAGAATTAGCAAGGCTAAGAATACTGGCAGCAGTCCTGACCCTTCCGGCCCGCCGCTGTTGCGCCGCAATTTGTTCCATGTATCTCTTTATGGAAGCACGGGATGAGGGATTAGCTAAATTTTGCTGCAGATCGGGCAAGTTTAATTCCATCCCCGGATAAATACGATCTTGATTAGTAACATTGCCCGAAGCCATCATAATAAGCGGATAATAAAACATATTCTGGTATTTAGTTCTGGCAATAGCAGACAACGTATCCCCTCTGACAACAATATACCGCTGAGCGCCGTTGAGAATGAGGCCATGTATGTTAGTCCCTGACCCTGATGGCGGCGGCGGAGGCGGAGGCGGTGGTGGCGGCGGATCAGGCCGCGGGGGTGGATCCGGTCGCGGCGGCGGGTCCGGACGTGGTTCCTGATCTGCCAACCGCGGAGGCCGTGATTCAGGAATATCATCCGGATATGATTGACAAGCGCCAAAAAGTAAAAAAGCTAAAATAATCATTACAAAAAAGAGCAGATTTTTCATTTTTTCTCCTTCTGTTACATATAGTAACATTGTCTTACAGTATATAACATAATGGTTATAATTTGTAAAGTACCCAAAACATCCAGAAATTCCGGCTAAGAAACGCCATGCTCTAAATAATGATTCAATGAAACAAATTCTTCAGGATATTCCTTGCGGAGCTTGCGTCCTTCTGCAATATCTGCTTTTTCATCTGCGGTTAAATTTGTTTCAATCACCAGAGGCTCATCTGCAAAGTGAGCCAGTATAGGTTCTACAATATGAAGGCTGTATTCCGGCATTGCGTTAATATAATCGTGAAGGTGCTGCCTGTTTACCGTTTGTGTTGTCATTAGTCCTCCTTGTACACTTGCCCTCGCGGAGCGATTTTATAAACCGAAATGACATCGGGTTCAATATCAAACAAAATCCTGTAACCGCCTATCCGTGCCCTGTAGCCGTCCAGCCCTTGGAATTTTTTTATATCTCCCTCCGGCGGTTCTTTTTCTAATTTTCTTAATGCCTTAATAATACGGCTTTTTAAGGGTTCGTTTGTCTGGTCAAGCTGCCGTGCGGCTTTCTTTGTTAATTCTACCCGCATTGTATTATTTCTCGTTACATATTATCCTTTTTTTTCTTGTTTTGCAATTGTCCTTTTGTGAAGTCATTTTTTTGCTTTAGGTACTTTTTACCTTTCTTTTTCCCTTTTACCTTTTCCCTTTTCTCTGTTATAGTAAAACCATGAACTACTCCAGCGCATTTATCCCCACCCTGCGGGAAGTTCCCGCAGATGCAGTAATTGCCAGCCACCGGCTGATGTTTCGCGCCGGCATGATTCGCAAACTTGCCAACGGCCTCTTTGCCTATCTGCCGATGGGGCTGCGGGCGTTTCGCAAAGTGGAGCAGATCGTCCGTGAAGAGATGGACGCCATCGGTGCGCTTGAAATGAAACCTCCCGTGGTACAACCCGGCGAAGTATGGAAAGAATCGGGACGATGGGAGGCAATGGGAGAAGCAATGCTGCGGGTGAAAAACAGGCTTGACAATGACTTTGTCATCACTCCCACCGCCGAGGAAGCATTTACTGCCATCGTGCGTGACGAGCTTTCCAGTTACCGGCAGCTTCCTCTGTCCCTGTACCAGATTAATACAAAGTACCGTGATGAGATACGCCCCCGTTACGGCGTGATGCGCGGTCGTGAATTTGTAATGAAAGATGCCTATTCATGGCACCGAGATGACGAAAGCCTGGACAAAACCTATCAGGCAATGGGACGCGCTTACCGGAAGATTTTCAAACGCTGCGGTTTGACGGTAATTCCCGTTAAAGCGGACTCAGGGGCGATGGGCGGCTCCGGCTCGGAAGAATTCATGGTGGAAAGCGAAATCGGCGACAATACATTGATCCTCTGTAAAGACTGCGATTATGCCGCAAATGTAGAAAAAGCCGGGTGCAAACCGGATTTTACCGCCCGGTCACCGGAAGAATCAGTCGCAGCGGCTGCAAATACCCCGCTTTTTGAAAAAATTGATACCCCCAATGTCAAAACCATTGATGAATTGTGTACTTTTTTAAATAATAGCCCCACCAATTTTATTAAAACACTGATTTATCGTGCCATTAATATTGAAGATGAGTCGGCGCCGGTTCCCGAAAAGTTTTTTGCCGTAACGATTCGGGGCGATCTTGATGTAAATGAAACTAAACTTGCCGCCCTGGTAAAAGCGGCAGAGGTAGAGCTTGCCGCAGATAGTGATGTGGTGCGTCTGACCAATGCGCTGGTTGGTTTTGCCGGCCCGGTGGGGTTAAAAACGCTGCCCATCATCGTGGATCACACTGTTACCGCCATAACCGATGGCATTACCGGTGCGCTTGCAAAGGATTTGCATTACCGGCATGTTGCCTACGGGCGGGATTTTACCGGATCGGTAATCGGCGATATTCGCACGGTAAAAGCCGGCGACCTCTGTCCCCTTTGCGGTGGTGAACTGTATGAGAAAAAAGGCAATGAACTGGGCCATATTTTCAAACTGGGGTACAAGTATACCCGCAGCATGAATGTTAGCTATCTTGACGAAAACGGGAAAAGCCAAATTCCAACCATGGGCAGCTACGGTATCGGGGTAGACCGAACTCTTGCCTCGGTCATAGAAGAGCACCATGATGAAGCAGGGATAATATGGCCGGTTTCAGTCGCACCCTGGCATGTTATCATTGTCCCTATTAAATATGAGGGTGAGGTAAAAGTTGCCGCCGATGAGCTTGCCGCCGTGCTTGAAAAATCAGGCATTGAAGTCCTTTTGGATGACCGCAATGAGCGCCCGGGGGTCAAATTCAATGATGCAGACCTTACCGGGATTCCCTGGCGGGTGGTAGTGGGCGAAAAAGGCCTTGCGCTGCCCCGTCCGCAGGTTGAGATAAAACACCGCCGCGAAAAAGAAAACCGTACAGTGGAGCTGGACAGAGCGGCAGATGAACTATTACTACTTTACAATACTGAAGTTAATATGTTATTGTGATAAATAACTATTATATGTATACAAACCTAAGGAGGTAAAAATGAAAAAAATTCAATTATTAGGGATGTTGGTACTCAGCTTAGTCCTGTTTAGTGTATGTGGAACACCGCCTCCGACGCAATTTACACCAACCACACCATCAGGACCGTCAGGACCGGCTTTTACGCCAATCGTACCATCTTCGCCAAGGGTTCAACCCCGTACCCCCCGGCAAGTAGATGCGCCGGCAACTTCCGATGAAGAAACGGAAACTCCCCAGCGTACTCGGCCAACCCCGCGCCAGAGAGACGATGGTGAAGCGGCAGAACGTCCGGAACGCCAGCGCGCAGAACGTACAACCACAGAACGGCCGGAACGCGAGCGTGCAGAACGGCCGGAACGCGAACGTGCGGAAAGACCTGAGCGAACACCTGCGGAACGTCCGGAACGTACACCGGCAGAACGCCCGGAACGGCGCCCGGGACCCGCTGAACAGACAGAAGCTACGGATCAACAGGAACAGGCAGATCAATCGGAATTCGGAGAACAACCGGAATTCACAGATGAACAGGAACCTGCAGATGAACAAGAACCTGTAGAACAGCCCCCAGTCACCGAGCAGCCTCCGGTTACCGAGCAACCTCCGGTCACTGAACAGCCCCCGGTTACTGAGCAGCCCCCGGTCACCGAACAGCCTCCGGTCACTGAGCAACCCGATCCGGCAGCCGCCGCATTGCGTGAAGCTGAAGAACGTGAAAGAAATGAAGCCCAGTCCGCACTTGATGAAGCAATGGCTCGTGCCGCAAGGTCCAGGCAGGCAGCAATGGCAGCAAACGGACAGACATATTTCCCCAATGAAATGACTGCGGCGGATAACAGAAATACCGCAGCGCGGAATGCCAGAACAAACACCCCGGAAGAGATTCTTGCGGCAGCGGCAATGCATAACGCAGTAGCTGACACGTATGATGATATTGCCCGAAGAAGCGGCGAAAGGCTTGCCGCGGATACAACCGAAGCAAACAATGCATTGCAGGCGGCAATAGCGCGCGCTGAACAATCCCGAAGGCAGGCATCCGGTGCAGGCGGGCAGGCAAATTTCCCGAATGAATGGAGAGCCGCCGAAACAAGGAACCAGAACGCAACAAACGCGCGAAGGGGAACCCTTGCCGAAATCACGGCTGCCACATCTCTCTACCTGGCAGCAGCTGACGCATACGATGATATAGTTCGCAGGAACAATGAACGGACAGCGCAGCAAGCCGCACAACAGCAGGCAGCAGCACAGCAAGCCGCACAACAGCAGGCAGCACAACAGGCAGCAGCGCAGCAAGCCGCACAACAGCAAGCTGCACAACAAGCCGCAGCACAGCAAGCTGCACAACAGCAAGCCGCACAAGAAGCAGCAGCACGAGAAGCAGCAGCACGAGAGGCAGCGGCACGAGAAGCCGCAGCACAGCAAGCAGCACAACAGCAAGCAGCACAAGAAGCAGCGGCACGTGAAGCAGCAGCACGAGAAGCCGCAGCACGTGAAGCAGCAGCACGTGAAGCAGCAGCACAGCAAGCGGCACAACAACAGACAGATACCGGCACGCGGCCGGATCTTCCTGCACAATTCCGTGTCAGAAGCTGGTTAACTACCAGAGACTGCCTGTGGAATATTGCCGCAATGCCGCAAATTTACGGGGATCCGTTCCAGTGGCGGGTTCTTTTTGAAGCAAACAGGGATAGGTTGCCCCGTCCCAACAATCCCAATTTTATTCTTCCCGGTATGATTTTGGAAATTCCAAGCATTAGAGGAGAAATCAGAAGCGGGCTTTGGGAAGAATAATAGAGTTCATTCCATATTGTAATGCTGCGTCTTGCTGTCTTTTTGGGAAATCCCGGAATAAAGTACCGGCGTAACAGACACAACGCAGGCTGGATGCTGGCTGAAGCCCTGGAGATTTATCCTGTTCTTAACTGGCAGGATAAATTCCGGGCTTTGTATGTCGGTCTGGAAAAATACCATTTTCTAAAACCGCAAGTCTACATGAACCTTTCAGGCAAGTCCGTACTGGCTGCCGCATCATTCTATAAAATAAACATTGATGAAATTATTGTTGTTCACGATGATATTGAACTGCCGTTGGGAACCATTTCGCTGAAATTTTCCGGCGGCCTGGGCGGACACAACGGCCTTCGTTCAATAAAGGCCAGTTTGGGCAGTGCTGATTTCTGGCGGCTGCGTATTGGCATTGGCAGGCCGGATGACAGGGTTCCCGGTAAAGGCGGCAGCATCGAAGCCAGCCGGAACGCCGGCATTGCCGATTGGGTTTTATCCAATTTTACCGCTGCCGAAACCGAAATCCTGACTCCTGTTTTCAATACCGGCGCAGAACTCCTCGTTAAGGCATTTACCGCCGGGCCGGAAACCCTGCTCCCCGAGTGGGCAAAAAAAAGTGCTTGCCTGTGTGTTGAAGAAAACACCTGTTTAGATTAAAATGACCTATCCTAATTTTCTGGTGAAAATATGACAAAGTTACGCGGTGCTTTTACAGCGCTCATTACCCCCATGGGGGAATCCGGCGAAGTTGATTATGAGGGGTTTCGCCGGTTAATCGAATTCCAGATCTCGGAAGGCATAGACGGCATAGTCCCCCTGGGAACAACCGGAGAGACACCTACCCTGGATGAGGATGAAGAAGAAAAATTAATCGGGGTTGCCATAGAAACCGTGAAAGGGAGGGTTCCGGTTATTGTCGGAACCGGCTCAAATGATACAAAACACATGGTAATGTATACCGAACGGGCTAAACGCCTGGGGGCGGATGCGGCAATGGTAGTAACCCCCTATTACAATAAACCAAATGATGACGGGCTTTTCAGGCATTTTGAAGCCGCTGCGGCAACAGGTATTCCGGTACTCGTGTACAATATTGCCTCGCGCACAGGGAGGAATATACAAACGCCGCTGCTGGAAAAAATTTCCCGCATCCCCGGCATTATCGGAGTTAAGGAAGCGTCCGGCGACATTGGCCAGATGGGCGATGTTATTCGTGAAATAGCCATTCCCCGCACAGCCGAAGGCAGGGATTTCTGTGTGTTGTCCGGAGATGATGCCCTTGCCCTGCCCCTGGCGGCATTGGGCGGAGACGGCGTTATTTCTGTAATTGCCAATGTGGTACCGGCAAAGGTCAAAGCCCTTGCATCGGCGTTCCTGTCAGGCGATTTTGCCGGGGCCCGGCAGATTCATTTTGAACTGCTCCCCTTTGTAAAAGCCGCATTTATCGAAACGAACCCCATTCCCGTCAAGCAGGCAGTTAGCTGGCTTGGCTTGCCGGCAGGACCTGTCCGGCTTCCGTTGGGTAAGCTATCGGCGGCAAGCGAAGCGGCGCTCAAAAAAGCAATGGTTGATTTAGGTCTTTTAACTTAATAACAGGGAGAGAAGTATATGACAAAGATTCCGGTTGGAATATTGGGAGCTACGGGAATGGTGGGGCAAAACTATATTGCCCTGCTTAAAAATCATCCGTGGTTTGATGTACGTTTTGTGGCAGCATCCCCCCGCAGTGCCGGAAAAAAATATGCCGAAGCTGTTGCCGGGCGCTGGCAGTTGGTAAATCCCTTTCCTCCCCATGCCGGAGAAATAATTGTTGAAGATGCCAACGATGTCAGCCGGGCAATTGCGGCGCAGCGCAAAGGGGAATGCGCCTTTGTATTTTCTGCGCTTGAAATGGGGAAAGATGAAACGCGCGCCCTTGAAGAAGCTTATGCTGCGGCAGGCATTCCGGTCATTTCCAACGCTTCGGCGCACCGGTGGACAGCCGATGTGCCCGTACTTATCGGTGAGATAAACCCGGACCACACAGACATTATCCCGGAGCAGCAAAAAGTACGGCGCTGGAACAAGGGCTTTATCGTGGTAAAACCCAATTGCTCCATCCAGAGTTACATGATCCCCCTGCACGCCCTGGCGCAGGCAGGTTATCCGGTAAAGCAGCTTATTGTCACCACAATGCAGGCGATTTCCGGAGCCGGTTATCCGGGCGTACCAAGCCTGGACATCATTGACAACATTGTTCCGTACATTGGCGGCGAGGAAGAAAAAACAGAAATGGAACCGCTTAAAATATTCGGAACCATTACCGATGGTATTATTCAAAACGCCGAACTGCCGGTAATTTCCGCCTGCTGTAACCGCGTGCCGGTCATTGACGGACATACCGCCTGTGTCAGCCTCGAATTCGGGGAAAAGAAACCCGCAATTGAAGCGATAAAAAAAATATGGGCAAAATTTAAGGGGCTGCCGCAGGAACAAAAATTTCCCATGGCTCCCAAACAGCCCATTATTTACCGTGAAGAGGAAAACCGCCCTCAACCGCGCAAAGACCGCGATTTGGACAAGGCTATGTCTGTTGTAATCGGCAGGCTGCGCCCATGTAATGTGTTTGACATACGATTTACCGCGCTTTCGCATAACACCGTCCGCGGCGCAGCCGGCGGCGGCATCCTCAATGCTGAATTACTGAAGCATAAAGGGTATTTATAACCGGAATAAAAAGATGAATGAAAAGTATTTTCCATTAAGCAAAGCTGATCTTGAAAAAATCGCAGAACAGTACCCAACGCCGTTTTACCTGTATGACGAAAAAGGCATCATCGAAAATGTCCGCCGGATAAATGCGGCGTTTTCTGTTTTTCCCGGGTATAAAAATCATTTTGCGGTAAAAGCCCTCCCTAATCCGTACATCTTGAAAATTCTTGCACAGGAAGGTCTGGGTGCCGATTGTTCCAGTTACCCCGAACTGCTCCTGGCCGAAATAGCCGGCATACAGGGTGAGGACATCATGTTTTCTTCCAATGAAACCCCGGCATCGGAATACGAGGCTGCCCGAAAGATGGGAGCAATAATAAACCTGGACGACATCTCTCACATTGATTTTCTGGAAAAGGCTGCGGGACTGCCGGAATTAATTTCAATGCGCTACAATCCGGGCCCTGTCAAAAAAGGCAATGTTATTATTGGCAACCCGGAAGAAGCAAAGTATGGTCTGACACGGGGACAATTAATCCGCGGTTTTGCCCTGCTCAAGGAAAAAGGCGTTAAGCGTTTTGCCCTGCACACAATGGTGGCTTCCAACGAACTTTCCATTCCCTACCATATTGAAACCGCACGTTTGCTTTTTACACTTGCTGTTGAGATTAAGGATAGAACGGGCGTGCGGCTGGAATGTATCAATCTGGGCGGCGGAGTGGGGATACCCTACCGGCCCGATCAGACCCCTGTGGATTACGAGACTCTGGCAGAAGGGATTCAAAAAGTTTACGGCGAAATACTTGCACCGGCAGGGCTTGTTCCGATGAACATCTGCACAGAATGGGGCAGGGCAATCACCGGCCCTTATGGCTGGCTCGTTTCGCGTGCGATTCATAAAAAAGAAATTTACCGTAATTACATTGCCCTGGACTCCTGCATGGCGGATCTCATGCGTCCGGCGCTGTACGATGCGTATCACCACATCTCCGTTCCCGGCAAAGAAAACGATCCGTTAAGCGAAGTGTATGATGTAGTGGGCAGTCTGTGCGAGAACAACGATAAATTTGCCATACAGCGGAACCTGCCCGTAATTAATGTTGCCGCAGATGATGGCAAAGGCGATTTTATTGTGATCCACGATGCCGGTGCACACGGCAGGGCCATGGGTTTTAACTACAACGGCAAACTCCGCTGCGGCGAACTGTTATTGCGTCAGGACGGTTCCGTCATTCAAATTCGCCGCCCCGAAACCGTAGCTGATTATTTCGCCACGCTTGATTTTGAAGGATTAACTGATGCAGCGTAATCCGTGTATTGCCAACATCAAGGCAGGATACTTATTCCCCGAAATTGCCAAAAGACGGCGGGAATTTGCCGCAGCCCATCCGCAGGCAAAGATCATCAGCCTGGGAATTGGCAATACAACCGAGCCCGTTATGCCTCATATCAATGCCGGCCTGGCGGAAGGGGCAAGGCAGCTTGGTACCGCAGAAGGCTATTCCGGTTACGGCGATGAGCAGGGGCTTACCGCATTGCGGGAGAAAATTGCTTCGGTATTGTACAACGGTCTGGCAGAGCCGGATGAAGTGTTTATTTCAGATGGTGCAAAATGTGACATAGGCCGCCTGCAGCTTCTCTTTGGTTCCGGCGTTAAGGCTGCCGTGCAGGACCCCTCGTACCCGGTGTATGTCGATGGTTCTGTTCTGATTGGATCTGCCGGCGGCTGGACAGGAAACGGCTATGATGGAATCATTTACCTCCCCTGCATAGCGGCTAACGATTTTTTCCCCGATCTGTCTATTATCCCGTCTGACTGCATAATTTATTTTTGCTCTCCGAATAATCCCACCGGTGCGGTAGCTAACAAAGATCAATTGGCTGCACTGGTAAAAACGGCTTTACAGAAAAAATCCATAATCGTTTTTGATGCGGCATACAGCGAATTTATCCGGGCCCCGGCGCTGCCCAAAAGCATTTATGAGATTGAAGGCGCAAAAGAATGTGCCATAGAGGTAAATTCATTTTCCAAGACAGCGGGTTTTACCGGAGTTCGCCTTGGCTGGTCAATCGTTCCAAAGGCTCTGAAATATGCAAGCGGCGAAAGCGTAAATACAGACTGGAACCGTATCTGCACCACCATTTTTAACGGCGCTTCCAACATTGCACAGGCAGGAGGGCTTGCCGCTCTGGACAGCGAAGGCCAAAAGGAAATCCGCTTTTTAACCGATTATTACCTGGAAAATGCCGCATTGATCCGCAAAACCTTGATTGCACAGGGCATTACCTGTACCGGCGGAGATAATTCGCCGTATATCTGGGCATGTTTTCCCGGCAGGGACAGTTGGGAAGTCTTTTCGGAAATTCTGGAAAAATGCCATGTTGTGACCACCCCCGGCGCGGGATTTGGCCCTGCGGGTAATGGTTACATCCGGTTTTCCGCCTTCGGACACCGCGCCGATGTTGAAGAAGCATGTGCGAGACTAGTATAATAATCACATGATAGACAAACTGCGATTACTTATCCCCAAAGGGCGGATATATGACGGTGTAGTGCGCCTGTTGGCCGATGCCGGGTTCCCGGCAGTTCTTGCCGACAGGACTTATCGTCCGGCTCTGGGAGCGGATTGGCTCGATGCAAAAATAATGAAGCCGCAAAATGTGGGCGAACTTTTGGAATTGGGCAGCCATGATGCAGGTTTTACCGGCACAGACTGGATACAGGAAAGCGGCGCAAATGTTGCAGAAATTCTCGACCTTGGTTTTGACAAGGTAAAAGTTGTTGCAGCGGTTCCGCAGGAATTTGATGAAGCGGCTCTCCGGTCTAAAAAGCTTGTTGTTGCAACGGAATATATAAACATTGCACGGCAATGGCTTGAAAAATCCGGTTATCAATACCGTCTGCTGCGTACTTACGGCGCTACCGAAGTGTTCCCGCCGGATGATGCGGACATGATCATCGATAACACTTCATCCGGCCAGACCCTGCGTGATAACGGTCTGAAAATTATCGGTACCCTTCTTGAATCGTCCACCCGTTTTGTCGCTTCGCATGAAGCGCTTGCCAATGCGGAAAAATCAAACCGGATAGAGGAACTTGCCATGTTGTTCCGCGCTGTTCTTGACGGCCGTGATCGGGTGATGCTGGAAATGAACATTCCAAAAGATTGCTTTGAAGCCGTGGTAAACGGACTGCCGGCAATGCGAAGTCCCACCGTTGCCCAGTTATTCGGCGACGGAGGTTATGCGGTTAAAATTGCCGTAATGAAACATGAGGTTCCGATTATTATTCCCCGTTTGAAAAATCTTGGCGCCATGGACATTGTAGAATATGATCTGCGGAAAGTGGTACTGTGATTCAAGGTAAAAGGTAAAAGTTAAGAGGGAAGAGGGAAAAGTGGAAAGGGTTGCGGTTGTTATAAGGAAGACTAACGAGACTGAGATATCGATAAAACTCAACATTGACGGGGTTGGGAAGGCGAAGCTTGATTACCCCATCGGGTTTATGAGCCACATGCTGAATACTTTTGCCCGTCATGGATTGTTTGATGTGGAAATTACAGCCTCCGGCGATCTTGAGGTTGATCAGCATCATTTGGTTGAAGATACGGGGATAGTTTTGGGGCAGTGTTTTGCAAAAGCGTTAAACGAAAAAAAAGGAATCACTCGCTGCGGAAGCTGCCTGTTTCCCATGGATGAAACCCTGGCTCGTGCCGCAGTGGATATTTCCGGCAGGCCGTTCCTGTTTTTTGACGGGCAGCTTTCCGGTGTACCGTTAATTGCTGCCGGCGCTTCATCTAAATCCGCCGGAACTGATGGCAAAGAGTTTCAGTTTCAGACCGATACTATCGATGATTTTTGGCAGGGTTTTGTCAGTGCGGCAGGCTGTAATCTGCATCTGGAGATCCTCCGGGGCAGGAGCGACCATCACAAGATAGAAGCGCTGTTCAAAGCGGCGGCACGGGCGCTCCGCGCTGCCTGTGAAATTGATCAGCGCGCGGGGGATTCAATTCCCTCTACAAAAGGCTCCCTGCCGGGATTTTCGCAGGGAGTATTGGTATAATTCCCTACCTCCAATACTTCGCCAAATTCGCTTCTTCAACGGCGATTTTTACCTCATGCATAATATTTTTCGCCTTCCGTTGATTCATGCCGCTTTTTTTTGCCACAGACAAAATGTTTTCCCCGCCTGGGTTGCGTCCTTCTCCGTCAATAGTTGTTGCATGTTCGCCTCCCATGCCGCTTGTGTAAGTTATATCGTAGGCAGGTGAAACAAACCAATTCCCATCTTTAAATAAAAATGAAAAATTTTTTGAATGGTCGTCACGGTTATGTGCAAAGACATTAAAACACATCAATCGGAACATTTTTTCTGCTTCGCGGAAATCGCGGGTTAATTCAAGTGTTACGGACATAAGGTTATTATAATCAAGCGTTGGATACCGGTGGCTGGAATCCAGTAAGCCGCAGGCTGAAATCATAAAAACTTTTTTCCCGTCAGCTTCCCGGTCAAAACGCTTAACGCCAAAATATTTTCCTTCGAACAATTTTATTTGCGGAACTTCAATGCCTGACGCTCGCGCAGCTTCCATGTAGTCAAATTCCTGCTTGCCGATATTTTTGGGATCAACACTTGCCCTGAATTTGATTAACCAGCCCTCTTTTTTAATATCAAGTAAAATCTTTGGGCGGGCGCCGACAGAACTGCCGCCCAGCTTTACCAGTTCTTCCAATTTTCGCCCGTCATATACTTCATGCAGCATTGCTTCGGCTTCATGTGCTAAAATGTTGATGTCATCAATGGTAATATCATCAACAAGTAATGTTTCCGGTTTATATTCAAGTGCTCCCATACCGGAACTTCCGACAATTGACAATCTGTCCAGTGTTGAAATGCTGAACGGGTCGATGTGTTTTTTAAGTAACATTCGGTCAATCAACAAACGTCCCCAGCCGTCAGGCAGGCTGTCATTAAAAACGCCGAAATTACCGTCAAAGGGATTGCGCTGTGCGATAAAAACACGCTTTTCCAGAGGCAGCTTGAAGGGAGAAATGGAAAAACCGCCGCGCAGCCAATCGGCATCATATTCGAACGCTATCTCCTTCTGCGGTGTTTCTGCAAGGCGGCCAACAGTACGGCCATGGTACATTACATTAATTAATTTATTATGCATTCAAAACCTCGTCCAGGGACTGGTAATTTCTGCGTTCAAAGAGTCTGTCAAAATCTGCCGTATACCCCAGAACAGCAGCAATGCATACAAGGCTTGCCAGCGATATTTCCCCCGATCCTTCAAAGCGTTTGATCGAACCAAGGGATACACCGGATCGTTCTGCCAATGCAGACTGAGAAAGTTTAGCTTCACGTCTTCTGGCCAGGACACGCTGCGCCAATGCTTGTTTTACGTCTAATATATTAGCCATAATACGCCTGTATAATCATATATATATAATATATTGGCTATATTTATTTTTGTCAAGAGATGGTTGAACATACATTGCTCCGCATTATACTATAAACCATGGTAATCGCATCAATTGACATTCAAAACGGCAAAGTCGTCCAGCTTAAACAGGGTGACGAGCTGGTTTTACAGCGGGATAATCCTCTGGAACTGGCGGCGGAATTTGATCGTTACGGCGAAGTGGCGGTCATCGATCTTGATGCAGCCATGAATAAAGGCTCAAATATCGAACTGATAAAGCCGCTTCTGCAAAAAGCCGAGTGCAGGGTAGGGGGCGGCATCAGAACTCCGCAGCAGGCAAAAGAACTGGTCAGCCTTGGTGCCCGAAAAATTATAGTCGGTTCCGCCGCTTTTCGTGATGCTTCGGGTAATTTCGGGGTAAACATCCCCTTCCTCGAATCCATGGCAAAGACAATCGGCAGGGAGCGGCTCATTGTTGCCGTTGACGCGCGCGGCGGTGAAATTGTCGTGGACGGCTGGAAAACCCCCACCGGCCTCGATCTGATTGCAGCGGCAAAAGCCGTCGAAGTGTATGCCGGGGAACTGCTCTTCACGTGCGTTGAGAAAGAAGGCATGATGCAGGGTATAGACCTTGAACCTGTGCAAAACTTGCGTGCGGCAGTTTCCTGTCAAATAACCGCCGCCGGCGGCGTTTCAACGTTAGACGAAATAGAATCCCTTGCCGCCATCGGCTGCGATGTCCAGCTCGGCATGGCCCTGTACACCGGCAAAATAGCTCTCGCCGACGCTTTCATCGCTTCGTTGAACTGGAAAAAATCCCAGTCCCCGATCCCCGATCCCCGATCCCTGATCCCTGTCATAGCGCAATCCCCCGACGGACAGGTTCTCATGACCGGTTTTACCGACAGGGAAGCGTTAACCGAAACTTTCAAGCGGGGAAATGTTTGTTTCCACAGCCGCAGCCGGAACAAGCTATGGATGAAAGGTGAAACATCGGGAAACACGCTAAAACTTGTGCGGATGCGCGCCGACTGTGACCGTGACGCGATTCTTGCCGTTGCCGAACCGGCCGGCCCTGTCTGTCATACGGGGGCGTGGTCATGTTTCGGAACAAACAGAAACTTTACATGGGAATTATTGCAGGGCATTATCGCCGAACGTTTTCGCAATCCCGTTCCTGGTTCGTACACAGCAACTCTTGACGACGAACTTGTACGGGAAAAAATCATGGAAGAAGCAAAAGAACTGTGCGAGGCAAAAACCCGTGATGAAATTATCTGGGAAGCTGCCGACCTTCTCTATTTTGCAACCGTACTGTTAAGCCGAGAGGGAGTGAGCGTACAGGATGTCCTTGACGAGCTTGACCGGAGAAACAAAAAGTAGGGAACTGTGAGTAAGTACTGGAATAACCGTATAAAAAATCTTTCACCATACATTCCCGGAGAACAGCCAAAAGACAGAAAATTTGTTAAACTAAATACCAACGAAAACCCCTATCCCCCTTCGCCGAAAGTTATCGAAGCGATAAAAAAAGCAGCAAACGGGGATTTACGGCTGTATCCCGATCCGACAAGTACAATGTTTCGGGAAGCTGCCGCTGTCCGCTACGGTGTAAAACCGGATCAGGTGTTCGCGGGAAACGGTTCCGATGAAATTCTCGCTTTCGCTTTTGGCGCTTTTTTTGAAAATGCAAACGGCGCAGCAAGCAGCGGCACAGATGCGATTCTTTTTCCCGACATCACGTACAGTTTTTACCCGGTATATGCCGGTTTATGGGATATTCAATACCGGACAATCCCGCTATGTGACGATTTTTCGATTAACTGTGATGATTATAAAATTCCATGCGGCGGCATCATTTTCCCTAACCCCAATGCTCCGACAGGTATACCAATTCCATTAGGTGACATAATATCACTTGCAGAGCATCTTGAAGGGCAGGGCAGGGTACTTGTTGTTGATGAAGCATATTGCGCGTTTGGAGAATCCAATGGCAAAGCCGTTGGCAATTCGGTAGTTCCATATATCGGGAAACACAAAAATATTTTAACAGTGCATACCATGTCAAAACAGATGAGCCTTGCGGGGCTGCGTTTTGGTTTTGCCATCGGCTCGGAAGAGTTAATTGAAGGATTGTACCGTATAAAAGATTCGTTTAACTCCTACCCCGTTGACCGTCTTGCCCTTGCCGGAGCAGCCGCCGCAATTACCGATACCGCTTACTATGATGACATTAACGGTAAAGTAATGGTAACAAGAGAACGGGTTGCGGGGGAATTGCGGGCTCTTGGGTGTAACGTGCTGCCATCGGCGGCAAATTTTATTTTTGTACAGGCGCCGGGAATAAGCGGAGCAGATTTTTTTTCAGCCTTGCGCGAACGGGGCATCCTCGTGCGGCATTTTAACAAAGAACGAATCGCCGATTTTCTGCGGGTCACCATCGGCACCGATGAGGAAATGGATGTGTTTCTTGATGCTTGTCGGGACATTATTCGCATCTTTCTCTTTTCTCTGTACCCTCCGTGCCCTCTGTGCCCTCCGTGTGAAATCCTGGGAGAAAAAAAATGAAAGTAATTCAAGGCAGCGAGTTTGATTCTTATTGGAATAGCAGCACAGTACAGAAAAATGATGAATCCGTTGACTCTGTTGTAAAAGAAATTATCGAAGCGGTGCGTTCACGCGGTGATATAGCGGTTCGCGGTTTTGCATCCCGGTTTGACAAAAGTTCCCCTCAGCAATTAGAAGTTCCATTTTCGGCAGTTGAACAAGCTGCCGGTGATTTGCGGCATAATGATCCGGAAGTGGCTGATGCTTTGACATTGGCAGCAGAACATATTCAACGATTTTCGCTCAAACAGCGGGAACAATTTTCTGATTTTGAATATGCAATGGAAAAAGGGCTTATCACCGGACAGCGGGTAATTCCCGTAGAAAAAGCGGCGATCTATGTTCCTGCAGGGCGCTTTCCCCTGTTTTCATCGGTTCTCATGGGACTTATCCCCGCATTCTGTGCCGGTGTAGAAGAAGTTATTCTCGCATCGCCGCCCCTGGAAGACGGCCTCCCTGACCGGAACATTCTTGCCGCCGCCGGAATAGCGATCAATAACTTCCTGTCTCCTGTCTCTAATGTCAGACTGAGAGTTTTCGCCATTGGCGGAGCTCAGGCAATTGCCGCCCTTGCTTTAGGTACAGATACAATTCCCCGTGCAGATCTTATTGCCGGCCCGGGAAACAAGTTTGTTGCTGCCGCCAAACGAATCCTTTATGGTGAAGTGGGCATTGATTTCATCGCCGGCCCCTCCGATGTGCTCGTCATTGCAGATGACATCATCGTAGCTGACACCGGTACCAATGGACCAATTTCGCAGGCAGCAGACTTTATCGCCGCTGACATGATCGCCCAGGCGGAACACGACCCCGACGCATGCGCCCGCGCTTTGATTTCCGGCGGTGATTTGGCAGAACAGGTTGCTGCTGCTATTGATCGGCAGCTTGCTTCATTGCCAACAAGTGAAACTGCCCGTGCTTCGCTGGATTCAAACGGACTGATTGTCGTGTATCAAAGCAGGGAAGAAGCGGTACGCATTGCCAACATAATCGCACCCGAACATCTGGAACTGCAAACAGCCGATGATGCCTGGTGGATTCCCCGCCTGAAAAATTACGGCTCACTGTTTCTCGGCAGCCTTTCCGCCGAAGTACTGGGCGACTATTCAGCGGGGATTAACCACACCCTGCCCACATCGGGAAGCGCCCGTTTTACCGGCGGCCTTTCGGTACGGCATTTCCTAAAAACGGTAACTACCTTGCGCTGCACAGCCGGTACCGGATTCGAAAAAGCACGTAATGCTGCGGAAGTGCTGGCAAAAGCGGAAGGGCTGGCAGGTCATGCGGCAAGTGCGGAGTTGAGAAAAGTGAAAAATGAAAAGTGAAAAAGGAAAAAGTATTGCCCCCGTAGACAACCACCGTGAGCGTGAAAAAGGTGTACTGGTGTATCCTGTGTATTCACGGCGTGCAGGAGGGCTTTCGGTGGGGGTTAATCTGTATCCTGGAAAAAAGAGCTGTACATTTGACTGTCCCTATTGTGAAGTGTTCCCTTTTGCAACTAACGCTGAATTTTCTGTAGAACAGATGGAACAGGATTTACGTTTGGTGATTGCCGATGCTCTGAAACAAAATATTCCTGTTAAAGATATTTGCTTTTCCGGCAACGGCGAGCCTTCGCTGTCACCGCATTTTCCCGAAGCGCTGAAATTGGCAGGTAGAATTCGCAATGAACTGGCGCCCACTGCGGAACTGGTTCTTATAACGAACGGCACCGGGCTTTTACAGCCGGACATTTTTTCGCTGCTTCGCGATGCGGCAAGCGGTTCAACTGCCCTGAACATCTGGCTTAAGCTTGATGCGGGAACACCCGCCTGGTACCAAAAAATGAACAGTTCTGCCATTACCCACGAAAAACTTGTTGCAGCAATACAGGAATTTGCCGCCTGCGCTCCATTTACCATCCAAACCATGCTTTGTGCCGTAGATGGAAAACAGCCGCCGCCGGAGGAAGTACAGGCCTGGGAAAAACTGGTAACAGAGTTAGTTGTCATTGCATCGGAAAAAGGGCAGGGAATCCGTAAAATTCAAATGTACGGCAAAGCCCGCCCATCACCGGAAGACCCCAAAGCGCAATCTTTGCCTGTCAGTTATCTGGAAGAACGAGCTGATTCGCTGCGCCGGGCGCTAAATACCCTGACCCCCGATCCCCTGGCCCTGATCTCTGTTCCTCAAGCAGAGGTGTATCTTTAAATTTGAAAAATATTTACATTGAAGCGGTGATACGTTCCCGAACCATTTCGCTAATAATTTGTGTTGGCATTTTATTTGTGGATATGGAATAACTCCTGATATAATCAGCGGAAACATCGTCTAAAATGTCAAGTAATTCTCTTTGACGAGTAAATATACCACCTTTTTTTGCAGGATCTACCTTAGGCGGGTTTTTTGTGTAGTACTCATCAAGGGCATCCGCTTCTTCTTCTGTCATTCTTGCCATTGTTTCCTCCTATGCATCTAATAAGTAAAAATAAATCTTCTGGCATTTCATTGCATGAAAGACATTGATTGTTTTACTATCTATAAAGTTATAAATGATTTCAAGCAATCTGCCTGAATTGTCAAAACCAACGATGATATATTTTTCTTCATCATCTTCTAATGGTCCTTCATAACAGGGACGATTAAAGACATAGCGAATATTTTCCTCTGTAAGTCCGTGTTTAAAAGCTGACAGGTTAAATTCTATGTCTATATCCATATAGAGAATATAATGTATATCAAATAATTTTAAAAGCCCCGCTAAAAAGCCGTATCCTCCGCCTGGCGCTTAATCTTCTTCGTTGTAGTCATTTCCATTGGCCGGTCAAGTATTACTGTCCGCCCGATGCGCTGATAGGGCTGCAATCGTTGGTTCACTTCTGCAACGATATTTTCTATGCGGGTTTTCATTTGCTCTTTGGAAAGATCGTTCCCGTTTTCATCCTTAAATTCGGGGCTGGGATAAAACAGCGCTTCTATGCCTTCAACCTTGGTTTTTGCGTCGGACAAAAAACCCCGCACCAGTATTTGCTCAATTTCAAAGAACAGCTGGAATTCATTTTCGATTTCTTCGGGGTAGACATTTTTTCCGCCTTCGGTAACGATCATGTTTTTTGCTCTGCCGGTAAGGTACAGGTAGTTATCCTTGTCCATGTACCCCAGATCGCCTGTTTTTAAATAACCATCCGCAGTAAATGTTTCGGCGGTTTCTTTGGGCAGATTGTAGTAGCCCTTCATCACCATAGGGCCTTTGACAATGACTTCGCCGACTCCCCGTTCATCGGGATTTGATATTTTCATGTCAACACCGGGGCAGGGTCTGCCAACGCTCGTTTCCTTGTACTGTTCAACAGGGTTAATCGTAATGATGGGGGAGGTTTCGGTTAGGCCGTAGCCCTGCACAAAGTCAATGCCAAGCTGGTTGTACTTTTTGAAAATACTGGGAGCAAGGGGACCGCCGCCGCAGATGCAGATTCTGATTGTGCTGAGGCTGGCTTTCTTCAGAATAAAACCAAACATTTTTTTGCCGGGGTTTACCTTGAACACTTTTTTGATACACCCGGAAATTCCCATTAAAAAAGACATGAGGCCGTATACAACAGGCCCTTTTTGCTTCATCCCCCTGACAATGCCGGCCAGGACTTTGTTGAACAGCATGGGTACACCCAGCAGCATGGTAACTTTTCCTTCCCGCAGTTCATTGAGTATCTGTGTTGTCACCATCCGTTTGCCAAAAACTAATTCTGCACCGACCGAAATGGTCTCTATAAAAACAGCCAGCATACAGTAGGAATGGTGAATGGGAAGTATCGCATAAAACACATCGGTATAAAGTATAATCAACGGCGTTCCCTGAGCCAGGTAACAGTCAGATACAAAGTTCCGGTGGGTAAGCATAACGCCTTTAGGATTCCCTGTTGTTCCCGAAGTAAATAAAATAGCGGCAAGGTCATGTTCTTCGGCTTGTTCTATTTTTGCTTCCGGGCCGTTCAGATCGTAGATGTATGTGCCAGTACTTTTTTTTAGGGATATTATTTGAGTCAATTCGCCGGGAGATTGCGTGTAATATTCATGTTTTTCTTCATCAACAAAAAGAAATTGTGCGCCTGCGGTTTTTATTAACAG
This sequence comes from Treponema sp., assembly GCA_009777735.1. Lineage (GTDB taxonomy): Bacteria > Spirochaetota > Spirochaetia > Treponematales > Breznakiellaceae > WQXQ01. The sequence continues at coordinate 30,040 of WRLF01000002.1, forward strand.
GTCTATTTCTTCTGTTTTAAGCTGATAGTCAATGGGAACGACGGTTGCGCCGGCAAAAAGTATACCCAGATAGGCCACTGCCCATTCAGGGGAGTTTTTTCCGGTCAATGCCACCCGGTCTCCCCTGCGTATACCCTTGCTGTGCAGCCATCGGGCGACAGCCTCAATGATCATGAGAGACTCGGTATAATTAAGGCTGATCCGGTCAGGTTCAAATACAGTAAAACACAATCTTTCGGGATAGCGTGAAACGGTTATTCTAAACATCTCCGGCAAAGTCGGCCACTCACCGGTAAAGTCTTTTCCCCGGTAATCTTTCAAAAACTCCCATGGTTTTTCAGTGTAAGGTACACCCATTTTATCCTCCTTATTTTACAACTATCCGTTAGAGTACGACACATGATAACTTGATAAGTTGCAATAAATATGCCCAGCCTGTTACGGTAATCGTTCTGATTTGTTATACTATGTATATGAGAAATTACCCATTAATTATTCTTTCTTTGGTGACATTCATGCTATTTATGTCCTGCGCAACACAAATAAGCGGGACCCTTCATGCTGAAGGGCAGGCGGACCTGAATGTTAACACTTCCCTGGGGACCGCAATAACCGGGTTGATTAGAGCGTTTGCCACCGTATCCGGTGAGTTTTCTCCGGATGCGCCTGTTTTGGATGGCGCTGCTGTAAGTGCGTCCATGTCTGTGGCGCCGGGCATTGAATCGGTTTCATTGAGAAACAGAACGCCGACGAGGCTTGAAGGGCCGGTCAGGATATCGCAGATCAGTTCTTTCCTTGCAAGCGGAAATGCCGCAGGTTTCATCAATTTTGAACAGAGAGCAAACGGCGGCAGTTGTACCATCAACCTGAGCCTCTCTTCCGGGCCGGGGGTCTTAAGCCACCTTTCCCCCGAAATCCATGGTTACCTTGAAGCGCTTATGGCGCCGCTTGCCACCGGAGAAAGATTAACCAGAACGGAGTATCTTGAGTTGGTCAGTTCGGTTTACGGCAGGGGAGTATCTGATGAAATTGCCGCCTCAAGAATCAATGTTTCGCTTGAATTTCCCGGTCAGGTGCAGAGTGTAAGAGGCGGAACATATTCCGGCAGGAGGGCGGAATTTGACATTCCGCTGGTTAGCGTTCTGGTGCTTGAAGTTCCATTAAGCTATGAGGTTATTTGGAATTAATATCGATTCAGTTCCAGGCGGGCATTAACATTGTCGGGGTTTAGCTCAAGGGCAAATTCCAGGGAGCGGCGGCTTTCTTCCGGTCTGCGCAGAGTTCTGAGGCAGAGGGCAATGCGTACGTGTAATTGCGAGATGGTGTTTTGCCGGTCTGTATCCCCTGAGAATGCGGGGGCTTCTTCATTAAGAGCAGATACAGCTCTTTCATAGTTCTCCAGCGCTCGTGTCGGGGCATTGCGGGCTTCGTAAATACGGCCAAGATTCGCCCATGCGGCCCAATTGTCGCCGGCATTGACAATGGCTGTCAACTCCCTCTCCGCAGCATCCAAATCGCCCTCACGCGTATGTAATAGCGCATTATGAAAGTTAACCCATTGCCCCGAAAGATTATTACGTGCGGCATTTCTGAGTAATATCGCGCTTTCAGAGCTGCTGCGCTGCAGGTCAAAGTACCATGCCGCCCACTGGTACAGATCTTCAACCATGTAATAACTGTCCAAAAGGGCCCATGTATCCGCAATAACGCGGCCTCTTTCTCCTGTTTCAGAGCGTCTCTTAAGAATTTCAAGATCGATAAGAGCATCTTCAGGTTCACGTATTGCGGCGTCTTCCAAAAGTGCAATAGCTTCGGACGGATTGAATAAGCGGCTGTAGCGGATGAGGCCAAACCGGGAACTGGGATCGCCGGTGTCTTGCAGGCTTATCCGTTCAAGCAATTCTGCGGATTCATCCTGAGTTGGGGCCGTAATGGCAAGATTGTATAATGCATGAGGGCTGGTATCACCGAGTATTGACCAGATTGTACGGGCAGAATCGGTATAATCCGCAAGCCACAGTGCGTCCGCCTGTCGGCTTAATGCCTCTTCGCCGGGCATTCCCGAGTATAACTCAGCCGAATGAGCAAAGTTGCCGGAATCATAATAATATTCAGCAGCAAACCGGGTGAGTACCGGGTTGTTAAATTCGGTCAACGCTCCATGAACAAAAGCGGCGGCGCCCTGGATATCGCCGGTAAGTAACCGTACAATTGCCAGATTAACGAGAATTTCAAGGGGAGGCTGCGACCCTGCAAACCCAAACCGCAAATCGGTTGCCGGTATATTTTCTGCAGCTTTTTCCGGATCGCTAAAATCGCCCAGCAGGACGTGTAAGCCAAGCCGTAATGATCCATGACGGGAATCTGTAAGGAGAGGGAGGATATTTCTCAGTTGCGCCTCATTTCCCCTGTTTATGGCAGTTTCGTAGACAAGGGAGGCTGCGGCAACAGCGGCTATAGATTCGGAATGAGGAAACTCAGCCGCAGCTTGCTGGGATGATCTCCTGTAGCTTTCCATGTAGCGGGGGTCCAGGGCGGCAAGCTGTCTGCGGCGCTTGATGACGGAGAGCCAGGATTCTACTCCCTCGGTTCGTCTCTCCAGCCGGTCAAGCTCATAATCAAGATTGTCAAGTTCATGGCGCAGCATGGTATTTGCCTGCATAACAGTCCGGTATTGATAATCATATTCTGCAAGAAGCCCGGAAAACCCTCTTTCCTGCCCTCTGGTAAAAACGCTGTAATCATTTACTGCAATAAGCAGCACACCAAACACCGCTGTAATCACGAGGCCTGTAATAATGATTATACGCAATGCAATATTTTTCATGGGGTAACAGCGTCCTTTGTGTCTGCCTGGACGGTACGGCGAATACTGTCAAGAACTCCGTTAATAAAACGAAATGAATCATCGGCGCTGAATTCCCTTGCAAGGCCGATTGCCTCATCTATAGCGATTGACGGGGCAATTTCTTTCTGGTACAGCAGCGTATAAGCGCTCATTCTGAGTATGGCAAGATCTGTCCGGTTTAGCCGTGAAATATCCCAGTTCTCCAAATGTTTTTTTATTACCTCGTCAATTGTTGTGATGTTCTCAACAGTACCTGCGATCAGCATACGTGAAAAACCCGCTGTATTTTCGCCTAAAGCCGCTCTTTTATCAGCATCCAGCCAGGAAAATCCCATGAGTTCCTCAATGGGAAGATTCGAGGCCTCCCAGCAATACAGCGCCTGAAACGCAAGAATGCGGCCTTTTCTGCGGGATGCCATAGCCGCTCCTGTTTATTACCAGTTTACGTTTCTGTCGTTTCTGGTAAAAGGCGTCGGTCGTATTGCCCTTAATTCCGCTACCAATTCTTCCGATGCACGGGCAAGGATCGCCTGTTGTTTTTCGGCCAACAAGGCCTGACCAACATAATCTCTTACCGTAATCCTGTTTCCCGAAGGTACATTGGGAAGAAACTGATCGGGGATTACATCAGTCAGGTTAAGGTTTTGGTATGCTGTTTGTGAAGTAACTTTCACAATAAAAAACCCATTTGTACCTTCGATCACTCCGGACACCTGGTTCAAACTCATACTGAATAACATATCAAATAAAGCCTGACCAATTATTACCCGGGCCTCATCAGTCTGGGGTACCACCTGGCTGCCCGACTGAAAACCCGAATTGGCCGTTTGCGCACGGGCAGATACCTGATCAAACCGTGCGGAGTTGTTTCCGATTTCCCGTGCCAGTGAATCCGCCAGCGTTCTGGCCCTTGTTCTTGCAGCTGCATCGGCACCATAAAGAATCTGAACTGCGGAAAAACCCACAGTTGCGGGAATAAAAAAATCACGCCTGTTCCGTTCAAACGCGGCACGAATTTCCGCATCCGTAGGCGGGGTAATTGAATTTATCAGGGTACCTTTCTTTTCCATGAGGAACCTCTGCATGGTTATTGTCCGTTTCAGCTGTTCCTGAAATGCCCTCATTTCCATACCGGTTTGCTCTCTGATTGCCTGGGAAAATTCCGCTTCAGTGGGCTGCCGTCCAAGCTGTTGGGTCATTGCGGACCGCAGCTGGTTCACTTGCTGGGTTACTTCGTTATCAGTGGCAGTGAGATTATCTCTTTCCGCCGCTTGAAGCACCAGTTGTTCATTAATCATGCCGTCCAGTACTTCAAGCCGCTGTGCCTGGGTTAAGGTACGGCGTGTAGCTCTTTCAATATTCTCTACCTCAGTGCGCAATTGCCCTACGGTTATCGGAACACTTCTTATCAGGTTGACAATGGCTGCCGGTTGTAAGTTCGCCTGGGAAAAACCCAATGCGGCAAGGATTACCAAAAATAAGGTAAATAATGTTATCCGTTTCATACTTATCCTTCTATGTTTTTATTGTAACATATATTTAAACAAATGATAAGCAGGAAAGCAACAAATTATTTACTGTTCACCTACAGTCCAGGAAATTTCCTGGCGCGGGAATCCCTCGGGTTCTATGCCGTAAGTACCACCCGCAGCTCCCCCGCCCCTGATTTCAATCCGATCGTAAAACACCCTTCCCGGGTACATTCCCGCAGCATTCATGGTTCCGTCCATGGTTCCGTTGGAACTCATATTTGCCGACGTGTTGGAATTGCCGTTCAGGGTAAAGTATACACCGTTGATCGGGTCGTTTTCGATGTAAAAATCGGCATAATTTGTCAGCCGGATGATTATCCGCGCGCCCAGGCCGTCAAGTGCGGCATTGTAATACACTGTTCCGCTTATTGTGCCGTTTCTCGTTTCCGTGCCGAGTTTATCGGTGCTGCCGGGCCGGTGCATCAGGGTCAGTTTTCTGAGCGCCGACTTCATGGTTTTGTTGTATTCCAGCATATACTGGGTATGGCTCAGAGCGCCCCAGCCGATTTTTTCGTCTGAAGGGAAATTCCCCTGTTCCAGTTGGTTTAGGGAAAGTATCCGGTAAAAATACTTCCTGCCCACTCGTGCCATTTCATTCCGGTCGATATATGAGTAGATCCCTGTTGCTGCATCGTAGGAATATACATCGCTCCAGGGGCCGTTTGCGCCTAGGGCTGTTTCGTTGACCCTGGAAAAACCGGAGCCTGTTCTGGATGAGCGCTGTACATGGTAGAAAGCAGGTTCTTCATTTTCCGGCTTTCTCCAGGTGATAATAACCGGGTACACACCGCTTGAGTTTGCCTGGGCGCCTGCAATAAACGCATGCCGGCTTGCATCCTCAATGATCGCTGCGGCAGGCGCCGGCGAAACCATGCTGCTCAGAGCGCTTTCAATGCCGCCCTTGACGGTTGACACCCGGAAAAACGTATTGTTGGGTGATAGCCCTTCAACTGAAATAAACCCCTGCGCATCGGGTACGGGTGAAATATCCCCGGCGGCACGGGTTGAGAAATTACCGGTATGGCTGCTGTCCGCATACACATTATAGGTATACTGTAACCGCTCGTTTTCGCTGCCAATGGCCGGCAGCCATTTGACGGTAATGGAACCGTTGTCATTTTCCGCAGCAACCGTATCGGGGCTGCTTAAAATAAAGCCTTCGGGATCAGGAGAAGAAAACTCGCTTTTAAGTTCCCTTCCGGCCCTGTCATCATACACGATAGCCTGAACCTTGTAATAATAAAATATACCCGGCCTTAGTCCCTGCGTATCCGTCCATTCTGTTTCGGTGGTTCCATTTTCTCCGGTAAGCCTTGTCAGGGAGGAATCAATGGAACTGTAACGGAAAACCGCATAATACACACCGATTTCAATGGATTCATCCCATGTTACTTTAATTTCAGTGACTGAATTCCCTCTGCCGGAATTTTCTGCAAGCACGACAGTGGGGGCTTCAGGTGCGCCGAACACGCGGGCATAACCGTAAGCGGGCCTTGTTTGCAGGCTTTGATTGCCGAACCCGTTTTTAGCTATTATCATGTAATAAAAATCTCTGCCCTGCTCGGCTGCGGTAACCCTGTTCAGAAACCAGTTTTGGTTTCCCAGCACCGTACCCAAAGAACTGGCCGAGGCGCCGTTGGGCAGTTCGCTTCTCCATATTTCATAGGATTCGGCACCTGCCGATCTATCCCAGCGCAGCTCAACATGATCTACCGATGTGCCGCCCGATGCCATAAGGCCGTCCGGTGCACTGAACAGCATGGCGGACAGCGGCACCGTAGGATCACTTTCTTCGTATCTTCTTGCGGTGTTAAAGGCGGAGACCCGGTAAAAATACCTGTTCCGGTATTCAGGTGCGTCAAGTGACGGGTTTCTCAATATTTCATCGGTATAGGAAGTGCCGTAAACAAATCTATCGAGAATTTCATAATCGCTTTCATTGGGGTCTTCCCAAACCGGCGGGTTTGATCCGGGAACAGGAGATGTTTCGGCACGTTCTACCATGTAATATGCGGCGCCCGTAACCCCCGTCCATGTCATGCGAATCTCCGTAGATGAATAATGGGGCGCTATATAGAATTGAGTGGGAACGGCAAGTTTGTCTATTTCCTCTGCGGTTCTGAACAGATCATCCAGCACTCCGGTAGTATCTTTATCGGAAAACGGTATCTTGGGCTGGAAAAAATCCGCACAGGAGGTAAGAGAAAAGAGAAAAGAGAAAAGAGAAAAGTAAAATAAAAATCGGTGCTTTTTTTTCATGGTATTCCTCATTACCGCCAGCGGTTTCCCTGATGGCGTTCATTACCCTGTCCGCTAAACGGCAGTGCGGTTTGCTGTCCGGTAAAGTTGATAGATTGCTGAGCGGTACCTGCGGGGTAAATAACATGAATGGTTCCGCTGGTCCAATTAACATCCGGTGTGCCAAGTTGTATTTGTCCTGTATATAAACCGGGAGTATCTGCCGGGCCTGTTATGTCAACAAAATTGAAGTGGCCGTACCGTTGAGGATATTGGTTGGTAGCACTGGTAAAAGGCCTGATCCTTCCGTTAATTGTCAGGAAAGTCACCCAATTGCCTGTTCTGGTTTGCAGGTCCGATTTATAATTATTATAGGTAATAGTCCAGTCACTAACGCCAAAATTTGAACTTGCGCTGATGCTTCCCGATCCTCCGACACCGGTAGGCGCATTTGAACTTCGGCCAAAAAATCCGGTATTCCATGCGGTGCCGTTAATCCTCTGCAGACCTTCGGCAAGCCATAATGAGGCTATTTCCATGTATTCAACTGCGGTAATCTGCCGCGCGCCCCATTTTACATACTCGGTTTCAAAGGGGCAATTCAGGCCGCCTACGTTAGCTCCCCAATGGTATTGATAGGTATAGGGCGGATCGGGGCAGTAAATTTTTGTACCTTCATCATTCAACACATAACTTCTGACCTTAAAAAAATGTTTGTAGTCACGCAGAACAAAGAGCAGGCTCCGGGTTATATTGCCGGCAGCCTGAGTGCCTGATGGATTTGAGTTATTGCCAATACCATCATTGAAAGTAATACTGCCGCTGCCTGGAGTAACCGATGTGCTTTGATTTGTTTGATCTGACATGGTTGTAATATCCGCGATTTCATGCCAGGAAGCATTAATATTCCGGTTCATCACAAACACTGTATAGCCGTCAATACCCCAATTGTGATCAGCGCTGTAGGAATTCGCAATACCGGCACTGTACCATTTTACCTCTTCTGCAAACTCGCTGCCAACGCGTATCTCATTGCGGCTTACACTCTCCATCCTGACCATGTCAAGCATATACCCAAGCAAATTCGGCCTGTTTTTTTCATCGCGCAATGTACCGCATAACGCAATAAAACGTTCGGAAAGATGAGGCTGAAAGCTGCTGCCGCTTCCGTTTGCTATTCCAACGGTATATTCATGAGCAATACCGCGATCCGGGTTGTCAATATATTCAAGCGCATTAAGGTTCGTAGAAACAGTGTTCCATACTGAACCGGTGGTTTTACGATACAAAGTATACCGTGGACTGAATCCGGCAACACCGGCAAGAAGCGGCGGCGGGCTCCACGTGATGCGTATCCCGTTATTTTCATTGCCCGATGAAGCATACGTTCCCTTTGATGCCGTTACATTCTGTCCAAAACCGATGGTAAAACCTGTCTGTTCGAGGGCGGCAGCGCCGGAGTACTGAATGGCAGCGCCGCTTTCCTGAATCGTGTATGAAGATATACTGGTGTTTTTGTTATTTGCATCTCTTGCGTAAATAAAATCAATAGAAGTGAGCGGCTCGGGGCCGGAACCTCTGGTTATAACCGGAACAACATAATAGCGGTAAGGCATACCCTGAGCCAGATCGTTTTGCTGATTCCGGTAAGCGGGTATGTGATTGGCGTATTGGGTAGAATATTCATTATCTGGCAGATACATGTCTCTTAATGTGTACCGTGATCCTTCGAGTGAAGCCGCCGCTTTTACCGTTGCGGTATCTACTCTGGAATTTGACTCCAGTGCCAGGTTTTTTCCGGTAATGCTGTTTGATGAAGATATTGATGCGGGGACATAATACACCACCGCTTCGGAACCTTCTTCTGATGCATTGTTCATGCCAAATTGCCGCCTGAATACGTAATACCCGGCTGCGCCCGGTATAGTGTTCCAGGAAACATCAATTTCGGTTGCTGATGCAGCTCCGCTTGCCTGCGTGTCAAGCAAGGCCGGGCCAACAAGCCTGCTTGCAACATTTGCCGAAGAAGTGAAAATTTCACCGCCGCCAACTTCCAGTCTTAAACTTTCATTAAGGGCATCTATCATTACCTGAATTTCCCTGCCCGATCTCCCCGCGTCATTGTAGCCTTCCGGTCTGAACGAGTGTCTGAATTGCCCGTTCGCATCAAGGGAAATGTCTTCTTTTTTTACCGTTTCTGCGGTTGTATATTCGGAACCGCCGGTATACCGGTATTTAATCCGGTACGTATCGGCTTTTTGTACTTCTCTCCATAGTATGGTAATGCTGCTGTATGATGCATCACTGCCCGGCAATAATTCCGGGATACCAAGCGTCTGGGAAACGGCGCTTGCGTAAACCATTTGCCCCTGCCTGAAACTGCCTCCGCCTATATCACGGGACGGTCTTACTGCAAAATATACTGCCGCATTCGGAGAATAACCGGAAACAGTGTGTGAGAAATTACTATTTATTTCCGGATCATCATCGTTAGAGGGATTTGGATTTACTACCGCGATTTCTTCCCATGTGATTCTGTCGCCGGATCGGTAAATAGCATATCTCCTGTTCGAATAATGTGTCCATTTAAGGATAAATTGATCCCTGTAACCGTCCTGAACGCGGAAATTTTCCACCACGATGGGCTGGGTGTTTTCCGAAACCTCAACCTTGCCGATGGTTGTTACTGTGTCCAGTATTTGATTATTCAGATTTATTTCAACGGCATAAGAATATACCCCTCTTCCGGGGGTTAAGTCGTTGGTTTTAATGGTGAGGTCCATTGCGGGAATATGGGCGAGAAGGGCGTCATACGTTAAAAATGGAATTCTTCTTTCAATATTACTGTCGGGATCATTGGCATCATCATCATCAATGGGTTCGATATTTTCTATAAGCGTATATTCATAAGTTTCACCTTTGGTGTCAAAATTAAAATCAATCGGCAGTTTGGCGGATATGAACAGATCGGCAGATTCATGCGGGGTATAGCTGATAGTGCCGAAAGAGAGGGTTCCTTCGCTCAATGCCCAGCCCACAGAGTTTGCCCTTGAAGTATCGGAACTGATTATCCTGTTTATATCATCAACATACGACTGAACGAGATACTCGTAGGTAACGCCTCGTATAACATTGGTATCACTCCATGTGACCGCTGTTCCGGCATTATAATTGGTAATGCCGCCGCCTTTTGCGGCATTTGTACCAAAATATTCGCGTACCATCTGGTACTCATTGTTCCCGCTTTCACTGTACAGGCGTTTGGAAATAACAAAGTACAGCGGCTTGGGATCAAACATATTGTCACCCAGGGCAATATCGACCATATCGGGTAATTCAAATGTTAATGCAACACTGTCTACAGCCGTTCCCCGTGCGGATCTGAGGTTAACCGGCGGTCCGGGCCTGAAACGGCGGGCGGTTGCCGCATCTACCCTGTCGCTTTTTTCGCTGGCGTTTTGATCGCTGCGAAGATACGCTTCAACCTGATACTCGTATGCGGTATTGGCGTTCAGTCCGGTAAAAACCGCCCGATTTTCCGAAATTGCCGATCCGTCCAGGGCGATTTGGGCAATTTCAACCGGGCCGTTAAAACAATACACCGTATACAGCAAATTATTTTTATACGTGTCGTCGGAAACATTTTCCATATACCAGGTAACTGCCGCCGAGTCTTCGGTAATGCCGGTAATGTCGCTGATAACCGGCTGGGCCAGGCTTGTTCCCATGACAAAAGCGCTTTGGGTTGATTCTCTGCCGTCTATGGAAACTGAGCTTACCCGGTAGTATACACTGCTGCCCGGAGAGACATTAAACCTGAATTCGTTTGCGCTTGTTTCCGCACTGCGGACAAATGTATCAAGGGGGCTGTTTGCCCGGTAAATATAGTACAATTCGGCATTTTGAACCTGATTCCATGACAGGGTAATGCTGCGCCTTTCGCCATGTGTCGCCGATACAAATTCCGGGGGGATTCCTGTATTGCCGGTATCGGCCGGTGGAACGACAGGCGGCGGAAGGAATGTGTTATTGCAGGAAAAGAAAACGGCAACTGTCATCATAATGGTAAAAATTTTTTTCATAACTACCCTCTTATTTCTAAATATTATTCGGCGCTGCTGCGCTCTGTATTGTTTTGTATCTTTTTACTGTAACGGACTCCCAGATCAATCTGGTATTGATACACAATGTCAAAAGGTTCCATAGAACGGTTGGCACCTGCATTACCGTTGTCAAGGGAAACAAACCCGTTGGCAATTATTGTCCAGTTCCGGCTTACTGGTGCTTCAAGTCCGGCAAATGCCGCCCCCCCGATATTCAGATAATTCCAGCGGTCTGAATTCAAAAAAAACACATGCAGGGCCGGCCCCATATTCAAACGCAAAAACCGAAAATCGAATAGCCGAAAATGCAATCCGGTGGTCAGGTCTGCGGCATAATGGAGAGGGGTATTGGGTTTTTGGGGGAAATTGTTGAAAGTGGATATCAAAGGGTAATAAACCGCAAGCCGGACCATGGGGGTTACGTAGGGCAGATTGTGTAAGTCCGTTCTGAAGTACAAGCCCGGCAAAAAGTCCCTGAATACAAAATTGCTCCGTTCGGTTTGCCTGATTATCCGGGTCAGCCATGAAGCCGTAAGCCCTTCTTCAAAAACAAAAATGGGCCGGTTTGCTGTACCTTCAGCCCGATCTTCGGGATTATTGTTCGCTTCCTGGGCAGATATTCCTGCGGTTACCGCCAGAAAAAAGGCAATACTCACATAAAAACCAATGCTTCTCACAATTGACCCCTAATTTGAAACTTTATACAAAGTCAGCGAAAAGGAAACCCCGTTTTCATCGGACCAGTCAATGTACAGCATGTTTCCCCTGATGTCCCACTCGGTTACAACCCTTAATTCTATATTCGTACAGGTTAAAGTCATTGCGTTGAGGAGAATCGAATAGCTTCCTTCGTAGTTTCTGGTTACACCGCCTGAAGAAATCCGTGCATTGAATGAGTAATCATCAAAGAAGGAAAACATGTTTCCCCGGTTATCAGCCCAAGTCCCATACAGCGGGCTTGGCTCTGTGCAGGCGCCAAAGCACATAATTAAAAGTAAACCGCCAATGATCATTCCAATCCGGTAATATATCTGTTTATGTCTCATATATAATATATATCGTACATGTTCATTAATTTCAAGTCATTTTTAGAAAAATTTTAAAAATCGTCTAGTTGTTTTACCAAATTGCCTGTTTTGTATTAAATATGCACCATCGGCTGATGGAGGGGCAAGCAGCGCACCGATATGGTCAAAATGCCCGATGATCAGTAGAATATAAACGAGGAATAATAACCTGAGATTATTTGATTTTTTGATAATTATCAGCATGGCTGTTTTATGGTATGGACTCATGCCCATGATCGGCGGTTTAATTGAGCGTTACCGATGGCATATATTCAGGAAGCGTTTCGATGAACTCCGTATGCGCCCCATGCTTGATTACAACCATTACCGGCAGCAGCAGGAGGAGGGCAGGGCGGAAGGTAATGTGCCTTCATCTTTCCGCTTTGTTGGGGGGTTCGAGTCTGTAACGGACAGGCAGACTTTATGGATACGCAGTGATGATCTTACCATTCCCGTTTCCCTGAAAGATGCTCAAACATATCTGCTGCCCCTGCAGAAAAAAGAAGGCTCACCCGAAATATTGGATCCGGGTGATGATGCTCCCGAAAAAATACGCTGGGAAAGGGTTTCCTCTCTTACCGAAGGTGCAAAGGTTTTTATCGGTGGTCTTTTGGCATGCCGTAACGGGCAATGGAGTTTTGAATCTACGAAAGCGCATCCACTCATGGTGATTTTTTTTGACGGCGATGACCAGCATCTTGCATCAATGGTAAAACGGGCCGGACGTCATCGCAGTGATTACTGGAATTTCATTACCCCTTTTTCGCTGGTTCTGGGTGCGCTTAGTCAGATATTCATCGCTGTCCTGTTTATTCCCCGTCCTGCATTCCGCCTGACCGTTATTGTTTCATTTATAGCATTGTTCATTCCATTATACCCCATAATTCCACCGGGCCTTTTGTTTTCAATGATTTTCCGTCGTTTAACCTGGAAATCCAGGGTATTGCGGATAAACATCGAGAATGTCAGACATTCCGCCGTATTTGCCTATATACTTGAAACGCTGGCCTGGCTTATCCTGCTGACGGGGATCGGACTTAATATCTTTATCCTCAGCCTGGTACTGGCCCTGCTTTGAACAAAAAACAGGGTTAGCTAATCATAATCATTGTCGGGTGGAGTATCGTTGTAAGCAGATTGCTCATCAGCATCACTGTATTCACTGTTTTCCTCATCTTTGCGGGACTTTGCATAATTCACCGTAAGTGTCCTGCCCCGGAAAACACAACCGTTCAGCGCTTCAATTATCTTTTCGGCAACGGTATCCCTTACCTGTACAAACGAGTAGTTGTCTAATATACGGATTGCGCCAATGTCTTCCTTGGGTATGGCTGTTTTTGTATTGATAAGCCCCAATATTTCGCGGGGAAAAACACGGCGGCTGCGGCCTACATTGAAAAAAAGCCGCTTTGATTCTTCATCAGCAAGGGGGTAGCGCTGGGGTTCCGTCCGGGAACCCTCGTCCTTGTTTTTGACGGTTTTGCGCCCCTTTGCCGTCTTTGCCGTATAATTGGATCCGCCGGATAAATTGCTGATTGGGCCAAGGGTTTTCCCCTGATCACATAACATCAAAAGGAAAGCCGTCACTTTTGACCTGTGGAACAATGATACTTCCTTTTTAAACATGCGGTAATACTTGTCGAGCAGATCAGGATCCGCCTCCGCCCTTATGGTATCAAGGACATGCTCAATTGTTTTTTTTGTTTTTTCTTCATCAAATTGGAGTGACATAACAACAGAATAACATAATTTCTTTTTTTTTTCAACCAATTCTTCCTTAGGGACACTCTCTGGTAAAAAAAAGTCTTTTTTGGCAGAATACAGGCATGGAAAAACTTTCTATTTGGTCTGAAAATCAGGAGGTTCGTTTTCGCGCTGTTGATACATCGGATTCTATGACATTGAGCGCTGTTTTTGACTTTTTCCAGGAAGCGGCAATCAGTCATGCCGAAAACCTTTCCGTCGGGCGCAGTGACATGGCACGGGCAAACCAGGTCTGGATACTGTCCCGCATGTCGGTGCAGATTGACCGCAGGCCAAAGTACGGAGAAATTATCACGGTGCGTACATGGCCCAGGGGCGGTGAAAAGTTGTTTGCCCTGCGCGATTATGACATCCGCGATGCCGATGGAAATGCAGCAGTCCGCGCCAGAAGCTGCTGGGTTATTATTGACAGGGAAAAACGGCGCCCCCTGCGGCCTCAGTCCGTAATGAGCCTTATGCCCCTGAACGAAGGTTTGGACTCATTGTCCGCCGCTGTTGGCCTTGAGGAAAATACTTTACTGCAGAAAACCGCCGAACGCCGGGCAATGTACACCGACATGGATTATAACGGCCATGTCAACAATGTCAGTTATATACGCTGGATAGAAGATGCTTTGGATTCCTCCCTGCTGGAAAATGCGCAGTACATGAGGCTGGATATTAATTACCTGAACGAAGTTTTACTGAACGAAGTTATCGGTATATGGACTGCGCCGGTTGCTCCGGCGGCAGGAGAGTCCCCGCATATACATGCTTTTGCCATTGAAGGGAAAAAAGAACAGGGCGAAAAAGCCGCCCAGACGGCATTCCGCGCAGAACTGCGTTTATCAAAAATGTAAAAGCGGCACTATCCTTACCAGCCAAATTTGAGACCGGCATTGAAGCCGAAACCTGCGCCCTGGAAGCTTTTCGCAAAGTTTGGTGACTGGAGTGATGCGCCAATGTCAAGTTGGAAGAAACGGAAATTCAGGGAAAAATCGAGGCTGTTCTTCCACTTGCGATCGTTATAGTTAAACCCCAGGGTAGTAATAAATAAATTTCCTATATCCAGGCGTGTGCTTACACCGCCTTCGAAACCCCATTTTTGCGGATACAAATCGATGCGGGAAAAACCCAGGGAGGGAATAAGGGTGAGCAAGGGTGAATTTAAGGGACGGTAGTTGGCGTAAAACACTGTTTTGAACGGACGGTACAGCTTAACTGTTTCATTGCCGTATTCGGGATCAAAAGAATCGGGGGCATGGTAGGCTCCTTCGCTGATTTTCCCGTCTATTAAATCATCTAAAGTTACCCCGCTTATATTAAAATAAATGGAGTCTTTAAGATGCATGTAATAATTGAGTTTTCCTCCGATAAACGGGATGTTTACTATATCTACGCCAAGATCAAGCTGTGATAACAGGGGGTATTCAAAACCAAGGCTAAAATCAAAACCCAGGCTTTTATTAATGGCAACCTCATTTGAATCATTGCTGCTGCCTTCTGTTATACTTTCCATGTTAACAATTGAATATATGCGCATGTCATAGTCAATAGACATTTCGCCGCCGCTGCGGTTATACACAATGCCGGGTATTGTGTGGAAAATCGGCACAAATACTGCCGGTCTTATTCGCACTTTCAGATTATTAACCTGCATGTTTCCGATATTTAAGTCAGGAATATAGAAGAAAAACGGAATGCCAATAATATCGGCAAAGACCGCTGCGCCGATACCGAATTTATCGTCTTTTGCTTCGGCAAGGCCGTCCAGCAGGTTGTCGGAAAACGACATGTTCCCGTATATATTTATGTGTCCAATGTCTAATCCAACGCCCCATCTGTCCTTTGTATAATAAAACGATAAAGTTTTTATTGACGCATCGGCATCCAGCTTGATGCCGGATAAGGCAGTTTCAAGGTTAAGTTCAACCGTTTCCTGGAAAAGATCCATTAGTTTTATATTATTATTTGAAACATTTACGTTTGCATTTGCCAGACCCAATTCAAATGTGCGATCTCTGATAATTCTTTTCCATGCGAACGATTCCTGTTCTTCGGGTTCTTCTTCAATGTGAACTATCTGTTCTTCCGGCTCTTCATCGGATTCCTCTTCCTCTTCCTCGGCTTCTTCTTCATCAGATTCTTCTTCATCGGGAATTTCCTGTTCTTCGGTGTCTTCTTCATTTAAATCTTCCGGCCCATTCACTGTGACATAATTGTTGTACACTTCCTGTGAGTGCGCGGTAATGGCAAAAGTTAATAAAAGTAAAACGAATATGATTGTTTTCATTTTTGCCCCCTAAAGATTAATGGTTACACTGCCGCCGGCGCTTATGGTGATTGCAATCGGCATTACATTTTTTGGAATACTGATTGTTGCACCGGGAGGGAATGTAATACTTATATCCGGGTAAATCAGGTGATTATTGATGGTGTCCCAATGACTGTTATTGAGGGTTATCTCGAATTTACTGTCTTTGCCAACCCTTATCCCTTCATTACCGAACAGCTTGATATCATTTACACTGCAGTTTATATGGAGGTTTGCCTCACTGATAAACGACATGCCAAAGTCAAGTAAAATGTTCATTGAATTAAGATTAACATCGCCGAATACCGGGTCACTTATGTCCTTCCTGCCAAAAAGGTCTTTATCTTCATCAAAAATACCCGGCATTTTAAGTTCCGCTCCCGATTGGGCAATAAATTCCAGGGGGATTATGGTGGCAAACAGGGCTTTTATTCCGCTGCCCGGATCATCTATTCTGAACATATCCGGCGTAACAATAAAATCAGCAGGCATTTTCATGGTGTAACTGAAACGCATTCCGTTGGGTATATCCTGTATAAAACTGTTTATTCCGTCAGAAGAAAGGTCCAGACCTTCGAACTCACCCAGATCGGTGATAAGCGCCGGCAGTAAGTTTCCTCTGTAGATATATTCTTCGTCGGAAAACTGCGGGAAAGCGTTAAAATTGTTTACGGCTAACGGCCCGTTATATAACATTTCTATGCCGGCTGGTTTTCCGTCCCATTCCAGATCAAATTCAAGCGATATTCCGCCGCCATCATTCAATACGTTTATGAGCCCGTTTGGCCCGTTCAGGAACAATTTTGCATCAATGCTGGCGTTCAGGATAATATTGGCCATATAGTCGCTCATTAAATCTTTTAGGTCATAAGGATCCTTGGTCTTTTCGGGAAATGTCCCGGCAAGAAAGCTGTCAGCCCCTATTTCATTCATAGCCAAATCCAGGTTGATAGCTGCCTGTGCCCAGCCAAATTCCACGCTTATGTCACCTTCCAGTACTAACGGCTCGCTGTCTGTCAGAGACAATTCGGGGATTCGAATATAATTTGTACCGGGACTGACGGTTGTGCCGGGCACAATTTCAACTTTAATTGTTATTACAGAAACATCATGAATATTTATTGTCGGGTTTATGTCGTCGATGGTAACGAGCCGGTAATCCCCGCCTGTCAGCGGGGTAGGCCCCACTGCACCGTTTTTAAAGATAGAGCTTTCAAGTTTTACCGCAAATACGTTATTCAGTTCCGGCGGAAAACTGTCAGTATCCATGTTAATTCTCAAATCCATTTTATCAAATGTTATACTTTCAATGAATTGAGGAATTTTTGCCTCTTCGAAGTCAATTTCTATATCATCAGGGGTGGGGAGAATGTCTGTTTTCCAGTGTACATTCAGTAATTTATTTATCTGCATATCCAATCCGACATAAATGGGCAGTGTTTTATTCGTTAGATGCTCTCCAAAAAGCTTGAAGTCGATACCATTGTCGGAATTTATGGTAATCCTGCTAATGTTACGGGAAATTTTTATGGTGCTGTTGTTTATTTCCAGCAGCGGTGTTTGTTGAGCGAAATTAAATGGCTCGTTAGCGGTAAAAACCCACGGCGTAGCGCTGGTTAAGCCGTTAAATGGCAAGGCATCGAATAACACCGGTTCCTGTTCCATGGAAATGCTGAATTTTATTTCTTCTCCATTGAGATATGTCCCATTGGCAGCAGTGGTAACCTTCGCAGTTATTTCAATTTCTCCTTCGCTGATTTGCGCATTGAGAAATCCGGATATATCGATATCAAAATCTTCGATAATGTCGTTAGACAGCTCAATCGTGATTTCTTCGGTTTTTAGACCTGTTGCCCCGCTCAGGCCGATATTGGTTATTTTGGGCTGTATGTTCAGATTGTAATATACGGGTTGAAGATTTGTCTCGCCGGAATACTGATAAGTGATATCTCCAAAATAAAAGTTGGGCGGGTCATTGAAAAAGATTTGCGCTCCTGTGAGGTCTACGGTAATTGTATTGGTAAAACCGTTGGCAGCCTGCAAAATGACGTTATTAGTTCCCACAATAGATCCGATTATATTACCATTTGAGTCTCCCTTAAGCGTGATATTATTCATTGCAAGAATGAGACCATTCGGGAGAGCAGAACCACCCGGTATTTGAGTTAATGCGACAGTCAGTTCAATTTTATTATCATATCCTGCTGTATTATCGGTGATAAACACTGATTCAAACGGGTCAGCTAAATTGTCGAATAAAGAAAATTGCGGCAGTTTGGGCAGAGCCGGAAACCATTCTCCTCCGACTGGTATTTGACCGGCGGTAGGAACTAACGGAAAAGGTATTTGCTGCGCATAGTTTCCTGCGCCTGATGTATCCTGGTTTATGAGCGCTTCCAGGTTGTCAAATAAATCAGATATATCAATGTTGATGTTTTTTTCCGGCATTTCCCACGTTAACTCTGACATGTCTAATTTGGCAGATAAATTTTCGCCTAAATCTGTATTCAAATCATCTATATCATCCAAATACCCATTGATCTGACTCAAATAATCGTCAGGATTGAATGATTGCACCAAATCCATTTCGTAGCCGATTAAAATGGCCTTTCCGCCGTTATAATTAACCACATCGTACATTTGAAATCCTTCAGGCAATGAATCCTTTAAACGCTCTGAAATGGTTTTAACAAGGTTAAATTCACCGAATGTTCCCGGTAAGTTCGTGGTAAACTTATCTGATGATATTATCAGACGCTTGGGCATTACCGGCATTGAACATGCATAACAAAATAAAATAGTATAAGCCGCAATAACGGTTAAAAAACCATGTTTTTTTCTCGTTTTCATACAATTACTCATCTCCTGTGAGGCGTTTGTATAACAATACCATTTTCTGTTTAAAAAAACAATGTATTACAGGCGGACTTTTTCGCTGACAGCAGTCCCGGCGGTAGCGGTAATTATAATTTTTCCAATGGCTGTGCGTTGGGACAGTCCAAAGCGCCAACCCTGACATCCGGTTTTGCCCATTTTACCGCATTCGTTATAACTTTCTGAACGGTTTCATGATGATAGATGGGATATGTTTCATGCCCGGGTTGGAAATAGAAAACCTTGCCGTATTCACGCTGAAATGTTACGCCGCTTCTGAACACATTGCCGCCCTGAAACCAGCTGATAAAAACCGTTTTTTGCGGTTCGGGAATGCCGAACGGTTCGCCGTACATTTCTTCGTGTTCGATTACAAACTGTTCGGGGATTCCGGCAGCGATTGGATGTTCCGGAGCGCATGTCCATATTCGGGTTCTCTCGTTTGCCTCTCTCCAGGAAAGTGAACCGCTTGTGCCAAGCAGCCGCATAAAAGGTTTTGACTTATGCGCCGAATGGAGAAAGATTATCCCCATGCCCTGCTGAACATGATTGATGACACGCGCGGCAATGCTATCATCGACTTTATCATGCATTGAATGTCCCCACCAGATGAGAACATCCGTTGCGGCAAGCACCGCTTCCGGTAATCCCTGTTCGGTATCGGCAAGAACGGCGGTTTTAGCCTGTATGTCTTTATCCTTGTTGAGAAATTCCGCAATGGCAGTGTGTAACCCCTTTGGGTATATTCCTGCCACTACAGATTCCTTTTGGAATTCTGAGTATTCGTTCCACACAGTAACAGTAATGCGCTTATCCATGTTAATCCTCACTAAAAAAATATGGTTTGCCGGTTTTGGCAGCTATATAAATACCTTCCAATATTCTGGTTACGACTGCAGCCTGCTCGGGAAGTACACAAAGTTCTCCTTTGCCGCGAATTGCATCGGTAAAGATGCGGGTTTCGATGTCTGCTTCATTTCCCTGAGAAATACCCGTATTGAAATCCGGCTTGATGGTGTATTGCCTGCCGTTTTTGACGCCGTTGATAATTAGTTCTCTGGCTTTCGGCATATCGGCGCCGGCTTTAGTTCCGCAAAGCGTTGTCACCGCTTCCCTGATTTCCGTTATGTTTAAAGCCCAACTGCTTTGCACGATGATCGTTGCGCCGTTTTTCATCACTACAAACCCAAAAGCGGAATCTTCTACGGTAAATTTATCCGGGTCCCAGTGCCCCCAGTCATTGCCGGTATCTGTATCCTTGTTTAGTTTGTGGTACACCGTACCTGCCGCATACACCGGTTCATAGTTATTCATCATATACAATGTAAGATCCAGTGCGTGGGTTCCAATGTCTATCAGGGGCCCGCCTCCCTGTGTTTTTTCATCAAGAAAAACACCCCATGCAGGAACAGCCCGCCTGCGCAGGGCGGTTGCTTTGGCAAAATAAATTTCACCCAGGACACCGCTGTCACATTCTGCCTTGAGGTACAGACTGTCCGGCCTGAACCTGTTTTGATATCCGATTGTCAGGAGTTTTTTACTTTCGTTACGGGCAGCAATCATGGTTTTGGCTTCGGCATAATTTATTGCCATGGGTTTTTCGCACATTACATGTTTTCCGGCCAGCAATGCAGCGGTTGATATTTCGCAGTGGGAATTATTCGGCGTCAGCACAAAAACGGCATCAAGGTCTTCTTTTATCAATTCCCGGTAGCAGGAAAAAACCTTTCCCCTGCCCCCGCAAAATTCATTGTTTAACTTTTCCGCTTTTTCCGGGGCAGAATCACAGAAGGCAGTTATCTCCGCATCTTCGAGTTTTTGAATTGACGGCAGATACAGACCCCGGGCAATTCCTCCGCATCCGATAATGCCGTACCGCAGTTTTGTATGCATGACACTACTCAGGAATTACCGCGATTCTTTTTAGCCGCTTTCACCCTGCTTATTTCCGCAACAGCTTTTACCAGATCTTTGTCTTTACTAAGTTCGTTTATCGGCGCCGGAATACGGTACGTCCAGTTAAAATCATTATCCGTTCCCGGTACGTTGATCCGTTCCGATGCCGGATCGTCCGCATACCATTTATGGGAAAGGTGCAAAATATCCTGAAATAGAAAAATACGGAATCGGGAACGCGCCGATGCGGCTTTTGCAAGGAATATTTTTGCCGTGCCGGGGTTATACACTTTGGGAAGCGAAGGGTAACCCAGAAAACCGGAAAACTGCTCCTGATTGGCTTCTGTTTCCCACCATTCTCGTGAAGTTGTACTGTCATGCAATGAAAGGGTGCATACTGACAGTTCCGGGTATTCCTCAAATGGAATACAGGCTTTGTCTTCCGTGTCCCAGAGGCATTGCCAGCGTACCACACGAAGCCCCAGTATCTTGAGTTTGGCAAGCACTTTGATAACACAATTTGGTACAGTGCCAAGGTCCTCTGCACAGGGAATCATTGACGACGATTCTACCAGCATTGATAGGAGTTTCTTTCCCTGGGCTTCCCACATTTTTTCCGATTTTACCTGACGTTTTTTCAGCAGTTCTTCCAGTTTTTCTTTTTCCTCATTGGAGAGAGTTTGGTATGCACGGGAATTTTTATAATGCCAGGTAGGAGAAAATCTTCCTTTTTCATATTCAAAGAATATTCGATCCTGCCATGCTTTGGATAAATACGAACGGCATGACTGGTGCAGACCCAGCGCGTCAAAACTTTTTTCGCCCTGTATCTTTTTCTTAAACAGCCATAATTCTTCGCCGCTGACGCGGTCAAGCGCTTTGGAAAAGACTTTTTTTGTTATAGCCTCGGTATTGGCTTCGCCGGATATATTTGCACGAATCGCTTCTGTCAGTTCGGCGGTGGGAATATGGGGGCGGGATACCCAGCGGACACGGCTTTTGTCAAAGCCAAGTTTCCGCATGTCGCCGTTTGTAATGGGCGCATAGGGGATATAACGGCCCATCATCGACGAATCCGCATATTCGTAGGGGGATGACGCCCAGATCCGGAAAAATCCCAAAACATGATCAATGCGGTATGCCTGGTAGTATTTTGCTGCGACGATAAGCCGCTGTTTCCACCATGCGTACCCATCTTTTTCATGTGTTGCCCAGTCGTACAGGGGGAATCCCCAGTTTTGACCCTTCGGGCTGTACATGTCCGGCGGCGCTCCTGCGGAAAGGTTTTGATCGAATAATTCCGGGTGCGCCCACACATCGCAGCTGTCATCGTTCATCAATATGGGCAGATCCCCTTTCAGGATAATTCCCGCATCTTTAACAATTTTTGCGGCGGCGCTGAATTGCACATCGGCAGCATGCTGCACCCATACCCAGAACAGATGCTCACCTCGGAGTTTTGGATCCTGCCACAGTGCGGCAATGTCCGCAGGGGTTACTTCACGGTGATCGGGCCATTCTTTCCAGCTTCTCTCCTCGTTAAGCCCTTTTAGCCTGCGGTAGACTGAATAAGCCTTTACCCAGGGATTTTGCTCGATCCATGTGCCGAGTTCTCCCTTGAGCGCATTCTGCTCAACAGCGGCTGTATTTGCCGTATAAATCTCGTGCAGGAGTTCCATTTTTGCCTGCAGGACTTCATGGTAAGAAAACCTTGTTTGTCCGCCGAATTCCTTGTTAATTGCCGCTGTCTTATCCTTGAAATCCGCTGCTTCCGGCAGATCGCCGATACGTATATAAAGAGGGTGCAAGGCAAAAGCGGTCAGGCTGAAATATGGTGAACTTTGACCGCCCGTATCATTAACCGGCAGAAGTTGTATAAGGCCAACTTTCATCTTTTTACATAACAGGGCAAATTCCCCCAGATCGGGATATTCGCCTACAGCGGCAGGTTTACTGCTCCGTAAGGCTCCCACCGGAATTACTATCCCCAATAAACGTGTCTTTGACATGATATACCCCCTAATTGTCCTAAATCAGTATAATATAAACATATCATACTGACAATAACCAAATTAATTATGTAATTATTTCCGCAGGCAGCCATTTTCTCAGGCAGGTATTGAGATTTGCGATATTCAGCGGTTTGAACAGGAAATCGTCCATGCGGCTGCTCAGGAATACCTCGCCCATACCGTCAATGGCGTTGGCTGTCAGCGCGATAATGGGTACTGTTTCATTCCAGCCGCCGAGTTCCCGGATGTGTTTTGTTGTTTCAAGTCCGTCCATTTCGGGCATCATGTGATCCATAAAAATAATGTTATAACAGTTGTTCCTCGCAAGCTCCACAGCATCAATGCCTCTGAGTGCAAGGGTTGGGGTAATGGAAAAAGCTTCAAGCATTGCCGAGGCTACTTCCAGATTTATATCAATATCATCAACAATCAGGATTTTTGCATCAGGCGCCGAAAAATCCAGTGTACTGATTGATTCTTCTTCCATGACATGGTCTGCCTGCATGTATGGTATGGAAACGGAAAAAGTCGAACCCTTACCATAATCACTTTTCAGCCATAGATCGCCGCCCATCAGTTTGCACAGATTGTAACTTATCGAGAGCCCCAGTCCGGTACCGACAATATTTCTGTTTTTTTTGGTATCAAGCTGTTCAAAGGGCTTAAACAGTCTGGCTGCATCATTATCCCGTATACCTATCCCCGAATCCTGTACATCAAACCTCAGCATGTTTTCGCTGTCCAGCCATGCCGAAAACTTTACATTCCCCTTGCTCGTGTACTTGACGGCGTTGGATAAAAGATTTGTCAGTATCTGGCGAATCCGGTTTTCGTCTCCGTAGGCCATTTCCGGCAAATCCTCCGAAATATTGTAATGCAGTTCAAGGTTTTTATCACGGCAGAAAATCTCGAACATTGAATACAAGCCGTGAAACAGTATTCTCGTATTAAAATTAACCTGAACAAGCTCCATCTTTCCTGCTTCAATTTTTGAGAAATCCAGAATGTCATTTATGATCGATAACAGCGCCCCGGACGATCGTGTTATGTCGGATATGTATTTTTTTTGCCGTGTATCCAGTTCTGTACGGCTCAGTACTTCGCTCATACCAATGATGGCATTCATTGGCGTCCGTATCTCGTGACTCATTGCCGCCAAAAAATCGGATTTTGCGATATTGGCAGCTTCGGCGCGCTGTTTTTCCTGCATTAAATCGGTAATATCTACCATGACCATGAGAATGCCCCGCAGGAAATTGACCGCATCTTCCGTATCAGTTCCTGCCCGGCGCAATTCAATTGTATATAACCTGGGCTGGCCGCTTCTTGCAAAATCAACCCAGGCATTAAATATTGCAGTTTCGTTTGACGAAATAACCTTGTTGACGGCTTCACTGAATGCGTCCATGTTTTCGCCGTGGAAATATTCCGGAAAAATTTCTTCGTAACTGCGGTTTCTGATATAGTCAAAATTGGGCGTACCCGTTGCATGCAATAGCGCCCGTGTAGAAAGAACAAAACCGCCTTTGTGGTCAAACAACATTATAATATTGGGACAGCTCTCCAGCAGCATGTTCGTATAAGCTCGCTGCTTGTCATGCGCAACTGTTAATGCGTCGCTGAGAGTATCTTTTGCCTCAATGGATTTGACAACCTTATCGAGAAAACTTTTTGATACCCTCATTTCCCGTGAAACTTTTTTCAGCTCCAGATTCAGCCGTTCAACTTCATTACGTAACTCGGTATTTTCGCATTGGAGTTTTTCTGTATCTGTCTGATGGGAAACACTGTCCGGCAATGCTGTTACTTCCTTTATAAAAGGCAGGCGATAAATGCATTGTTATGAAAGCGGTTTATTGCTTTATCATCTGAAACTTGTGTTGGGCAGATCTCGCCGCCTGAAAATGCCATCATAAACGGTACGTTCAGCGCAGGCTGAACAGCAGAGCCAAGTTTTTCCCTGACCAGTTCTATTTCCCTGAACTGATCCCCTCCAAACGTCATACCGCGGGAGATGCATGAATATATCAGCAGTCCGCTGCCGGGACGGTTTTTAATGTCTTTAAGAAGTAAATCAACCGCTTCACCCGTTGTAAGCAGCACATCGTCCTTGTCGGATGATGCAATCCAAAATGTGCTTCCTTCCGGCATGGCGCCTGCGCAAATCGCATATTTTTCCGGGGTCAGAGTAACAAAAATTTTGGAAACTCTCGGTGTGCCGTCATTATAATCAAGTAAAAAAGGCAGGGAACTTAGGGCGTATTGCGTTTCGCTGGCCTTTGTCAATCCAAGATCCTCAAAAAAATCTGTGACCGGCCGGCCATTGACTTCCATGAGTATATGGCCTGCGCTTTTGGTCACATCGGCGCTTTTTTCCAGAATCCTGCTTTCTGATATATTGGCAATATAAAATTTTGGATGAATATTTCCGTATACCGGGATTATCGCCATCCTGTCACGGTGGTGCTCACCGTCGGCAAGCATGAAACAATTGGCAAAATCAAGCGTGTCATCAACGGCTATGGTACCAAAACAGGGGACTCCGCCCGAAGCTTCGGAAAGTACGTTGACATATTCATCGCCGGAGTTCTGGATCATAAAAGGCGCAAATGTAAGCAGCAATGCCGGTTTTTCCGGCCTGACAGCGGCTGTATATGTGTCCGCTATAACCCGCCCCGGCTCATTGAGAAGCGAGGGGGTCAGCACTTTATCAAATTCAACCTCATCGCTGGTAAGAACTATCAGAGTAAACAACAGCGTACCGTATGCATCAGCGGCAGACTGACCTGAAGATATCGTTCCGACAATATCAAATGGCAGAGCTTCCGTTATCCCCTTCAGAACGCCTGAATGTACAAATTCATAATGGCAGGCGGCAATTCCGATGGTATTTTTCAATAAGCCGCCCGTTCCCAGTTGGGATTGTATCTGCTCTACGGCTGTTTTGACATCGTCCACTTCGGCAGTTTGAGCTGTCAGAGTTTTAATCATGGTTATATCCTCCTTGTTTTTTGAATATACCATAATTTATCAAAATACTCAACTTAAAGTACAATATAGGGCATACATTGCTGATTTATCAGTAGTGTATTTACAATGGGGGTTTGCGGGGTTTTATTCGCTATGCTGAGCGGCTAGCAGGATGAGAGAAAGAATAAACGAGAGCGATAAAAAGACAATAAACAAGGTCAGAGCGGTGGAAAAACCAACGGCTAGAATTAACGATGTACCGATGACGCTGAGTCCGATTCTGTATAGATAGACAAAACCGGTAAACACCAACGGCAGAATCGGGAGCGATAATGCAAAAAAGTAACGTGAAGGTTTCCTGGCACGGAAACGCCAGCCAAGAACAATTACAATTATTGTCATCGGAAGGAAGAACAGGCAAGAGCCAAGGCGGTTTAATATTTCTGTTTCAATCACTTCGGGAATATAGCCGTTTTCCAAAGCTATGTTTCTTGCGTTAAACAACTGGTTTATTTGCAGGCCGGGCAGCCCTTGCCACATGTTTGAAAGCTTAAGGAATGTTTCATAGCTCAAGTCCAGTGTAATTTGAGCAGTACCGGGCGCTCTGCCTTCCTGATCGGTCCATTCCGGTTCCAGGAGTACGGTGGAATCATATAAATCCAGTGTCCGCATCATGACAAGTACCTTGTGTTGATTATCAATGGTAATGGGAAGGAATTTGGCGTACTGGGATTCCATGCTGAAAAGGGGGCGGGTGCTGTTTCTTCCGCCGCTGCCGGAATCAAAAACCATGTATTCAATGCCA
This sequence comes from Treponema sp., assembly GCA_009777735.1. Classification (GTDB taxonomy): domain Bacteria; phylum Spirochaetota; class Spirochaetia; order Treponematales; family Breznakiellaceae; genus WQXQ01. The sequence continues at coordinate 56,442 of WRLF01000002.1, forward strand.
ATTCCGTAAGCAAAATCGGGAGATGATGAAAGGCTGGAAATACGCATCACGGAACGGCCCTGCATATCGCTGCCATTATGACCATCGGGCTGCCAGGGCAGGGATAAAACCATGCCGGTTAGCCTTTCTCCGGGAGACACTTCCATATCATTAATAAAAAATGCTATTTCTCTGGTACCTCTCTCGCTGGCTGCAAGAAAATTTTCCACATCGGGATCATGAGGAGCATTTTCGGAAAGGTCTTTAAAAATATAAAACGCTCGTATATAGTCACCGGACTGAAACGCATGGTACCCCGACATTTTTTGCTGATATAGGGAAAAAGCCCGTATTTCCCTGGCGGTGGGCTGTTGTTCTTCAAGCCGGTTCCAGGCTTGTGCTGCGAGCCGGGATGCGTTTGCTGCTTCGATGCTCCCTGTTCTGGCAAGGCGTCCGCCAAGTGTAGCAAGCCAATGGGCATCCAGCAGCCGGCCTTCTCTCAGCGCTGCTTCGCCCATTGATATGGCATCGGCAGCATTGAACGGCTCCCTTTGTCCGGGCAAAGCCGAAATTGACACGCCGGGTGGTGCCGCTTCCCTTTCAGAAGGACGAATTTCTCTGAGGTTGCTTTCAACTTCGGCCCGTAAATCAATAATCTCCGGGCTGTTTTCCCATATACTGTCGCAGATGCCAATAAATTGCGAAGCTTCAAGCCAATTTTCTTCGCTTGCACTATTGAACGCTTCTTGTTTTGCCATGGCGTATACTTCGCCGTGATAACGCATCGTATTCTCGGTATTTCTTGTCATGGGATAAGCCAGGAAAAACAGTACGGCATAAATAAGCGCCGCAAAAATCGCTGTAATAACCGCAGGTGTCATTTTCACAAAAAGACGTGCCGAGAATTTTGAATACGTTTCTCCATCTCTCTGAAAAAAGCCAAAAGGAATAACCAGTGCAGAAAATACCAGGGCGGGATAGAAGGTAATAATATCAAGAAAGCCGCGTGTCCATCGCCAATCCATATAAAAAATGGGTAATGGCTCGTTTTCACCCGGATAAATCATGCGAAAAATCAAGATAATAATACTTGCCGCAGCAATATACGCTATAAAGATAAATCCCGGTGAAAGTAGTTTTTCTTTTTTAATTGGCATATCCACTCTGCCTTTTTACTAAAAAAATGAGAAATGAATACAGATATACCAGAGTTCCAATTCCACAGAAAATAACCGGAACTGCCATCACCAGCGGCAGACGGTTTTGCAAAAAAGAATCGAATGTGTTCTGTATTTCCGGTGAGTTTAAAAAAGTTTCCAGTGCAAGAATGCCCCGGAATGCAAGACATCCCAGAAACAGGTTAGCAAGGGGCCATGCGCTTATTTTCATAATGAATGACAGAGAACATAATATAAAGATCAACGCTCCGGTATAAATAAGGAACAATGAAGTTTCCCTTTTATAAAGCTGCTGAAGATTTTCTGCGTTAAGCCGTATATCAATGAGAAGGCTTTCGAGCAGCCAGGGGTTAGCATCACTGAACGACACCGGCGGCAGACTGACAGACGATGGAGCCGCACCGGAATACCCGGGAAAAAATTGCATGGGCTGGTCGGGATTGACCACAACTCGCGGGCCAATCTGCTCGTCCGGGCCTTCAAGTAAAATAATTACCGTACTGGTAGGCCTGTTTGAACTGGTTAGAATAAGCCCTGGTCCTCCCAGAGGCTGTACCGGTTTATTTTCTAATGATACATTTTCCCAGTTGTCCAGCACAAAACTTGCGCCATAGGTAAACGCAAAAGCGAGTAAACCTATGCATAAAACCGCTATAGGCACAAATACTTTCTTGCGGACACAGTAGCTTATACTCAGGAGTATCCCGCCATACAGTCCAAACGATACAGCCCAGCGGGCGGCGTTTATAAGTTCAATCAATATGGGTTCAGGCTGCCAGGATAATGTTCTTGCCCATTCAAGGCGAAACGACAATAAACGCATTCCTGCTGCTATCAAGAGTATAATCGTAAAACTAAGACTAAAAAAAAGTGCCAGTTTGGCTAATTTCCTCACATTCTAAGATTAACACTATAATGCTATATATGCAAGTACAAACTCATATATAGCCCATTGAAAAAGGCAGCAATGTGTGCCCATATTATCATGAATAGGCGGGTGTCAGTGGTAAACGTGCTACGCAAGCAGTGCTCGCCTGCCGCAGCAGGCGAGGCTGCTGACAGGCCCCGCATAAGTATTCTCCACAGATTATCCACAGGCAGTAATATCACAAATTTATGAAAATCAATGATAATTGCCGACAAATTTTGTCGGTTAATAACATTACAAACAGGTAAATACTTAATTTTTACCATGTAAGTCGTTATCTAGTAATGATTTAATGATATACGTTATTTGAAATTATTTTATGACAGGATATTTTGTACATAAATAGATACAGCCTGTTGATTCTTTCAGATGTTATCAACAAGTTATCCACAAGATGTAACTTTCAAATGAAAAGGATTTTTCGGTTATTCTTATGAAACTAATCCTGTATTATCTATGTTAAGAATAGTTTTACATTCGGGACACCGGAAACGTCCCGGTTGAAGCACTTTAAGCTTTTTGGAACATATGGAACAGGAAAAAATCCTGGGGAATTCTATGGTATTGGGTTTTGCTGTGCTGCCCCGGAAGAAATCAATAGAATCGTCAAGAGATTTCATAATGTTGAATAATTGAGAAAACCCCAGTAATTGGAACACTTCGTAGACTTTCGGCTGTATTTCCAGTAGTATCAAATCGCCGCCTATGGGCTTTAATGCTTTCAGAAATGCTGAAAAACAACCAATCCCGGTTGATGAAACATAATTCAGGCTGTTACAGTTAAAAATCAGCCTGGTATAACCCGTTTCAATAGCTTTTTGGATCCGTTGCTGAAAAAAACCGGTATTGCCGGTGTTTATATACCCCTCCAGAATTAAAATAAGGCAAGAATTTACGTTTGGGACTTTTTGGAGCTTTATTACAAGGCTTTCATCTTTTGCGGTATCAAATCCGGGAACAATATCATTATTAATCATAATTTCGTTTCTTATTTATCGGCTTTTTTTATTTTTTGGTCAACAGAACATTGCATTAGCATGATATTACTATGGTAGAATATGTTATGGATTTGTCGCATATTGTGATTGTTTTATGCCGTGCCACAGAACCGGGTAATGTGGGGGCAATTTGCAGGGTAATGAAAAACATGGGACTATCCCGGCTGCGGATGGTTTCGCCGGGAGTTCTGGATGAAATCCCGCTTTTGGCACGTGCTATTCACGCCGAAGATGTTTGGCGCAGCGCCGCTTTTTATGACAGTATTGCAGACGCGACGGCGGACTGCTCACTGGTGGTGGGAACAACCCGCCGGAGGGGCAGAAAACGGAAAAGTATAACCCTGGATCCCCGCGCTCTAACTGCGTGGATAGCGCAGAAGCCGCAGAATTACAATAATGCGCCATTGGCGCTGGTTTTTGGCAATGAACGTACCGGCCTTGATGATGAAGAGCTGAATTTGTGTACTATTGCTTCGCATATCCCTGTTAGTGACACATTTCCTTCGATTAATTTATCCCATGCCGTACAAATATATGCCTATGAATTGTTTCTTGCATTTGGCGATGCGGCAGAAAACCAGGTAAAGGGTGCATGGGTTCCCCTTGAGCTTTCGGCGGTTAATACATTGACGGCTGAGATTACCGATACCCTGGCAAGTTTTGGTTTTTACAAGTACCCGGGACGCGACGAACAAACTCGTTTTTTACGGGACATCATCTGCCGCGCCGGTCTGACAGAAAAAGAAGGCCGCTATTTTAAAGACATGCTTGTTAAGGCTGCGAGGATGGGGGTCTAATTCCTACCTCCTGCCTCTCCCTCGTAATCTCTGACTATTTCTTCCAGCGATTTGCCGCTTTTTATCAACCCAATTATTTCCTGTCTGCCTTCGCGCCTGGCTTCACGCTTTTCGTATACTATATAACTCTGATAGTCAAGCTCGATTTTTTCATCCCGCATAATCCGGGCGCGTTCCTCTTCGTCCCTGCTGACTGTCATTAAAACACTGCTTGCCATTGCTATGCACTCCTCCAGTGTAACTATTTCGTTTATTTTGCTACGTTTGCTCCGATCTGTCAAATAGGCAAAATAAACCGCCCACAGTTCAGGCACGCTCATATCACAGTAAGACCTGATCCAGCAAATGTAATGATTGTTGTATTCTGTAATTCATTGCTATATAAGGAATTATTCAGCTTTTGTAATAATAATTGTTTACAATATTGACAAGATATATTCCATTATTGTATAATTAAAAAGTGAAAAATACATGGGAGCATATAACATTTACGGAGAAATGGACTTTAAATGATAAAGCGGTAAATCTCCTTGGGCAATGCTTTGCGTATGTCAATGCAATGCAAAAAATGCCCATTAGACCTGATTACCGCGATGAAATGCATTCTGTGTCCCTTGATAAGGGTGCTTTGGCTACTACTGCTATCGAAGGAAATACCCTGACAGAAGATGATTTGGCTCTGATTCAAAATGGTAAAAACCTGGAACCCAGCAGAAGGTATCTGCAAAAGGAAGTTGAAAATGTCCTGGCAGCGTTTAATCTCATATTTAAGGAACTTGTATGGGAGAAGTCTCCCTATCTCATAACACCTGAGCTAATCAAGCGGTTTCACGAAATGATCGGCAAGGACATTGGAGAAGCCTTTAACGCTCATCCCGGCCAGTTCCGCAGACAAAATGTGACGGTGGGGATTGTCTATAGACCTCCCGCATTTGATCAGGTGGAAGAATTAGTCCGGAAGCTCTGTGATTGGCTTTACAAGGTATTTCACTACAATCAGGGACAGAATTTTGATGAAGCGGTTATTCAGGCAATAATTACCCATGTATACATAGCCTGGATACATCCTTTTATGGACGGCAACGGAAGAACTGCCCGTCTCCTGGAATTTTATCTCATGCTGAGAGCCGGTATCCCCAGTTTTGCGTCACACATACTTTCGAATCATTATAATGAAACAAGAACCATGTATTACAAATATCTCGAAGAATCAACCAAAACCGGAGACTTAAGCGCTTTCATTCAGTATGCCCTGGAAGGGTTTCGGGACGGGCTTGAGCAGACTCTGGAAGTGATCCATGAGGAGCAGATGGAATTAACCTGGAACAATTATGTTCATGACATGATTGAAAAAATTGAAGGCAAAAACAAAAATACCCTGCGGCGCCTGCGGCATCTTGCCTATCAAATTCCCGCAAACCGTTTTTGCAGCCCCGATGAAATCATTGTTCTTACAGCCGGAATAGTTGAAGAATACCGAAAACTTAATCCCATTACCCTCCGCCGTGATTTGGATGTGCTGGCGGGAAAAAAGCTCTTGAAAGTGGAAAAAGTAAAATACTGTGCAAATTACGATTTGCTGCATGGCTTTATGGCTGAATCAAGTGTTTCGATTAAGCGGAGTTATTAGGGATCGGTGTCTGTCACCTTTGCGTGACCGTTGTTTTTATCGTTTAGTATGATTTTTTCGTCGTATATATTCGTTATATAAAAGGTATTCCAATGAATTGGTATAAAAAAACAAAGCTGAATTGATTTTGGAATTAAACTCGAACGCAGATACAGGATTATCGTCGGATTCCATAGAAAAAAGACAACAGAAATACGGAAAAAATCAATTTAAAGAACAAGAGCGTGACAGTATTTTTAAAATGGTTTTACACCATATGCAAAATATTGCCGCCGTCATTCTATGCATAGCCGCCGCACTTTCCCTATGATGGGTATAATCGCCGGATACCTGAACGAAGCCAAAAAATTGCTTAAAAAAGTGCCTGACACCATTTCCCTGCCCACTGCCGGTTTGTTACCAGGCAGAGTAACAGGGTTTGCGGTGACACCTTACAAATCATAAATTTCTCTCAAAAAAAGGGCTGCAACCTGGGATACGTTAAGGCTTTCGATATTGCCGGTCCCCGGGACACGCAGCAGGTATGAACAGTTGTCCTTGACACTTTGCGGCAGGCCGGTTTCTTCATTTCCCAGTACCAATGCAATACCGGGTTTTCCGTCTCCCGGCCGGTTTGCAATTATTTTACGAAGATCGCCGATGCGCTGCCGTGCGCGGACATCAGTACCAATAACAATGATTTTTTTTATTGCGTCTTTGAGAAACGAGACAGGGTTACTGATTTTTCGTACGGTTATGTGTTCCATACCGCCTTCGGCAATCCGGTAGGCGCTCGTGGTCAGCCGCACCTCGCTGTCATTTTCATTCAGGACAAGAAAATGTGAGTCAAAAAACGCCGCCGCTCTTGCAATGGCGCCAAGGTTGTGATCGTTCCCTATTTCGTGAAGAATTAACCCCGTTTTCCCTTCTTGCGCCCATAAATCAAGGTCTTCCCTGGTTAACGGTTCAACGGCCGGTTCTCGTATCATCGCCACCACCCCCTGGTGATGAACGCTTTTACTGATACGCTCCAATTCTTCGTTTTCGCATATTTTATAGGGGCGCTTGCGTTCCGCAAGTTTTTTGCAAGTTTTGGTGAACAAATTAAATCGGTCTTCCCGCAGAAAAAGACGGTTGATTGTTTCAGGGTGGAATTCAACGGCAGCCAAGACTGCTTTCAGGCCGCAAATGGCGAGTTCGTCGGTAAGTTTGTTGCGCATGGTTAACTATAACCGATATACTGGTGTTAGAAAACAACATGAGCGTAGTAACAAAAACCGGAGACGACGGGTACACAGACATTATCGGGGGAGAACGCCTGCGAAAAGATCACCCGGCAATAGAATGTATGGGAACCATTGATGAGCTAACCGCCTTTCTTGGTGATGCAAAAGCGGCATTGCGGATCAGGGATAATGGATCGGAGGATAGTGCAGACATCATTACCGGGATTCAAAAAGACCTTTTCCTGCTCATGGGAATACTTGCCGGAATGCCTGTCCCCGAAAAAGGCATTTGCGAGGACCATATTGCCGGTTTGATTGAAGAACTGGAATCAAAGCTGCCACCCTCAAATTCGTTTGCTATTCCCGGTGCAAACCCTGCCTCGGCAAAGCTTCACATTGCCCGGACCGTTTGCCGCCGCGCCGAACGGCAGCTCATTGGATTTGGTCTTGACGAAAAAATCAGGGCGGCTATAGTGCCGTATATCAACCGCCTGTCAGACCTTTTGTTTTTGCTTGCGCAGGATACGCAGGATTAAAATCGCCTTTTACCGGATGCCGCATTTTACATTAAAGTACTTGTCCGGTAGCTCTGCTCCAGCTCTTCCAGTAAGGAGCGCATTTTTGCTTCGAACATATCAAGTTCATCAAGAGAGTCATTTTTCACCGTGCTTTTAAGCCGGGACAACCCTTCCTTCAGGCCTGTGGCGGAAATTTTCGTGAGAGGTGCACCCAGCTTGATGCAGGCTAAAGAGCGCTCATGGAATTCCATTATCAATTCCAAAAGCCGTATCTGTTTTGCGGGGACACAGTACATGTCAACTTCGTCAAATGAATCCTGTTGTAAAAAACCATCTTTGATGATTTCCGATGTAACAAGAATGAGCCTCTGTTCGTCGGGGAGGGCATCGGGGCCGATAAGCCGGACAATTTCCGCCAGTCTTTGTTCCCGTTTAAGCAGTTCGATGCACTGCGTACGGACTACCGGCCAGCGGTGGTTTACCTGCTCCCACCATGGCTGTACTTCTTCGGCATACTCGGAGTAGCTGTCGATCCAGCTTATTGCCGGGTAATGGCGTGCATTTGCAAGGCTGCGATCAAGCGCCCAGAAGCATCTGATAAAGCGTTTTGTGTGCTGGGTAACCGGTTCAGAAAAATCGCCGCCCGGCGGGGATACCGCCCCGATAATTGAGATCGAACCTTCGCGTCCGGAAAGGGTTTGGACACGGCCCGCCCGTTCGTAAAATTCTGCCAGGCGGGTGGGCAGATAGGCGGGGAACCCTTCTTCGGCGGGCATTTCTTCCATGCGGCCGGAAAGCTCGCGTAATGCCTCCGCCCAGCGGCTGGTAGAGTCTGCCATGATGGCAACATGATAACCCATGTCGCGGTAAAACTCGGCCAGCGTTATGCCGGTGTATATCGATACTTCCCTTGCTGCAACCGGCATGTTTGAAGTGTTGGCGATAAGCAGGGTCCGTTCCATGAGGCTGCGCCCGGTTCGCGGGTCCTGCAGCCGGGGGAATTCATTGAGAACATCGGTCATTTCGTTGCCGCGTTCGCCGCACCCAATATATACAATGACATCGGCATCACACCATTTTGCAATAGCATGCTGAGTCATGGTTTTCCCTGTACCAAAACCGCCGGGCAGTGCTGCCGTGCCGCCTTTGGATAAGGGGAAAAAAACATCAATGACCCGCTCTCCCGTGATTAACGGCTGATTCGGAGCAAGCCGTTTAGCAGCAGGGCGGGGCTGCCGTACCGGCCACCATTGTGCAATGGGGATTTCCTCGCCAAGGCTTGTTACTGCTGCTGCCTCAAGAATCGTGTAATCGTCTTCGGGACTCAGAGCGGTAATATCACCGCCTTTAACGCCGGGGGGGATCATTATTTTACAGCTAACGCTGCTGGTTTCCTGTACGGTCCCCAGAACCAAACCTGCACCGGCGGGAACCTTTTCTCCTGACGCCAGTTTTTTAAGCAGTGACGGATCGGGAACGAAGCGCCATTTTTTTTCTGTATTTAGGGGGGTACCCCGTTCGCCGGGCGCCATGAATGCGACGCCGTGGGCAGACGGCGCGCCCTTGTTGTACAGCATTTCCAGCGGCCGTTGTATACCGTCAAAAATACCGCCCAGCAGACCGGGACCCAGCAGCGCCGAAAGCGGCCGTCCGGTAGAAATGGCAGCGGCAGCGGTTTTTAATCCGGTATTGTCTTCGTAGACCTGTATTACTGCTTCTCCGCCTTCAAGCCTGACTATCTCGCCGATGATGCGGTTATCTCCCACTTCAACCACGTCAAATAATCCTGCGCCTCCCAGTCCTGTTGCACGGATTATGGGGCCGGATATCCGCCGTACCCGTCCTTCAAGCATCGCTGAAACCTTTATCACCAAGCAGCGACTTAATCAACTCGGCACGTTGTTCACTCAACAGTGTATCAACAACATTATTGATTGAGGCGCAAATACGGACTTGGCTGTTTTCGATTATTATCTGCGGATACATGGTGTCTGAGTGTTCTTCTTCGATAATTAAAGACTTGCCGGGTAAAACCTGTTGCAGCAGCGTTTCCGCCTCGCCCTTTTCGATCCGGTGAATTGCGGCGTGTATGCTTTCAATGCCGTCAAGACATTCGCATACGGCAATACGTTGTTCCAGTTCATCATACAATATTGCCAGAACGTGCTGACGGTCCAGGCGGGAATACCATGCGGCGGCGGCGGCATTAAGCAGTTTTTCGATTTTGGCGGACTTTGCCCGGAGTTTGTCTATGGGCAGGGCAGCCATTACTTCCGCTTCGGCAAGAGCGCAGTTTCGCAGGTATTTTTGCTCAAGCTCTGTTATGGCGGCGGTTAACTTTTCATCCCATTCGGCTGTCTTTGCAGTTATTGTGTCACCGGCGTTTTTGAGGATTCGCCCGGCTTTTTTGCGGGCGTCTTCAAGTATTTCCCGCCCTAATATATCTGCCGGTTGCAGTTCTTCCATGACGTTTTATTAAAAATCTTCATCAAAAATAACATAATCATGGAAAGATGCCGAGGCATTACCGTTTGTAAAAGTAACACCTTCCAGTTCAAATACTGCTATTTCCATTGTATCATCATCAATTAATGCGGTTTCTATGATTATAAACTCAATATCAAATGTTTGGCTGCCGGCATATCTTACAATGTCACCGGCTCTTTCAATCCAGACAGGAATGCTCACATTCCCGTTTACGATGCGGGCGCCGGTTCCCGTTTCTGCTGTCTGATCAAGACTTTGAGCTCCTATAATTTCAAAAGACCAATTTTCGCCTATGAAAAATATATACTTGCCGTTAAATCTTGATGGAATGTCAGTTACTGTAAGTGTTCCATTGGGATTTGATTGAGAATAAATATTCTCAATACCAGCCATACCGAATACCAGAGTCATTACCAGTATTCCAAACCAGATTTTTTTTCCTGTCATTGATTTCTCCTTAATTTTAGATAATGCAATTACTGCCTGTTTAATTATATTCTATTCCGGTGAAATAGGGAACAGGGAGTAAAATACCCTGCTGCACTTGACAACACATTTTTGGGATATATACAATGCTAACACATGGCACAGGAACATATAGCTCCAACGAAAAGCAATCTCCTGCGGGTTAAAGAGCGGCTGGCTTTGGCCGAAGAAGGCCATGATCTTTTGGCGCAAAAACGGGAAATCCTTGTCATGGAGCTTATACAGAAACTGGAGCAGGTTAAAATGCTGGAACGGGAACTGGATGCCCGTGTTACAACGGCATATCCCTGCCTCAAGCGGATGCTGGTTGTTGTTGGCCGTGAAAGAGCCGATAAACTGGCGCAAAACATCAATTACCGTTTTGATCTGCGGGAAAAACAGGTTACTGCTGCCGGAATGAAGCTGCCGGGGCTGGATTTTCGGCTTCCCAATGCGGAATTAAAATATTCTCCGATAAATTCATTTGCGGAATGTGATGAAACTGTGTTAGAATTCTTTGAGATGCTCAAAATTTGCACAGAACTTGCCGCTGTACGAACCATTAGCTGGCGGCTGGCTCGTGAGGTTCGCAAAACCCAGCGGAGGGTGAATGCACTTGAGAAAATGGTCATACCTGCCGCCAATGAGACAAAAGCATATATTGAAGCATCTCTTGAAGAACGGGACAGGGATTCATTCTTTGCCAGCAAAATGCTCAAGAAAAAAGGAGTTTCCGGTTTAGTAACATGAAACCGCTATTCTCAAACTTAGTTGTAGCAATCACCGGTTCAGACGCCTCTCTGCTTGCGGCGAAGTACGCCATCGTCATGACCAAGATATATCGCTGCCATTTATCCGCCGTATACGTAGTGGATACCGCAACAATCAGACAGCTTACGTTGAGTAAAATATTCATTCAGGCGGAAGGCACCGAGTATGAAAAAAGCCTTGAGGCAAACGGCCGGCGGTATCTTTCATTTGTTGAAGAACTTGCCCATGCAAAAGGTGTTAAGATCGAAAAAGAGATGCGCAAGGGGGCGGTATACACCGAAATCCTCCATGTCGCCGAAGAACGCAAGGCAGACCTGATTGTTATGGGCGGCTGGGAAAAAGACCGCAGCGCACGGGACATTATTGGTCAGACCCATCGTGAAATTATGTTCAACGCAAAATGTTCGGTACTGATTGTTAAAAATCCGGACGTAGAACAATTATATAAACGCTTGTAACGGCGAGAATAGTTTAAACAGGAGTAACTATGCGAATAGCGATTGTAAGCGCACCTGCTCAAAGGCAAGCGCCGCCGGAATATGTGAAGGCTCTTGCTAAAGGAATGGAATTAATGGGCCACCGGGTAGAGCTTGTCGATGCCTATACCGATGACGGCATGCGTCTGGGCGGCTGCGAGTACATTGCTGTTGTTTCAGAACCGGTTTCGTTTTTCTCCGGCAAAATCCCCGAAGTACTCCCTAAAATCCTCTCCGCAGGCAGCGGCCTTGGCGGAAAAAAAAGCGCTGCTTTTATCAAAAAAGCGGGCTTGCGTTCAAACAAAGCCCTTGCTGTGTTAATGAAGGCCATGGAAAAAGAAGGGATGATGGTAAACTGGAGCGACATTTTACTGAATGCCCCGCACGCCGAGGCTATGGGGAAGCGTATCGGCGCGTAGGGGTAAAACCTTATGCTTTTTTAATCGAATAGAACGCCTTCCGGCCTGCGTACTGGGCAATGCCTTCGAGCTGATCTTCAATTCTCATCAATTGGTTGTATTTGCAGATACGGTCGGTGCGGCTCATGGAACCTGTTTTAATTTGGCCGGTTTCAAGCGCCACAACGAGGTCGGCGATAAAGCTGTCCTCGGTTTCACCGGAGCGGTGGGAAATAATTGCTGTGTAACTGGCTTTCTTTGCCATTTCAACCGCTTCGTAGGTTTCGGTAAGCGTGCCAATCTGGTTTACTTTGACCAAAATTGAGTTACAGGCGCCCATCTTAATGCCTTTCTCCAGGAATTTTGTGTTCGTGACAAAGAAGTCATCGCCGACAAGCTGAATTTTTGAGCCAAGGGCTTTTGTCAGCTTGACATAACCGTCCCAGTCATTTTGATCCAGCGCATCTTCAATGGAAATGATCGGGTATTTATCAACCCATTTTGTGTAAATGTCAATCATTTCATCAGCGGAAAACAGTTTGTCCGGATTTGATTTCCAGAACTTATAGCCTTTCTTGCCGCCTTCGTCAAAGAGTTCTGAGCTTGCGCAGTCAAGGGCAATCTGGATCTGTTCGCCGGGTTTGTAACCGGCTTTTTCGATGGCCCTCATGACATATTCAAGGGCTTCATCGTTATCGATGTCCGGGGCAAAGCCGCCTTCATCACCGACAGCGGTGCTGAGTTTTGCCGAATGGAGCAGGCTTTTAAGGTTATGGAAAATTTCGGCTGTCCAGCGCATTGCCTCACGGAATGTATCTGCGCCTACCGGCATGATCATGAATTCCTGAAAGTCAATTTTATTGTCAGCATGTTTGCCGCCGTTGACAATGTTCGCCATGGGAACGGGCAGCAGATTCGAGTGGAACGACCCAAGGTATTTGTACAGCGGGAGATCAAGGTAGTTTGCCGCAGCCCGGGCTGTAGCCATAGAGACGCCCAGGATGGCATTCGCACCGAGTTTGCCTTTGTTCTCGGTTCCGTCCAGTTCGATCATGGTGCGGTCAATGTCAACCTGATCGAGAGCATCCAGCCCCTGAAGTTCCGGCGCAATAATGTTGTTCACATTATCAACCGCTTTCAGAACACCCCTGCCCAGATAACGGGCTTTATCGCCGTCCCGTAATTCCACTGCTTCATGTTCACCGGTAGAAGCGCCGGACGGTACTGCAGCACGGCCCAGGGAGCCGTCTTCCAGAACAACATCCACTTCAACCGTCGGATTCCCGCGTGAATCGATAATCTCACGAGCCTCCACATATTCAATAATGCTCATACTTTTCCTCCTGAATGTACTAATTATATTAATAGTGGGGTATAACAGCGGTGTAGTCAAGGGGCGCATTACCTCTTACTTTAAAGCTTCTTCGTAGTGGTTTGCGTCCAGTTCCGGGAAATGTTGTTCGCAGAGAAAATGGCGGATGCGGAAACAGAGACTGCATTTTGAGGGGTAACCTGCTGCATCCGGAATAAAACCATGCTGCCGGGCCAGTTCCAGTAAAGCCGTCATACCGCCGTGGTAAAGTGTTTCAAAAACGGGGTATTTGCCTGAGGGGATGCCGTTAATTGCTTCTGACAACGGAATACGCATGCCTGTACAGCGAGGGGGTATAAAATAACCATCCTTGTCCACATGAAAATGGCCGGTTGATAGCAGATTATCACAGGGGGAGTCACCGGCGGTGAGAGATTCCAATGGCCGGCGGGGAGCGAATTCCTGTTCTATGTTGACTGCCCTGCCGCCGTAGGCAATACCGTAATTTTGGGCGGTTTTTGGTAAATAATTTCCGGAAAGGGTTTTTTCCATACTTGACCGGGAATGGGTTTTTTGCGGGTCAAGCTGCGAAAGGAAGGGATAATACTCCTGTTTCCAGAGAAAAAAGTCCATACCGGTTTTTCTGCACAGATTCGCAAGGGTTACCGGTGCACCGTAGGGAACAAATTCGGCATGGAAAGGATCGATAGAAATGCACAGGGTACCGGCGCCTTCCGCCAACAGGCAGTGCAGGTATTCCACTGCCTTATTTTCATCAGTGATTGCCCAGAAAGCATTCGTCTCGATATATTCAAGGGCAATTCCAGCCTGCTTAAGTGCACGGATCATCATCAGCAAGCCTTCAAAATTGAGAAAAGGCTCTCCGCCGCCGATGTGCACTGAATAGCAGCCGCCTTCATGCAGAAGCCGGCAGATTGCGTCAGCTGTTTCTGCATCAACATACCCCGGCCTTCTGTCCGGAGAGCAACTGTACAAACAATGACGGCAGGCAGCATTGCACTCGTAATTCACCATGATGCCGCCGTGAAAAAGAGTTCCCGTTTTTATCATCTTACCTTTTACCTTGCATAGTGCCACACCGGAACCGACAAAGCCGACGAAAAAGGATTGGGGCGGGTAAAATCCGGCAGCCAGTCATTACCGGTTACGAGGTCCTGGCAAAAACCTTCTTCAATGCCAAATTCAGTCAGCCACTCCAGAACGGTTTCATATTCCCGCATGCTTAGAAAACGCCTTGGTCCGGGATACATATCATTGTCATTTCCAATTTGTGTGTACTGGCTCATTAATGAAAGCCGGGCACTGCCGGCAATATTATCGGCAAACCAGTGCAGTACGGCCCGCGTGGACTCAAGATGGCCGGGAAGGATGAGGTGGCGGACAATGACATTATGCAGGTTGTTGTGTGTCATCCACAAAATTGCTCTCGTTGCAGCCTGGGGATAATCCGCCGCATTGAAAAACCGTTCTGCAAGATCATTGTCCAGGGTTTTTAGGTCAGGCAGCCAGAGCGCAACATGTTCATGCAGCAATTCCAGAGATTCAATGCCGTCATAACCGGATGAGTTCCATAATACCGGTATTCGCAATCCGGCAGTTTGAGCGGCGCTTAATCCCCGGACAATGGCAGGTACCGCATGGCTGCCGGTAACGATATTAACATTCTCCGCACCCTTGTCCTGCAATGCGCAGCAAATTGAGGCAAATTCTTCGGTAGAGACTGCCCGTCCCAAAGTCACGGCACCTCCGGGCGGCGAGCCGCCGGAAATCTGCCAGTTCTGGCACAATGGACAACCCATATTGCAGCCGCTGATAAAAATCGTTCCCGATCCATTAAAACCGCTCAAAGGCGGTTCTTCACCCGAATGCAGGCCGGCAAACGCAAGCCGTAATTCCGTACCTTCGCCGCATCTCCCTTTCCCGGTAAACCGGTCAATCCCGCAATCCCGCGGGCATAGTGTACAGTTTTTATATAAATCTAAAATACCCACTCTCCAACTCCGGCCTGCCGTTATGTTTATCATAGACAAAAGCGGTTGTGTTTGCTAGACTTGCCGAATAAAGAGGTAATCGTGGATAAAAAAATATTGGATGTATTGCGAATAGGAATATTTTACGATGGGTATTATTTTTATAAAATCAGTAATTATTACAAATATGAGCATGACAGAAAAGCACGGATAAGCATAAGCGGATTGCATGAATTTATCAGAAACGAAATTGCAAACTTTGTCGGCATGGACAAACGCAGATGTCAGATAATTGATTCGCATTATTTCAAAGGGCGCTCGCTGGCAAAAGATGTGGGGGAAAAAGTCCAGAGCGAAAGAGTCTTTGAAGACATACTGATGAGGGAAAACATCGTCAGCCATTATCTGCCTCTGCGTTTTGCCGGAGAAGGCAATGTTGGGCAGGAAAAAGGCATTGATGTCTGGCTGGCCCTTGAAGCCTACGAGCTTGCCATTTACAAGCATTTTGACATTCTCGTACTAATAGCCGGTGACGGTGATTACGTCCCGCTCGTCCGCAAACTCCATACGCTTGGTACGCAAGTAATGCTCGTTTGCTGGGATTTTTCCTACCATAATGAAAGCGGCCATATGGTTGAAACAAAAACTTCCCGCCAGCTTTTGTCCGAAGTTTTCTTTCATGTGCAAATGCACCAAAAAATCGAACAAAATGACAATGAGTACATCAAAGATCTGTTTGTGCCGGAAAAACCCCAGGAATATATTTTTAATTTCAGTCCGTCAGCGGAATCATCCCCTGCAATATCAGAAAAATACACAGAACCGGCTGTAAAGGCAGCGGAAGAATTCATATCAACGATTTTTAGCATCAATCCCAACGGCTACGGTTTTATCAAGGACGATGTTAAAAACAATATTTTCTTTCACTACAGCAGACTGACAAACTGTGATTTTGCCGAGTTGAAACAGGGCATGAAAGTCCGGTACACGGTAGAAGAAGATGCTGAACGCAGTAAACGGGAAGAAATGCCCTGTTACCGGGCTACGAAGGTAACGCTGGTTGAATAACAGCAGGTGTATTAAACATCAATTGACACATTCACAGTACATCTTTATATTCATTTTATGAGTGAATACATAATCAATGGCGGTGCTCCTCTGAACGGCACAATAAAGGCAAGCGGCAATAAAAACGCTGCCCTGCCCTGTATTGCGGCGGCGCTGCTGACTGACGAACCGGTTGTACTGAGGAATATTCCCGAAATTGAAGACGTACAGGTGATGCTTGAAATATATGCTGCTCTTGGAGGAAGTGTTGAGTCTCCGGAACCAAATATTATCAGTTTACGGCTGGATAATATCACCACTTCAACAATACCTGTTGATCTGGCAAAAAAGATTAGGGCATCTATTTTATTTGCAGGCTCGCTGCTTGCCAGAACAGGCAAAGCAGTGCTGCCGCCCCCCGGCGGTGATGTCATCGGCAGACGGCGGCTGGATACTCATCTGCTCGCCCTCACCGAATTGGGAGCAAAAGTAAAAACGAATGATACATTTTCTTTTACGGCAAAGTCGCTTATTGGCGCTGACATTTTTCTCGATGAAGCTTCCGTTACCGGCACCGAAAATGCCGTAATGGCGGCCGTGCTTGCACGCGGAACAACGATTCTCACGAATGCCGCCAGCGAGCCGCATGTGCAGGACTTTTGCCGTATGCTTGTTTCCATGGGGGCAAAGATAGAAGGCATTGGTTCAAACATACTGACCATTACCGGGGTTAAAAAACTCGGGGGCTGCGACTTTACCATTGGCGCAGATTTTATGGAAGTGGGTTCCTTTATCGGCCTTGCCGCAGCGACCGGCGGTGATCTGCACATTGAGGGAACGCGCCCCCAGGACCTGCGCCCCGCAAAAGTTGCCTTTGGCAAACTGGGCATTCACTGGGCGCAGGAAGGAACGGTCATCCATGTTCCCAAAAACCAGCCCATGGAAGTCAACTGCGACCTCGGCGGCATGATACCCAAAATCGACGATGCTCCCTGGCCGGGTTTTCCCCCCGATCTGACAAGCATCATTACCGTTGTTGCCACACAGGTAAAAGGAACAGTGTTAATCCATGAAAAAATGTTTGAATCGCGGATGTTCTTTGTGGACAAGCTCATCGGAATGGGTGCGCGAATTGTATTATGCGATCCCCACCGGGCGGTGGTTTCCGGCCCGACAAAACTCCGCGGTTCAGAGCTGACAAGCCCCGATGTCCGCGCCGGCATGGCAATGCTTATAGCCGCCCTCTGCGCCGAGGGGAAAAGCGTTATACGCAATGTTTACCAGATTGAACGCGGTTACGAAAACCTTGTGGACAGGCTTTCTTCGCTTGGAGCGCGGATTGTGAAGAAAACCCCGTTCCTGGGCTGACGGTTTTACGAGATTAAGGTTGTTCGCCTTGTAAGCGTGGCAGGTATATAGTAAAATGGGAAACAGGAGAAAAACGCATGAGCAGATTCATGGTAAACCTGGTGGCAATAAACCCAAAAGAAGAGCACCGCTGCACGCCGCCTGTGGAAGTATTGGTTGATACAGGATCAGAATTGTCATGGCTGCCGAAGCAGTTGCTGCTGGAAGCCGGCATAACGCCGCGCGGGAAAAAACGATTCAAACTCGCCGACAATCAGGTAGTAGAGCGCGACTACGGCTACGCGATACTGACAGCCGAAGGCTACACAACAAACGATGAAATAATATTAGCAGAATCCGGCGATATGTCGCTGTTAGGCGTGCGGACGCTCGAAGGCTTTAGCGTAATGGTAGATAACATAGGGCATCGCTTTGTCGCCACCGCGACTTTAGCTTGTTGAGATGCTGTTGCAGGAACAGGCATTTTTTTTCCTCGGGTTGCAGGGCTATATCTCCCACACAGGAACAGCAATAACATTTTTGCCAATAGAAATGGTTTTGTCTGAAAGGCAAATAACCGCTCCGGTTCCTATCGGCTTTTTAAATACTGACAAAGTTTTAAAGGCACTGTAATCTTTTGTGTTTGGAGCTGCTGTTTTTTTGACTTCTATGGGATAAATGGTCATGTTTTTTTCTATAATAAAATCAATTTCCTTTTGATCGGTATCACGATAGAAAAAAATGTTGGGTACATCTCCATTGTGCCAATAGGATTTCATTATTTCCGTAAAAACGTATGTTTCAAGCATGGCTCCGCTTTGCGCTCCGTTCATGAGAGATGCCGGTGAATCCCATGAACAAAGAAATGATGCAAGGCCTGTATCAAGAAAATAAATTTTGGGAGTTTTTATCGTGCGCTTTGCAACATTTGAGCTGTATGGATATAACAGATGTATTATTCCCGACCTTTCCAGAATTTCCAGCCATATTTTTGCTGTTCGTAAATCAATGTGAGCATCTTGAGCCAGATTTGAATAATTTAGAAGCTGGCCGGTTCTTGCCGCAATAGCGACAAGAAAGTTGAAAAAATTTATTTCATTTTCTATATTGTAAAAATCTTTAACATCTCTCGCTATATAGGTTTGTATATAAGAATCGTAAAATATTTTTCGCATATTCCTGGCGTTTTTATTTGTTATGATACGGGGAAATGATCCTGTCCATATTTTTTCGAATATTTCGGGCGATGTAAGCATATTGCCCATTTGAGCTTTTTTTACAAGGCTGAGCGAGGGTAGAAAAGGCCTTGAATCTTTTGGTCTGCCGTTTATTTCCTTTTGAGAAAAACCCAGCATATTGAGTATAGCTACACGACCAGCCAAGCTTTCTTTTATTCCCTGCATAAGGTGATATTTTTGAGAGCCTGTCAGCCAGAACAATCCGTTTTTCCTGGCTTTATCCGCATGGATTTTTATATAGGTAAAAAGTTCCGGGGCATACTGTGCTTCGTCAATTATTACCGGCGGGGGATTTTCTTCAATAAATCTTTGCGGGTCTGATTTTGCCAAAGCTCTTGCCTTAATATCGTCCAGAGAAACATACCGTCGGTTTTTACCCCCAAGCCGTTCCATAACCCAACTTTTTCCGATCTGCCTCATTCCGGTCAGAAGCAAAACAGGGAAACCTTTGCTTGATTTTTGAATGGTTGATTGAATAGTCCTTTCAAGTTCCATTTTGTACCGTCCGTTTAATTTAGCATATATATGTAAAATTAAACGAACCCATGAAAAATGTCAAGGGGGATACCCAAAAACACAACTAATTACTATTTTTATGATTTTTATTGACTATCAATTTTTACTGTGATATATTAATCACACGGAGGCACGGAGTTCACAAAGGACACGGAGGAAGAGATAATGAGGGTTTCCTTCTTCTTCTTCTTTGTGTTCTTCGTGCCTTTGCGCCTTTGTGAGAGAATATTAAGGGAAATGTATGGAGACCGCTATGGCAATGGTTAAAAGCAAAAAAGACTGTGCATGGCACATAGTTCTGGCAGCATTACTAATTGCAGTGGTATGTATTGGTTGTGCTGAAGAACAGGGAAGTTTTGAGATGGATAATTATCCCCATGAACTTGGGAGATTCAAGGGTTTAAGTGCTGATACAGAATGGCGGATTTTACAGGATTGCTATAGGCAATATATACAGCCTAACCAAGAACTTTACATGCAGTCTATCAATGATCTTGAGATCATTCAACATGGCGGCAATTATAATGGTTCTGTCGTGGTTACCTTGCTGGGAAGGTGGCCGCAAGTCACCGAATATCCGCCTTCAAACACAATACGTGATGAGATTTTTAACATTTACTCACTGGCTCCCCTGGTCTGGAATGACGGGATATTTTATACCGCACGAGAGGCTTATGATTCGGCTCTGCTGAAAAAAGAAGACTTGCAGACTATTGCCGGCTTATTAGAAATTGATGATACCATTGATCTTGATGATTTATATTAAAGGAGAAAGAAAATGAAAAAATCAAATGTTTTAGGACTGGCTATCCTGTTCTTTGCAGGATTGTTTACGGTGGCCTGCGCAAATGATAACAGTGGAACAGCAAATAACATTGATCCCAGGGGGGTAACCATGGGTGATTTTAGTTTATCGGTAACATTGGATAAAACCGAGGCTCGAATCGGAGATACGATCACGGCAATCGTTGTTTTCAAAAACTTGAGCGGCAGGGATATTGAAGCGGAATTGCCGGATTGGATTGCTGCAAAAGGCGGTCAGGGAATAGAGGATATTTTGCAATCAATTTTAGTACCTGAAGGGGTTGAATGGTTTTTTCCAAGTATTAAATTTGAGCCAAGACCAATAATTTTAATTGAAAGCGGGGCCGTAATTGAGCGGCTGTTTGAACACACCGTAACAGAATCGGGAGATTTGGAAATTCTTGGCGGAGCTTTTTTTAACACAGCTGATGATACTGCAAACCCTTATGGCATACAGATTGTTCGGAACTCAATAATAATAAAAGTTCAATAAAGACTACTGCGGGCCGTTGGCCTATACTTGACCCACAGAATCTTAATCTAACATTTTGCTTTGATTCTTCTCGCTCGTCTTCTCCAGCAGAGATGCCTGCAAATGTTTTGCCGTCCCGCCACCCCGCCCGCCGCCGCCTTGCTTCCAGGTATGACGGATTAAGTTTCAAGAGCAAAAGATACGGATAATATTGGCCCATTTACCGGAAAACAACATAAAAACTACCGTTGACTAGCTGATGATTTTATACATCTTACTGACATTGCCCAGCTCGTTTGCCAGATCCAGAAGATTGAGTTTGCGGCTTTTTGTGATACTGTGGAATTGGTGATCAAAACATTATACCATTCGGAGGTTTTTATGATCGCTATTTTTTAGAGATGTCAGGTAAATACTTTACTTATGCAAATAAATATCAATAACTTCGTAATTCTTTTACCAAATATATTTCAAATGAAACTGTAAAAGTTACTAATGAAAATATTGCAATAATGTAATTAATATTTTTAAAATATTTATGATTTTTTATTGACAATATTTTTTTACTGTGATATATTATTCACTAGAGATTGTTTTGCTAGATTATTTGATCTTGATGATACCATTGATCTTGATGATTTATGTTAAAGGAGAATGAAAATGAAAAAATCAAATGTTTTAGTTCTGGCTATCCTGTTCTTTACAGGATTGTTTACGGTGGCCTGCGCAAATGATAACAGTGGAACAAATATTGACCCCCGAACCTTTGCAGATGATCCAAAGGAGGCAGAAGTAGTCGTGGGTGATTTTAGTTTATCGGTAACATTGGATAAAACCGAGGCTCGAATCGGAGATACGATCACGGCAACCGTTGTTTTCAAAAACTTGAGCGGCAGGGATATTGAAGCGGAATTGCCGGATTGGATTGCTGCAAAAGGCGGTCAGGGAATAGAGGATATTTTGCAATCAATTTTAATACCTGAAGGGATGAAATGGTTTTTTCCAAGTATTAAATTTGAGCCAAGACCAATAATTTTAATTGAAAGCGGGGCCGTAATTGAGCGGCTGTTTGAACACACCGTAACAGAATCGGGAGATTTGGAAATTCGTGGTGGAGCTTTTTTTATCACAGCTGATGATACTGCAAACCCTTATGGCATACAGATTGTTCGGAACTCAATAATAATAAAAGTTCAATAAAGACTACATAAAGGAGAATACCGCAATGAAAAAGAAATCATATATGACAATGGTGTATACAGTCGGGCTATGCCTCTTGATGGCTTGTAGTGTGGATATTGACACAACAACAGCACATTCAGCAAGGAATTTTAATACTGGTATTACAGAAAGCGAGCATCAGTTTTTTAGAAATCAGGAAAAAAGCTTAAATATATTGGATGAAGCAATGAGTCCGTTTAGAAAAGGATTTGATGAGGCAACAGGAATGCCAGTATATAACGAAAGTTTTGCAGGCGTATTTATAGACGAGAACGGTCATTTAAACATAGGCATAATCCAAGACTCTATTACAGAACAAACAGAAATTTCAATGAATAGATTGAGAGGGCAAGTTATATATAGACAAGATGATTATAGTTACAATTTTTTGTTAAAAAAAATGGAAGTGATATCTGAGGCGGCGTATGACTTTGGAATCCACAGGGTCAGCTTAAGGGAGGATCAGAATCGATTATATATTTACCTCTTCGATATAAATCGTGCAGGAGATATAAAGAATTTATTTCATGTTCAAGGCGCTTTTGATGAAAATGCAATTGTTTTTATTGATGACCCAAAAAATATTTTGTTTTTTCAGCAGGCATATTCAGGCGAGGGAATTACACGAACAACAAGTGGTACTGGAACAATTGGTGTGAACGCTTATGACAACACAACGGGAAGAATAGGTGTTATTACCAATGAGCACGTTGCAAGATTAGGCGACACTATGATTCATGGAGGAAGTATCATAGGTCCTGTTTTAAAAGCGCAATTAGGTGGAGATGTTGATGCCTCTTTTATACCTTTTCAAAATCAAAATGAATGGAATATGACTCCAAATGCACGAAACAGCGGGATTACACATACAAATATAAGATTAGGAAACGAGTCGCAAATTGTGAATGGCAGAAGTATTATGAAAATAGGATTGACAACCGGCACTGCTTTTGGAACGATTAGGAGTGCTAACACCAGAACAATTATGGATAATCCGCACGGAAGTGGCAGAATAACAATTAATAATACCATCGAATTAAATATTGCAAATGCACTTGGAGATAGCGGCGGCCCTGTTTACTTTAATGACACTCAAACAGATACTTTATGGCTAATAGGTATTCATTTTGCAGGCAATGGATCACCAGGGACAATAGGTTCTGCGTGCCGAATATCAAACGTAATGTCGGTTTTGAATGTAACACCGATAACAAACGATACATATCAGTTTACCAATGTTGGAGACAATGTCAGGGTTGACGGATTAAATATAGCACGAATTGATTATCCTGTAGGCAGACTGACAATTCCAAGTCAATTCAATGGCATAAATGTAACGCAATTAGGTGTGTCAGCTTTTTCAGGACGAACGGGTATTACAAGTGTTACCTTACCCAACACTCTGCAAAATATTGGGTGGGGTTCATTTGCAAGTACAAGTATTAGCAATATAATAATTCCAACTACGGTAACAAGGATAGAGGAAAATGCGTTTTTAAATACTGGAATTTGGAATAATACACCAGATAACAGCGTGGTTTATGCGGACAAATGGGCGATAGGATATAAGGGAAATACTGCTAATATTGTATCAATAAGACCTGACACTATCGGGATTGGTGATTTTGCATTTAATCAAAAAAACGTCTTAAATAGTGTAAATTTACCTTTCGCCACCATAATTGGCAACAATGCTTTTTATTATTGTACAAACCTTGTTAGTGTTAATTTACCTTCTGCCACAATCATAGGCGAAAATGCTTTCAGTAATTGCACCAACCTTGAAAGTATCAATTTACCTGTGGCAACCACCATAAACACTTATGCCTTCTACTACTGTACCAGCCTTGTTAGTGTGAATTTCCCTGAAGCAACCAGCATTGGATACGGCGCTTTTAATTTATGTACCAGCCTTGAAAGTGTGGATTTTCCAAAAGCAACCAACATCATCTACGGGGCTTTCAGTAATTGTTCCAGTCTTGAAAGTGTGAATTTGCCTTTGGCGGCTAGCATTGGATACGGCGCTTTCAGTTACTGTTACAGCCTTGAAAGTATATATTTACCTGCGGCAACCAGTATAGGTTTGTATGCCTTCTATTACAGCAACAATCTTGAAAGTGTGGATTTACCTTTGGCAACCAGCATTGGCACCGATGCCTTCATGGGTTGTTCCAGCTTGACCAGCGTGAAATTACCTAAAGCACCTAACACTTCCAATATTCCCGTAAGCCAGTTGAAACATCTGACAATAGGGCAGACCAGCATTGGTAGTAATACCTTTGCCAACCGAATCAAACTTATTAGTTTAGATTTTCCTGAAGCTATCAGTATTGGCAGTAATGCTTTCACAGGCAGTTCCAATTTGATCAGTTTAAAAATACCAAAAGTAACCAGCGCCTCCAATATCCCCTTAAACCAACTGGAACACTTAACTATAGGGCTAACCAGCGTTGAAAATTCTGCCTTTGCCAACCTCACAAATCTGATAAGTTTGGATTTACCTGAAGCTACCATAACTTACCACTATGCCTTCAGCGGTTGCACTAACTTAACTAGTATAAATTTACCCAAGGTATTTGCCATTGGGCCATATTCCTTTTCAGGTACAGGGACACAAGCGCTTACTGTTACTTTGAGAGATACGGCGCCTGCAGTAGGGAATTTCCTATTTGACAACATACATTCGCCCAAAAATGTTATAGTCAGGATTCCCGATGGGGCCACCGGTTATGGTACAATACCTTTTAATAATGCGGACACCAATACAGTTAACTGGGGAAATGGCTTCAGAGGCAGAGGGTGGATGCCGCCTGGTTCCCCGCCTGGTACGGTGAACCCCAACATCGACCTTACATTTGCTTCTATTTAATATGTTTCCAGAATCAAATTAATGTTCAAATTCGGTATACCGTTATTGCTTGACCCAAAGCCGCGGAAATGATTTTCCCAGGTTGATGACCATATATTCTCAGACGGAAATCCGGTATAACCCGTTGCACCGGCAGGTACCCGCACCGTAACATTTTTAACTGTATTTATATTTTGAAACATAGTTACTCCAATTAGTGGATCAACCGGCCCCAGGGTGACAATAAGTGAAGTGGCTGCGGTCTCGCTGAAGGCACCGGCGCCGATTGAGTCAGCCGCCGGGAAAGATACACTGGTCAGGCTGGAGCAGCCCCTGAATGCAGTGCCGCCGATTTCGGTAGCTGCCGGGAAAGACACGCTGGTCAGGCTCGTGCAGCCCTGGAAGGCGCCGCCGCCGATTAATGTAGCTGCCGGGAAGGACACGTTGGTCAGGCTGATGTTATCAAGGAAGGCGCCGTCGCCGATGGCAGCAGCTGCCGGGATGTTTACATTGGTCAGGTTAGTGCAGCCCATAAAGGCAAGATGGCCGATGGCAGTAGCCGCTGGGAAAGGCGGAGTTGTCTTATGGCTGGTAACCCGTACTAAGTTTATACAACCATAGAAAGCACTGTTGCCAATGGAAGTAATATTCACCGGCAGCGTGATTTGGGTTAACCCCGTACAACCCTGGAAGGCATTGTTATCAATGGAAGTAATGCTTGCAGGCAGTTCGGGCATGTTAAGCTTTTTGTTATCAGTAAAAGCATAAGCACCGATAGTTGAGAGCATCGCTCCGCTAAACGATTCCAGATTGGTGAAAAATCTAAATAATGGAATAGCGCTTGTGCCGCCTGCAATTCCGGTTGCCGTATCCGGCAGGATGAGCAATACTATTTTTTTCTTTCCTGTTGAGCTGCTGCTTACAGGGTCAAATGTCCCATTGGAGCGTAAACCGCCGCCGATTGCGCTGTCAGAACGGGTGTAGCCGGAAAGGTCAAGTGTGCCGTTAAATGTACTGTTGGCTGCAATGCCCCGGAGTAACTCCAGCCATCGCACTTCAGTCAATGGTCCTTTTGGTTCCGATTTAGGCTCCTGTTCGCAAGGATCTAGCATAAGTGAATATATGCCGGTAAAAATGGCGGCATCCATGAAACCAAACTGTTCCTGTACATGTAATACTCCTTTTTTAACTTGATTTTACAATTCTGATCCTGCATTAAAAAATACACATATATGCCATATAGTCATATATTTCTCAATTTATATGTCTATATACTTGTTGTCAATGCCTAAAAAGTGAATATCATCATCTTTGTATGACATAAAGGATAACAAATGACAGATCTTAGGCAATTATTGGGAAAAAATATTAAGATTTATAGAAAATCCTGTAATATTTCTCAATCAAAACTTGCCGAAAATGTTGATACAGCGACTAATTACATTTCGGCGATTGAAGCTGGAAGACGTTTTCCTTCTGTTAAAATGCTCGAAAAGATAGCTGCTGCATTGGGAATAGATATAATTGAATTATTTTCTGTAAAACCCATACAATTTGAGAGAGAAAAAAAGGAACTGGAAGAGCAAATTTGGCAAGATATTGGACAAAACCTCTCATGGTATATTTCAAAAAAACTGACAGATATTCAATCAAAGACTGCACACAGAACCAAAAGCACAAAGTAAGGGGGAAAAATGCTGCCAGTTATGCTGCAACTGTATACCGTTAGGGAAGAATTACAAAATGATTTTGACGGGTCGCTTGAGGAAGTAGCCCGAATCGGCTACCAGTATGTGGAACTGGCGCTCGCCCGGTCATTTGGTAAAACCGCAGATCAATTTAAGGCATCTTTGGATAAAGCGGGGCTGAGCGCCGTTTCCGCCCATGTCCCCTACAGAGACATGATTGCTGATCCTGAAAATAATATTGATTTTCATATCGCTGTTGGCTGTAAATACATTGTTATCCCTTATTTGGATGATGCAGACCGAAGCACCGGACCGCATTACGATGAAGTTAAAAAGGGTATTGCACGATTGGGTGAAACAATAAACAAAAAAGGCGCTACCCTGCTGTATCATAACCACGAATTTGAATTTGCTGATTACAATGGAAAATATGCCCTGGATGATCTTTTTGACAGTATTCCCGCCGAACTGCTCCAGACCGAAATTGACGTATGCTGGGTAAAAGCAGGCGGAGTTGACCCGGCGGACTATATTCTTAAATATACCGGACGTTCTCCGGTGATCCATTTAAAAGATTTCGATCCTTCTGCGGAGAAATCAGTTAAAGCCGAATATGATCTCATTGGAGAAGAAAAAAAAGCAAATGCGCCGGGCTCTTTCCCTTTCCGGTCTCTGGGTCAGGGAATAGTGGATATTCCGGGCATCATCAAAGCAGCCGAAAAAGCCGGGACTCAATGGCTTGTGGTGGAACAGGACCTTCCTTCTCCCGGAAAAACCCCGATGGAATGCGCCAGGGAAAGTTTTGATTATCTGATGAGTTGCATGTGATAAAAATAATGAAAGTCAAAACCGCGGCTGATACCTGTTATTTGTTACTTACTTTTATCCTGTCAATGCGGTTGCCATCCATGTCAAGAACAGTGAGACAGTAGTCGTGATAATCAAAACTGTCGCCAATGCGGGGCAGTTCGCCGGCAAGGGAAAGGAGAAAGCCGGCAAGGGTGTGGTAATCGCCGGAGGCGGCAAGATCGGGTATGGACAGAAGCGCGGCGGCATCATCAATATTAAGTGCGCCGCTGACATTCCATGAGCCGTCTTCCTGCCGGACTACTTCTTCCTCTCCTGATGCGGAGGCGGTTAACTCCCCGACAATTTCTTCCATGAGGTCGCGGACTGAAACCATCCCGGCAAAACCGCCGTATTCGTCCATGACAAAAAGATACTGCGCTTTACCCCGTTTGAACGATTCAAAGGCCTGCAGCGCCGGCATTGTTTCGGGGACCAGTTCAGCGTTTTTTATGATGGAGTGCAGACCGGAAGGTGTGTTGGAGTTAAAATCGAGGATGATATCTTCCAGGTAGGCGGCGCCAACGATTGAATCAAGGGTGCCGTCAGCGACAGGGAAACAACGCTGTTCCCGGTGTTCCAGGGCTTTTGCACGTACTTCTTCGGGAGGAGTTTTAATATCAAACCATTGTATTTCGGAACGATGGGTCATAAACGCACCCAGAGGTTTATCTCCCAGATAAAACACCCCCTCTACCATTGTCCGTTCTTTACTTGCAACAATACCGGATTTTTCTCCTTCTTCGAGCGCAAGGCGCAGTTCATCTTCAGTCATGGTTCCCTGTCCTGTTTCACCGTGGGCTGCCAGACGCATCCGTTCCGCTGCCGCCTGGGTCAGGCGAAACAGCGGACTCAACGGGACGGTCAATGCCCGGAACAGGGGAAACAACGCCATGGCGGCAGGTTCCGGTGCAGCGCGGGCTATCAGTCTGGGAATTAGTTCGCCGGGGAGCAGGAAAGCACAGATAAGCGCTGCGGCGCAGCCGGCAGCATGGATGGGGGATGATTGCCCAACACTCATTCCGCCAAGAACAGCGGCAATGGTTCTCAGGGTGCAGACCAAAAAACGGACAGCCATAAAGTAAATTCCCGGGTTTCCCGCTGCCTCAATGACACGGCGGTATTTTTGCGCTTTCGCATAGTGCCTGGTGCCCTGGCTGCCGGCGTCTGCTGCCGCTTTCTGCATGCGGGGTATTCGTACCGACTGTAATGCCTGCATAAAAAGAACAAAAAAACCGCTTGTCAGGATTAATACGATTATTATAACTATCATTAAATCTCTTCACGGGCGAGGGGGCGGACAATGTACAGTTCGTCCTGGGAAGTACGCATAACTTTATTGTTCCCGTCGGGCATTACTTCACCGAAAATTTGCACGATTGGGTAGCGGGGATTTTCCGGAACAACATCTATTACCTGGCCTTTTTTCCCGCTGGATAACAGCACATACAGTCCGATGGGGTAAATTGATAATGAGTTCACCAGTGCGCGGATAACCGTTTCATCGTATTGCTTCCCTTCGTTTCTTAATAATTCCAGCATCCCGGTATAACCGTCTTTTGCTTCCTTATGGGGACGTTTTGATAAAATAGCCTCATAGGAACAGGCAACAGCAATGATTTTCGCATACAGACTGATTTGATTGCCTTTTATTTTTTGAGGGTAACCCGTTCCATTTTCCCGTTCATGGTGTTCAAGTACCGCATTGCAAATCATCAGGGGAAAATTCATTGACTTGAGAAGATTGCAACCAAGAATAGTGTGGGTGGATAATAGTTTTTTCTCCTGATCCGTTAGCGGCCGTGCACCCTGGTACAACTGCGGGGGCAGCTTGATCATTCCAATTTCATGAAACAGCGCTGCAACGCCCAGTTCTATGAGTTTGTGGTTTGGCATTTTCATGGCAAGCCCGATGATGATGGTAAAAACAGTAGAACGTGCCGAGTGTACAACGAGATAATCCTTTGAATTTTCCGGTTCTGCCTTATGTTCAACCCGCATTAGGTAACGGTGGTTTTCGCGAACAAAATCACAGGCGGTTTTTATGCTTTCCGCTGCCTGTGTGTAGTTAAGGGCTCCTTTTTTTTCCGCCAGGGTAAAAAGCGTTTCGACATTCTTTTGGAATGATTCATAAAATTGTTCTGCCTGCTGGATCTTGTCTTGATCGCCTATGGTCCCGTGAGATCCTGAGGCGCTTCCCGTATCGGTGTGTATTGAGTCAGAAATATAATGATCTTTTGGTTCACCGTCACTGTACACCAGGTTGAAACCCCATTTGCTTAGTGTTTTTTCGAGGTCTGCGGAGAATGGGAGCTGGGGTACTGTCAGGATAAATTCTTTGTCAAGATACACAGGCTTGGAAAAGTAGCTTGACGGTGAAATCTCCTTAACCGGAAATTCGTTCATTATTGACTTGCCTCTTTTTTTTCATTAATATGAATCTGTATACGCACTCATACTAATTTTAATACATTTTCCGCTTAATTGCTAGGAGCAGGAGCATGAAAGACATTAATAAATCGGTAAAACTTGACAATGTGTGTTATGATATCCGCGGAACAGTTCTCAAAGAGGCAAAACGGCTTGAAGAAGACGGGTTTAAAGTAATAAAGCTCAATATTGGCAACCCCGCCGCTTTTGGTTTTAACGCCCCCGATGAAATTCTCCACGACATGATTATCAATCTGCATAATGCCCAGGGTTATGGCGATTCCCGCGGGCTGTTTGCTGCCCGTAAAGCCATTATGCACGATTTTCAGAACAAGGGCGTAATGGATGTCGGCATTGATGACATTTTCATCGGGAACGGGGTAAGCGAGCTGATAATGACGGCAATGCAGGGGCTGCTGAACCTGGGTGACGAAGTACTCGTTCCCATGCCCGATTACCCCCTGTGGACTGCGGCGGTTACCATTGCAGGAGGCAAGGCTGTACATTATCTGTGCGACGAATCGGCAGATTGGAACCCGGACATTGACGACATCCGCTCAAAAGTGAGCTCCCGAACAAGAGCCATTGTGGTCATCAATCCCAATAACCCCACCGGCGCGGTCTACGACCGTTCCATCCTTGAAAGCATAGCTGCCATAGCCCGTGAACACGAACTGATTGTATACGCTGACGAGATCTACAGCCGGATGACTTATGAAGATGCTGTTTTTATCCCCATGTCTACCATCGCCCCTGACATCCTCACTATCAGCTTTGACGGTTTATCAAAGTCGTGGCGTTCTGCGGGTTTCCGTGCCGGCTGGATGGTTCTTTCGGGAAATAAAAAATCCGCCGCAGGCTATGTTGAGGGTCTTGAGATACTTTCCAATATGCGGTTATGTTCCAACATGCCTGCGCAATTCGGCATTCAAACCGCTCTTGGCGGTTTCCAAAGCGTAAAAGAACTGCTCCTTCCCGGCGGACGCTTACGTGAGCAGCGCGACATCGCAGTAAGCATTGTTAACTCCATTCCTGGTCTATCGGTAGTTAAACCAAAAGGCGCCCTGTACTGCTTCCCAAAAGTTGACATCAAGCGTTTTAACATCACCAATGACGAACAATTAATGCTCGACTTGCTGCGCGATCAGCATCTGCTGCTGGTACACGGCACCGGTTTTAACTGGCAAGTACCCGATCACTTCCGTATTGTGTTCCTCCCCGACAAAGACACCCTTGCCGATGCACTCCGCCGGCTGGGCAATTTTTTTGCAGAATACAGGCAAATACCGGAAGGGAACCGGTAATTGACTAAAAATCCATTTAATACAGAGTCGGCTTAGTATGGCGGAAACAAATTTTTTCAACGACCTCAGCAGCCGCCATCTTACACCCGATGCGGTACTTGATATTTCCGGCGGAGGCAAAGCGTTCATAATCAGTGATTTGCATATGGGTGCGGGCAGACGGGATGATCTGGCGGAAAACGGCGGATTGCTCATCAGCCTGCTGGAACATTACTACTTCGCTAATGACTGGCATTTGATTTTGAACGGTGACATCGAAGAGCTGCACCGTCACCCCCTTGAACATATTGAGAAACGCTGGAAGGATCTTTTTAGGGTATTCAATCTTTTTAATAAATATAACCGCCTGTATAAACTTGTCGGCAATCATGACGATGAATTGCTGCTTAAACGAGCATACCATTATCCCCTGTACAGCGTGATCCAAATTGACACCGGAGTGATTCCGGCCTATGTTTACCACGGTCATCAATCATCGGTCATTTACCGCAATTTTAACAAACTCATGGGCGCGGGTATCCGTTATGTGCTTAAACCGTTTGGGATAAAAAACATTTCATCGGGACGAAGCCCCCACCGGCGTTATTTTGTAGAAAAAGCCGCTTATAATTTTTCATTAAACAATGATTGCATATCAATAATCGGGCATACCCACCGGCCGTTGTTTGAATCTCTTGGCCGCTTTGATTATATTAAGTTTGAGATAGAGCGGCTCTGTCTGGATTATCCGGCAGCAGCGGCTGAAGACAGGGAGCGCATAGAGGCGGAAGTTAAAATGCTCAGGCGTGAATTGAGTAAGCTCAAACGGAAAGAGCGCAGGGATGTGCTGAGGCACAGCCTGTACGGAGATGAATTGCCGGTACCCTGCCTGTTCAACTCCGGTTGTGCCATCGGTAAAAAAGGTCTTACCGCCATTGAAATCGGCAGCGAGGACATTGCTCTTGTGTATTGGTACACCGACGACCGGGGGCGATCCTTTGTCAGCAGGGGCGGATTTACAACCGAAAAACTTCCCGGCACAACATGTAACCGCGTTGTCCTGAATCACAACCGCCTTGACTATATCAGATCGAAAATAAAGCTGCTGGGTAAATGAACAGGGTAATGCAAAAACAATGACTGACATTGCGCATCGTATCGCCGCAACCGCACTACCCCTTGTTGAGCATTTACCCGCACTGTGCAAAGCTCTGGATGAAAATGAATCGGTAATACTGCGCGCCGATCCGGGCAGCGGCAAATCCACGCTTGTCCCTCTTGCCTTGATGGATTACTTCGGCGGAAAAATCATCATGCTGGAACCGCGCAGAGCAGCCGTACTGAGTATTGCCTCGCGGCTTGCGGAACTGTTAGGTGAAGATATAGGCGCTCGTGTTGGCTATGCGGTACGGCTGGAGCGGAAAACTTCAGAGCAGACCCAAATCGAAGTAGTCACCGAGGGGCTGTTGGTACGGCGCATGCAGGAAAACCCATCAATGTTTGACAGAGGCGATGAACCGAGGATACTTATTTTTGATGAATTTCATGAGCGGTCAATCCATACCGATCTGGCCTTTGCTTTTGCCCTCGACCTGCGGCGCATGGGCACAAAAATTAAACTGGTGATCATGTCGGCCACCATGGATGCCGATAAAACCGCCGCCTGCATCGAAAGCAATGATAAAAAAACATCGGTCATTACCTGCCCGGGCAGGCAATTTCCTGTGGCAATCAGCTACCGGCCTTTGCCGCAGAACCGGGAAGCCCCTGCCCGGCAAGTAATTGGGCGCGAATGCGCTGCGGCAGTGACTGCCATTTTACTTGAAGAAAGTAAAAAGCATGGCAGCGGAACGGCAGGTGATGTGCTGATTTTTCTCCCCGGCCGCAGGGAAATTGCAGCCTGTATGCGCCACCTCCGGGTGGCGAGGCGTTTGAAAGAACATGGGCTTGATGCTGATTTTATCATTGAAGAACTCCACGGATCGCTTCCGCTGGCACAACAGCGAAATATTATCGCTCCTAAAGAGAGTCACAAACGCAGGGTGATACTGGCAACTAATGTTGCTGAAACGGGGCTGACTATACCGGGAATTACCACGGTCATTGATTCCGGTTATGCGCGGATACAGCGGTTCCACATCCCCAGCGGCATGAACCGGCTTTCACTTGAACAGATCAGCTGTTATTCGGCAGAGCAGCGTGCGGGCAGGGCAGGGCGCCTTGGACCGGGCCGCTGTATCAGGTTGTGGGCGCCGGAAGAACAACTGCTGCGGGAAACCCCGGCAGAAGTAAACCGCATTGATATTGCGGCGGCAGTTCTTGAATGTCTGATCTGGGGGGTAAAACATCCCGCCGGCCTGCCCTGGTTGGAGCCGCCGCCGGAAGCGGCATGGAACCGCGCTCTGGAACTGCTGCGGGAACTGGGCGCCGCCGATTCCGCCGGCAACCCTACCGAAACAGGCAGGCAGATTGCCCGGCTGGGCCTTGACCCCCGGCTTGGCAGGCTCTGTATTGCGGGGACACACATTAATTTTCCTCTTGCCTGTACCGCCGCCGCCCTGCTCGCCGAAAGAAGCGATTCCGGAAGCAGTGATCCCGATTTTCTCAACAGGCTTTCTGAATTGCATGCCAATGCCGGCGCTCCCTGGACACGGCGCATTATTGATAACGCCGGAGATCTGCTCAGACGGCTGGGAGTACGCGGGACTACGGCTGTTGCATGGACAGCGTTTGCGGAACTTGGCAAAATGATCATCACCGCTTTTCCTGATCGTATCGCAAAAGTAAAAACAGGGGACACACATTCCGGCGAGAGGGTTTACCGTTTCCCCTCCGGCAGAGAAGCGAAGATAGCCGCCTCGTTTGCTCCTACTGACTGGCTGTGTGCTCTTGAGGTTGACTCAGGCGAGCGCATGGGGTTTATCCGGCTTGCCGTCGCCGTTTCCGAAGATACCGCCCTGCAAGCGCTGGAAAAACAGATCGTTACCGAAAAAATCATAACATGGAATAAGCTCAAACCCCGCTTGATTGAAACAAAAAAAGCAGGCCACATTCTGCTCGGTGAACACCACAGGCCGTGCAGCCGGGATGAATTGCTTCCCGCTCTTTCTTCCATGCTGGCAGAACAAGGGCTAAAGATATTACCCTGGGATGAAAATAAATCCGCAGCCCGGAATTTATTGTACCGGATACGGTTTTTTGCAGGCAAAGGGGACAGAGATAGTGCTCATTGGGACGATGCAGCCCTCATTGCCGGTGCTGAACGCTGGCTTGGTCCCTATATCATTGACGGAGACATCATTACCGGTGAAGGGCTGTGCAGCGCCCTGTGTGACCGTCTGGGCTGGGGACACACACAGGAAATGGACAAGTTGGTTCCTATGCAATTTCTTCTGCCAAGCGGCAGGAAACGCCCCATCGACTACAGCTCCGGTGAGCCGTGTATCCGCCTTCGTTTACAGGAAGCATTTGGCATTAGCGGCGGCGGTTCCGGGCAGCATCTCTGTATAATGGGAATGCCCGTAGTCTTTCACTTGTTATCACCGGCGGATCGTCCCATTCAAATCACCCGCGATCTTGGCGGTTTTTGGGCAGGCTCCTATGCAGAGGTTCGCAAGGAAATGCGAGGGCGTTACCCCAAGCACAAGTGGCCGGAGAATCCGGTGTAATTGCTGTTTACAATGTAATTTCTTCGCCTGCGGCAACGATGAGCTTACCGGGTGCATTAAAAGCTTCTGCGCGTTCCCTGTCAAATAATTCTCCCGGCTTCATGTGAACGGGAATAGTAACCCGGGCGCCGATCAGCCGGGAGCATTCGGCAGCTTCGGTTAAGTCCATATTGTAATAACCGTCGAGGGGCAGCAAAGCATAATCGAGTTTTCGGGAGGCAAAGGATTCCATGGACTTTGTTTTTGAAGTATCCGATGCGATATAAATTTTTATACCGTCGATCGTAATAATAAAACCCACGCACTGCTTCGGATCGTGGTTCGTATTGCAGGCCTCGACAGCCTCAATGACTATACCGCCGACATAAAAAGTGTTATGTTTTCCGCCTGCAAGGGCCTCGACATTTGTAATCACGGTACAGCCTGGTTTTTGCGTCACAAGGCCGATTTGATTATGATCATCGTGCTGATGAGACACCAGAAGAATGTCAGCGGGTTTGTCATATCCCTCCCCCGCATAAGGGTCGATGAAGATGACCCTGCCGTCTGCAGCCGTTATTCTATAACTGCCGTGTCCCTGGTACAGTAATGTGGTTGCCATGTTTGCTCCTTCTTTTGTTAATTTAGCCTGATATCCTATGATTATATCACGTTTTTTTTATTTGTCTATTCCACGACTCATGGCTGTAGATATTTTTTCAGCATTGCCAGCATCTCGTTATAGTCAATCGGTTTCCCGATATGATCGTTCATTCCGGCATCCATGCACCGATCAACATCTTCTTTAAATACATTCGCCGTCATGGCAATTATGGGGATTTGCCTGGGCAAATTTTCTGTTATAGCACGGATTCGCCGTGTTGCTTCAAGACCGTCCATAACAGGCATCTGCACATCCATGAAAATCAAATCATACAACTGCGGCGCGGCGCTTATAATCCTGACAGCCTCGCTGCCGTTAACCGCGCAGTCAATCGTAATTCCGGTGGGTTCCAGCAGTGTCAGCACAATTTCACGGTTGATATCCACATCCTCTGCCAGCAGGATGCGGCGTTCCGGAAATGATTCCGCCTGTTCATGCACATCTGAAACATCGCTCTGCGGGCTTGTTGAGAGTTCTCTTATGCCGGGTTCAGTGTTGTTTTTTGCGGCAATATAATTGCTTATACATTCCATCACATCGGATGCAAATAAGGGCTTGAGCAGAAAACCGCGGACACCGGCTGCTTTTGCATCCTGTTCTATCGAATTCCAGTCTCGTGCGGAAATGATTATGATTACCGGCTTTGTGTCCCATATCGTCATTATGGTGCCGGCAAGCTCAATGCCGTCCATAACCGGTATATGCAGATCGATAAAACATATATCATAGGGAATATCACGATCCAGCATTTCAAGCGCTTCCCGGCTGCCAACGGCAGTGTCACAGACAAGATTCATCCGCCGGGCAAGAACTTCGAAAAATTCCAGTGTATCAGGGTCGTCGTCCACAACAAGCATCCGGGCATTTTCTGTATGCTTTTCGAAAACAGGCGTGCTTTCTTCATCCGGTATATAACCCAATTTTGCGGTAAAAATAAATGTTGCTCCTGCGCCGAGTTCGGATTCAATCCATATATCGCCGTTCATCAACTCGACAATGCGTTTGGAAATGGCCAGTCCCAGCCCTGTTCCTCCGTATTTTCGGGTTGTGTCATTTTCGGCTTGCTCAAAAGAGGAGAACAGCCTTTCCTGTTGATCAGGGCTGATCCCTATTCCCGTGTCTGTCACCTTAACCTGGATAGTACAGGTATTATTTTTATCCTTTGTGAACTGTACAGACATGGAAACAGAACCCGATTTGGGGGTAAATTTCACCGCATTGGACAGAAGATTGGTAATGATCTGCGCCAGCCGCTGGTCATCACCGATCATTTTTTTCGGTATATCCGGATCGAGCCTGAGTTTGAAATTGAGCTCTTTTTCATTGATGCGGAATGCGATGACACTTACCACTTTTTTGATCATCGTCTCAAAGTCGAATTCCACATTGGACAATTCAAACTTATTGGCTTCGATTTTTGACATATCAAGGACATCATTGATAACGCCAAGCAGATGAGTGGAAGCGATCTCGATTTTTTCAAAAGCATAATCCTTTTTCTCGATGCCGGACGCGGATTTGCCAATCATCGTCATGCCAACGATTGCATTGATGGGCGTTCTTATTTCATGGCTCATGCTGGAGAGAAACTGACTCTTGGCCTGGTTTGCCGCAGAAGCCTTGTCAAGCGCCGCAGTAAGTTCCTGTGTCATCACATTCCGTAACAGCGCGTTCGTTATCAACAGGCTTGCGGAGCGTAAAATGGATTCTTCGTTCGCGGTAAACAGCCGTTCCCGGTGACAGTCATTAAAGCCTACAAAACCCCAGAATTCGTTTCGGAGAAAAACCGGTACAATCAGGAGGGAAAGAATACCTTGAGATGCAAAACGCTTGTTTCCGGGCATTTCTCTGACGATTTTATTTATACATTCGTTTTTGGTGAGCGTCTCTTCCCAGCCCGGAAGGTCGTCGTCGTATGACACATTAATTGCGATTTTTGTACCCTGTGACGGCTCGGCGCCTTCTGACCATTCATACAGTTGTGTGCAATACAGCTTGCCATTTATACGATGGTTTTGCCATAAACGCACACGGTCAGCATCGACGGCTTCCGCCAATACGCCCATACTGTGCCATAAAGCACTTCCAAATTGATCAACTTCGGCCTGAAGCAGATAGGTCACTGCGGTATTAACCGCAGTTAATAAAATATCACGTTGTTGTGTATCTGACGTTTCTGTTGTCACTATTATATTCCGCTGATAACCTTGTTTCTGTAGTATAAAGCGATATCAATACTGACCATGGTAATATTCAGGACATAAAGCCAGAGTACAAAATCAGGGTTAGGTGAAAGCGCTTTAAATAAAATGCCCATCAGATACCCTGTCCAGATCACGATTAAAAACAGCAGGCTTTTCCCTGTGTTTGTCCGGGCTTTATATGATTTATAGATGTTGAACGGCCAGGCAAAGCCGAAGCAAAAAAGCATTCCTGCTTCCAGAATTCCCAATAAAGTCATACTCTAAGTATAATTCCATTCGCTCTATTTGTATATAACAGGCTATATAATTGAAAAATAGCAGGTAAAGCATAATGATCGATGAACCGATACAAATAGAGAAAGCCGGTTTTCCGTTGGCAGCAACTCTCAAACAGGTTTATCAATTAGGAGGCGTTTTATGAAGAAAGTACTGGTTGTCATTTTTGGATTTGTAGTAGTTATGGGAGCTTTTGCTGAATTTACTGTAAATGGCGGTTTAAGAATGAATTTTGGCACATTGTTTAATTTGGCGGATGAGGATATAGATCCAATGTGGCGGTATGACCTGCGGAACACCGGCACGTTCATTCAAACCGGATATAGGGGAAATAATGTGAATGCCTGGGCCAGATGGAGAGGCGATGGGTCAATTTGGGGCAATGCAACGGCTTCCTTTGGGGCTTTCCGTCTTTCACTCGGTCATAGCTGGCTTCCCTGGACGCAGTTAAGCAGTTATGAACTTTATGGAGTCCAGAATAATAATTTTGGAGCAAGTGCCGTCAATGATCTGTTTATCCAGATTGGTTATATGAAAGATGGTGATCACCTTTATGCCGGTATCAGCGAAGGAAGAGGCGTTAACGGCAGTTTTATCGGAACTAAAGAAGATGACGCGAGCTACAGGCCTTTCCCCGCTTTATATGCAGGGTATGACTATGTACAAACCGATGTATTTTCTGCAGGCGGGGCTTTTACCATCGTACCGCGCGGGAAAGCATATGAAGAAGGAAATTTGCCCTTCCTGTTCAATGTCCACGGCAAGCTTTTTAGCCTAAATCCCGTCACACTTGGGCTTAACATTGGTTTTTACAGCGCTCCTGCAAATGCTTTAGGCTATTTCAATATTACAGGCGGGGCGGCTTCAGGTATAATTCAAGGCGGTGAAGCTCTGGTTCTGGAAACGATGCTTGATCTGAGACTGGCTATCCCTGAATTTACCGTTTTGGGTTTTTCGGGAGCTTTTATCACAAATCTTGCAGATGAAGACAAAGGCGGTGGAGATTCAGCTCTTCAGTTTGGTTTGAGCGCTGCCATTAATCTTGGCGGTACCGGTTTTTCCCTTGTACCCGGCATTGGTTTTAATGTTGTTTTAACCGACAATGAGGACAGAGAACGATCCGGAATGGATATAGGAATTACTCTTCGTTACAGCTTCTAATTTAGCATGATTAGTGGCTCATTGGTTTTCTGAATTGTTCCGCTCTTGTATTAAACACTTCTACAAGAGCGGGATCAAAATGTTTTCCGCTGCCTTCGGTAATAATTCGTACCGCTTCTTCGTGTGTAAAGGCTTTTTTGTAGGGACGTTCCGAAATGAGTGCGTCGTACACATCGACGATTGCCATGACACGGCCCAGCAGAGGTATATCATACCCTTTAAGTCCGCGAGGATAACCTGAGCCGTCCCATTTTTCATGGTGGTTGGCGGCAAATATTTTCGCGTATTTAAGGAAATCGCTTTCTTTTGCAAGCGTTTGAATCTTTTCTATTATTCCTTCACCATAAGAAGCGTGTTTTTTCATTAACTCAAATTCCTCATCATTAAGTTTTTCTGTTTTTTTGAGGATATTGTCATTAATGGATATTTTTCCAACATCATGAAGCTGACATGATTGGAGTAATAAATCTACATCCCAGCCATTTATTTCTTCTGAGTAAATACTGCTTTTTTCAAGTTCTTCCAGTATTATTTTTATCCCCTGCTGGGTACGGGTAATGTGGCCGCCGGTAATATCATCACGGCATTCAACCATATCGGCCATGGTTTTCAATAAAGCGTTCTGCAAATCCAAAACACCCTGGGTTTTTTCCCTCACCATTTCCTGCAGGTTTTCATTAAAATATTTTAATTCAACTGTCTGCCTTTCTAAAACTTTACGCTGTGCTTCAACGAGGAGATGTACTTCAATGCGTTTTAGGAGCAGTGACGGCTGAAAAGGCTTCGTGATGTAGTCGATGGCTCCCAGTGACAAGCCTTCAAGCTCATCATCTGAGTCAATGCGGGCAGTAACAAAGATAACCGGAATGTCTTTTGTTTCCGGTTTTTCCTTAAGAATTTTTATTGCATCATAACCGGTCATTACAGGCATATCAATGTCCAGCAGAATCATTGCGGGGTGGATGTTTTCCAGAAGGCTGAACATTTTTGCCGCCGAAGGGGCTGTAGCGACATCATAGTGATCTTCCAGTACATTTATTCCAACCTTGAGATTAGTAGGGTTATCATCTACCAGTAAAACCAGCTTTTTTTCAACTGCCATTTATGTCCATCTTATTGAATTGCATTGTAAGTGGCAAGTAATTCCTCAACAATTTTTCTTGCATTGTCGTACTCAACCATCATCACTTCATCGGATATTTGTTCAAAGGCCTCTTTGCTTGCTGCATCCAAAGGCCGCTCACGGGATGCTTCTTTTATTTCTTTCACAATCCGGCTAATGTCATTTGCTTTATG
Source organism: Treponema sp. (assembly GCA_009777735.1). GTDB lineage: Bacteria > Spirochaetota > Spirochaetia > Treponematales > Breznakiellaceae > WQXQ01. The sequence continues at coordinate 96,563 of WRLF01000002.1, forward strand.
AGATTCCAGCGCAGCTGCAAGATCTTTTAGTAATTGAGAGTTGAGAGTGGAGAATTGAGAGTTGGGAGTTGGGAGTTGAGAGTTGAGAGACTCTTGTTTTTCCAGGGCGGATGTAATGTTCTTTACGAGTTCTGCAAGCTGTTCTGTAAACACCGGGAGCTTGTCCTGAATTACCGCTATGTTTTCGGTCTTGGCAGCGCTTTCCAGTTCTGCGGCAAGGGCAGAAACAGCGGCTGCTCCGATAGAACCTGAGGCGCTTTTGAGGGCGTGTACCTGAGTGGCAAATTGCACAAGAGCGTCAGTCTGCGGAACCGTTTGAAAAAAGCTCATCCGGTCTTCTGCATCTTTGCAGAACATGGTCAACACGGCAATGTAGCCCGCTTCTGTTCCCCCCGTCATGGCAATCCCGCGTTGGGTGTCCAGTCCGGAAATAGCAGAGACTAGGGACTGGGGGTTGGGGGTTGGGGGATGGGAATTATTCATTGTTCTCTCCTTTTTTGCTTGTTGTACGGTTTCTTGGTTCTGCTTGTCCCGTATCCATATTTTTAATGTATCATCAAGTTGTCCTATGTCGATGGGTTTGGGGATAAAACCGTTAAAACCTTTTGACAGGAACATTTCCATGTTTCCCGCTAATGCGTTAGCGGTTAAGGCTATTATAGGGATCGGGGATTGGGGATTTTCCCATGAACGGATTATTCTGACCGCTTCAATGCCGTCCATACCCGGCATCATGTGGTCCATGAACACGATGTCATATTTATTTCCGCCCTGAATGAGGTAAATGGCTTCCTGCCCCGATTCTGCGGTATCTATCGATAAACCATAAGGTTCAAGCAGCCCGCGGGCTACCTGAAGGTTCACCGGTAAATCATCCACTACCAGTACTTTACCGTAGGGCATCCAGGAATGGTCAAATTCTTTTTCTTTTGCCGGATTTGTATATTCAAAAAACTTTAATTTTTCTGCGGTTTCTTCTCCGATACTCTCGGTATCCGGAAGCCCCTGCATGAGGCTTACGGTAAAAACCGAACCTTTACCGAATTCGCTTTCTGCGGTGATTGTACCGCCCATCATCTCCACCAGTTTTTTTGTTATGGCAAGCCCCAGCCCTGTTCCTTCAACCTTGCGGTTTTGTTTTATGTTAAGCTGCGTGTATTCTGAAAACAGTTTCCCCAGATCTTCAGGACGTATTCCCGCGCCGGTATCAGCTACCGTAAAGCTGATAAGAGAACAGGGAACAAAGTACTGATAATAATCCCTGTTTGCCATTGTTGCCTGCTGTTTTAATGTTTTAAATTCATACAGCTTCTCCGTTAATAGTTCACTGTTAACGGTTAACTTTATCGTACCGGTTTTCGTGTATTTAATCGCATTGGAAAGTATATTGTTCAGAACCTGTCTGACACGCAGTTCATCACCCAAAAGTCTGGCAGGAAAGTCTCCGTTTATTTCCAGTAAAAATATTATGGGTTTCGATCCGATTCGTACTTTGTTAAGATTAACCGTATCGTTTATTAAAGATGCAGTACAGTATTCTACCGGTACAAGTTCAAAACCGCCTGCTTCTATTTTGGAAATATCCAGAATGTCATTGATAATCCCTAACAGTGATGCACCTGATTGATGAATCTGCTGTAAGTCATTGGCGCTTTCCGACGGCAGCTTGCCTCGGTTAAGCACAATCTCCGAAAGGCCAATCACCGCATTTAGGGGGGTGCGAATCTCATGGCTCATTCTGGCAAGGAATGAGGACTTTGCCCTGCTTTCTTCGTCTGAACGCTCTTTAGCCGCAGAAAGACTTATCAGGACAAAGCAGAGTGCCAGAGAAAGGATAAATCCCAGTATGATCATAATCAGAGCGGAGTACCGGAGGTCATGATAAAACCGGGAAGCGGGAGTGATAAGACCCACATACCAGTGGTTAAAAATTTGATTGATAAATACGATAACCGTGCCGCGGTCAGGATCAATTATCTGGCGAGCAAACACATTCCCGCCTGAGCGTAATGTCCTGGCCAAATCATCATACACACCGCCCAGTTCCTGAAGCTGCATACCCAGAAAATTTTTGTCTGGGTATGCCATGAAGGATAAATTCTGGCTGAGGAGCATGCCGAAGCCATCCTCGGTCAATGCCAGAGAGCCGACATATTCCGTCAGCCAGTTGATGTTAATGTCTACAACAAGAATACCAACCGGTGAATTATTAATAAAAATATTTCTGACTGCGGAAACGATAGTGTCGCCGGTATGCCAGTCTATGTAAGGTGCGGTGTAAGCCACGTGAGTACCGCTCCGTATCGCAGTTTGATACCAGGGCCTCGTCTGCGGAATATAATCTTCCCCGGGATTCATACCGATGCCGTCGTAAAATTCACCGTAAATAAAACCGTATATGCCATAAAAATCAATTAAACCCGCATCCCGATGCTGCATCCAGCCGGTGGTAATGATAAAGTAATCGAGAATTTCCTGTTTGGAAGCGTCCCGCTCCAGCATGCCCTGCACAATATAATAAGAATTAAGGAGGGTCACTTCTGTTTCTGAAAGTGCGGCCTTGACATTGGCCTCTGCGGACAAGAGCAATTCCTGCGCCCCATTTAACAGATGATTTCGCAGCATGCGGCTGTTAAACAGATACGCCGCACCTGCCATAAGCGCAAAGGCTGCAAAAACAAACAGCAGTTGGAGATATTTACTTTGTTTGTTCTTCATTAATCCAGCCATAAATTTCAACTATAATTCCACTACATTTCGGTAATACCAATCAATGCCGCTGAGAATAACATCATCAGAAAGGGTTTTCCCTTCTTCTCCCACATATCTACCGTCGTTCGTTTCCAATACGTCACCAAAGACATTAAAACCATCATGCATAATACTCTGCCGTGCCGCTTCTACTGCCGCTTCTGCTCCCTGCGGGGCAAGGTCTCTATTCAAGGGAGTAATATCAATGGCGTTTTCCGCAATGCCGTATAAATTTGTTCGCGGGACAAATGTTCCGTCTATGATGCTTTGCACGAACCGGGTATACAGGGCTTCCCAATTAAGTACCACCGAAGTAATCACTGCGTCCGGCGCTTCGCCGCTCATGTCAGCATTATAACCAATTGCCCAGACCCTGTTTCTTTCGGCTGCTATCTGCGCTGCCGGGGTGTTTGCATGAGCTGTAATAACATCACACCCTGCGGCGATAAGGGCATTAGCCGCATTGGTTTCTCCCATGGGATCATACCAGCTATGGGTTACAGCTACATATATCTGAGCATCGGGGTTTACCGATGCGACACCCAGAGCAAAGGCATTTACTGCACCCGTTACTTCGCTGTTGTCTTTTCCCCGTGCAGCCACAAAGCCTATCCTGTTCGTTTGTGTTTTAAGCCCTGCGACAATGCCGGAAAGATACCGCCCCTGGTAGAGCCGAATGGAATAATTGGTAAAATTACGGTCATTGAATTTAATACCCGTAGCATGAGCAAACACGACAGACGGGAATTCCAGCGCCAGTCGTTCGCATGTGTCCATATATCCCCAACTCATGGCGATAATAATATTTGCCCCTTCTGCGATACAGTCCCTTATGGCCCCCTCTGCTGCTACGGGGTCTCCGGTAAATATATTAGTTTTGCGGATAATCTGGGAATCTGCAAGGCCGATTTTCCTTTGCATTTCCACCGTTCCCCTGTACTGCGCCTGATCAAACAGGGAATCGCTGTCAATTTCATTTGGATGAATAACACCGATAACGATCCTTTCTTTCGGAAAAGGCTGTCCAAACTCCCATTCAGTAGCCTGCTGTTCCCCGCACCCTGTAAAACAAATAACAAGTAACAAATAGCAAATAGCAAAAATTATTCTCCATTCCCCATTTTTCATAATTCCTCCACCGTGCGGTAATACCAGTCGATACCAAATTGAATTTCCCTGTCCGGAAGGGACTCTCCTTCACTGCCGATTAACCTGCCTTCATTGGTTTCCATAATCCTCTCAAACACATCAAAAGCGCCTGACTCAATACGTTGCCGTTCTTCATCCAGTATACGGACGGTTTCAGGTTCCAATGCGACGATTTCGCTTAAGGGAGTTAGGCCGACAATGCCATCCGCCAGCGAGCCGTACCAGGGCGTAGTGGTGAAACTGCCGTCTATTACGCTGTGCACAAGGTACGTATAGTACGCACCCCAATGCCACAGTACCGAAGTAAGAACTGCGGCGGGGGCATCAATGCTCATATCGGTGTTGTAACCGATACCCCAGACATTGGCTCTTTCCGCTTCAAGCTGGGGATTGGCAGTGTCTACATGTTGGGCAATAACATCACAGCCGGTATCAATGAGATCTCTGGCCGCCATTGCTTCTCCCATGGGGTCAAACCAGCTATGGGTTACCTTGACATAGACTCTCGCCTGGGGGTTTACTTTTTCCACTCCCAGGGCAAAAGCGTTAATTCCCCCGGTTACTTCGCTGTTGCCGGTTCCCCATGCCGCCACATATCCAATCCTGTTCGTTTGGGTTTGTGCGCCTGCGATAATGCCGGAAAGATACCGTGCCTGGTAGATCCTGCCGAAATAGTTGGTAAAATTGCTGTCATTGTTTCGGTAACCCGATGCATGGGCAAAAACAACCGATGGATATTCTTCAGCCATTTTTTCAACAGCATCCATATACCCCCAGCTTGTCGCAATAATGATGTTGGCCCCTCTGGCAATTAGTTCCCGTATGGCGTTTTCAACCGCCTGGGGGTCAGAATAGTCCACATGGTTTCTGTAGAGCATCTGGCTGTCTTCAAGACCAAGACGCAGTTGCATCTCTGCAATGCCCGTTTGATGGGCATAGGCATAGCCGGAGTTTTCGATGAAAGGGTCGGTAATATGGAGTACCCCTACCATTACATTCTCTTTTGCCAGGGGCATTCCCGGCTTCCATTCCTTCTCACATGAGGGGAAAATCAGAGCCACGATAACTGTTAAAACGATTACACAATACTTCATGTGTTTCCTCCCTTAAAATAATTTTCAACACAGGTGATGAGTGTTGATGGATCTTCTATTATTACCACTGGTATTTCGTTAATTACCGGCGGATCGCCGGAATTGTGCAGAGCGGCATTCATCACAATCAATGCAGGGCGGTCGTTTTCCAGAATCGTGAACATTTTTTCCGCCGAAGGAGCAGTAATAACATCATATATTTCTTCCAGTATATTTTTACTCTGCTTCAGATTCGCAAGATTGTTGTCAACAAGCAAAATAAGCTTCTTCTTAATTCTCAATTCTCCATTTTCAATTTTAACTTCTCTCTTCTCTTTCGGTATCCAGCGGTCAAGCGATTCGTAAAGTTTGGAAACATCAATGGGTTTGGCAAGAAAATCGTTAAAACCTTTTTCCAAAAACATCTCCCGCATTCCCGAAACGGCGTTAGCTGTCAGCGCAATAATAGGGACTTCACTTCTCCCTTGTTCCCAGGCTCTTATAGCGGCGGTTGCTTCAATGCCGTCCATTTCGGGCATCATGTGATCCATGAACACGAGGTCGTACCCTTCACCGCTGCCGGCACGTGACTTTATCAGTTCGATTGCTTCCGCGCCGCTGAGGCAGGTTTCAACAACTGCCCCGTAAGGAGCAAGGAGGCCCTCGGCAACTTTGAGGTTCGTGGCAAGATCGTCCACTACCAGAAGCCGGGCGGTTGGAATGGTAAAGCGGTCCTCGTTCATTGCCCGGGAACCGTTTAAATAATCCGGCCTGTCATTTTTGCAGTTTAATGTATTCGCGATGGAAAGGGACTGCACCGGCAGGGACACAAAGCGTACATTGGGGACATAGGCTTCAGTCCCCCATTCCACCATGAGGGCAACAGGTGGCGGCTTCCCATTGGGATAGACTGCTTTATCCATTATGGGCTTGATACGTTCGTAGAGTCCGTAACCGGAGAACACAAAATACCATTCTTCACGTGCAAGAGCTTCGGCAAAATCTTCCAGGCTTGCTGCCATGACATAGGGAACGCCCAGGTTTTTCAGAGTCCAGCTTAGGGATTGTGCATAAACAAGACGGCGTTCATAGATCAGCACCTTTCTGGAACCTGCGTTTTCTACCTCGGCAAAGGGTGTATGTGAAACAATCTCCTGTGGTATGATCACTGTAAACGTACTGCCTTTGCCGTATTCGCTGGATATGTTGATATCCCCGCCCATGGCAAGGCAGAGCTGCTTGGTGATGGCAAGACCAAGTCCGGTCCCTTCAATGCCCCGATTCCTGGTGGTATCAACCTGCATAAAGCTCGAAAAGAGTTTTTCCTGATCTTCCGGTTTTATGCCCTGCCCGGTGTCGCTAATTTCAATCTTTAATAAAATGTGTGTATCTGTCCGGCTTTCGCCGGTTTCTGGAAGAAGCCGAGTAATAGACATGCTGACATGTCCCTTCTCGGTGAACTTAGCTGCATTGGAAAGAAGATTAATGATGATCTGCCGCAGCCGCACTTCGTCACCAAAAAGTGTGTTGGGGATTTTGCTGTCGATGTTGGTATAAAACCGGACAGGTTTCTCCATGAGCCGTATACGGATAATATTAACCGTGTCGTTAACGAGAGACAAAAGCATATACCTGGCAGGGTTGATCTCAAGCTTGCCCGCCTCGATTTTGGAGAAATCCAGAATGTCGTTGATTATGGAAATAAGGCTGATTGCCGCATGTTTTATATCCTGCACATCAGAACGGGCATCCTCCGGCAGATTCTTCATCAACAGCAGTTCCGACATTCCGGTAATGGCGTTCATGGGGGTGCGAATCTCATGGCTCATGTTGGCAAGAAAGTCACTTTTGGATTTCGAGGCAGCTTCTGCTTTTTCTTTCTCATAGTGAGCTTCAACAGCTTCAAGTTTTAACTTTTGAACCTGTTTCAAATTTTGCAGCATCTCGCTTAATCTGAGCGACAGGAGTGAAATCTCATCATTGTTTTCGGATTGTTCAAATTGAACCTCAAGTTCGCCGCCGGCTACTTTCTCTGCCACTGCGCCCAATCCTGAGAGCGGAATTGCAATAGACCTTGTGACAAGAAGCGCAAATATTACGGATACAATCAACGACAGTAATACAAGCGTCAGCATTAGCAGTGAGTTAAATATTGCGCTCTCGTTGTTTCTTGCAGCCATTATTTCCGATTGTTCCAGATTTTTATTGAATGCAACATTGATGAAGTAAATAATTGTATTGGATATTGGTTCGCGCCGGTTTATTGATAATGCAAGCGCTTCCTCCCGGCGAGCCTGTTCCACCAAATCAAAAATTTCATTTAATACAGGAATGTATGTTTCTTCATACAATTCCAGCAAATTTACCATGTCCTGCATTTCCCCGGGTGTAAAAACATCGCTGAATTGATCCTGCATTGTAATATAATCGTTAAGGCGTGATAAAAAATTTTCCGTGTGTTCTCTTGTTGTCAGTACAACATAATTAGTTAACGTAACATCATTGATATACAGCATATTATATACACCGGCATCAATATATGCATTGTAATCGTATATATCATTTAAAATGGTAACATTATGTATTGTCCTCACCGCAGAGTTTGCAATGGAGGTAAGGCTAATATAACCTGTTAAACCAACAGTTAGTGTAAAAAAAACAACAATGAAAAAAGAGATCAACAGCCTTGTTTTAATCCGGAATTTTCGCAGCATTGTTATCTCCGGCTCTGCTCACGCAGAGTTCTCTGCTCACGCAGAGATTGCAGACTCATTTTCTCAAAAGTTGAGTATTGACCGTCTCTTATTTGAATGGCATACACATTTATCTGAGGGTTATTGTTCTCGTCAAAACGTATTTTCCCCAATAATGTTTCCAGTTCCATTGTTTTCATGGCGGAGACTATATCATCCCGGTTTGTACTGCCTGCTATAGCAATTGCTTCTGCCAGTATGTACACACAGGTATAAGCGGTCGCGGAACCGGTGAGGGGCATTTGAGAAAAGGAGCTAAAATAATCTCTGACAAATTGCACCACCTGTGGAGTTTCATCATCGAAAGAAAATGGAGCAGAATAAAAAACCCTCTCCATGGCTTCGGGATTGTATACATAAGTCAAAAGCCCGTCCCAGGCATCAGATCCCAATAAATATGTATCGCTCAGGCCTAACTCGTGGGCTGAATTAACCAGTATTGCCGCAGGAATAAAATCTTCCGGACAAAATATAACGGCAGGAGGGTTCTCGGCATATTTACTCAAAAGCGAGGGAAATTCTTCTTCCGATGAAAAAAACTCTCTGGCAATAACGTGCCCGCCCAGTGATGAAAATGATTCGGTAAAAACTCCGGCTGCCTGTATGTATGTATTAAAGTCCCGGTTAATAAAAACAACTGCTGTTTCTGCGCCAAGGGACAGGTATGCGAAATACGCCATTACCTCTGCCTGGTAATCGTCAATAAAAATAGACCTGAAAATATTTCTGCGGCCCACTGTTACCAGGGGATTTGAAGCAGTAGGCGAAATGATCGGTATGCCGTCTTTTTCAGAAGCTTCGGCAAGTGCCATGGTCGGCCCCGAATAACTTGAGCCGATGATGGCAGCCACTCCTCTTTCTTTTAATTCGTTATACTGCTGCACAATATATTCTTCATCTCCCCGGTCATTTAATACAATGATGTCCAGCATCTTTCCCAATATGCCGCCCCTTGCATTGATCTCTTCCTTGGCAAGCTGCAGTCCATTGAGAGCACGCAGACCCTCGTCGGAGCCGCCGCCGGTAAGCGGAAGAAGCGCACCTATGGTGATGTACTCCTCTTGCTGCGGTCTGGCTGAACAGCCTGCGGCTGAAAAGCCGAAAATTGGTAAAATGGCCAGACATAAAGCGCAGATAGTAAATATCTTCATTATTTATCGCCTCTCTGTAAATGGTTCTCAACAGCGGCAAGGAGTGTTGCAGAATCATATGGTTCTGCTATCAAGACCACCGGCACATCTTCTGGTGCTTGAGAAGAATCGCGCATACTTTCATTCATCAGAATAATATCTGGCCTTGTGTTTTCTAAAAGCTTGAACATCTTCTCCGCCGAAGGAGCAGTTATCACAACATATTTTTCCTCCAGCATATTTTTACCGGCCCTGAGGTTCGCTGGGCTGCTATCAATCAATAAAATAAGCTTCTTCTCTTTTTTCTCTTTACTTTTTTCTTTTTTCTCTTGCATAATCCAGCGGTCAAGCACTTCGTCAAGTTTGGAAACATCTATTGGCTTCGTAAGAAAATCATTAAAGCCTTTTTCCAGAAACATTTCCCGCATTCCCGATACGGCGTTGGCCGTTAACGCAATAATAGGTACATTCTCTACGCTCGCTCTTTCACTTCTCCCTTGTTCCCAGGCCCTTATAGCGGCGGTTGCTTCAATGCCGTCCATTTCGGGCATCATGTGATCCATGAACACCAGATCATACCCTTTGCCTTGTATTGCATGACGCATTACCAGTTCTATGGCTTTCGCTCCGTCCAGGCAGGTGTCAACTACTGCCATGTAAGGGGCAAGCAGGCCCTCGGTTACTCTTAGATTTGTGGGAAGGTCATCTACCACCAGAATCCGTGCACCGGGAATGGTAAACCGTATTACGTTTTCTGCTTCGGAATTGTTAATATAATCCTGTTTACTATCAGAATCTCCCACTGCAGATAAAGGCGCATCCGTATCAATATCCTGGGGGATAATCACGGTAAATTCACTGCCATAGCCGTACTTGCTCGTTACACTGATTTCCCCGTCCATGGCATTACACAACTGCCTGGTAATGGCAAGACCCAGACCGGTTCCTTCAATGCCGTAGTTCTTTTTCGTGTTAACCTGCATAAAGTCTGAAAAAAGTTTTTCCTGATCTTCGGGTTTTATTCCCTGCCCGGTATCGCTGATAATTATTTTTAGAAATATCTTTTTTTCTTCCCGGTTTTCTGTGTTAATAGTCATGCTGATATGACCCTTGTCGGTAAATTTTACCGCATTGGAAAGAAGGTTAAGGATAATCTGCCGCAGCCGTACCTCGTCTCCAAAAAGGTTATTGGGGATAGTGCTGTCGATATTGGTATAAAATTGAACACGTTTTTCCACGAGTTTCATACGGATGATATTGACCGTGTCATTTACCAGGGATGAAAGCTTGTACCTTGCGGGAATAATTTCCAGCTTGCCAGCTTCGATTTTGGAAAAATCCAGAATATCGTTGATAATGGAAATGAGGTTTGATGCTGCTTGTTTGATATCCTGTGCATCATGCCGGGAATCATCCGGAAGTTCTCTCCGTAACAACAGTTCCGACATCCCGACAATTGCGTTCATGGGAGTGCGGATTTCATGGCTCATGTTGGCCAGAAAATTGCTTTTTGCCTGCGAAGCAGCCGATGCCTGCCGGTTTGCCTCCAGTAATAGTTTATTCTGTTCTGCCAGTACGTTTTCAGATCGTGCAACAAATATATTTATTACAACAAACATGCTCATTACAAGAAATAACATTCCAAAGAATACCATATTTAATGATTGATTAAGCGCCAAGAAACCGGGCAGCGGATAACTCACTGCCAGATACCATTCCATTGCAGGGATGGAGCTTACGAGATACATGCTGCTGTCGTAGATAAAGGTTTGGCTTTCCGCATCAGAAAGCATGCCGGCAATTCTAATTAATTCCACCCCAGAACCGCCAAGATGATCGTCAAGACGGACTTTATTGTGAACCAGTTCATAATCTATAGCCGAAGTAATTTCATCAAACTTGTTAAACATATATTGTGTGATATTTCTGTCGAATTCCCTGTAGCCGGAAGCGACAAAATCAGAAAATTCAGTAAGGTTAATACCTGTACCAAGCATTCCCACCGGGGTTTTGCCGCGATCCTCTGTGATAACAAATACAGGAACATTGACCCAAAGATTGATTTGCTGTAAATCAGGATTGTAATTTATATTTAAATTATGCGTTTCCGTATTAAAAAGCGTTAAATTATACCAATAAGATTCCGGATCATCGGGATCCACAACATAGGGTTCGTTGCCGGTGGAATAAAATATTTTATCTACATCATTAATCCAGAACACCAGCTTATCCTTAAAATGTTCCTGATAAAGGGCAAATTCAATATGCGCCAATGCTGCAAGATCCGGATCAGCCGGATTCACAAAATGCTCCCGAATAACCGGAGTATCCGCCATTTTCAGCACAAGGGATAATTCGCTGTTTACCGTTGTTGCCAAACGTAATCTCATTGTTTCTGATGCTATAGAGAGCTGCTGTTCAATATAAGACCGGTTGATTTGGCGTGCTGAGATTATATATGCCGTAGCGGCTATCAAAAATATAATTAAAAAAAAGATACAGGAAAAAACCAGAAACTTTTTATTGAAAATATATTTTTTCAATTGTTTTCTCCCTCAAAATACTTTTCAACACAGCTGATGAGTGTTGATGGATCATCTATAATTACCACTGGTATTTCGTTAATTACCAGCGGATCGCCGGAATTGTGCAGAACGGCATTCATCACAATCAATGCAGGGCGGTTGTTATCCAGCAGCTTGATCATTTTTTCCGCCGAAGGCGCAGTTGCCACAATATATTTTTCCTCCAACATTTTTTTTCCAGCCCTGAGATTCGCAGGACTGCTATCCACCAGCAACACCAATTTCTTCTCACTTTTACCTTTTACCTTTTCCTTTTTACCGTGTACAATCCAGCGGTCAAGCGTTTCGTCCAGTTTGGAAACATCAATGGGTTTGGCAAGAAAGTCGCTAAAACCTTTTTCCAGAAACATTTCCCGCATACCCGATACTGCGTTGGCAGTCAGGGCTATGATAGGGAGTGAGGTTTGACCACTAAAATCTTTATTTGGTATTTTTGTGGTCAGGTTCGCTTCCCAGGCCCTTATGGCGGCGGTTGTTTCAATGCCGTCCATTTCGGGCATCATGTGATCCATGAACACCATGTCGTACCCTTGGCCATCCTTTGCACGCGACTTTACCAGTTCAATTGCTTCGGCGCCGCTCAGGCAAGTTTCAACTGTTGCCTTGTAGGCAGCAAGCAGCCCTTCGGCGACTTTAAGGTTCGTGGCAAGGTCGTCTACTACCAGAATACGTGCCTGTGGTATGGCAAATTGAACGGCGCCAACTGCAGAACTGTTAATGCTGTTTTGTATAGTAATCGAATCTCCAACTGTTGAGAAAGGCGAAGCCTGGTCAAGGTACTGCGGAATGATCACGGTAAACTCACTGCCTTTACCGTACTCGCTCGTTACGGTAATATCTCCGTTCATGGCAACACAGAGCTGCTTGGTAATGGCAAGACCCAACCCCGTCCCCTCAAGACTCCGGTTTCTTTTTGTATCCACCTGCATAAATGCCGAGAAGAGTTTTTCCTGATCCTCGGGTTTAATGCCCTGTCCGGTATCGCTTACGGTGATACGTAAATATATGGGCTGGGGGGAAGAAAGAGACCGGGTACCGGGTACCGGGGAACGGGCTGGTACCTGATCCCCGATCCCTTCTATTTTCATGGTGATTTTCCCTTTGTCGGTAAACTTTGCCGCATTGGAGAGCAAGTTGAGGATAATCTGCCGCAGACGTACCTCGTCTCCCAAAAGATTATTGGGAATGGCGTTATCAATGTCACTGGTAAACTCAATGGGTTTCTCCATAATCCGCAGACGGATGATATTGACTACATCGTTGACGAGAGACAAAAGCATATACCTTACGGGAATGATTTCCAGTTTTCCGGCTTCAATTTTGGAAAAATCCAGAATATCGTTGATAATGGAGATAAGGTTTGACGATGCCTTCTTAATATCCCGTACTTCACTCTGGGCGTCATCGGGAAGATTTCTTCTCAGCAGCAGTTCCGCCATTCCGGTGATTGCGTTCATGGGGGTACGGATCTCGTGACTCATGTTCGCAAGAAAATCGCTCTTTGCCCGGGATGCCTGAACGGCAATTTCAGTCTGTTCTTCCAGTTCCAGGGTTCGTTCATGTACCGCCGTTTCCAGTGCGATATTGGACAGCTCCAGCCGTTTCTTTCCCTGATAGGTTCTTTGAAATAAGATAACCAGAAGGATAATAACCATTACAAGCAGAAAAGAAGAGCCGATGAGCCAGGGGCGCTGCTGCCGCGCCGCTAATCCCTGATAATCAAATGTTCTATGCAGCCATCTGCCGGCGATCCATGGCACATCAACCAAACTTAACGCTTTATCAATTATTAAAGCAAGGGCGGCATGGTCTTTATGAATACCCATTGTGGTTCCGGTAGTAAAGTCAAAAATAAAATTTGCCTTGTATTCGGTAACTTCATGGAGGTTTATCAGGGTAAGCAGCCGCCGCTCGTTGGACATCACCATATCAACTTCACCGCGGAATAATGCCTCGAAAGCGGCATCGGAACTTTCAAATTCTCGTGCATTTTCATGGTTTGGATACCACCGGTGAAACTGTTCGGCAAAGGCCGTATTCCTGCCATAACCTACTGTTATGTCCCATATCTCGCTTGCGGTGACATTATGGTATCCCGAGCTTGAAATAAGCGCATAACGATCGTAAAGAAGGATTGTTTCCGGCCACAGAAAACGATCTTCACGATCCGCAGAGCGCAGAAGTTCCGAGACTATCAACGCTTCTCCGCTTTCAAGCTTTTGATACAGAACAGGCCAATTCGTGTGTTCGTCATTGGCAATCTCAAAACTCAGCCCGGTAACGGATCCAATTTCACTCAATACATCAAAGAAAATTCCCTGCCACTCTTTATCATATCTGTTATAAAAACTGAGTGGGTAATTGTAATGTTCCGCCGCATAGCGGACAACAGCGGTATTTTTAACATATGTTTTTTCATCATCATCGAGCTTGCTAAAGAATTTATGTCTTCGGTACCTTTGAAATCCCTGATAGTACAGTATATTCAGATGATCTGCACCGCCGCTTAAGAGCACTTTTTGTACGATTGATATAACGGGAGCAAGTTCCGGTTTTTGTGTTGTCAAGGAAACCGGGCTGATAATATTTGGAAAAAAATCCTTTGCGATAACATCGCCGTAGGAGTCAAATATTGACTCGGTGGGGTTCTCGTGAATGAAAGCATCTATCTCGCCGCTATGGAGCATGTCATGCACCACACTGTTGCTTTCGATATACACCGCTTCAAATGTACCTGGAACAAGGGAAGAAATTACATTGGCGGCGACCGAGCTTCCCGCCATCAGTGCAAACCGGGCAGGGCGTGATGCCTGAATTTCAATCAGGGGTGTGCTGCCTTCAAGGCGGAAGTATTTTAAGGTGCGCCGTGCAATGGGGGTGGTCATAAAATAGATCAGCCGCCTTTCTTCGGTAGGCGTCATGGTGCCGGTAAAGTCAATTTCACCGGATTCAAGTCCGGTAAGCACTTCGGCAAAGGGGTGTATGGCAGGGATAAAAGGGATACCGAAGATCCCGGTCAGCCATTCGCAGGCCAGAGCAGAAAACCCATTAATCTCTCCGTTTTCATCGATAAACGCTTCGGTGCTTGCCGGCATTGCGTACACAAAAAAGCGGTATTGTTCCTGCAGCGCTTCAATTGCATTTATCTCGTCCTGTGTTATTCCGCGAACATCCCGAAACGAGATAGCATGAACCGGATTGCCGCCTTGGTTCGCAAGCCTCATTTCACAGCTTGAAACCACAACGAGACTGATAACCAATAAAACTACCGCTTTCAAGCGCTGCACCCCTTTTTCTTATGAGGATTATAGCATTTTTTTTGAGTTTAATTAAGGTATTGTCAATCCATAGAAAACGGCACAACAGAATCAATGGTTGATCGCCCCAGAAGCGCCATGATGAGCCGGTCGAGACCCAAAGCAACACCGGAGCATGCGGGGAATCCCTGAAAAATCTTCCAGTAATCGTGATCAACATGGTGCTGTACCAGAGATTGCTGCTGCTTTGCCTTGGTCTCATGTTCAAAAAAATCCCGCACACGCTGCGGATCTGTTTCTTCGGAAAAACAGTTTGCCAGCTCTATGCCGTTGTAATACAATTCCCAGCGTTCAACCGTTGTGCCGTCCTGTCCCCGTTTTGCCAGCGTGGAGACAAAGGCCGGGTAGTCAAGCAAAAAGACAGGCTGCTGTTGTTTAAGATGCGGCTCCACTGCATGGATAAAAATTAAATCGTTCAAATTGGCGGTTGTTACACTGTCCCCGGATGGGGGCTCCAGCCCCAGCCTGCGGGCTTCATCTGCAAGCCCGTAGGGTTTTTCGGCAGCGGCAAACAGGTCAAATCCAGCATACCGGGAAAAAGCTTCCGCTACGGTGAGGCGCTCGAAAGGCGGGTTAAAGCGGGTTCTCGCATACGCCGAATCCTGCTGTTGGGAAAGGCAGGCGAATAACGCTTCGGTCAGCTCAAGGGAGTCCAGGTAGTTTGCCCCTACGGTGTAATATTCCAGCATGGTAAATTCGGGGTTGTGGAGAAAGCCGGCAGATTCCCCGTTACGAAAACACTTACAGATCTGGTAGACGCTGACCCGGTGCTGCGCGATAATTTTTTTCATCCATAGTTCAGGTGATGGAATAAGCCAGTACGGTTTGGATAATCCGCCCGGCAGAATTCGGCTGGTCGCAAACACTTCAAGGCAGGATTCGGGAATGAGATCGGGGGAGAGCAGGGGGGTGTCGAGTTCCAGATAACCTCTGGTATCAAAAAAAGAACGTGTTTGCCGGATAATCCGCGCCCGTTCATGCAACAATTCTAGGTCCACTGGTGTCCTCGAATTTTGGGTATGCCTGAATCATCAAAGTCATTTCCTATGCGCAGTAGATTGGTAAAATTAAAGTCGTCTCCTGCTTTTAAAGATACATCTATATCAGAACCTAAGTATATACATCTTAATGCTTTTTTCGCAACATAGGAGTCGCAGGATTCAGAGTTGCAGGCTCCCTTTAGCCAGCCAATCTTCTCACCATTTCTTTCCACCTATTGCCGCGGTCAAATTCATTGAGGAACATGCCGAAAGAAGCGCAGCCGGGGGATAAAACCACACAGTCACCGGGGGCGGCGGTTTCCAGAGCGGCGGTTACTGCCTTGTCCAGTGAATCAAATGGGCCGTGACAGCCGATGTGCGCGCCGGTAAGCAAGGTGCGGAGTTTTTCGCTGCCCGAACCGGCAAGGAGGATAATGGCTTTTGCCTTCCCTGCCGCAGCAACCAAAGGCGAAAAATCAAGGTTTTTGTCCGTACCGCCGGTGACTAAAACTACCTGCCTTTTGCCTTCATCGCTTAACGCTTCAAGCGCCGCCGCAGCAGCCTGGGGAATGGTTGCCGCGCTGTCGTTGTAAAAATCTATGCCCTTAGCCTTGTGAAAATGTTCCAGCCTGTGCGCAATGCCGGGATACGAGGCAATGCCTTCCCAGACAATTTCGTGGGGCAGGCCCAGGCCAAGCAACGCCAGACCGGCGGCGAGGAGGTTTTGTTTTTGATGACGGCCCGGCACAAGCGGCTGTGCGGGAACTATTTCAACAGCAGCACCGTTTATTCGGGCAAAACCGGGGCTGTCATGGTTGTTAAACCAGCCCCCGCAAACTCCATCTGGTAAGCCGGCAGATGAGTAAACCAGAGGCTGGGCCTTGCTTTCGGAAAGAAAACTTTTTCCCCAACTATCGTCTCCGGCAACGGTGAGATCGCCCGAATCTTGCCCCTGGTAGATAACCCGTTTATCATTAATATAGTTTTCCATTGAGCCGTAACGATCCAAATGATCTTCCATGATGGCTGTAAGCACTGCGGCTTTTGGCTTGAGTAACATTTTGCCGCCGGCTGTGTGCCGGTCTCGCCGCCTCCGGGCGGCGTGCCACCCGGTGGTGGCGCGGAGATCTCCCAGTTGGAAACTTGACAATTCCAGTACTACATCGTCGGATTCACTAAGATCATCAAGAAAAACGAGAGGCGATACGGTAATATTGCCGCCCAAATACGCTTGTCCGCTATCCTTCATTTTTTTCTTTGCATGCGTTAACACCCAATGCAGAGCAGATGCGGTACTGGATTTACCTTTTGTTCCGGTGACCGCTGTAAGCCGGACTTCGCCAATGGTGGTGCCCATAGCGGCGAGAAACAGGGATATATCGGTTTCAATATTTTTCGCAACTTGCAGAAAAGGAGAATCGGGATGTACCCCGGGATTTTTTATCACCATGTCGGCGTTTTTAAAATCGGCAATCTCATGTTTACCCAAGACATAACGGATAGCGGTTTTTTTGGTGTTAATTTCACAAGCTGCTTCAAGCTGCCTGATGGTTGGAGCAAGGGTTTGTTCGTCCCGCAGGTCGGTTACTGTTAATTCAGCGCCCTGTCTGAGCAGGTGTTTTGCCGATTCCAGTCCGCCGCCGTGCAGCCCAAGCCCCATGATGAGGACTTTCATTCCGCTATAATCCATGATATGGTATATACCATGCACAAGAGCCGTTGTAAACGGGGGTACAGTGCCGCAAATTGAAATAACCGCTCCCGTGTCGGTTTTAACTGAAATGGGAAAACCGGACAATTTTGGATGGTCACGCCAACCCGTTTTTTTTTATGATCCGGCGCTTGCATGGGCGCCCAGGAGAAAATTTTCCGAATCGGACCGGTATTTTGTTTTTAACCCCACTCATACGCTGATTTTTGAGGTACGAGATGATGGTTATTTAGGCCACATGGGAATAACCGTTATTTTCAACAGGGAAAAAAAGCGCTTAACCCATATTTCCCAGACATTGCTGCCTCTTGGTTCTTATGAAATGCAGCCGGGAAGCGAGAGCGGCAGTATCCGGTATCGGAGAAAAAAAAATGATCTGGACTTTGTTCTGATGGATAGCGGAGTCAGAATTATTAAGGTTGACATTCCAAAGTTCTCCAATAACCGCAGTCTGAGGGGCAAATTGGTGCTGACTGAACCGGCAATGGCAGAGTCGCTGGTAACTAACCTGTCATGGCGAAATGAGAAAAATGCTTTCAGGTATTCCCGTGTTTCTCCATGGTTTACCGTAGAAGGAGTTGTGCAATACGGTACCACAGAGATTATTTTCTCCGGCGGGAGCGCATGGGGTATTTTTGACTGGAACCGGGGGGTTCGTCCCGCTGCCGATATTCGGTATTGGGCTGCTTCATGCGGCTCGCTACCCGGAGATGGCTCGCCACCCGGGGGTGGCGCGCACAATGGCCGCCTTATTGGGTTCTGTGTCGGTCACGGTTCGGTTGATTCGGCTGCCGGTACGGAAAATGCATTTTTTGCCGATGGGAAACTTCACAAACTTGATCAGGTGACTTTTCATATACCTCAGTCAAACTGGCTTACTCCCTGGCATTTTACCAGCAACGACAAGCGTCTCGAAATGACTTTTAACCCCCAGCAGGAACAGCTTGATCGCAGCCGGATCCTGTTTCATGCGGTTAACCGCCGTCAGGTGTACGGTTTTTTCTCCGGCAAAGCTGTTCTTGATGACGGTTCAGAAATTAACTTTAATAACATTACCGGTTTTGTCGAACGGTGCAAGACACGGTTTTAATAAGCAGTGAGGATAAACATGGATTGGCAAAACCCCGGTATTCTGCACATCAACAGGGAAAAGGAACGATCGTATTTTATTCCTTTTCAAAGTGAAGAAGCAGCGCTTCATTTTCACGACAACAAAGGAGCTTCATCGTATTACAAGCTCCTCAACGGAAATTGGGCATTCCGTTATTTTGATCGATACATTGATGTCCCCGAAGAGCTTTATGCACAGGACTGTGATCTTGATGACTGGGACAAAATACCTGTTCCCATCAACTGGCAGATGGTTGGATATGATATCCCGCAGTACACCAATGTCAACTATCCCTATCCTGTTGATCCTCCTTTTGTGCCGGATGAAAACCCCGCCGGAGTGTATGCGCGGGATTTCTTCTTAGGCGATGCCTGGGCTGCACGGGATACTTTTGCCGTATTTGAAGGAGTCAATTCCTGTTTTTACCTGTATGTCAACGGTGCCTGTGTTGGTTACAGCCAGGGATCGCATAATCAAAGTGAATTTAACATAACGCAATATTGTTTACCGGGTAAAAACCGGATAACCGTTAAAGTGTTGAAATGGTGCGACGGTAGTTACCTGGAGGATCAGGATTTTTACCGGCTTTCCGGTATCTTTCGGGATGTTTATATTTTGTCCAGAAGCAAAAGCCGCATCCGGGATATTTTTATCAGGACCATATTGGATGCAGGTTATAATGATGCGGTATTATCTTTGACGCTGGAAAAAGAAGGTGATGGCGGATATAAAGCCCTGTTTAAACTCTATGATCCGCATGGAAAAATTATTACGGAAAAAGAGCTTGACTTTGGAGAGATGCACATTGATGTTTCATCGCCCCTGAAATGGAATGCCGAAACACCCTGGTTGTACAAGGCCATATTCTGTTTTGAAAACGAGTGGATCCCCGTGGATGTTGGATTCAGAAAAATCGAGACAGCAAAAAATTGCGCCCTTTTGATTAACGGAGTATCGGTTAAGCTGAAAGGCGTTAACCGTCACGATACCGATCCGGTTATGGGGCATTATACTTCGCTGGATCATATTAAACGCGATCTGGATTTGATGAAACAGCATAACATCAACACGATTAGGACATCGCATTATCCGAACACGCCTGAGTTTTACCGGCTGTGCAACCGTTATGGCTTTTACGTCATTGATGAAGCAGACCAGGAAATGCACGGTTTTTGCGTTTACCATTCAAGCGAGGGATGGAAGTACCGCAATTTTGATCCAGGTCTGCCCTCGGAAATGCCTGAATGGAGAGAAGCATTTCTTGACCGGGCAAGGCGCATGGTGGAACGTGACAAGAATCATCCCTGCATCATTATGTGGTCGCTGGGAAATGAAACGGCTTTTGGCAGCAACCTTGTTGCCATGGCGGACTGGATGCATGTACGGGACAGTACACGGCTGGTTCATTACGAGCGGGCAAGCGCTGCGGTTCGGGAAAATAAGGATAAAAATTACTCTGACGCCTGTGTTGATGTGGAAGGGGTCATGTATCCGAGTCTTGAGCTTCTTGAAGAAGCAGGCAAAAACAAGAAGAAAGATCCCCGCCCATTTTTTATCTGCGAATATGCCCATGCTATGGGTAACGGTCCCGGCGGCCTGAGTGAATATTGGGAACTGATGAATAAATACCCCCGGCTCATAGGCGCCTGTATCTGGGAATGGGCGGATCATTCCGTTATTCTGACTGATGAGCAGGGAAAAAAATTCTGGGGGTATGGCGGTGACATGGGTGAATATCCCCATGACGGCAATTTTTGCAATGACGGCTGTGTCATGCCTGACAGAAAACCCTATCCCGGCTTGCGTGAAATTAAAGCCCATTATCAATGCATTAAAAGTAATTTTGTCAGTGTTGATCCTGCAAAAAACAGCATTACTTTCAAGCTTACCAACCTGCATGATTTTATTAATCTCAAAAACTGTGTTATTCACTGGGCCCTGGCCTGCGACGGAAAAACAATTGCCGAGGGATCGCTCATAGCTCCTGCGCTGGAGCCAAAAAAGTCCCGGTACATGAACATCAGCGCTGCTGTACCTTCAGTCGCCTGGCATGGCGTGTATCTTAACCTGAGTTACTGCCTCGCAGAAAGCTGCCTTTGGGCGGAAAAAGGTTTTGAGACAGCAGCAGCCCAACTGGAGATTCCCGTTCCCCAGGCACAGGTACTCCATCGGGAAAAAACCTTACCGGCAGTAGAAATACACAGCAAAGGCGAATATACGGTTCTGGAAGGTGATTCCTTTAGTTATGTATTTAATACTTTTTACGGGTCATTTGAATCTCTGAAGTATAACGGCGTGGAATTGCTGCACAGCCGCCCCCGATTAAGCGTATGGCGCGCTCCGACAGACAATGATCGCAATGTCAGGCAGCAATGGGAAAAAGAAAATTTGCAGTATATATCAAGCAAGGTATATTCCGTTAATGCTGAGAAAAACGGCGATGGAATCCTTATCACGGTAAAAGGCAGCCTTGGCGCGCTTGCACGAGGTCCCTTTGCTCAGACTCTGGTTAACTATACCATCCTGCCGTCCGGAGAAATTAAAGTGAATGTTTCTGTCGATATCCGGGACAACATGATATTTCTCCCCCGTTTCGGGCTGGAATTTGCCATGCCCGAAGGCTGTGAATTCCTGGAGTATTTCGGCCTTGGCCCCGATGAAAACTATTCTGACATGAACAAACATGTCTTTATGGGTCGGTACAAATCCCGTGTCAGCGATCAGTATTTTCCCTACATCAACCCCCAGGAACACGGCAGCCACGGAAATGTTAAGTGGGCGGCTGTGTACGATATACTGGGCAGAGGGTTGCTTATCAAAGCCGGATCACATTTTGAATTTAACGCTTCTCACTATACCTCAGACGATTTAACAAAAGCAACACATACCAATGAACTTAAACCAAGAGGGGAAACAATTGTCCGCATAGACTATAAAAACGGCGGCATCGGTTCGGGAAGCTGCGGCCCGTACACATTTGAAAAATACCTCCTGAAAGACAAAAAGATCGGCTATTCATTTACATTATTGCCTTTCTGCACGGAGGAGATGACCGCCGGCGAAGCGGTGAAGTACTGCTTGTGAGGGCTCATGAGGGCTATTGACAGATGCTTTTGTTTTTGGCATATTTTCAGTGAAGAAGTACGCCGTCTTAGCTCAGCTGGCAGAGCACTTGACTTGTAATCATGAGGTCTCCGGTTCAATTCCGGAAGACGGCTCTACCGGTTGTTTGGCAGCGGATAATTTTTCTGGGGAGTTTCCCGAGTGGTCAAAGGGGGCAGACTGTAAATCTGTTGGCTCAGCCTTCGAAGGTTCAAATCCTCCACTCCCCATTCGCCCCTAAGTCGTTAGTACATAATGACTTAGGGTTTTTTTATTGATATAATGAGAAGCGGTATAGTAAGTGAATAAAAAAAATACGCTTTTTTTTGTGATGCTATTTATTGTCATCTCTTGCTCTGCTTCCGATCCCGGTCGCCTGGCTGCGTTTTCTGACCCGGCAGCTATCTGGGGCAACGGCAAAGAACGCTTCATCGAAGAAGCATATCGTTCCGGTTTCAGAACACGAATCATCGGCGGCAGGATAATGAACATACGTATACCTTTTGCCCAAAACAATGAGCGTGATGTGATCAGCGATATTAAATGGGATTTCATCGGCGGCGGCAAAGGAAATCCCGATACTCTCTGGCCTGTTATTGACAGGTTATTAAATTCCGATGATTTCGCCCGGTATGTCGAAACATTATCCGGTGGAAACGAACAGGTGATTATTTTTGACATCCCCAATAAAACATGGCGCAGTTCCCGGGATTTATTTGACCTTGCCCACATGAAAGCGGGATCGTACCGGGGTTTGCCTCATCGTCCGTATTTTTTGGTGACAGGCAAGGGAATTACCGAGGCTGATGTATATAATTACCTGTACTGCGTCGGTCATATAGGAATGGACTGCTCCGGCTTTGTCTGGTATGTGCTATCCTATGCGGCGCAGAGGGGTGGGGTGGATCTGGGCAGTAGTATAGGTCCGTCCATGGGAATTCCAAGAGGCGCTGACCCTGCATGGTACGCAGGAACGGCATTCTTCAATTCGCAAAATTCCAATATTGTCGCTGTAGAAGACACTATCAGCAATCTGCGCCCTGCCGATATTATCCTGTTTCGGGATGAAACCGGGGCTATGTCTCATTCGGTGATTATTCAGTCTGTCAACATGACGCAAGGTGTTATCCGTTATGTGCAAAACACCTCTGTCGCGCCCCTGCATGAACGGGGCGTGCATGAATCCTTTATTTACTTTAACCCGGCTAATCCCAATGTTTCCTTGCGTGATCCCAGTCTCAGGTGGACACAGCGGCGGGAAGCACCCTTCCCCGGGGAAATGGCCGTTCCTTTTGCTGATGACGGAGAACGCTACCGCGCTTCCCGGGGGCTTGGCGGCGGCAGGGTTGTGCGGATCAGGCAGATGAGCCTGCTTACATTTTAAGGCAATTTGTAACCTATACTCAGCATATGGACTTCCCATTAAGCGGTTTTTCTGTTATAATTGAGATATGGGAAATTTAACGGCACAAAAAATAGCATCTTTTTACGAGAGATATAAGGGAATTGACGTTACCTTTACCAAAGATATGCTCCAGGTTACCGGCCTTGTTACCGAGCAGGTACATTTGAAATGCGGAAGCGATTTTTGGCCCTGTGTTCTTTATACTACTTCATTTGAGGGCGCTAAAGTTATTGCAAATGTAAAATCCGGACTCATTGATAAACTCCAGCGTGCCAATAACCTTGTAAGTCTGCGTCTTTGTTTTAAAAATTCGGAAATGGAAAAGGGAAACCCCGTTACTTTTTTCGTGTCAGGCCGGGTACTTGGGACTGCTCCCTACAAACATTCTGATGAAGTGTGTATGTTTACCATCCAGTATACCCAGCGTCCCCCCGATGATCTGATTGAAATTGTCGGCCGAATACTGGATGCCAATGTTAATTCCACAAAACGCAGAGGTGAAAGGATCGTCCTGACCACAGACAACCAGAAAAAGCTCAAGCTGCTGTCAAAAGAGACAGTGGTATTTATCCAGGAAGTACCCCGGCGCTGCATTTTACGGGAAATATCATTTTCCAATGCCAAACTTATTATGATGGGCGTAGCCAGATTTATTGTTGAAAAGGAAGCCGCCCTGCGTTTTGATTTTGATGACCCAAGGGAAAGTTTTCTGGTAAGGGGTACATTTACCCGTTCTGAAGATGTTGAAGGAAAAAAAGAAATGGCAGCGCTTGCCATGAAATTTGATGAAGAACAAATCCCCATGGGTTATAAAATACGGATAAATGATTACTATAGCAACGTATCGGCCGCCGACCGTAACGGCGGTGAAGCCGATGCAGCGGGATAATGCAGCAAGTAAATCCCCTGTCGAACAACAACCCCGCCAAAGCCGCCGAATGAGGAATGGGCAAAGGGAAATGTTTCCTTCATTGCAACCTTTTAACTACCTGCTCACTTTTTTTACCGCACCATGTATGCTACTTCATCGCCATGCGCGCCGGTAAGTGTTTGGCGGACAGGGTCGACCATGAGATCCATGTCTTCGAGGGGAATGACACCGAGGAGGATTTCTTCGTTGTCTTGCAGGACTACGGGATGGCAGGTAGTGGAGCGGTTTTGCCACAAAATCTCTACCGGATCGGCTCTTTGGCATGCGACCCTTGAATTGTCTCCGAGTGTTGCATATCCCTCGCTTTTGATTGAAAGACCCAGTTTTTGCCTTGTTTCTTCGTTGATGACCAGTGTCCCCGCTCCGGTATCAACAACTGCTTCTACGACTAACTGCCTGATTTCCTGTTCTTTTATATAAGCGCTTGCGGCTTTGGCAATATCACCAGCGTTCTTCAAGGTTATTTCTACACTTACTTGTCCCACGGAATTCTCCTTAGCTTCAATGATACCATGTTTTTTAGTTAACGCCTATGGTGACATTTCCCTTGAATGGCGGTTGGAATTTATCGGAAGTAGAGGCTGAATTTTGACATTCCTGGCTTAATAAGTAATATCACCAATGCCGTAATACATATTGATCCTGGCCGTAAAGGTTTTGCCATTGAAGGAAAAGAGGTTTATTCTCCATACAATTTCAAAATGTCTAAAATCAGGTTATCCATAACTTCATCTGAATTTTTTCTTATTTCTTTTTTCTTTATCTTAATCAGTTCTGCTGTTTTCTGTAGAATTTTGTTTTCTTTCTTCATTTTTATTTTTTTTTCATTATTATCGGGGATTAACAGTTCGTAAGCCTCCATATTCAAAGCACGTGCAATTCCACACAAGGTTTTTTCACTGACCCACGTTTTACAATATTCTATATCCAGCATATGCGGAACAGAAATCCCTGCAAATTCTGCCAGTTTCGCCTGGCTTATATATAGTGATAAACGGGCATTTCTTATGTTTTGGGAAAGAATTTTACGTAAATTTTGTGAATCAGTCATACTGTGATGATATGGTGTTACCATTAGATTTTTAAATATGAAATTGACATTATATTATAATTTATGGTATTATCATAAGTACACATTGCTTATTAGGGCAGTAAATCACTCAATATTAACTGGAGAAAAAACAAATGAAAAACAGTACAAAAAAAACCGTACTTTTTGCTGTGGCAGCTATCACGCTCGCTCTTACGGGTTGTTCGCAGCCAAATTCCGGTATACCAGGACAGGAACTGGGTTCTATCAGCGGAACAGCGAGGTTCAGCAGCGGCGCTAACCATGCGGGTATCGTTGTAACTCTGGAAAAAACAGACGGTTTGCGTTCACTTGCCGCTGTATCCGCCTCCCGGAGCATCGTAACCGGAGCTGATCCGGCCCGCAGTCTTGACGCAGCGCGTTCAGTGCAGGCACAGACCAGTACGAACAGCGACGGTAGTTATATATTTTCCCATGTGGCACCCGGCTTTTATACCGTCTACGCTTCCTCACAAAATTCCTCGGAGCGGGCTGTTGCGGTTAATGTTCAGGTATCGGCAACAATGCTGAACAGCACCGCTCCTGCCTTGCAATTAACCCCGATAGGCTTCATAACCGGGAGGATCAGCCTGGACAACAGCACTACCGGCAACTTTGGCTTTTTGATAAGTATTGCCGGAACATCTTACATGGCCATAACCGATGACACAGGTAATTTTACCATTAATGGCATACCTGCTGCCGAGAATGCCTATTATATCCTTATCATGAGGGGTAATTACGCTGCTTTCTGGAATGACACACCGCTGACTGTCCGGGGCGGCGAAGGCACCTCTCTGGGAACAAAAAACCTTACCGGCGCGGAACTCATAGACAGTTTCATCACCATAGGCACAAACGGCAACTGGTTTATCAACGGCATAGACACCGGCGTACCGGCACAGGGACCAAAAGGCGATCCCGGCACCCCCGGCAGCATTGTTACCATCTGTGATGTAACCGGCAATTGGCTAATCGACGGCATAAACACCGGCATAAAAGCCCAGGGCGATCCGGGCAAAGACGGCAGTGTCGTAACCATTGTCGGCGGCTACTGGCATATAGACGGCGTTAACACCGGCGTTTCGGCAATCGGACAAAAAGGCGCAGACGGCACAGACGGCAGTGTGGTCACCATTGTTGGCGGCTACTGGTACATAGACGGTGTGAATACCGGTGTATCGGCTATTGGCCAAACCGGCGCTGACGGCCACACCCCTGTTATCACCATTGTAGGCGGCTTTTGGCATGTTGACGATGTAAGTACCGGCGTTTCAGCTATCGGCCAAACCGGCGCTGATGGGCACACTCCTGTTATCACCATTGTAGGCGGCTTCTGGCACGTGGACGGCGTGAGTACCGGTGTTTTGGCGCAGGGGCAGAATGGAGAGACCCCGCACATTGGAACCAATGGCAACTGGTGGGTGGGCAGTACTGATACCGGTGTTAAGGCAGAAGGCGGAACTGGGCAGCCGGGGCTTAACTCATACTTGGTTATCTTTGATGGCAATGGCGGGACACCGCACATTAACGCCGTGAGCGTACTCCATGGCAATCCAGTGCAGAAGCCGACAGATCCGGTTAGAAAAGGATATCCTTTCATTGACTGGTATACAGAAGCACAAGACGGAACATTGTGGAACTTTGTAAACCCAATAACAAGTAATCTTACCCTGTATGCGCAGTGGGAAGAATATAATGGTCAGGTAGATTTGATTTATAGTACTGCTGAAGTAACTGCCTTCCTGAACAGTCTGCCATTCAATAATCCAGGTAACCCGTACTCTCTGCCTCTTGCCTTAGCACTTGGAAATATGACTGCCGCTGACAGCGGCTGGCGGAATCTGCTTACGGCAATCGAAGCATCAGGCAGGTTTGTCAACCTTGATCTTACCGCCTGTACCATGACCGGCACAGCATTTAATGCTGATACCAGTGTTGCTGCCGGAAAATATTACATTGTGTCCCTGACTCTGCCCGAGGTCGCAAGAAGTGTAAGCGGAATTGGTTCAACTACACCTGCTACCAGGCATTTCACTAATCTTACGGCCGCAAGCAGTACGGGGGTTACCTCCATTGATAGCAATGCTTTCTATGGCTGCACCAGCCTGGCCAGCATATCCTTTTCGGCGGCTGCAACAATCAATACCGGAGCCTTCAGGGACTGCACCAATTTGACTATTTTTAACCTGACTGGAACTGGTGACTTAAGTGTTATCGAAGAAGGAAGGGCAATAGTTCGAAATGGCACAGAACTGGTTGTGTACCCCTCTGCTTCAGGTGCCATCATCATGGACACCATAACTGCCATCAGTGATAGGGTCTTCCAAGGCAACACCAGCCTGACCAGTGTGTCATTCCCGGCGGTAACATCCATTGGCAGCGAAGTTTTCAATGACTGTACCAGCTTGGCTTGGGTGGACTTCCCGGTGGCTACTTCCATCGGCAACCAAGCTTTCATTAGAAATACCAGCCTGACAAGCGTGACCTTCCCGGCGGCTACCGAAATTGGCGGCATTGCATTCTCTGGCTGCACTAGCCTGATCAGCGCAGACTTCCCGGCAGCTACCTCCATCGGCAGCAGTGCATTCTCTGGCTGCACTAGCCTGATCAGCGCAGACTTCCCGGTAGCTACCTCCATCGGCAGCAGTGCATTCTCTGGCTGCACCAGCCTGATCAACGCAGACTTCCCGCTAGTTATCTCAATTGAAGGTGTCTCCTGGTTGACTGGCGCCTTCGAGGGCTGTACTAGCCTAAACAATGTGTCCTTCCCGATGGCTACCAGTATCGGCAACCGCGCTTTCTTTGGTTGCACCAGTCTGGCCAGCGTATCTTTTCCGGCATCCACTTCCATCGGCAGCCAAGCTTTCTCTGGCTGCACCAGCCTGACCAGCGTGTCTTTCCCAGCGGCTACTGAAATCGGTGGCAATGCCTTCCGTGGCTGCACCAGCCTGACCAACGTGTCCTTCCCATTGGTTACATCCATCGGCGAACAAACCTTCCATAGCTGCACCAGCCTAGCCAACGTGTCTTTTCCGGCAGCTACATTCATCAGCCACGGAGCCTTCGATGGTTGCAGCAGCTTAGTTTGGGCAGATTTTTCATTGGTTACCATCATTGGCCAAGAGGTCTTCTCAAATACTGGTACTATCGCTCTCACTGTAACTCTGGGGCTGACAACTCCATCAGTTGGCACAGCAATATTTTCTGGCATTAGTGCAGCCAAAGATGTTACAGTGTGGGTTCCAGCTGAAGCAACAGGTTATACCGGTTTCCCGCCAGAAAATACTACTTCCAATACTTGGGCAAATGCTTTTAGAGGCAGGGGGTGGAATGGGACAAGTTATCAAAACGGTTCGGTAAATGCAAACATTAATCTGATGCTAAAGTCTTATTACTACATTATTACATTCAATGCTAACGGTGGAACAGTCACCCCGGCAAACGCTGAAACAGACACAAACGGCAGACTTGCATCCCTGCCAACGCCGGCAAGAGACGGATGGATTTTTACCGGCTGGTGGACAGCGGTAACAGACGGGGCGCAAATATTTACGAATACAGTATTCACAGAAAACACTATTGTTTATGCACATTGGGAACCCGCCTCGATACCTTCTCCGCCTGCTAATTTAACTGCATCCAATGTCACGGTCAATGGCATGATAACCAATGTAGCAAGATTGAGATGGGATGCTGTTAATAATGCTACATCGTACAGAATCTACCGTAGGTTGCTCGTAACCGGTAGTAATTTTGAACTTATTTATACGGTTGCTGGCGACAGAACAGAAAACACTGTACAATCAGCATCATACTCATATAACTATATTTATGGAGTAACAGCAGTAAATTCTTTGGGTGAAAGCGCTATGTCAACAGCGCAAACACCACTGCAGTAAGTGGCGAGCGCAAATGAAGTACACGAGTGACACCGTTTTCTTCTGGTGTACCTTCAAGTAAGGTACGCCAGATATGTGGCGTGGAGGTATAACAGTACGGCAAAGGTGTCATTTGAATTATGGTAACGCACGAGTGACAGACACCGGTTTATTCTGATAAATTATATAAGGGAGTTTGTTATGAACAAAAAAACAGCAGCGTGGCTTGCAATGGCATTGACAGTTGGCTTTACGGCCTGCGGACAGTACAACGATGCAAGTGATTTTCGATTCAGGCAGATACAAAACGAAAAGGCTGTGGAAATTAACGAATATACAGGGAGCAGGCAAGTTGTCCGTATCCCCCGGCGTATACAGAAGCTGCCCGTTACGTCCATTGGGCGCAGAGCTTTTAGAGGCACTAACATTGTCAGTGTAACCATACCCAGCAGTGTTACCTCCATTGAGGAGGAAGCCTTCGAAAACTGCGCCAGCCTTATCAGCGTAACCATACCGAACAGCATAACCACTATTGGGAGGCGGGCTTTTGCTGCAACCGGACTAACCAGTATAACCATTCCCAACGGCGTTACTTCCATTGGGGGTGGAGCTTTTTTTGGTTGCGCCAGCCTCGCCAGCATAACCATTCCCAACAGCGTTACTTCCATTGGAGGTGGAGCTTTTGCAGGCAGTGTAACAGAAATACAACTTGCATCCGGTAACCCAATGTTTAGTTTGGTAGACGGTATACTATATGATAAAATGCAACATACATTGATTATGTATCCTTCTGGAAGAACAGGATCTTTTACCATCCCAAACAGCGTTACCTCCATTGGGAACAGTGCATTTGAACTATCCAACCTTACCAGCGTAACCATACCCGACAGCGTTACCACCATTGAGGATAATGCTTTTTATGGTTCCCGCCTTACCAGCGTAACCATACCAGGCAGCGTAACTGAAATTGGCGGTTGGGCTTTTCTTTCCGACGACCTTATAAGCGTAACCTTTACCAGAGGCAATACCCGTATTCATTTATTCTCATTTCATGGCGATTTAGAGGTTAAATATCTCGGAGGTGTCGACCCTTATGGAATTCAGCATATACGCGGCGGTGGCGCAGGCACATATACCACAGCTAATCCGGGGTCACGTGCGGTGTGGACGAAGCGGTAGAAGAGAAAACAAAAAAGGAGTTAATTGTGAGTAAAAATAATTTTTTGGGCATACTTGTAATTGTGCTGGTGTTTGGAATGATGGTTCCTGCCTGTGCGAATCAAGTGGACAGATCGCTTAATGGGACATGGGTTTATGAAGAAAAACATGAAGGAGAAGATGCGGAAGTACCTTTGGAGATAAGACATGAAGTGACTTTTAATAATGGAAATTTTGAAATGTCTAATGATGGTCAGCCAGTGTTGAGGGGGAGGTACGCAACAGATAATGGGAAATTTACTCTAACAACGACCCATGTTCATGGTTTGATGCTGGGTTATGATTCTGGGTTTGAATCAAGATGGTATTCAAGAAATGAAATTAAATCTGCCTTTGTTCCATCACGAGTGTCCGAGGAGGAATTTGATCAGCTGTCTTTTACTACATTAGAATTATTTACATATAATTATTCTGTAGATGGTTATACACTTACATTAATTATTGAAGGAGAGCCTCCTCTAAGATTCATCAAATCGTCTGGCAGATCGGCGGGGACGAGGCAAAACAGCGACAGCAATTCCCAAATCACAGCAACCGATCCCTTTTTTAATGCCGGGGATTGGACAGAAGCAGGGGATTGGACAGATGTCGGGGTTTGGGCAAATGCCGGTTATTGGAAAGACGGAGTATGGCATGCCTTAAGCTTGCCTCGCGAAGCAACAGATTCCCGTACCAGCGGTATTACCGTGTCCGGCGATGTGGTCTATATTTCAGGTTCATACAGTATAACCGGGATGGGCGGTGATGATTTCGCCTGTTATTGGCGAAACGGGGTAATAAATATTCTGAGCATTCCAAGCGGAGCAACAAGCCCTCAAACCAGTGGTATTGCCGTGTCTGGCGATATCGTCTATGTTACAGGTTCGTACAGAAATGCCCAAAATATTGAGATCGCCTGTTATTGGCGAAACGGAGTAATAAATACTGTGAGCATTCCTGGCGGAGCAAGAGGTTCCAGCACCAGCGGTATTGTTGTGTCAGGAGATGTAGTCTATATTGCAGGTTCATACAGAAATGCCCAACACGATAATATCGCGAGTTACTGGCGAAACGGAGTATTAAATACTTTGAATATTCCTAGCGGAGCAAGAAATTCCAGCGCCGATGGTATTGCCGTGTCAGGAGATGTAGTCTATATTGCAGGTTTTTACAGAAATGCCCAATACAAAGAGATCGCATGCTATTGGCGGAACAGAGAGTTACAAAATCTAAACATTCCAAGCGAAGCAATCAGCTCTAGTGCCATTGGTATTACTATATCTGGAGATGTAGTCTATGTTACAGGTTCGTACAATATTGCCGACTTTGATTACATTGCAACGTACTGGCGAAACGGAGAGTTACACAACGTGAGCCTCCCGAGTGTTACAGATCTTATTGCCAGAGTTATTGCCGTGTCCGGCGATATAGTCTATATTGCAGGATCGGGTAATTTCTTCAACCCAACCGTCTGCTATTGGGAAAATGGTGTAGTACACAATTTGATGATTCCTGTGAACTTTCAGGATAAATATGTTAGAATAACCGGTATTGCCGTATTTGGCGATTCAGTCTATATAACTAATACATTCTGGATGCAATAAAATATGCGCCATTTGTAAGGAGCATATCATATACAATTTTGATGAAATGATTGCTGAAAGAAGCAGAGAAATTGAGCGCAATCCTGACAGTATTAACGCTTACAATCAGAGGCACGGGGGCACAGCGGTACACGGAGGGGAGAAGAGGTTGAAGAAGCTTTCACCCAATTTTTCTTATAATAGAGTTGTTCGGAAACTTCAGTTTACGAACAACTTCCGCTTAAAAAAGCAATTTTCAGTGTTTAGGCACTGGAAATTGCAAGACTTGTTCGGCAACTAACCGAGTTGTCGAACAAGTCTAATGTTAATTGATTGACACACAAACAAAAATATATTATTAATAGAAGTATGAAAAGATATGGAATGTTGATAATTTTTTTATTACTTACATCTCATGTATTTGCAGTATTTTATGGGTATTATGGCACTGAAGTGTATGAAAATTCGTACATATCGATTGAATTTGAGGCTGTTCCCATTCTGCTGATTCCTCCTGATGCTATTAATATTACCTATGAAAATCACCAAGAACTGTATTGGAGTTTGTTAATTTGGGCTGTAAATTCGCAAGGTAAACTGCATGATGTAACTAATAGTGTACGTTTCTTTGTAAGATTTGGTAAGTGTGAAAAAATGATAATTAACGAAAACGATGAAACAATTGTGCAATCGGAGTTTATTTTTAATGATTTCCAAGAATTACAGGCAGCAATTTTTGAAATATTAAATAATTTTTATAACATTGACGTGAGTTATAACGATTTACATTCTATACGGTTATTTGAGCTAAAGTATATTATGGATGATGAAAGTTATTACTCAATTGGCTTTTTTTTAACCGAAAATAGCGCAAAAAAGCACATAGAGCACGATGCAGACGATAAATACATTATTGAAACCCGCTTGTTTACAAAGAATGAATTTATGGAAAGCGTACATATTATTGTAGGTTAGAACTGCAGCAATCTAAAACACAGCAGTAACTTTTCCCTTCCTTCTTCCTCTCCGTGCCCTCTGTGCTCCCTAACCCGGTAGCGCCAGCGCCAGTACTTCCTCGAAGCGTTCAACAAGATGGAACGTGATGCTTTTTTTTACATGGTCGGGGATGTCGTCAAGGTCGCGTTCGTTCTGTTTGGGGATGATAATATGCCTGGCCTTGTTGCGGCGGGCGGCAATGGTTTTTTCCTTTAAACCGCCAATGGGCAGAATGTGACCGGTAAGTGAAAGTTCGCCGGTCATTGCCAGCCTATCTTCGACAACCTTGTTCCGCATGAGAGAAAGCAGCGCTGTTGCCATGGTGATGCCCGCCGAAGGGCCGTCTTTGGGTGTCGCACCTTCTGGTATGTGCAGGTGGATGTGGTTCGTGTCAAACCAGTTGTTTTCTAAACCGTAATGTTCCACTGCAAGTTTCCTCGCCACAGTCATGGCTATCGCTGCGCTTTCCTTCATTGTATCGCCCATTTTGCCGGTAAGGGTCAGGCCCTCTTTGCCGGGAACCGATGCTGCTTCAATTACCAGGGTGTCGCCGCCCATGCTTGTCCATGCAAGCCCCACGGACATGCCCGGCTTGTCGGCCTTTTTTATATCGCCTTCGGGGAAAATCGGTTTGCCCAAATATTTTTCGATAAGTTTTTTGTCAATGGCAAAACAGTCAACAGCATTTTTTTTTGCAGCGGTTTTAGGTTTTTCTACAGCGGCTTCATCAGCCGCAGCTTCGTCCTGCTCGACGATCTGTTTGGCAATTTTACGATGAATACTGTCAAGGTTTTTTTCAAAATTCCGTACACCTGCTTCACGGGCATAAGCATTGGCAATATGTAAAAGGCTGTCCTTCGTATACCGTACGAGATTTTTTTTCAGGCCGTTTTTTCTGAGGCTTTTGGGTACCAGGTAGCGTTTGGCTATTTCCAGTTTTTCTGTGTCGATATAACCGGGCAGTTGGATAATTTCCATGCGATCGAGCAGCGGCGGGGGAATGGTGTCCAGGGTATTGGCGGTAACGATAAAAAAAACATTGGAAATGTCAAACGGAAGGTCAAGGTAATGATCGCGGAATGCGTAGTTTTGCTCGGGATCGAGTACTTCCAAAAGCGCGCTTGCCGGATCGCCCTGATAACTTGCCCCCATTTTGTCAATTTCGTCGATCATAAAAACCGGATCTTTGGATTTAACGATCTTCAGCCCCTGGATGATCTTGCCCGGCATTGCGCCGATGTACGTACGGCGGTGTCCCTTGATCTCCGCTTCATCGCGCATCCCGCCGACCGAAAACCGAAAAAACTGTTTGCCCAGAGCGCGGGCAATGGATCTGCCAACAGAGGTTTTTCCCACGCCGGGCGGCCCGACAAGACAGATAATCGATCCCTTGGAAGCTGTGGTTTCCGAGGTGTTTTTACCTGCTTCCATACTTCCTCTCAGTTTGCGTACGGCTAAATATTCGACAATACGGGTTTTAACATCCTTTAATCCGTAATGGTCGGATTCAAGTATCGTCTGAGCGTTTTTCATATTGAAGCTTTCAGGTTCCGGGGCAAGCCAGGGAAGGCTGACAATCACATCGAGGTAATTGCGCGTAACAATAAATTCTGCTGAGTTCGGTTCCATCAGGTTGAATTTTTCAAGTTCCTGTTCCACAATCTCCTTGATTTCGCCTTCAAATTTAAAAACATCCAGTTTTTCCTTGAAACGCTGGTAGTCGGAACTCTTGGCGTCGGTCGTCATTCCCAGCTCGCCTTTGATCGCCTTAAGTTCTTCTTTTAAAAAATAATCCCGCTGAGATTTTTCGATTTTTTCGTTTATTTCTCTTTGTATTCTTTTTTGGATTCGCAGCAGTTCCTGTTCTTTTTTGATGAACACCAGTACCTGTTCCATGCGTTTACGAACATTGAGGGTCTCCAAAATCTTCTGCTGTTCCGCCTTGTCGATATTTAATATGCTGGTAATAAAGTCGGCGATTTTTCCGGGATGATCGATGTTGATCATGTTCAGACGCATTTCCTCGGAAAACAGGGGATTGTTTTCGGAAATCTGTTTCATTTCCGAAATGAGCGCGCGGGTAAGGGCCTTTACCTCGCTCGTATTGTCTTCTTCTTCCTCAAGGTATTCAACCGCTGCTACGATAGGATTGCTGGCATGAAGGGTTTTTTTTACCCGGAAACGCTTGAGTGTGGAAATAAATATATTCACCCCGCCGTCGGGAAGGTTGATTTTTTTGACGATTTTGGCGGCTGTTCCAACCTTGTACAAATCACCGATAGATGGTGTTTCGGTCTCATTTTGCATCATTACCAGCCCGACCATTGCGTCTCCGTTAACGGCATCATCCACTACTTTTACATCAACCGGGTTTCCAATCATAATCGGAGTAAAAATCCCCGGAAAAATCGGCCTGCCCATGAGTGCCACCAAGGGCAGCTTATTGGGGAGAATTTGGTCTATAGGTACAATTTGATCAGACATAGCTTGTTTTCTCTGGAGTAACCATAACACATAAAAGAGGGTGAATCAACGGCAGGAAGCAGAGAGCAGGGGGTTCGCCGGGAGAATAAAATAACCCGCTTAAAATGGATGTTCACTTTTTTTTTAATTCATGATATACTAACCGATAATGAGCAAAGTTAAGAGTTTCCAGGTTGAGCAGAAGGTTGTGTACCCCAGTCAGGGTGTTGGCATTATCAAATCTATTGAGCAGATAAAATTCAAGACTACAAAGGTACCCTACTATATTATTTACATTGAAGCGTCTGATATGACTATCAAGGTACCTGTAGATAGAGCATCTGAATTGGGCATCCGTTCAACGGTTTCAAGGGATGAAGCCTTAAAAGCCCTTGAGTTAATCAGCGAAGATTTTGAACCGATTCCTTCGGACTGGAAACTCCGCTATCAGATGAATCTGGATTTGCTGAAAAAAGGCAGTATTAAGGATATTGCCAGCATAGTCCGTTCGTTGTACCACCGGAGTAAGGTCAAGGAATTGCCAATTCTTGAAAAGAAACTCTACGATTCTGCACAAAAACTTTTGGAGGATGAACTGGCTATTTCGCTTCGTAAATCCAAAAAAGAAGTGGAAGATATGATTCACGAACGTCTTGAGCCGCCGGAAGATTAATCTTCTATGACACAATTTTCTGTAGCGGCAGTTATATGCGCCGCCGGTGCTTCTGCACGAATGGAAGGAAGCAAAAAAGAATACCGTCCGCTGCCTGGGTCAACAGAAGGCCTTACTGTACTCGGTGCGGCTGTTTCGGCATTTGCTTCTATCCCGGAAATAACTTCCATCGTCATCACCGTTCCCGAAGATGCCCCTCTCGGCGATGCCGAGGCCCGGAACGCCCTGCCGCCGAAATTGCTTGAGGAAAAAGGTACGTTAATACAGTTTGTCAGCGGCGGAAAAACCCGTCAGGATTCTGTGTATAATGCCTTGCTTTCGCTTGCTGCTTCTTCTGTAAACTTTGTACTGATACATGACGGTGCCCGCCCGTGGGTAAGTATTTCCATCATTAATCAGATTATCGATGCGGTACAAAAACACCATGCCGCTATCCCGCTTTTGCCGCTGGTTGAAACCCCGAAAGAAACAGATGCGCCTCTGGATACATTCATGAACAGTGCAAACACCGGCTCGGTTTTCATAAAACACCATCTCAGGCGATCCGTTACCGGAACCGCTCAAACACCCCAGGGGTTTGCGTTTCCGGAGATACTTGCCGCTCACCGGCAGGCAGCGTCGCAGAACATTTCTTTTACCGATGATGCCGAAATCTGGGCTTCATTTTACGGCCCTGTTGCCGTTATCCCCGGTGAGCCGGAGAACCGTAAAATAACTTTTGCGGAGGATTTGTGCTAAAAATTGGTTTAGGGCGGGATTTCCACCGTCTGACTGAAGGGCGGCGCTTTTTGCTGGGCGGAATAGCAATTCCCGCACAACTCGGTGAATTGGGACATTCCGACGGTGATGTATTGGCCCATGCAGTCTGCGATGCAATCCTCGGCGCCGCCGCGTTAGGCGATATTGGCAGCCTGTTCCCTCCGTTAGACCCTGCCTGGAAAGATGCCGATTCAATGGAACTTTTGCGCTCTGCATTTAGCATGGTAAAACAGGCAGGCTGGCACCTTGTTAACATTGACTGCGTGGTAAACTGCGAAGAGCCAAAGGTTCTGCCCTTTCGTGACAACATCCGCCAATCTCTTGCCGCCGCGCTTGAGGTTCCCGTTGATGCGGTTTTTGTCAAAGGCAAGACAGGTGAAGGTCTGGGCCCAGTCGGCGAAGGAAAAGCCGTGGAGGCAGTGGCAGTGTGTCTGCTAACAAAGTAAAAGTTAAAAATTAAAAAGTAAAAGATAAGAAGTAAGAGGTAAAAAAAATAAAGTGAAGAGTGAGATTAATTGGGGTTCTGTGCACCGTGCGTTGGTGCATTGGCGTAAAGGCTTACAATCCGATAATGAAAACAGAAACAAAGAGCCGTCGGTAACCACTGTGGCTGAATATTACAGCCATGATCCGTGGGCTATTCTGGTTTCCACGATCCTCAGTTTGCGTACAAAGGATGAGGTAACGCTGGAAGCATCAAAGCGGCTGCTGGCAAAGGCGCCGGGGCCGCGGGAGCTTGCGGCACTGCGGGTAGACCATGTTGCCCGGCTTGCATATCCTGCAGGATTTTATCGTACTAAAGCGGCAAACCTCAAAAAAATCGCCGCCATTCTGCTTGAGCAGTACAACGGCGAAGTCCCTGCCGATATGGATGCATTACTCGCTCTGCCCGGTGTGGGACGTAAAACGGCCAATCTTGTGTTGATAGAAGCGTTTGATCTGCCCGGTATCTGTGTTGATGTGCATGTTCACCGCATAGCAAACCGCTACGGCTGGCTTTCCAGCAAAACACCGGAAGAAACAGAAATGATCCTCAGAGAAATTCTGCCGAAAAAATACTGGAAGGGGCTTAACGCCCTGCTGGTATTGTACGGCCAAAACCTGTGCCGACCGGTAAGCCCGTATTGTTCCCGGTGTCTCATTAAGCAGCAGTGCAAACAAGTCGGTGTAGAACGATTCAGGTAACAAGTGTTTGTCCCGACAGTTTGTATTTAAGTAGTGTAGTT
Organism: Treponema sp.; assembly: GCA_009777735.1. Classification (GTDB taxonomy): domain Bacteria; phylum Spirochaetota; class Spirochaetia; order Treponematales; family Breznakiellaceae; genus WQXQ01. Next base: position 134,408 of record WRLF01000002.1, read on the forward strand.
TCTTCGGCAGTCAGCTTTATGGTCTTTTTCAGGTAGTTTTCTGCTATACCCTGTAAATTCTGATCGGTTATAACTGCATAACCGCCCATTACTGATAGATTTTCCATGACAACCATCATGTCACATTTGCTTACCTCAGTATAAATGCTGGACCCGAATGAACTGTTGAAGGACTCAAGATAATCGGCGGCAATCTCTTCTATTGTTGCCCCCATGAAAGATTCCAGTACCATGGAAACAAAACCGGTACGATCAACACCGGCATGGCAGTGGATCAGATACGGACCATCGCTATTGATTATAAATTGCAGGGCTTTTTTTAGTTTTTTGTTAAAACTATCACTGGTAAAACCAAAATTCATGCCCAGTGCAATGATATGATTGTTTTTGTATAGTTTGCTGTACCAGGGGGCAATAAATGCTTTACCGGCTAACCCGGATTCGGTATCGCATAGGTTAAGTACCGACGCTATTTTCGCTCTAATCGCCAATATCGCATGCGCTTTTCCCTGTTTGTTGTCTTTTATTGGATGGCTGCTGCGGTAAAGCGTTTTGGGCACAATATTCCCCATGCAAATTTCGCGGAAATTTGCCTCTTGTGCATCTGCAGAAATTATCATTTCGTTATGCATCATTTTACCGCCTGTTTTTTCATTTTCTTTACATGCTGCTGCCAATCATCAACAAATTCCCGGGGCTTTTGCGGAACGGCAAAACAGCCGAAGGACAATACCCATCTTAGCACCTTGTCGTATTGAGTGCTGGTAAATTCGATAGTAATGCTGTCATCATGTTCGGTTATTTTTTGATCCGCAGCCCATTGGCGTTCTGTTGCGAAGATTACCGCTTCTTCATAACAGTTAATGGCAAAACGCTTTTTGTCCTGTCCGGCAAAAACGCCGAAGTACGAGTCCCCTGTTGCTTCAGTATAACTGTAATTCTGCGGAAGTTTAAAATTGTCTTTGGTCAGAACGGCGTTTTTCATACGCGACAGAGAAAAAACCCTGATTGCCTTACGCTCTTCCGAAAAACCGTAGAGATACCACACACCGGAATCAAACAAAAGCTGATAGGGACGAACCCGCCTATTTTGATAATCTTCATCCCTTACCCCCAGATATTCAAAAGAAATGATGCGATTCTCTTTCAGGCCGGCAACCACGGTGTTCCATATTTCAGGCTGCACTTTGGCGGAGGCGATCTGTGGTACCACAATCCTGTTATCCAGCCAATCGCGGTTACCGTCAGCAGCAAGAGGCGCAACAATGCTTTCCAGCAGTTTGACCGAGGGCTCGTACAACGGTGTTTCCCGGTACAGAGACAGAATGTTTTTCGCCATGCCCAGCGCCAGCATATTTTCTTCTCCGGCAAATCCTGCAGGCAGACGAAAGGTTTTTTGTGAGTAATAATACCCCCGGTGATATGCATCATATTCGATGGGGGCATCAAGCTGCCATTTCATAAACTCAATGTCCCGGCTGATGGTGGAAATGCTTAATGTGTCCAATCTCAGTTGTTCAATCACTGTTTTAGCCAGTTCATTGGTGTTGGGGTATTTTCCCGATGCTATCTGCTGATCGATAATGTACAGCCTTTCCAGAGCCATCTTTGGCCGGTTTACCGGTTTTTTTGCTGTTTTCATATCTACAGTATAGCACAGTTAGTCTGTCATGGGGTGGTAGAGCAGTGTTTTTTCCTGCTGTTACTATTACAATACCCCATCCCAATTTTCAGCAATTAATAACATTTCCTTTATTTTACATTCAAATGCATTAGTAATGTTATGAGTATTTGAATAAAGGTCTAAATAAAAATCTTTATTCCAATATCTATATTGATCCATATATTGATATAAAGGCCATGGTTTTGTTTTTCTGTAATTTAATCCTCGTAAATACTCATCTAATTCTTTAGACATGCCTGTACCACAACAACCATAATATAAATTTTGTAAATTGCTTCCCTCGAATTCAAAATCAATTTTAAAATTCTTCCATTCCTGTTTAAACAACGAAAAACCCCAATACGAACTGAAACAACCATCCAATGATAAGTCTATTTCAAGATTTAACCGTTTGGCCAAATCTGATATAAGTGGTACAAATTTATCTTTTAAAATTTGTAATTTCATATCATTAAAATTTTGAAAAACAACAAACGCCGCCGAAATATTTTCAACATCCTTTAAAATAACATCTAAATATTCTTTTTGCATTTCCTTTTCCCTTTCCTGTCCGGTTAAATGTTTCACCAATATAATATATTGGGTTAAAGTTTCACGTAATAATGGATTGTTTATAGATTCTTTTTTACACAATTCAAGCCAATTTATAATATGTTCTTTATAAGATATTTTTTTATACTCCGGTTTTTCCTGACCAAAACTCCCTTCACTTGGTTCGCTTCCAAATAAAGTTAAATACAATAGATGTGCTTTGGGATTATATTTATTATACCTTAGTAGTTGATTCCATTGATCATTTGCATATATTTTATTTTCAATAAATATTTGTTGATTTTTATTATTCGTTAATGTAATATCTATTCTACCGCCGGATTTATAATCTTCAGATACAAATCCAATAAATTTTTCTGTTTCAGTAATAACATTGTCAATTGAAAAATCAGATATTTCTATACACTCAAGAAATAGCCTTAAGAATTTATTGCCATTTTCATGCATTCCTCCGGGGTTTAATAATGTTGCAATAATTTTTGAATGACTTATCTCATCGGCAGATAAATTTAAAAGATTGAAAATATTAAAATTTTCTCCGGAAAATCTGTATATTTCCCGATATTTTTTATTAATGCTTGAAATTTGTGATAAAAATAACTCAAGACTCATATTTATCCCTTATAAAATTAAACTAATCCTGTAAATCGTTTTTTTGGGTCTGTCATGTAGTGGCAGATCTATGGTAATATCAAATCCCCGCTTGTTACAGGAAAGCAGTGGCGATTATCACTGCATAAAACTGTCCCCGCCTGAAACATAGACGGTATTTTCGAATACTGCTATACCGGTTGTGGCAAAATAGTTCCATGCGTTATTAGGAAAACTCATGGTTTGGAATGCCCCATCCCGCCAATAACAGGATATTCCATATTGGTATTCGTTATTAGCATAATTTCCTGCAATATAAACTTCATTGCCTGATACGACAATACCGTTGGTACTGCCTCCCAATGTTCCAGCCGGAAGGTTCAAAGTCTGTAATACTCCGTCTCTCCAATAACAGGGAGTTTTTCTGTTGCGAGCATCGGTGAATGATCCGGTAATATACACCGTATTGCCTGAGATAGCTATACCACTGGTATTGCCGTCTGTTGCTCCGTTCGGAAGGTTGAGAGGCTGCAATTCCCCATCTCGCCAATAGCAGGGAATAGTTCTGTTTCTGCTATCTATGTAGGATCCGGCAACAATAACTGTATTGCCTGATACGGTTATACCAGTGGTACTACTTCTCTTTGCTCCGCTTGGAAGGTTCAGAGGCTGCATAACTCCATCTCTCCAGTAGCAGGCGAATGTGTCAGCATTCCAGTCATGGGTATTGGCGTACCAGCCGGCAACATAGACCATGTTGCCGGATACAGCAATACCTGTGGTACTACTCTGCCTTGCTTCATTCGGAACATTCAATGATTGTACCGTTCCATTTCTCCAATAGCAGGGAATGCTTTTCCCGAGAATGCTGTAATTTCCTGTTATATAGACCGCATTGTCAAATACGGCAATGCCGCTTGAGTCGCCTCCAAGTGCTTCGTCCGGAAGGTTTAGGTTTTGCATCACTCCGTTTCGCCAATAACAAGGCAAAGATACTAAACTCCCCCAGGGATCATCATCTGATTGCTCTTCAGCCAGATCAGCTATGTACGAACCCGAAATATAAACATCACTGCCGGATACGGCTATACCGCTGGTACCAGTACTCACAAAAACGTCGTCGGAAGGGCTCAGGTTTTGCAGCGCTCCGTTCCGCCAATAGACGGGGTCTACACGAGCACATCCCGGACATGCATCAGCGGTAGTGTTGGAGTGCAATAAAAGCCCCGCGAGAGTAACGATAAAAACGACAGTAATTTTCTTTAACATATCTATCTCCTAAAAAATTATATTTCTGTATGTATTATATCAAAGTAATACATATAATTACAATAGAACTCTTTTAATAAGCCAGTTTAGCCTGCGTGACTGGAGGCTGGGAAATGCCCTGAGTTCCGGACGATGTAAGCCGGCGCATGGATATACAAAAATACTTTAACTTGCGTGTGCTGTGTAAAAAACCTTCATGGATCTTATTTATAGATGATATTTCAATTATGAACAACCCTGCGGCACAGGGCATGTACTTGAGCGGAATATCTATCTCGCCGCCATCATTTACTGATGGTTATCTCGTTCTAGTAGCTAGTTATATTAAACCTCAGCCCCAACTCCGCGAACTGCGCGGCTATCAAAGCCAGACTGATATTGCCCGGCGGATCGGGCTTTCCTATTTCGAGTAAATTTATTAATTCGACAGTCTCGTTATGCTCAGTATTATATTACTTTATGTTAACTATTTTTAAGTAATTTTTTATTGTGTTTTCTAATATTTTTTCAGTATTATCATTATTATAAAAGTCATTTGGATTATATCTAAAATCAAGTAAGAAATCAGAATCCATTGTCCATGAATTACATTCACAACATATATTATCTTTTTCAGAAAGTATTAATTCTTTCAATTTATTTAATATTTCTATATTTTTCGAACAAAAACTTATGCAAACATACATATCAGATTTAAACAAAATATCTTCATATAATCCAATACTAATTACTTGATCTTTTAATATCCATTTATTTAAGAATGTCGTTTTATAGTTCCAAAAATATTCTCCTATATCATAATTGTTATAGTAACGCCATTTATCAACAAAACCATATTTTTTAAATAAGTTAAAAAGTATAGAATAAACATTATTTTCCAGATAGATTGAACGTTCATAGTTTATTGGAGGATTTGATGTTTTTATTGTTTTTGAAAAGTCATCAATAGATTTTATAAAACCAATATCTCCAGATAATATTTTACTTTCAATATTTCCATATTCCACAAGATCTATGTTTTGTAAATTACAAGAGATTTTTCCAAAATCATCGCTTGATCTAACGACAAGAACCATCTTTGGGGATACTATCTTATTACCAAATAATCTAAATAAAGTACTATCCTCGTTATTTAATGAAGCAATGATTCTTGATCTATATTCTAATATTTGTCCAATATTGTCTCGTGTTAAATCACCTCTTTTAAATTCAATAATAACCGGGAAACCAGTTACAGAGTCTTTTAATATTAGATCAATTCTTTTATTTCCCTCAATATAGAATTCCTTATCTTTATTAAATTCTTTGAGTTCCGGTATATTTTGATAATTCAAATTTATCAACCACGGGTATTCCGAAATAAATTTCTGAATATCCCATTCATACTTAATAGTTTCCATACAACCCTCCAAGTTATTAATATTTTATCATATAAATCTATTTAAAGTCAATGGTGTTTTGGTAACGTAATATCTCTTTCAACCTTTCAAGTTGTTCTTTTGACAACCCTATATTCTTTAAAAAATACTTTTCTATATTCGCTTGCAAATTTCTACGATCTTCAATTTTTCCATTAACTATTGCATTAATTTGACCATAAATATTTCTTCCGGTAATATATTGTAATTCATCATTTTTTGCATCTGCAAAATCTTTTCCATAAGAAAGAAGATAATCATATATGATCTCGTCAATGCTTGCACCACATAACAATGCAATAATTGCCGCAACAAATCCGGTTCTGTCAACACCGGCGTTACAATGAATAAGATACGGCCCTTTGTGAATTAATAAAAACTCAATTCCTTGTCTCAATTTATAATTAAATACTTCATATTCAAATGTATTAAGAAAATCGAACTCAAATTGAATATCAAGTCCTATAACATTATTTTCTCTGAGCAAAGTATTATACCATGGAACTAAATTGGCAATAATTTCCAGATCTGATGCATTCCCGGCTAAATTAATGACACAATTAATGCCTGCTTCAGAAATAAGTTTATCGTAAATACGGTCTCTTTCCGGGTCAATTCTAAAAACTGGATAACTGCCTCGGTATATAATTCCTTTTTTCATGTTTCCCATACATATTTCTCTAAAGTTGGTGATTTCGTTGTCGTTGATGTATTTAATTTTCATAATATGCCTCTTTTGGCCCTAAACCAAGGATCATCTTCATCGAGCTCTTCCAGAGCCCTTTTAACGTATTGGTCGATATAGAGTTGACGAAGTTCCGGTATTTGTTTTATTTTTTTGGGTGCAAAGCGAAGAGCCAGACAATTTTGCTTAACTGCTTCAAAGAAGATTTCCTGAGTATGAAATATTTTTGGTACATATAAAAGTGCAAAAACAGTTTGTTTTATTGCAGCCATACAGATATCCTCAGTTTTAAAATATTCGGGCACATATTGCAGTGAATCTCCTTCACGCTGTACAGCCAAAAGACAAAGCTCTTTAGTCATGTACTCTTTCGGAACATGTTTAATCGCAGAGCTCTTATTTTGGACAGCGGTAATGCAAAGGTCTGTAGTCTTTAGTTTATCAGGAACAAATTCAAGGGCATAACCATTATCTTGTACAGCGGTAGAGCAAAGCTCTGGAGTTTTAAGTCTATTCGGAACAAATACAAGTGCATACCCATTTTTCTGAACTGTATCAAGACAAAGACTATAATTCCTTAATTCAATTGGTACATATTCAAGTGCGAAAGCATCTTCCTGCACCGCAGCAAGACAAAGTTCAGGAGTTTTGTATTTTTTGGGGACATATTTGAGCGCCTCTCCTTCTTTTTTTACAGCAGCAAAACACATTTCCAATGTCATAATTGCTTTAGGAACAAGTTCAAGCGCACCGCTGTTTTGTTGTATTGCAATAAGACATATTTCCTCGGTCATGAGGTGTTTAGGTACATCCACAAGCGTACACCAATTTTTTTGTACAGAGGTTAAACAAAGTTCTGTTGTTAGTATTGATTTTGGGATGTAATTGATCACATAACTGCCTCCTTGCATAGCAGCAAGGCAAATTCCTGTTGTTTTTAATGCTTTCGGCACATATTTTAGTGCAACACCGTCTTTTTGAACGGCGGCAAAGCATAAATCTTCTGTTTTTAGTGCTTTTGGCACATATTTAAGCTCTTCTCCATTCTCTTGTACGGCATTAAGGCAGAGTTCCGGTTTTTTAAGCTCATCGGGAACATTAAAAAGCAAAAAATCTTTTTCTTTGTAAAGAATTCTGGAATATAATTCTGTATTTTTCTTTGCCACAGCATTCTCCTCATAATACAAATTTATACTATTAGTCTGTCATGGGATGATAGAGTTGGATTCTTTTTTTCGGCTATCGTTCCATTTTTATGGTATTTTACCACTTCTGGCATATTTACATATATTTAATTTAAATTCCAATTGTCAAAAATAAATTTTATTATCTTATCTCTTCGATCAATTATTTCATTTTCACCCCAAGTTTTTTTTGTTTCCAATACCTGTTTTATTTTTTTATTTGAAAAGAAATCCTTATCAAATAAATCTATTTTATCTACAGGGTTATTATCTTTTTTAGCAGAATTGTCTCCCCAAACCATTAACCCAAGGTTTCCGATATTATTTAAGAAATCCCTTTTGAAATCATCCGAGTATTCAGTAAAATTTGGTGTCTGTGGCGTGATATGGTCAATTGTATTTTCTTTTCTTTTTGTTTCATATTTATTTTTGAAATCAATAGGGGTTAAAAGTCTTGCTCTTTCCACATCTCTTAAATAATTCTCATATTTCCATAGAACATATTTAATATTACTAGAATAGTGATAACTATTTTTTAGAAAATAATTTTTACAACTTCCAGTAAAATCCCACCAGTCTTGAAAACCATGTTTTAAAATTATTTGAAGTGATTCTTTCAATTTAACTATATCACCATTATAATTTTTAGCTATAGTTGGAAGACTATTTGTTCTATAATCAGCAGACCTGTATATCAGTCTAAATAGAATGTTTTCGACAATCTTCATTACCTCAAATATTGTTTTTTCATCTTGCTTGTGAAAATGAAACAGCTTTATTAATAAAGGAATACTATTTTGAGTATCAAGCAACAACGAATCTGTAATTGAATTATTCTGCTCAGCAATTTTTTCTATTTTTTCAATTGTATGAAACGTTTCTTTCAATGTATAAACAAAACGCTTGATCCATTCTTCTTTCTTTTCATTTTCTGTAATTACTTTAATTGCAGATTTAACATTGTCCAACGCATTTCCACTACCTGGTAAAAAAGCTACATTATGAAAACCTAATACTCTATCTTCGTCAAAAGATATTCTTTCTGATTGCCTGTATATATCGCAAAATTCCATCTCCATTTCTTTAATTACACTCACAGGATCATCAGATACTGCATATACTTTATGCATTAAAAATGCTTTTAATTTTTCTAGTGTTGTTAAATCCTTTCCTCGGTCATTTTGAAAAGCAAATATTTGTGTTGCCTGAATTTTATCATCAACCTGGAATGTTGTAATAACCGCTTCTTCAACTATTTTTTTCCAAGTTAGAATTTCATGTATTTCTGCTTTTTCAAAAATATATTCAAATGCTTTTTTTGCATTTGCAATTCTTTTCTGAGATTCAGTATCAAAGGCATTTCCAGCATCACAGTTTTGAAAAACTAAGTTTTTAAAAAACGGGTTGTCGTATTCAACTGTAGAAAATTTATAGTCTTTTCCCATTTGGATATAATCTTCACGAATACGCCATGTTTGAATTTCTTCACCATTCTCATCGAATAATTTTATGTCAGAAAGGCTTGAATGCATTTTATCTTCTAAAGTATTCTCTCTACGTTTTTTTTCAAGATCCAATTTTCTTTTTTCAAGTTCCTGTATTAAACAACTAAAAAATATTACCACTGTTGTTAGTCTTTGCTGTCCATCAATGACCCAGTATTTATTTTTATCGTCCTTGTCTTTTTCAAAAAGGAAATGTCCTAAAAAATATGGTTTTTTTGGATCTTGATCTTTTATATCAATGATAAATTGCTCAACTTGTTTTCTATCTTTATCACATTCCCATGAATAAGCTCTCTGATAAGCCGGAATTGAAAATTTTATGCCTTTTTCATGAAAAAGCTTTTCGACTGTCGTTTTTTCTTCCATAATTTAACCTCATTTAAAATATATATACATTTTCTATTTTTGTCTACAATTTTGCTCTGTTTTTGTCATTTTTTATACCGGTTCTCCTTCTCTTATAATAATTGATAATTAATTCCATTGATTCATCAAAATTTATTTCCGTGTCTCCGTTCTGATTCATAATAATTAAAATATCCGGTTTACCTATTTCAAGGACGTATTGAAAAGTATCAAATATTCTACTGCACTGTTTGATTTGTTTCCAATCTTCATATTGTGCTCCTCCGGCTTGTGCTGATGTTTCAAAACGTTCCATTGAGTTAATATTTCCCCAGATAAAAGACTCCGGCAAATCTGTAATATTTAAATTCTTTTGATTTTTCTTTTTATAAATATTCGTTATAAATCGGATTATATAATCCCAATATTTTGTTTGTTGATTATTTACCATTTCCAAATACTTGTTAAGATCTGTTACATAATCATACGCAAGTTCTGTTGAGATGGTATATCTTTCCATAAAATCCTGAAAAGAAAGCCATCCATTTGTTTCAAGTCCAAAAAACGCCATTTTTACCGGAGATTTTTCATAGTACTTCCCAACCCTAGGAATATTTATTGCAGGCATTCCTGTCGTATTAAATGCTCCGAGATTTTCAATAAATTTGTCTATTAATGAACAATATTTTATTTTGAATTGATTATATATCATTATGTTTGCTACCTTTCATTATTAATATCAAAAAACAATAATCGTTGTTCAAGATAATCAATTTTCTCAGAAAAATCTACTAAAAATTTAAGGCATCCATAATGTACATTATGAATATTCAATGCTTCAATAAACATATTTAATTGAAAAAACATATGTTCATTTATACTACTTTCTCCAGTCGCGACGCTATGCCAATTACTTTTTTTATCATATTCAATTATTTTGTTTTCAAGCATATTTACATCATCTATTAAATAATCATTGTAATTTATATTGACAATATTATCATTGTTTTCTTCATTTTTATTACACGTTATCATTATAATATTTTTTTTGTCTTTATTTTCATATTCAATATTATTTGGTGTAATAAATATATATTTATTAATTTTATTATTTTTTTTGTTTCCCCATCCAGCTATTATATCGTTAGCAACATCTATAATTTTTAGATTTTGACTCCATATCATGTAAAGTGGGAATTCTAAATATTTATATTGTAATGTATCCTCGTTTATGATTTTTTCAAATATACTTGAAAATGGATAATTTTGCTTTAATATTCTGATAATAAATATTTGGGGGATATGTAAATCATTTGCCACGATGTTTCCAAATATTTTTTTTATATCAATATTATATGGCGTATTTATTCTATCATAGTAGATAGACCAAGCATCATAATTCATTATTTCCTCCAGCGTTTTCTGTTCTCATGCTCAAAGTATAGCATTGTTGGTCTATCAGGAGTTGATAGAGCGGAATCTTTTTCCCAAAATTTCACACAAAGGCACTAAGGACACGGAGGGCACCAAATAAAGAAGTGAAATAGAGAGGCGGGAGCCTTCAGGGTATTGTTATAAAATTTTCGCTAACCCCCTGCGAGGGTCTTGACAAAATATGGTTTTTCTGCTTATATATTGAAAATTGCTCAAAAATCAATAAAATATGGTATTATATTAATAGTTCAATAATATATACAGTATTTATGAGAGGTAAAAAATTATGAATAAAGATATTTTTCTTCGCAAAGCTATAGGTATTATTATTTTATTGGTTTTACTATTTTTTGTATCACCAATCATTTTTAGAGTATATCAAATCGAAATACTACCATTACAAATATTTGGAGCTCTAATAGGTGTGTTTATTACATCAATAATTACATGGGTTCTGTTATATGGACAAACTAAAGCATCAGAAAAACGTGAAAAAAACGTGAAAATATTTGAAAAAAAACAAGAAGTATATCATGATTTTTTATTAAATCTAAATAAAATTATTCAAGATGGAGAAATAACAATTTCTGTACAAAACGAAGATTCTAAAGAAAATGTAGATGAATTTAAGGACTTGCTTTTTCAAATGGGGTATATCCAAATGCATACCAGCGAAAAGAACAAAAAAAAGATATTTGAAACAGTTTTTAACATAATTAAAGAAATGAATAGATTTAATTCGCTTGGAAATAGTAAGCAAAATGACATTCCTAATTTTTATGCTAATCTTGCAGAATATATATTTGATATAGTATCAGTATTTAAAAACGATTTATATGATGAGGAAAAAACAAGAATAAAAAAAGAGGAAAAAAATAACTTCCTAACCAAAGAAGATATTAAAGACAATCTTGATAAATGTAATTTATTTATACAAAATGTGAACTTTGATCGTTACGAATTACAGAAATACTTTTGGGATGAATTGCAAAATCAATTGTTGAAATTAAATAAAGATTATATAAATGAAGTGAAAGACTTCACATTAGATATACAAAAATATTACAATAAAAAGCCTCGGCATATGCATTATGGAATTAATTTTCCTGTTTATACAATGCAGGATCAAGAAAAGGTATATTTTCATTTAAATATCGAAAATGATTACTATTATGGATTCACTGACAAAGAAAATTTAAATTCAAATCCAAAAATCCCTCAAATTTGCAAACAAGTTGATAAAGGATTTGAAAAAAATAAATGGTGGTATGGGTGGAAACATTCAGATTGTTACAATTTAGATTTTTGGAATTTAAATTCGGAATCATTTAATCGTTTAAAACATCCAAATTATAGCGAAAAACTAATAAAGGAAATTGCTGAAGAAATTGACAGTCATATTAAGAAATTTAAAGAAATAGCAGCTAAAAACTCAATTTGATAGAATTTTGTTTTTTCAATGATTTGAAAATGAATTTCACTCATCGGTCAATTATTTAAAACATTCTTCATGAAGACATTGCGAATAATATCAATTACTTGATCTTTCAGTAATTCAATATTATCATTTTCCAAAAAATATTTTTTATTCAAAGGAAAATATAGCCAGTCATCATCATCAAAATAGTCGTTATAACCATCTTGAATGATCAATTCTTTTTTTAAGTATTTTTTTTCAAATGCTATAGAAAAAATATAATCATCAGGTTTTTTATTTATATCACGAATATCTGGTACATTATAGTTGATTAAATTTAGCGATAAGCCAATAAAAATACATGGTTTGGCATTATAAGCAAAAAATTTTCCAATTATATCTACCGTATCTACACATTTGTATTCATCTGAAGGAGTGAGAATACATTCTTTTATTGTTATAAGATCATTTTGAATACCTTTTACAAGCGAAAATACTTTGTCGCAAAGTTTCAAAGATTCCAATACATCTTTTGGATTATACAGCATAGCAACCTCATAAGGAGTTAAATTAATTCCCTCATCATACAATGAAGTTTTACCAGTAATAATTTTAATCAAATAGTCAAGACTCTCTTTTATTATAGGGGATTCTTTTTGAATTTCTAAATCAAGCAAATATTTTAGAAAATCTTCCCATAAAATTAATTTTACCAGTCCATTATGTTGCTCTACTAGCTTTTGCAATTCATCTATATGAGAATAATTTTCTGGAACAATAAAAATGAAACCAATATTTCTTTTTATTTTTGTATATTTATTTACAGAATCTATGTAAAATGTTTTTTGACTTTCCTGCAATAAAGTACCAGTTCTTATTTTATTTTCTATTATGTAAAAACAATTTACATTTTCAATAACTATATCAGGTATACCTGCATCAGGAAAATACTTTTGAGTTGTAATGTTTTCTAATTTAATTTCTTCGATAACTTCTTCTGGTATATTGAAATATTTTAGACAAATATTTCTGATATACTTTGATCTGAAAAGATTACACAATAGTTCTGTCGCCGTATTTTCATTTTTTCGAGTTAACCTATAAAATATATTGTCGTTTCTTGTCATAACATATATTAAATTAAAAAAATTTTCATGTCAAGTACTCGCATCCGTATTTCCCCCAACATACCCCCGGATAATCCCGGGGATATGATAATTAACCAGGTATTGGCGAGTAACAATTGCTAGGAGCAGATTGATAAGCAGCACTAGGGTGCCGACCGCCGCCACACTTATTACTTGGGCCTTCAAAAAGGCGGCAACTACCGCATACATTGCTGTCAAAAAGACTTGCAGGGCCTTTAAAACAATTGATCGGAGCAGATTGATAAGCAGCACCAGGGTGTCGACCGCCTGCACACTTTTGACTAGGGCCTACAAATAATTGACACTGTCCGCATGTATTAGCCATTATTGGCCTCCTTTGCGCTTACAGTCCGCACGACTTTTGCTATTCATTGCCCAACGGACAATATGACCGGAAACTCCGGCATTTTCCACAATCAATTTTATCCGCCTGATCTATCATACAATGATCGTTCACTCATGAATTCCAGTTTAAATGTCTGCAAATACAGCCGAATGTTTGTATTATATTTCATTTGCATACATTATGTCAAGGCAAATTCTTCAATAATCATTCAAATGCACACTTTTATGGCATAAAATGACTGAATGAATGGGGAGTTTTTCTGGAAAATGGTCAAAAATGAGGTGGATAGGCAAAATACCAGTTTTGAGTGGCTATACCAGAAAACAAATATATCTAAAGGAACATTTTCTTCATGGAAAAACAGAAATATCATTCCCAGAGCGGGCGAGGCGTTCCGTATCGCGCAAGTACTTAATGTATCGGTTGAATATCTGTTGACCGGTGCCGACCGGGACAATTCCCCGTCAAACCTTGCTGCCCAGGAAATAACCGGAATGATTCCATTTTTTGACGACAATGATTTGCAAACACTTCTCGCCACAGTACGGTCAATGGCTGCACGGTATAATCGCAAAAAATAGGTTTTCGATATTTCAAGAGGGACACAGATTTCCACTGATTATACTGATTAGCACTGATTAAGAAAGTTAAAAATATGGAAGATAACAAATAATAATATTCTGTGTAAATCTGTAAAATCTGTGCTAATCTGTGTTCCATGGCATCCATTCCAATGGGACACAGATTTCCACTGATTGAACTGGATCCTCAACCGAGCCGCAAAGCGGCGAAGGTTCCCCTCCTGATTAGCACTGATTAAGAATAAAGGGTTTGAGTAATATTTGCTATTGCCGGATTGCTCGTAAGTATTTTATTATCAGATTGAGGCATAACTAATGGACTATTTGTATGAAGAAGAAACATATTCCATAATTGGAGCGGCTATGACGGTTCATCAAGAACTGGGATACGGGTTTCTTGAGGCTGTATATCAGGAAGCATTGGAAAAGGAATTTCAATTGAAAAACATACCATACAAACGTGAAATTCCTTTAAAAGTATACTATAAGAATGAGCCACTGGATAAGTGTTACATTGCAGATTTTATTTGTTATGATAAAATTATTGTTGAAATCAAAGCACTATCACAGATAATTCCTGAACATCAAGGGCAAGTAGTTAATTATCTATCAGCAACCAAATTAAAGCTTGGCCTCATTATTAATTTTGGGAACAAAAGTTTGGAGTATAAAAGAGTAATAAAATAATCTGTGTAAATCCGTAAAATCTGTGATAATCTGTGTTTCATGCCATCCATTCTTCTGCTAACTCGCTGTTTTTTGCATTTCTGCAATATTATAACGCCAAGTTGTTACCAGCAATTCCGGCTCCAGCGGGCGGGCAGTGCAGCCGCGGGACAATACCCACTCAATTACTTTCAGAAATTGGGTGCTGGTAAAAGTAAGCATAATTCCGTCATCGGCTTTACTGATTTTTTGATCATCAGCCCATTTGCGATCTTTTACCCACGCAATGGAATAATCGTAAAAAGCAATTTTAAACTTGTATCTTTTCTGTCCGGCAAAAATGCCAAAATAGCTTCCCGCGTTAATGGCACGGTAATCAAAATCTTTGGGCAGGGAAAAATGATCTGTGGTTACAACGATATTCTTCATGCGGCAGAGTGAAAAAATACGTGTTTCCTTTCGTTCTTCGGCATATCCGTACAAATACCAAATGCCGGTATCAAACAACAATTGATACGGTTTAACACGCCGGCTCTGGTACTTTTCATCATAGCTTCCCATATACTCAAAAACAAGAATACGGTTTTCCTTGAGGGCTGTTGTGACAGGCTCCCACACATCATTTACAACGGAAGCTGAAGGAACCTGCGGTACCACAATGCGATTTTCAAACCATGACGAATTGCCTTCGGCTGCCAGCGGTGCTGTGATGCAGTTCAAAAGGTTGTTAGCCGCCTCGTAAACAGGCGTGTTGCGATACAGCGAAAGAATATTTTTTGCCATGCCCAGAGCCAGCAGTTCATCAGCTCCGGCAAAACCCATTGGAATACGGTAATTTTTTTCAGAGTAATAATACCCACGGTTGAGGGCATCGTATTCAATGGGGGCGTACAGTCTGTCCCTCATGAAGGCAATATCCCGGCTTATGGTCGGAACGCTCACCTCTCCCCATTTATCAAGCAGATATTCCGCCAAATACCTTGAGTTTGGATATATTCCCGAGGCTATCTGCTGGTCGATGTAAAACAACCTTGTTAGTGCTGATTTTGGCGGCGATGGTACGGTTGATTTTTTATCTTTTTTCATGTTTTTCAATTAATTTTCTTTTGGTAATGGTTTTGGTGTATTACTTTGACATCTGTCCATATTTGGTCTATATTTAAAATATCATGAAAACTCCAATGGTTTTCCAGCAAGACATGAATTGCGTAACATATATAATGGTCATTAAATACTCCATCCAGATATTGGTTATTCCAGTTAATTGACTTATCCATAAAAACAGGGATTTCCTGTTCAATCCATTCAAACCTGGAATGGCTGATATCAAATTCAATTGGATGATATTTAGGTTCTGATAAAACCAAAGCAATACAATCTTCCTCATAATCATTTTTATCAAAAATATATGGTTGTAATGTAATTTCTATTTCATAGTCAGAAAGAAATGGATCATTGTTCTGTATTCTCATTTCTAGATTTTTTGCAATAGTCAGCGCTTCATTATATGATTTAATAAAAATACTCATGAGTTTATCATTTATCTCCAGGAATTTCTTTTTCTTGCTTTTTGTCCAGGAAAAATTTTTGTTTAGTTTTTCATATCTTTTCAATAAAGCTTTATTAAATTCATATCTGAAAGGCCATTCAGATTTTTTCTTGTAGAAATATATTGCTAATTCTTCCAATTCACTAACGGAAAAGTCTTCTATTACCTTTGGCTTCTTAAAATTAATCAATGTATCATTATCAATTTTCAAAATTTCGTTTTCTTGATCATTATACTGCAAAACATAGTTAGTGTTATTTTTTCGATTAATGTGAAAATAATAAATCCCATCGTTGTTCTTATTCCAGTTGGATCCTGTTTGTTCATACTTTTTATACCAATATTCGGCTTTTTCAGGATCTTGTATCACGCCAATTCCATTGGCATAGCAAAATGCTAAATTATGATATGCAATATTATTTGCATCTTGTGCTGCCAGATTAAAATAATATACCGCATCTTCACGATTTTTTGGTAATCCATCTCCTTTATAATAACACAATCCAAGATTAACAAGTGCATTTCTATGATGCTGCGCTGCAGATCTATGATACCAATACACTGCTTTTTCAAAATTTTGGGGTACACCTTCTCCTTGATGATAAATACAACCAAGATAGAATTGCGCTACATAATTACCTGCTTCAGCTGCCTTCGTATACCACAACAGCGCTTTTTCTCCGTCTGTTTGAAAACCATCTCCATTATTATCATAACAATGTCCAAGCCAATATTGTGCCCCGGTATTGCCTTGATCTGCAGCTTCAGTGAGCCAGTGAACAGCTTTTTCAAAATCTTTTTGTATGACTCTTCCAAAATAGTAATAACATCCAAGATTATATTGCGCTTCGGCATCACCCTGTTCTGCTTGTTCCTGCAATTTAATAATGTCAATTTCCTGCATGGTGTCTCCTTATGTTAAGAATAACCAACCGGTCTATCAAGAGGTGATAGACCAATGAAAAATATACTATTATTTATAATTAGCCTTAGATTTTTAATCTTTAAGGAATACACCTTTATGAAAATCACCTCGTTCAAATTTAATGGCATTCCTGTTTATCGCATCCATTATTTTCTGCCTGGCTTGACGAGTTTCACTCAATGTATATTTCTCGTATTTATGATTATTTTCTATTAAATCATTAATCTCATCAGCGGTTTTAATGGATAAACATTGCATAATAATCTCCCTGGAACGCTTGTCAATTCCCTTGAAAGCTTTAAGAAGTGTATAGGTTCCGAAATTTTTTAACGCTTCTTTAATAATCAATATATTGCAATGCTCATTGTGGATTTTACCGTTGTGTTCAAGTATTTGCTCAAAACGAATAAGTAACGGTTTTGTTATTTCATACTCAACCATTGGTTTAATATGTCTGGCGTAGATAAATCTTCCCTTCTCTGTTTCAAGCTCATTTAAATAATTGCATAAACCATCTGCAAGATGATATGTTTCATAAATCGAGATGGATACACTGTCGGCAATATTACCTGATCCGCGAAATACCATGACAATATTATTTCTTTCTTCTTCAGCAAACGGCGGGAAGCACTTTCTTAGTTTAATTTTAGTTCTTTTACCAAATGCATCAATTGCTTTATCAAATGTTTCAGTAGATAAATACTTATACGTGTCCAAAATAAGCTGTCTTGCATCTTCAATATCTGACTCAGCATATGGTTCCACATATTCAATATCTTCTTTAAGCATTCCTGAAGCTCGTTTGGACATATTTTTAAAAAAATGATCTTTTATTTCTTTTTTTGCATCTTTCAAAGCTAATACCAATATATCTGAGTCAAGTTCACGCAATAATTTTTGCAGGTTTCTATTGCTTATGGTTAAAATATCATCAAAAGTAAAGGGCACATACTTCTCAAGAGAGTATTCTCTATTTAGGTATATTTCTCTGGCATTAAACCTCTCTCCGCATTCAAGAGAAATACTGTTTATGAAACGGCAAAACTGCTTCGCTTCCTGATAACTCCCGCAGAGATAAACCATTACATGGGTTACTTTCTCGCTGTTTTCGCGGGTTATAAGAACAATGTTTTTCAATTGAAACCTCCGTATGGTAATAATATAGTATATTGGTCTGTCATGAGGTGATAGACCGATAAAAATTCCACCAATCGCCCACAACCTCCATTTTTTTTAAATCCAAATATGCATACCCCGAATGTGGATATGTATTATTCTCGATCTCAATTTTAAACAAGCTATTTTCTGTATTCACACCTTTCATTTCAGAAATTTCTTTCTTTTCGACATCCACCGGATTAACCCATGCATAATAATTAACCTTTTTATATTCGCTGTAATTATATTTTGGCCCTTTATAGAAAAATCCTTTGGGGAAATGCCTTTCCAAATTTATTCCTTTATAACCAGTTTCGTGTTCCAGCATTATAAAGTTTGGATCAAAGACTCTAAGAAGTTTATGATATTTTTTTATTACATTATCCAGAGATGTCTGATCTAAACCGGCAATCAATTCTGGTTCACTGCAGATATTTGGATAGATCATGAGCCGCTTATGAGTATAGGTGAGCCGGAAAACCCTTTTATCAACTGAAACCCAAAATACCGGGCCTCCAGTCAGTACATTGCCCATCCATGTAACAAAACAATCGTTGGAATAAATTATCTGAAAACATTTATAAAGTTGTTTATACCCCCATTTGTTGACAATACTGAAATTAGCCTGGCAGCAGCCGAAATTACATACTTCTCCGGTATAATTCAATACAGGTATAGATGTAAATTTCCATGTGGATGCTCGTTCAATACCCAGAAAATCGTTATTATGCAATTGTTTCAATAAATCATTAGCATCTTTTGCCGGTATATTACAATATATTTTAGCTTCATTTAATTCACTTTCCAAATCAGATTTATTCTTTCTTTTAATATAGTTAATTGCACCTTCATTGAGAAAAAATGATTTATACATCATCATTTTTTCTTTTTTATTCATATGTATATTTAACTTTGCAATATCTTTCTGCATAAAAACTCCTCTTTTTTGTCAAATGATGTTCTTATACAGTTATTCTATCAATCTGGTCTATCACAGGATGATATGGCAGATATTTTTCACCCCAACTTCCCCATCCTCAACCCCGCAGCTGGTCATGGCATCGTCAAAGGTTTCACAACCAATTACATTGAAACAGCTATTTTTTCACGTACCAGTTCACCGATGATTTGCGAAGGCGTTTTTTGGCTTGCAGTAGAAACAGATATAATATAATTGGCAGAAAGATCATCAAGCGCAACCATCCTGGATATTTGGCGGGCTTTTGTCGGATCAACTTTGGGCGGATATTTTGTAACAAATTCATCAAGAGCTTCGGCTTCTTCTTCGGTCATCTTTGGCATACTTACCTCTTTTGGTTTAGCAAAGGAAAATAGATACTCCTGCACTTCATGGCATGGAATACATTTACAGTCTCATCTTCCTCATCTTCATTATACATGATTTCCAGCAAATTGCCAGAGCGATCAAAGCCAATACGGATATATTTATTTTCCATTTCTTCCATAGGGCCGTCATATTCGGGATTGTAAAAGACCCAGTATATGTCTTCTTCTGTAACCCCGTGCTTAAATGCAGTTTTGTTGAACTCTATCTTCGGAAACATTAGGCACTATACCACATTTACATAGGTTATACCTAGAGATCAACAAAGATATCGTGAAGATCACCCCAACTTCCCCATCTGCATCCCCGCAGCTTTGAGCAATCCTTTAATGCTGGTTTTCTCCCCAAATATTTCCGCAGCCATTTGCACGAGTTTACCGCATGTCTGTGCGTCTTCAAGTGCGTTGTGAGCCTTATATACAATGCCAAAATTTTTTGCCAGTGCGGTAAGGGCATGGGATTTTAGATCAGGCCATGTTTTACGGGCAAGATTGCAGGTGCAAAAATACGATAATTTTGGAAGAGGGATTTCATAATATTCCAGCGTAGCCCGCAGCACTCCCATGTCAAATGCTGCGTTATGCGCCGCAAGAGGCAGCCCTTCCAAAAAATCAGATATTCCATTGTCCCACAGATATTCAAAATCATACGCATCTTTTACGTCATCCACCGTAAGGCCGTGAATGTCGGTAAAATCAGGGCGTATGTACAGCTTTGGCGGACGGATGAGCGAGTAAAAAGTATCAACAGGTTCGTAGTCACAGAATTTGACCAGGCCAATGGAAATCGCGCTGTTAGGCTTATACGTGGCGGTTTCAAAATCAATGGCAATAAATTTATTCATGGGCAAATCCAATCTTTTTACTGTTTGTGGGCTCATTCAATGTTTCAGCCTTGCTGTAGGCAACAAGGGTATCCAGAGAAAGCCTTGTCACCTCTGGGTGGCGCCCCCCATTGATTATATCATCAACTTCGGTTTTGCGGGCAATGTTTTCAATCTGACCGCCGGAAAGTTCAAAACGGGAAGAAAGTTCTTTGGCTGACTCTTCGGCAAGCCCTGGCAGCAGGGAGTGCCATATACCCATACGGTTTTCCGGACCGGGTTTATCAAACGTTACTTTGTACAGAAAACGCCTCTCAAAAGCTTTATCCATGTTCTGCGTTAAATTGGTTGTGGCAATGAGTATGCCGGAAAGGTTTTCCATTTCCTGTAAAATAATGTTTTGGATGGTATTTTCGGTCTGATCTACCGAGCGGCTGGAAGAAGAAAATTCTTTCCGTTTGCCAATAACCGCATCGGCCTCGTTAAAAAGCAAAATTGGCGCAATTTTTGAATTTTCAACCGCTGTCCGGTAGATTTCAAATACTTCTTTTATTCTTTTTTCGCTTTCACCAAACCACATGCTTTTTGTTTCAGAAATATCAACCATCATGATATTCCGTTTTGTTTCACGGGCAATCTGGTAAGCAGTCTCGGTTTTCCCGGTTCCCGGCGGGCCGGAAAACAAACACGCAAACCCCTTCCTCATACCTTTTTTGTCCAGCCTTTTTTGGATTTTGCAGAAATTTTTATCTTTGAGCAGTGATATGAGTTTTTTGATTTCTCCGGTTTCTCTTTCATTGTAGAACATTTTTTTTGGTTTAATTGAATTAAACAGTATAAGGTTTTTTTGATAGTTTCTTTTTCCCTTAATGTTCATTTCTGCCAAAAGTTCTTTTTTTGCCTTGTCCGATAATTTCCATGAATCGGAATTGACAAAACCGTCATCATTCGTATGTACTACAAATTTTCCCTCCATGAGTGAATGGGAGCCATCAGATAAACCTTGTTTAACTTCAGAAAATAAAAACTTCCTGTCATATAAAAATTCAATATCATGGGCGCCGATATTATCATCATTGTTGTTTCCGAATAAATGGCAAAAACAGAGCAGTAACACAAGAGTGCCGTTTCTGAATTTATAGCTCATTATTTTTTTGCAAAACTCAAGATGCATATTTTGTGCTATAAGATCCAGGAGTTCCGCTTTCATGGAATTATATGTCAGCTCATTATTGCTTCTCTCGTCAAAAATCCGCTCAAGAACAATAAATAAAGCAGAAATGGTAAGGTTTTCATTGTTTTCCGGAACAAACCCATTGTTTTTCCGCAGCGACTCAGCAACATTGCGGGGGATTCTGTATGAAATACCGTCATCATCCCTGCGGCAGCGGATGAGCCGCTTTTTTTCCAACTCTTCACAGTCGTTCATATATTTGATAATCCTGACTTTGCTGCATTTTATAGACTCGGCTATTTCGCTGATATGGATACACCTTTCATCGCTTTTTTCCATAAAATGCGAAAACAACACTGCCTGAACAGGGCTGATATCAAGTTTCGTGCATATATAATTGAGATAGCATTTTCCTCTGACCAGGCTCTTGGTTATTCCGTATTTTTTGGAAATTTCAATGATTTTTTCGATATGATCCAGGAGGCACATATCCTGCCTGGAGACGGAATCCGCGGATTCACACCGAAAAGAAAATAACTTTGCCTTTAAGGCAGAAATTGCTTGTTTCATACTTAAAATATAGCATGTTGGTCTTTCATAGGATGACAGATCAATAAAACATTAGCCGCAGGATGATTATCTCATGCAGAATAAATTACTATATCAATGGCGCTGAGAAACAAAATTGACATGGGGATTTCAATAAGGTATCCATCCGGCAAATCAGTGAAGCCGATTTCTGTTTCGTCTTCATCGTTTTTTAAAGTTACTTTTATTATGTCCGCAACACATTTTTTGCTGATGGAAAGGCGGTATTTACTGGCAGCTAAAAACATTGCCGCCATTGCATTGTCTTCGGTTACGCCTGAACTGCCTGCCATGTCAATATGTATAGTTATATTCTTCCCGTCGTATTTATGAATAAAGCTATGGCTTCCCCGGTTAATGGCATTGGAGACATCTCTGTCCCGGTAGTTCAGGCTCATAGAAATTAATAAACCAATATCAAACTCATTATTTATATTTGATATTGATGCTCCAAATTCATTGTAGTCATCAAAATCAATTTCGCTATCTCCGAAAATATCATCAAATATGTCATCATAGTCAATCGAACCGGAATTGTCGAAACTGTACGCCATTTCAAGGAGGATTTTGCTGAGTGTAACCTTTATTGAATTCCGCTCAAAACCATTGTTGTCTTTTGTAATATTGTGATAAATATCAAAGCAGCCTGATATGAACAGGCTTTGAATAAAAATAATTACTAAAAATGCAGATTGCTTTTTCACTTGATACCCCTTTCAGAAAAATCATAACGTATCACTTGCCGGGGTTTATTCCCAGGCGCTTTAGCTGTTCTTCTTCTTCTTTTTGGGAACTGTATTCATGCCTGATGCGATTTGCCCGGACAATACAATTTTTAATTGCAGCCAGTTCCGGCTTAATTCCCTTAATTTTATTGCGGTCTTCCCTGGGTACGCTGCTTTTAAAGTATTCATCAAGTGCATTCAGGGTACGATAGTATAACTGCACATCTTTAAGGGTCCGCTCAAGGTAACCCATAATCTGATCTTCGGTCATGGCAGAAAGTTTTGTCATTACCGGTCCTTGACCGCTCATCCCGGAAAGTATTTTTATTCTTTTTTCCAGGTCGGCGCGGAATTGGTGGTAATTAAGGTTTTCCTTTTTATGTTCTCCTGTTGACTGATCGATATAATCAAGTTCATAAATAACATCTTCCGGCCCGGCATTAATTACTGCCCGGATTAATAACCTTAGTCTTTCCATAAAACCTTTTTTTCTATTGGCAAGCACTGTTTCATTTTCTGTCATTTTTTGGGCAGTTTCATTCATTGCGGCTGCGGATGCTCCAATGGCCAGGATCCCATCCATGAGAATATTTTTATAATTTATCTTTGGTTTCGTTTCTTTTTGTTTTACTTCCGCAAGTTGGAGCGATCTAAGGATGGCATCCTTCATGACAGGGCCGTCTTTGGAATAATCCTCTTTTATCAGTTCTTCAATATAATCCTGATAAAACGGTTTTCCGGGCATTGCCGTACTCAGTTTTTTCTTGATATTCATTACAGTCGCTTCCTGCGGCTGCATGCCCGTAATTAATCCTCGGATATTAAGCTTATAGGTTTCTTTGTGGTAAATGGAAAGGTCCCGCAGAATACCCATGACCGTGGCGGTACATTTTGCGAGCTTTGTCAGGGACTCACCTATAATGCTAATGGTTATATGATCCGCTCCTGCCTTTGATTGATTGGTTATTTCGGCGACAACCTTGGTATTATGCGATTGGGAATCCGGCGTCAGGTTTACCCAGTCTATATACCGTACCAGCCCGAGGATTTTCCTAATCCTCATAAGGTTTAAAAAGTCTACTCCGAACTGGCAAAAATTAACCAGAAAGTCAAGCTGGCTGTCAAAACTGGCCAGTCTGAGTGAAATCTGCTCCATTCGTTTTGCTTCGTTAAATGGTCCGGTTTCAGGTACTTCAAGGTCAGTTATCTTCGATTCTTGCTTGTAAGGGTCTTCGTTTATCAGTTTCTTTTTGAGAAACATATTGTACAAAACCGAATACGATATTTGAAAAACACGGAGTTCTTCTTTGAGTTTGCCAAGTTCTGACTTTTCCAGCCATTCTTTTCTTGCCAGAAGCGCATCAGAGAGGGATTCTATATAATTAGGAGCTGCAACATCACTCATCCATATAAATTATAGATAAAAAACAGAAAATTTGCAAGGAAAGCTCAAGCAAAAAGGCTTTTATTTCCATAATAAGGGGTATGAAAACTTTTTATTTTATCTTGATTTTTTGTGCTGCGTTATTGGCACACAACTGCGGGGAAGCCCCTGTGGATTCCAGATATTATCTGGTATTGCCGGAACTGCCGGATTCATGGGAAACCGTTCTTGGCAGCCCGCACTGGCAGTTGGAATGGATTAGCGATTCAGGCAATAAAGAGACGAGAATTGTCCAAGGCGATGCTCGCAGCCTGGAGGTTACCCTGCCTCAAACCTGGGCGAGTCCTGTTGTAGCAATGCCGTTTTGGCCTGAAAAAAGTATAAATACCGGTCTTTTCAAGCCGGCCGGAGCGATATTTCCCCATGATGTTTCCGGCAAAACCCTCGTTTTAAGCTGGCAGGGAGGGGTGGATGCTTCATTATTCTGGGAATTTGCTGCAGCGTATGGCAGAACAGGTCAGGTTTCCGCCACTCCGCGGCTGCCCCACAATTTCAATTGGCCGCGTTTTCGCGCACTTTTTGACGATCCTGCTCTCAATGGCGAGGTTCGCGCCGATCCCTGGCTTGCGGACTGGAGCAGCATTGCCGAAAGAACTGTCCAGTCTGGTTTTGACCGGCGCCGCCTCGTGCCCGAAGCCCGCAGCAGCATCAGCGTACCTGTTACTTCCGGCCCCTGGGTTGGCACTTCCCCCTTTGCCGCCCCACTGTTTTTTGAAGGAATTCCTGTCTTCCCGGTCAGACAGACAGCAGACACTTGGGTTTCTTTCGAAGGGATCATACGTTGCAGCAGTGAGACATGGATTTTTTTTCAAAATAATGTACAATGACCCATGCACCGAATTTTACTTTTAGTGACAGTCACTTTTTTGATCACCTTTTCTTGTACTCGCTTGAGCTATGAACAGCCGGCAATACAGCCTATGGCGGTTTTGCAGGCGGGGGAATACCCTTTGTGGTTTCAATTAACCGCAAACGGGCCAAAATTGCTTGAATCGATTATCGACGCTGAATTTTCCGCTGCTCTCATGCCCTGGCCTCTGGCGCCGCATATCCGATTTTCTCTTGCGTGGGGTAAGGATGTGCTGATGGCGGTTAACCGCGACGGTTTCCTCTGCTTTTCACCGTGGACGGACAGAACAGGAGAAAATGACGGCATTGGGATGTATCATTTTTCCGGCAAAGAATTCTGGCCGCTGTACACAGTGGGCGCATTCATTATGTATGACGATAAACCGGCGGCTTTGTTGTACCGAGATGACCGGTTTTTGGATTCGGGGGTGCCGCTGCCTTCACCACGCTTGTGGACATTTGACTTTTTTTCCAATGTGCCGCAACCCCTTGCCATGCCTTCAATAGATATTTTTTCACCGGAAGACGGCTGGGATGTAGATTCCATCCGCCGGGGTGTTGACGGCAATTGGTTTTACCGTGCTGTCAGAAAATCCGGCTCAACACCCGGAAGCAGGATGTTTTTTCGCAGTGATAACCTTGCTGTACCGGGCGAACAGGTGTATTCCGGCGCATTCCAGGGAGCGGCCATGCCCGAACTGCCTGTCAATGCACCTGAACCGCTGCGGAAAATGCTTGACGCTTTATTTATCGAAGGTGATTGCCAGGCAGTTATCGTGGTATCTCCCGAATTTCAAAGTGCCCGCTTTTTTGCTTTGAACAGGGAAAGTACTGCTTTCTCCGGATTTTACTCAAACATCTCAGGATCATCCGGCGCTTTTCTCGTTGTAACGCACCCCCGGGGCGATGCTGTGTTTATTGAAAATAATAGCCGCTATTTTTCTCTGCCCGCCCTTCCTCGCGGATTTGCATATACCGGTATAACCGTGGTTGGAAATACCATTGTTGCCTCGTGGGAAGAGCAAGAGGGGTACAGCATTGGAGCAGCGGGTTTTATGGTACTGGCTTTACCGCATTTCTAAAAGCCCGCCTTGCAATTTATTCTATACAGATGTATAGTGTTTTATGGACATTGGCGAAAAACTGACCATTCTGGCAGGCGCGGCAAAATACGATGCCTCGTGCGCTTCATCGGGTAGTGACGGGAAGGGAGCAAAGGGCGGGAAAAAATTTGGGGCGAGTTTGCCTGCCGGGGTTTGTCATAGCTGGACCGAAGACGGGCGCTGTGTCAGCCTCTTAAAAGTGCTGTATTCCAATGCCTGCCGGTACGACTGCGCCTACTGCGCGAACCGTTCTTCTGCCGATATTCCCCGCAGTAGCTTTACCGTCCGGGAATTGGTTGATTTAACGAGTGAGTTCTACCGGCGTAATTATATCGAAGGGTTGTTTTTATCGTCAGGTATTTTTGCCGATCCCGACATTGTAATGGAAAAACTGATCGAAACCGCCCGTACACTCCGTACCCAGGCCGGTTACGGCGGCTATATCCACATGAAAATAATCCCCGGTACAGGCGAGCGATTGATCCGCGAGGCAGGGCTCTGGGCCGACCGTCTCAGCGTAAATATAGAACTTCCCACCGATAAAAGCCTGCAATACCTCGCGCCGGACAAATCCGGTAAGTCGATTCTTGGTGCAATGGGGGATTTTTCGGATTTAACCGGTGAATATGAGGAATCCCGGCGTACATCCCGGTTTTTACCGCAGGGAAAAGTGTCTGTCCCCGCTTTTGCACCGGCAGGGCAAAGTACCCAGCTTATTGTCGGGGCCAGCTCTGAGGATGACCGGCAGATCATCAACCTTTCCAGTTCGCTGTACCGTAAATTTTCCCTCAGACGGGTATATTATTCAGCATTTATGTTCCCTGAAACACAGGCTCGCAGAATCAGCGATCCCCGCCTGCCGGACATTCCTGGTCCTCCGCTTGTTCGCGAACATCGCCTGTATCAGGCGGACTGGCTTTTGCGTTTCTACCATTTTGCCGCTGGAGAGATCCTCAATGAAGATCAGCCCTTCCTTGACCCCCATGTTGATCCCAAAACCGCGTGGGCTTTGCGGAACCTTAATTTTTTCCCTGTTGAAATAAACCGCGCCGATTACGAAACATTGCTCCGTGTACCCGGCATAGGCGCTAAAACTGCCCGCCGTGTTATCGAAACCCGGCGTTCCCGCAGCATCAGTTTTGACGGCTTGCGCCGCCTTGGCGCTGTACTCAAAAGGGCCCGTTATTTTATCACCTGCGCCGGCGCTTTCATCGAACAATCCGATGACCCTAAACGTATATACCGCCTTCTTTCCGACATTGATGGGGCGGGGTTGCAGCTTCCGCTGTTTGAGTTTTAAGGGTCACAAACCAATGAGTTTTTTCTCCCATTCTTGTAACTTAGGCTATTTTCATGCATTTTCTATATGGTATATACTATTTCAAAAGGGGGCTTTCTTTGCATCGCGGCTTTGCATTCATTGTGTTCTTGTGTTTGGGCTTATTATCTCTCATCCGGCAGTTGGATTCATTGACTATTTCTCTGGATGATGTTCTGGAATTGGGATTTGAGAACAGCCTGAGCCTGCAAAGAAACCTCATAGACGTTACCAGTGCCGAATATTCGGCAAACAGATTATGGGCGGAAATTTTCCCCGCAATTTCCGGAACCCTGGGCGCAAATTACTCAACGAATCTTTTTTCCGATGTCGTCGGTCCTGCGGCAAGCAGCAACAGATTTACCTACAATATTGGTGTGGGGATTAATCTGTCGCTTAATGCAGGGATTCCTTATGCCATGCGGAATATCCAACTGGCATACCAAACAAGGCTGTTAAATTATGAGGATGCGCGTAATCAACTGGGGATACAATTAACAAAAGGCTTTTTCAGCCTCATAGCCGACCGGGACAACCTTGCTGTCCTTGCCGATACGTTAAGTTTGGCACAATTGCAACTTGACAGAAATGAAGCGGCGTTTAACAACGGCCGTATCAGCGAACTAACATTGCTGCAGAGCAGACTGGGGCTTGAGAACGCCCGCTACAGCCTGAGTACAGCACAGTCAGTGTATATTAACCGTATGAGTGATTTTCTTGTCCAGCTTGGCATTGATCAGGATACCGATATATTGCTTGACGGTCAAATTGAGATTGTAAGAGTAGAAATAGACGCTGAGCAGCTGATCAATGAACACCTTCTCAGACGGCCCGATATAATCAGCCTGCACCAGGAAATTGAACGGCTGGAAAACGCCGAAAGGCAGCTCTATTTTTCATCAAGAGCGCCGTCGGTTAACTTGTCTGCGCAATGGAGAAACACCGGCTTGAATCCTTTTGCAGATAATCTCAGCGGAAGCGCTACGTTGACAATTCCCATCGACCCATGGATTTCGGGTACCGGCAGATACCAGTCTGTCCGCAATGCATCAGATTCAATAGAAAAAGCGCGTCTTGATCTGCAAAGTGCCGAGGATGCCGCGGTTGCACAAATTCGTTCTCTTGCGATGAATCTGAGAAACTCATGGGAAAGCATTGAGATTGCCCGCCTCAGCCTGAGCGCTGCAGAACGGACCTATGAACTTACCGAACTGGGGTTCAGAAACGGCACGATTGAATCACTGAGGCTGGAAGATGCCCGCAACAATTTGGTACTGGCACGTCAGCGGCTGCTGCAAAGCGAGCTTTCTTATCTGAATATGATCCTTGACATATCAGCGGTTTTGAATATTGACTGGAAGGACTTAATGCAATGAAAAAAAAGAAAATTGTAACCATTATTATCATTTCGTTTATTGCGCTGTTTGCAATACTTATTGCCCATTCTTTACTTACAGGTTCAGCGGGTTCGTCTGGCTCGACAAGCTCACCAGTTGGGGGAGGGCCAGGCGGTGGGCCGGGTGGCGGCGGGCGTCAGGCTGCTGTTGTCCAGGCAGTGGAAGTTACGGCTGATACCATCGAAAACAGTGTTGTTATTAACGGCGATGTGCTGGCGCGGAATCAGGTTGCGATTTTTCCAACGATGGGGGGCAGGCTGGTGCAGCTTCGTTTTGCAATCGGCTCCAGAGTTAGCGCCGGAAGCATCGTAGCGATGGTTGATCCCTCACAGCCGGGAGAAGTGTTTTCCTTCAACCCCGTTGTCTCTCCCGTTTCAGGAACGGTGCTCCAGGCGCCTTTCAGTATCGGTGATACTGTTTCGGCACAATCGGCGCTGTATGTGGTGGGAGACCTCTCCAGTCTGCGGGTAGAAACTTTTGTGCCGGAACGTTTTGTCGCTGCAATTACGCAGGGGCTTCGCGGTGATGTGACGCTTGAGGCGATTCCCGGTGAAACCTTTTTTGCGGAAATTGACGAGATTGACCCGGTGCTTGATCCGGCAAGCCGCACCCTGCGTATTCGGCTGCGTTTTATAAATCAACAGGGGCAGATTGTCATGGATCCCCGGATACGGGCGGGGATGTTTGCCACCATCAGCCTGGTCACCAGAACGAGAACGAATGTACCGGTAATACCGAGAACCTCGGTGATCAGCACCTACGGATCGTGGATTGCATTTATTGTTGACGAAAACAACATCGCCCGCCGGCGTTTGCTGGAACTGGGCATAGAAAACGAACAGTTTTTTGAGGTACTCAGCGGTATCGATCTGGGAGAACGGATCGTTACTGCCGGGCAGAATTTTCTTACAGACGGCGACCCTGTCCGTATTGTTAATTAACGGAGTATAACCATGACATTAGCCAGTTTTTCGGTTAAACGGCCGGTAACCGTTGTCATTCTTTTTGGATTGGCAATTGGGATAGCAATCACTTTAATTGTAAATCTTGCCGTTGACCTGTATCCTTCAAACGTCCGTCCCCTGCTGGTGATTATGACACGCTTCCCCGGATCGGGTCCCCTTGACATTGAGAGAAATGTTACCGAGCCATTGGAACGGGCGTTGTCAACTTCGCAAGGCCTGGTCAATATGACCAGTAATTCCATGTTTGAGATGAGTTTTGTCAGGCTGGAATTTGCTTATGGTACTGATATGGACAAGGCTGCCAACAACGCGCAGATACTGGTAAACCGGCTTGCCAATTCCCTGCCCGACGGTATACAGACACCCACTGTACGGCGGTTTGATGACAGCGCCGCGCCGGTAATGCGGCTTGTGGTCCGGGGCAATTACCCGCCCGACCAGCTTCGTATTTTTGCCGAAGATGAAATTCAGCCAAATGTCGAAAAGATCGACGGTGTTGCCGCTGCGGAAGTTACCGGCGGTACAACTCAGATAGTCAAGGTGGCGGTTTCGCTTAACCGGCTTGCCGCTTTCAACATTACGTTAAATGACATTTCGAATTCGCTGCGGGGGCAGAGCATACTCTCGTCGGGCGGCAATTTGCGCAGAGGCACCCGCGAGTACCAGATCATGACGCAGGAAGAACTTGTCAGCATCGATCAAGTCAGGCGGATCGTGGTTAAAACGGTAAACCTGCCCGCTTCCGGCTATGCGCAGGCAAACCGCTCGCAGGTTATCCGGCTTGAGGATGTCGCTGATGTGAATCTGGGGTATAACGAAAATGCCGCACGGGTTACGATTAACGGGCAGAGCGGCGTGTACCTGCAGGTCAGCAGTGAAAGCGATGCGAACCAGGTGCGGGTATCCGATAATGTCAGGGCAGCGTTAGATGAAATTAACGCAGAGCTTCCCCAGGGGATAACTCTGGAAGTACTCTCCGACAATACCACCATGATTAGGGCAACCATGGGACAGGTATACAGCAATGCCTGGCAGGGGGCGGTTTTGGCCATGATGGTTTTATTGATATTCCTCCGGAATATCAAAGGGACATTTATTATCGGGCTTGCTGTTCCCATTTCCATTATGCTGACATTAATGTTCATGTCGATTTTCGGGTTTACGTTAAACCTTTTAACCATGACCGGACTCATAATGGGCCTGGGTATGACAATGGACAGTTCCATAGTTATTCTTGAAAATATCCACAGTTACCGCGAGCGCGGCGCAAAAGCTTCCATAGCGGCTATTTTGGGAAGCCGCGAAATGATGATGGCGATAATATCTTCTTCGGCAACGACCCTGTGTGTATTTATCCCGCTGATTATCTACAAAAACGACCTTGAAGAAATGGGCCAGCTTTTTAGCGATCTGATTTTTACGGTGGTAATAACCTTAAGCGTTTCACTGCTCGTTGCCATTACCCTGGTGCCCAGTCTCTGCGGCGCGATACTGCCGCTGAACACCCGCAAACAAAAGCCGCTTAAAACAAAACTGCTTCGTACAATTGACGATGCGATGGAGCGGTTTTTCAAATCACTGGAAAACAAATACAAAAAAGCGCTTGATTACTGCCTTTCTCATAGGCTGCTCATTGTATCCCTTGTTGTTCTCATTCTGATTTTTTCACTGATGCAATTTGGCAGTATAGGGATGAATATGTATACCCGTATTCGCGTTGATGACACAGTTAATATGAACCTTTCAATGCCTCAGGGAACTGCCATTGACGTTACGGAAGCCATGTTATTCAGGCTGGAAGAAATCGTCAAACAGGAAGTGAGTGATTACAACCACATCATCCTTACCGCCCGGCGCAATGCTTCGGGAAATTTGCAGATTGTTCTTCCCGAACCGGCATTGCAAACGGAAACGCCGGACATGATAATCCGTAAACTGACTCCCATTGTCAGTCAAATCCCCGGTATACGGGTTCGTTTCGGCGCGGGGCGCGGGATGGGGGGATCCCGATCAGCGGTAGAGGTTGCCGTCAGCTCTCGTAATTACAACGCCCTCATGGATACGGCAAACGAAATCCACGGTATTATTGAGCGCTATTTGCCCGATATTGAAAATCCTGCGGTCAACATCGATGAAGGCGCACCTCAATTACAGATTGAAATTGACCGCGACCGTGCCGCCAGTTTCGGCCTTTCCCTTGCCGCCATTGCTTCGGAAATACGCACTGCCATGGATGGCACAACCGCCACTACCATGACCCAGGGCGAACGGCTGGTAAATGTACAGGTGATGCTCCGGGACGAAGACCGGCAGGGCCTGCCCAATCTGGATGCGATTTTTCTGATGAGCCGTAACGGTTCCCGTGTTTCACTTTCCAATGTGGCGCACATTGCCGAAAGCCGATCGCCTACATCAATCCGCCGTGAGCGGCAGGAGCGTGTTGTCCGGGTTACCGGTGACCTTGGCCCCGGTATTGCCGCCACCGAAATGCAGCGCCGTTTAATTGATACAGTGGACCATTACCTGGTCCCCCGTGAAGGGGTGAGGGTGCGGTACCTGGGTGAAGCGGAGCAAATACAGTCGTATGTTTGGCGTTATGTGCTGATCATCGGGACTGCGATCTTCCTGGTCTTTGGGGTAATGGCAAGTCAGTTTGAATCGTTTGTCGACCCGCTGATTATCTTTTTCTCAATTCCGCTGTTGTTTATCGGTGTTATCTGGATATACAAAATCGGCGGCCAGGCGATGTCGATGTTCTCGATTGTAGGTGTTGTTGCTCTGGTCGGTGTTGTAGTAAACAACGGAATAATATTGGTGGACTATACGAATACCCTGCGTTCACGGGGGTTGAGTCTGCGCGAAGCCTGTCTTGAGGCGGGACGTAACCGTCTGCGCCCGATTATGATGACGAGTTGTACAACGATTCTTGCCATGTGCCCCATTGCCTTTTTCCCCGGTGCCGGTGCGGAGACCATCCAGCCCATCGGCCAGACTTTTGTCGGCGGACTTTCCGTAAGTTTCTTTATGACTCTGTTTGTTACTCCGGTGATGTACTCACTGCTAAACGCACGGCATGAGAAGAAGAAAGCTAAAGAGATTGATACTGTACCGGAATTGCCATTTTTGGAACAGCAGCCGGTCAAAATAGGGTAACCGTGGAAAAAATCCCCGCAGCCATCATCGGCCTTGGCCGTATTGCCAGCCTGCTTGAAGAAGACAGTTTGCGGGAAAAACCCTGCACCCATGCAGGCGCAATTACCGCTCACCCTGACTGCTCCCTTATTGCCGGCTGTGACAGTAACGAAAAACGCCGCCGCCTTTTTACGGAAAAATGGCAGGTGCCGGTATACGCCGATGCCGCCGAAATGCTTCGGTTGCACCGGCCGCGCATTCTCTCCATCGCCACGCACCCTGACAGCCATTATCAGTATTGCAGCCTTGCGGCAAGTTTCGGTGTACCGGTGGTTATCTGCGAAAAACCGCTGGCCGACACCATTGTAGAAGCCCGAAAAATTGCCCGTCTCTGTGAGTCAAGCCAACAGCCGATCCGCATTCTTACGAATCATGAGCGGCGTTATTCGCAAGATTACATTCGTGCTAAAGCGATTATTGACGGAAAAAGTTTAGGCAAGCTGTTAAGTGTACGGGCCGTTTTGTACATGGGTAAAACAAGGCGGCTGCTGCAAGTACTGTGGCACGACGGTACTCACCTTGCCGATGCGATTATGTTTCTGACCGGTGCGGTATTGAAACACCGTCAGCAATGGGGAGCGAAGCTTTCTGCGAAATCAGGAACCGTCTGGCTGGAAGGGAAACTGCAATCCGCGCCACCTCCGGTTGGCACGCCACTTCCGGGTGGCGCGCTGCCTGTACCGGTTATCATGGAAGTCGGTGCCGGGCGGGACCATCTTGTGTTTGAAATTGAGTTTTCCTGTGAAAAAGGCAGGCTGCGGATCGGCAACGGAGTTTTTGAGGTATGGGAAAGTTTACCCAGCCCTTATGCCGAACAATTCCGTTCGCTCAAATCTACCGGCGAAGTATTTCGCGGTCCCACAGGTTATTTTGCCAACATGATACAAGACGCAGTTGACTGCGTGAAAGAAAGAAGCAGGAAGCCCCGTTCAAGTGCGGCTGACGGGTTGAAGGTAATTGAATATTTACATTCAGTGAAGGCGTGGTAAGGAAACAGCGGAATCTATTCGTTTTTTTACCAATATTTTAACAATCCACTCATAGTACTTTAACTCGTTCAATGTACGTTTTTCTTAACAATATATTTAAGGAGTGAATTTATGAAGATTAAAATTGCCGCAATTTTAATGGCTGTTCTGACTGTAACAAGCGTTTTTGCACAGCGGAACAGGGCGAACTACACAATCGAAGTAGGCGGTTCTACTTCGGTAACACCTCTGATGGAGTTGTTTTCCGCAACGTATAAGGCGAACAATGCTCACATCCAGGTTAACATTAACGGAACCGGATCCGGTGACGGCATCAGAAATGCAGGTGTTCTCTATCAGGTTGGCATGTCCAGCCGCGACTTAACTCCCGAAGAAAAGGGACAAGGTCTTAGAGAAGTTGTTGTTGCTATTGACGGCATTGCCGTTATTGTAAACAACAGCAACCCTGTCAGCAATCTTACCATCGAACAGATTCGCGGTATCTACACCGGCGAAATCACAGACTGGAGTCAGGTTTCCGGCGGCGCAAAAAGAGGCAGAATAGCGGTTATCAGCCGTGAAGCAGCTTCCGGCACCCGGGGCGCTTTCGAAGAATTCGTAGGATTCCAGGGCAGGCTTGTTCGCGGCGCAAATGAAACAACAAGTACCGGTGCAATCAAAGCCAGTATTGCCCAGAACCCGGATGCAATTGGTTATATCTCACTCGGTTCTGTTGACGACACAATCAAAGCGCTTCAGGTTGGCAGCGTTGCAGCAACTACCGGAAATGTGCAGAATGGCACATATAGACTGGCTCGTCCTTTCATCGTTTTGACCGGAGCAAATGTTCATGCTGAAAGCACTGCTTTTATTAACTGGATGACAGGCAGTGACGGCCAGAGAATTGTTAGCAGCAACGGCTGGATACCAGTCAGGTAAGTACATTAAGTGGTATCTGCCATTAAAACAGCAGATACCAATGCGATGTACGACATTAAAACGTCGCACATCTCCAGATGCCTGACACTGTTTAGCGGTGTCAGGCACTTTATTGGCCTTCGTTAAGATTAAAAAATTTCTCTTTCCTGCCGATAATGGTATAGGAGTCTACCATTAAAAAGCTATCATTATTAATTATTTGTGTTTTTTTCTCATCGTATTCCATGTATGCCGATGAATCTGCATACGAGACTAATGTCACGTTTCGGGGGTTTTCCTGGGGAACCAGTATGGATGAAGTCATCAGGACAATGGGGAATCCGGTATCAAGAGAAGAGGCTAATGGGTTTATATCACTTTTCTGGGAAAATGTTGAAGTTAACGGGTATATGACTTATATGCTCGCCTATTTTTCATCTGATGGGCTGCAGGGGGGGACTTACTATTATTTAACCAGAGTAGATGACCTGGATGAACTGATGAGATGTTACACTGAAGTACAAAACT
The DNA here is from genome assembly GCA_009777735.1 of Treponema sp. Taxonomy (GTDB): domain Bacteria; phylum Spirochaetota; class Spirochaetia; order Treponematales; family Breznakiellaceae; genus WQXQ01. Next base: position 170,202 of record WRLF01000002.1, read on the forward strand.
ATCTTCGCAGCCGCTACGGTCCCACTCGTGTATTCAACAGTATTATCAGGGAATTACGCCCGTATGACAGCTTATGGAATCTAAACAGCGGCAGCATTCATCTGAAAGTTAATACACGCCATGCTGATAATGTTACCTTGTGGTTTTGTTCTCCGGAAATGACAAGGCAAATGTACGGTGATCTTCCGGATACTACGACAGGATAAAATCGTCTGCTGTTAACGGACATTGGTGTAAATCTTTTGAGTCCCTCATTTGACCGGGATCGTGAAGAGGTGCTTGCTGCGGCAGCCGCCGTTGGGGTAACAAAGCTAATAATCACCGGAAGTACCATCGAAGACAGCGAAAAAGCAGAAAATTATGTTAATACGAATTCTATCACCAACATCCATGTGCAATGCAAAACAACCGCCGGAGTCCATCCTCACAACGCAAAACACTGGAACGCTCCGGCTTTGACCAGGCTGCGGGAACTGGTGTTACAGGGCAGTGATACAATTGCTGCCATTGGTGAATGCGGCCTTGATTATAACCGCAATTTCTCCCCGCCGGATACTCAGCGTTCATGTTTTGAGGATCAGCTTGCCCTTGCCGCCGAGCTGGGAAAATCGGTGTTTCTCCATGAGCGCGATGCCCATAACGATTTTTCCGCCATTTTGAAAAAATACCGCTCCGGCCTGCCCGGCGCGGTTGTCCATTGCTTTACCGGTACAGCAGCGGAATTGGAAGTCTATCTTGCTATGGACTGTTATATTGGCATCACCGGGTGGATCTGCGATGAACGGCGGGGCAGCCACCTTATCCCGCTGCTCCGGCAAATACCCGTTGACCGCCTGCTTTTGGAAACCGATGCCCCTTACTTAATACCCCGCAATTTGCCGGGCCCCCGCAGCAAAAGAAACCGCAATGAGCCCCGTTTTCTCCCGCACATCGCTGCCTTCGCTGCAAATGCCCTGGAAAAAACGCCGGAGCAGATAGCCGGCGAAACAACCGTAAACGCAACCCGGCTTTTTGGATTGTAACTAAAGGACATGTACCCGCATGTTATATGCCAATTCCTGAAGCAGTTGAATTAAGGCAATTCAAGCGACCTTGACGTTTTTGATAGTTTATTCTACTCTTATTGTGACTATATTTTGGAGGTAGTTGCAAAAATGAAAAATCGGTTTTTAATCATTGGGTCATTGATTTGTGTGCTGATATTTGGCATGGGAAAGACAGTATCCGCTCAAACGCTCAGCCTTGATGCCGCGATTCGCGCCGCCGCAGGCGAAATATCTACCCATTTGGACCGGGGAAGCAAGATTGCTGTATTGTCCATGCGTTCTGATTCCCTGCGGATGTCGAACTATCTTTTAGAAGAATTAATCTCTGCTATGGTATCTCATCGTACGCTTACGGTGGTTGACAGGGCACAGCTTGAGCTTGTTCAGCAGGAATTAACATTCAATGTGTCCGGAGATGTCAGCGATGCATCGGCTCAGGCAATTGGACAGATGCTGGGTGCACAGGCAATTGCCACTGGTTCATTTGATAATATTGGCAGTCTTTACCGATTTAGAGTACGGGTAATTCTGGTTGAAACCGCGGCTATACAGGCTACCTATTCCGCAAATATTCAAAACGATCAGATCGTAGCGTCTTTGATGGGGGCGGTTCATATCCCCGTTACTGTGCCTTCTGGGTCTTCTGTGCCTTCCGGGCCTTCCGGTACATATCAGGTCGGGGACACCGGTCCCGCCGGTGGTATAATCTTTTTCGACAAAGGCTCTTTTGGAGACGGCTGGCGCTACCTTGAAGTCGCTCCAGCCTGGGTCGATACCACAGCCGAGTGGGGTTCGCGTGGGAATGACATACCTGGCACCAGTACCGCTGTGGGCAGCGGCAAACGGAACACCCAGCTCATCGTGGAGCAATTGAACCAGCGCGGTGAACGCCAGCGAGCTGCACAGATATGTGCAAGTTTGGAAATAAACGGCTTCCAGGATTGGTTCCTTCCAAGCAGGGACGAGCTTAACCTGCTGTTCCAGAACCGCTTGCGTGTCGGCAACTTACAAGAGGCCAGGTACTGGTCTTCCTCACAGCATTCCAGAACCAGTGCGTTAGCCCAGAATTTCAACAATAACGGCAGGCAGAGTGACCATAACAAGTTCGACAATTACAGAGTTCGTCCCGTGCGAGCCTTCTAATACGGATTATTTCCGGGCAGATAAATCAGGGTTTACCGGATGTGTCTTTACCGCAGTTTGTTTGTGAACCGGTCTTTCTGTGGTAATCCTGACAGGCTTTGCAATCACCGTGGCGCTTGCAATTATAAGGGCACTTGCAATCAGTATTATTTTTTTCCGGCATATTAATCTCCTTTTTTATTCTTAGAAACCGTTGTCTCCCTCGGTTCCGTACCAGTTCAGCTTTCTCGTTACGAACATCACCAAAGCAACAACAACAAATGTTCCAATAGACCCAATCAGCAATGCATAAGATTCGGCGTTAAGTACGGCATAGAGCAGGGTATATGACAGCAGAACAACCAGGCCCATATACCAGCTTCTGTTCCATGAAGGTAAAAGGGATCGTGAATACAGTGTCAGCAAAATGACAACCGCGACTCCCGCTATGAGGTAAGCAAGATAAAATTGCATTTGCTCGGAAAGCGATAGCAGCAACAAATAGAAAATTACATTTGCAATTCCCGAAAGCAGATACGGTACCGGATGAATTCGTTTCTTGGCGGACACTTCCAGTAAAAACAATGTTAAAAAAGGAATTATAATAAAAAGTATTGCATATTTTACCGCTCTGGTATTAAGCGAGTAAGTATCAATTGCCCGGAAAAAGTTTACACCGAAAAATGAACTCGAATAATCCCGGCTGTCCGGGCCGCTGTCGGTTTTCCAAAACAGCGGTATGTCACGGCTCAGGTAGCTGATGTCCCATACTGCGTCAAAACCGCTGTCGGTAATGGTTGAACTGCCGGGGAGAAAAGAACCCTGGAAAGACGGCGACGGCCAATCCGTTGACACAGCGGCATGAGTATCCTGTCCCACGGGGAGAAAACTTACCAACTGACCGCCCTGCATGGCAATCACTATGTCAAAACTTGATTCGGTATTGCCAAAATCCGGCAGGGCTGCATGCATGCCGCTGCCGCTGCCGCTCAGGTTACTGTTGTAAGTACGCCTGTCCAGAGTTGGGCCGGTGATCATGCGGGCAAAATTCAGCCCTTGATTGCCCGGCTGAAAGAACAGATCGTTGCCGTTCCACGCTGCTCTGTCGATTCTCCGGATGCCTTTCTGGCTTGAAAGAACTATAATCAACTCTGCCTGGTTTAAAAAAATTTCTTCGTTGGACAGCAGGGAAGCAATGGCCTGAGCCGGATTAAATGTTCCGGAAAATGATAGATCGCCTGAAAACAGCGGTACTGAAAAAATTCCCCGTTTACGAATTTCGGTTGTGAAATTTGCTCCAATATCCAGTTTTTGCGGCATAATAACCAATGTAAACGGCCTTCTGGCAGTTTCTATTCTTTCCCCGTCCCTTTCGGTTATGGTACGGACTTCTTCTGTCCTTATACCGGGAATGGTAATTGCCGGACCTGCTGCGATCAGTTCGCTGCCCCATGCTTCCATAATATCCGCTTCGGCGAAACGCGCCGTATGATTTCGATCGTTGATAAGGCCTCGTATCATGGTAAGGGGTATTAATAGCAGTAATACCAGAGAGATCAGCATGAATATTTTAAAAGTATATCCCTGGGTAAAATTCTTAAAGCGGGGCTTTTTTTCGTTTTCCATAATGCTACATTAGATTATTCTATCAATTTAAGCAATTGCCTTTTCCCGGGCAAATTTTGCGAAAATATCATAAAGAATTAAGTCTATTTTAGGATGTTTTACAATGAATTCTTCATGCATCATGGCAAGAGCTTCTTCTGTTGTCATGGCTTTGCGGTATTTACGGTTCGGATCGGTAACGCTGTCAAATACATCTATTATTTCCAGAATTTTCGCGGGAAAGTATGCCAGGGTTTCAAAGTCCAGCATTGGTTCAAGTTCATAGGCAATACAGGCTTCCTGTTTAGCCAAGGGATTTGCTTTTTTGTAATCATCAAGGTACGATCTGAAATATCCATACCCCCCCGGATCACCATAGTACTCGTGGTGATACCCGGTTATTAGTCCTGCTTCTCTGGGGTAATTTGTTTTGTTCATAATGGATGTATAGCCAATCTTAACGTGTTGAACGACAATGTCACGGTTATATGCCGCTTCTCCTTCATGGTATTCAACATCGGCAGCTTTACCGATATCGTGGACTAAAAAACCCGTTGCCCAGTCATAAAAATGGCTTTCAGGTATTGCCCTCATGCCTCCAAGGAAAACTTTTTCAAGTGAAATGTCATCGGGATGGATATGGGGCATTAGAGAATGGTAGAATTTCCGCTGTTTATTATCAAATGAAATTCGCAATTTATTAATCATGCTGGAAGTAGTTACTATGTTATTGTAGTAGGAAAGGAACGCAAGTCCGTTCAGGTACACGCGGGTCATGTGCTGGATTATTGTACCGTTGGATTTTGCAACCAGGGCGTTCATCAGATCGTCGTTAAAGATATTTGTTGATATAAGCTGGACAGACGATTTTACAAGCTCACGGGTGGAATCCACCAGCTCCTGGGTCTGTTTTTTTGATTCATCGCCTGATTTGTTAATGGTATTCATCAATGCTGCATGGTTATGCAGCATGGCGTTCTGTGCTGTTTCAACCAGGGCTTCGGTTATAAGGCCCTCCTGCCTGGGTTTCATGACAATCAGATTGTCCAGCCGGATTTTATTTTCCTTGAGTTGTTCTATTCGTTCGGGTTCCGGCATGGCAACAATGGATTCATAATCAGTTCCAAACCCTTGTTCGGTAAGTGCGTTGTCCGGTTCCAGAAGAACTTCGCCGTTATCCTTTATTATTGGCTTCCAGTCAGATCCATATTTTTTTACAGCTTCTTTTGCTTTGGCAAAGTCTTCGTTGGAAATAAAATATTCCCATGCCTCGTTCTTGCTCCAGAACTGATTATTGTTTTCGTACATACCTTTGAAAGGCATATATTTGTTGTTTCCTGTTTCTCTGCTGACACAGATAACCGTTACATTTTCCTTGATGCATGCATTAATATAGTCCTTGCCGCCAGCCATAGCATCCCGCACCAATACAACCGTGCCTTTCTTTACCATGCCTAGTACTATATTCTGTTTTTTTGTTTATGGCAAGGGATAAATTTTTCACTTGAAAAAGTTTAGTAAATCTTTCTCAAAACCTGTTGCGTTTTACGATTTCATTTGTTAAAATGTTAACGACCGGACGGTAACAAAAAGATGAAGAAAGCAGAAATAATTGATGCGGCTTTCCGGGTATGGGGTCGTAATTTTTATCATAATACCAGTCTCAGCCATGTGGCACGTGAGCTAAAAGTGTGTAAACCGGCGTTGTATCGCCACTTTATAAGCAAACATGCGCTTCTTGAAGCCATGGCTATGCGCTTTTTTGATGATTATACCGCTTTTATCCATGAAGATTTTGAAAAAGCCCTGAAAATTGAGGACAAAAACGAAGGGGTATTCATGGTAATCCGTTCTGCTACGGAATTTTATGCGCGGAATGTCCATTTGTTTATCTTTGCATTGGCAGAACTCCAGGCTCCCAAGCTGGCTGGATTAAATTTGCATGAGGAACTTCACAAACGCGGTATTGATTTTCTGTTTTTCTTCAATTCAATCAGCGGATATTACATTTTTGACCCATTGGTAATGCGTCTTGCCTTTGCTACGCTTACCTTTTTTATAGCAGGTTTTCATAATTGTCATAAAAAAGAGTGGTTCCTGATTAAACCACAGCCTGAAAAAGCAATTGCGAATATAATCGATACGATTAGCACCATTGTAGGGTCGGGTCTGGATTATACCGCTAAAGAAATACAGGTGCTTGATTACCAGGAACTGGAAAACCGCATTAAGGGAACAGTGAACAGCATAGAAGATGATCCCTTGCTCAGGGCTGTAGCTGCAGCAGTAGCGGAAGCCGGCCCCTGGGAAGCGTCAATGGAACAAGTCGCACGACGTTCAGGTTTGGCAAAAAGCAGCCTTTATTGTCATTTCAAGAGTAAAAATGATATGATGTACCAGCTTTTCATGACCGAATCCCTGCGGATTATCGATTTTTCCCGGCAGGGGATGAAGCAGTCAGCGATTCCACTGGAACAGTTGTACCTGGGAATTTTTTCGATAGCCGAATACCTCCGTTCAAAGCCGGATATTTTGGTTTGCCTGGATTGGGTACGCAATCAGCGGCTTGACTTTAGCCCGTCTGATGATCAAAATGAGTCGAAAATTGATTTTTTACAGCTTTTTGAGGGCATTGGTATAAAGCCCTTGCAAATAGAAACAGATAATCCCTGCGTTTCCCCATGGATCCTTTTTCTTATCGTTAAGACATTAATGACAAGGAACTCGGAGCCTTTATTTGCCGGGGGACAGACATTGCCTGTTAAGGAACAGACGTCGTCTGCTAAGGGACAGGCGTTGAGCAATGTGCCGGACAGCGACATCAGAACATTGTACCGCTTTATTACTTTAGGAATTGGAGGCTTTGTTACAAGTGAAAAGTGAAAAGTTAATAGTTAAAAGTTGGGACCAGAGTTGTTGTACGAAAAACAACATTGCTTCCGGGTTATCCCCCGGTAGCCCGAATTCTGAACCCCGATCCCCGATCCCCGATCCCCGATCCCTTATACGATTTGTTCTCTGTTCTCTATTCTCTGTTCTCTGCTCTCTGTTCTCTATTCACTTGTCTGCAGACACGATGCGGCTTACACCTGATGAGGCGGTTGAGCGGGCAATAAACAGTAATCTTGGTTTGGAATCGGAGCGTGTTGGCCTTGCTACAAGAAGGCGTGCATCTAATCTTTCGTGGAACCAATTTATCCCCAGCATTACTGTTGGGGGGAGTATGATTATTGATAATGAGAGGAGTACGGTTAGAATCGTAGAGTTTGATCCTACTCATGGTCTTGTTCCCCTTGTCATTGATAACCCACGGTGGAATTTGGCTGTTCCGGTGCAGGCTTCGCTTACTTTGACAATGGCTATGTTTGAGAATATGAACCGGCTGCAACTGGATTATGAATCCGGGCTGATTGCCTACGATAAAGCAAAACTCCAGCTTGAGCGTGATGTTCGTAAGGCGTACAACAGCATGTTGATGTTACAGGAAAACATCGCCCTGTTAAACGAAAGTTTTGAAGCTGCAGAAAGGCGGGTGCAGATGGTACAGGCAAATTACCGTGCCGGTCTTGCGCCGGAGTTGAGTTTACTGCAGGCGCAGGTTGCCAGGGAAAATATGCGGCCGGTGATGGATCAGGCCGAAACGGGCCTGCGGCTTTCCATGGCTAACTTTGCCATGTTCCTGGGGTTGCCGTACGATACTCCCTTTGAGCTTCTGCCTCCGGAACATACAACGGAATTCATTCCCCTTGATGTGAGGGAATTAATCTCTCAGGCAGCTTCAGGCAAACCAGACATTCAGGAATTGCGGCATAATATCCTCATGCTGCAGAGCGTCCGTAAAGTGCAGGTTTATTCGTTGCTGCCTTACCTCAATTTAAACTGGGGTATTACGCCTATGTATTTGAGCGATCCGTTGAATGAATGGAGACGATCCGGCGCCCTCACCATTACATTGGGGGTACGGCTGCACAGTTTGCTTCCTTTCAGTACTGATTTTCAGGGTATACGTAACATCGATGATCAAATTACCACAGCCAATATCGGGCTTGCCCGGATGATCCAGGGAACCGAGATTGAAATTTACAACACCGTGTTGTCGCTGGATCGAACGCGAGTTACAGCCGAAGCGCAGGCTCAAACCGTAAACCTTGCCGAACGGTCCCTGCAGTTAACCGAACAGGCATACCGAGCCGGTTTGCAGGATTTTTTACAGGTGCAGAATGCAGAACTTGAACTGCGCCAGGCCCGTGTCCAGATGCTTGAACAGCAATTCAACTACCTCAACGGTCTATTGGACCTTGAATATTCGATAGGAGTCCCATTCGGTACCCTCAGTAAAAAGGAGAATTAAATAAATGAAAACGATGAAGTTGTTAATTAATAGGGACCAGGGACCAGGGACCAGGGACCAGGGTTGTTGTACGATAAATGAAATTGCTTCCGGGTTATCCCCCGGTAGTCCGAATACTTCCCCCCGGTCCCCGATCCCCGGTCCCCGGTCCCTGTTTTTGCTTTTTTCTCTTTTCTCTTTTCTCTTTTCTTTTGCAAGTTGTGAACGGATACGGGAGTTTCGTGAAAGAAACAACGACCCCGGCGAAGAATCTGAAAGACAGGTAACCGTATTTGCCGTCAATACCACCACCGCTGTACAGGGGCAGATTCAGGATTATATCGCCCTTGCAGGAGACATTGTCGCCGGTTCCACGGTTGATGTATTACCCGAAACTGCGGGCAGGGTGGCGGCAATATATGTTTCCGTTGGGCAGCGGGTAAGCAGGGGGCAGAACATTGCGGCAATTGACCCTTCCCGTCCCGGTATGGACTTTCTGTTAAGTTATGCCACTGCTCCCATAAGCGGAACGATAGCTGCAGTACCCGGGCAGGTCGGCATGATGGTCAGTCAGGCAGTGCCGCTGGCGCGGATTTCCGGCGGCGGCGGGCTTGAAATAAAGCTTGCCGTAGCAGAACGCTTTATTTCCAAAATGGCAATGAACCTCCCCTGTGTTGTTACCCTTGACGCATGGCCGGGAGAAACTTTCCTGGGCCGCATCACCGAACTTTCTCCGACGATTGACCTGGCCTCGCGCACCATGGAAGTCCGGCTTAATGTGAGTGACCCCCGCAGCAGGCTTAAACCGGGAATGTTTGCCAAGGTACGGATCATCACCGAGGAGAAAGATAATATCGTAAAAATTCCCGCCTCCGCTCTTGTTTCTCGTTTTGGAGAACAGTATGTGTATATGGTCGAAACAGACCCCGAAAACCCTGAGTTTCTTGTTGCACGAAAGCGGACAGTAGTGCCGGGCATTCTCATTGACGCGGTGCTGGAAATTCAGGACGGGCTTACGGCAGATGAGGAAATTGTTGTCCGCGGGCAGACACTGCTGGAAGATGGCGTGCGGGTGAATGTTATTGAAAAGCTTGCGCCGCTGAGCCCGTAAAGTGAGGTATATGTGTTAGTTAAAACAGTTGTATCGAGACCGACAACATTTATGGTCATTTTCGCCCTGCTTGTCGGGCTGGGCCTTTTTTCTATGGCAAACCTCCCTGTTGATCTGTACCCGGAGATTAACCCTCCGTATCTGGTGGTGTTTACCAGCTACTCCGGGGCAGGGCCGGAAGAGGTAGAACGATCCGTTACCCGCACTTTAGAGGCAACGCTTTCGGGTGTCTCCGGGCTGGAAAATATAACCTCAACTTCATCACGAGGATCGAGCATAGTGATAATGGAATTTACCTATGGCACAAACCTTGATGACGCATCGCTTTCTGTCCGTGACTACCTGGATCGGGTCAGGCGTTTTCTGCCCAACGAAGCGGAAGCGCCGATGATCTTCAGGTTTGACCCGGCAATGATTCCAATCATGGGGTTGATGGTAACGGGAAACCGCACGCCCGAAGAACTGCGGGAAATGGCCGAAGACATTATCATCCCCCGCATTGAACAAACTCCCGGTATTGCAACGGCCTCAACAAGCGGCGGCAGGGAAAAAATTGTCCGTGTGGAAATTCCCCAGAACAGGCTTGAAGCCTACGGCCTTACCGTAACGCAAATCCAGCAGATGCTTGCCGTGCAGAATATGCAAACGAATGTGGGAACAATTACCGAAGGCGGCTTGTCGTATATTCTAACCGCCATGGGCGAATATACCTCGATGGATCAAATCAGGAATACCGTCATTGCATACCGCGGCGGCGGCCTCGTTGGCAATCAGGTTGAAATGCCCCGGCAAATTTACCTGCGCGATCTTGCCGATGTATTTGAAGGGTATCGTGATGAAACAAGTGTCGTATATGTAAATGGCGAGACGGCGATCATGCTGACAGTGCAAAAACAGAGCGGGAAAAATTCCGTGCAGGCGGCAAACGATCTCCGTACACGAATTCAACGGCTGGAACGGGAAGTGCCGCATGACATCAAAATAACCGAACTGTTCAACACTACCGACATTATCGAAAACTCCCTCAACCAGGTAACGAGCACCGCAATCTCCGGCGCTTTGCTGGCGGTTTTTATTCTGTTTGTTTTCCTCCGTTCGCTTAAGCCCACGTTGATCATCGGGATAAGTATCCCGGTTTCCATTGTTATTACCATGATGGTGATGTACTTTTTCGGCCTCACCCTCAACCTGATGACCCTAGCCGGACTGGTGCTGGGAATAGGAATGTTGGTTGATAACTCCATTGTTATTCTGGAAAATATTTATTATTACCGTGAAAAAGGGGCAAAGTTAAAAACCTCGGCAATACTGGGCACAGCGGAGATGATCGTTGCGATTACCGCGTCTACATTAACCACTCTTTGCGTGTTTTTGCCGCTGGTGATGTTTCAGGGCCTGTTGGAAGTGTCCGGAGAAATGTTTGCAGGGCTTGCGTTTACCATCGCCATATCGCTGGGAATTTCCCTGTTCACCGCTTTGTTTCTCGTGCCGATACTTGCAAGCCATTATCTGCCCCTGGTTACACGAAAGCAACAACAGCTGACAGGTTTTCTGGCAAAAATCGATAGAAAATTTGATGATTTTTTCAAAGCGCTAGACAACAATTACCGCCGGGCGGTAGATAAAATATTGCGCCGGAAAATTATAACTATTTCCATTATTATGGCGTTATTTGCGGGGAGCATTATTCTTATTCCCATTATCGGCTGGGAATTTATGCCTCAGCAGGATGAAGACAGTGTTATTGTTTCCGCCACTCTTCCCGTCGGAACTCCATTGGAGGAAACCGAAGCAGTACTGCACCAGTTTCAGATGATTGTTGAACGGGAAATTCAGGGTTATGAGAATCTCGTTCTCAGGGCGGGCGGCGGCGGCTTTTTTGGCATGGGCGGTGAATCGAGCAATTCCGGTTCGCTCCGAATTAACCTGCCTCCATTCAAAGATCGTATTGAAACTGCCAATGAAATAAAGGATATATTGCGGCCGCATTTTAACAGTTTCCCCGGAGTTTCATTTTCCTTGCGCGACGGAATGAACATGATGGGCGGCGGCGGCGCGGTTGATATTTCCCTGCGAACCGAAAATTTGGTGAGGGGCAAAGAAATAGCGGAAAATATTTCCGCCCTGTTAAGCGAACATCTGAGCGATGTGGTTACCGAACCGCAGGTTGATCTGACTGACGGCCTTCCGCAGATTGAAATCATCATTGACCGTGACAAGATGTACGCGCTGGGCCTGAACACCTTAACCGTGGGCAATGAAATAAAAGCTGCGGTTGACGGCGTTATGGCTACCAGGTACAAAACCGGCGGCAAGGATTACGATGTAATACTGATTCTTGCAGAAGCGGATCGCAATACCCGTCCGGCGCTCGATCAAATATTTATCAACAGTCAAATGGCTGGCAGGGTTCCCCTTTCCAGTTTTGTACACTACGAAGAAGGCACCGGCCCCCTCACCATCAACCGGGAAAACCAGAGCCGTATTATCAGTGTTTCTGCAGGGGCGGTGCCCGGAGCAAAGCTGAACCTTCTGCATGGCCGCGTGGAAACCCTTATGAGGGAGAACATTCCCGTTGAAGATGATGTGATTATTGAAATTGGCGGCGGTAATACTGAAATGGTAAAAATGTTTACCCGCTTCATCCTGATCTGTATTGTCGCAGTCTTTCTTGTGTTGGGGATTATGGCCTCCCTGTTTGAATCGTTTCGGGAACCGTTTATCATTTTATTAACCATACCGTTATCGGTAATTGGCATTGTGGCAATTTACCTTATTACGAACACCATTTTTAACGTACTGACCGCTGTTGGCCTGTTGGTGCTCGTTGGCGTAATTGTCAATAACGGCATTGTATTGGTGGATTATACGAACCTGCTGCGCAAACGCGGCTATCCCTTGCACGAAGCCTGTGTCGAAGCCGCCGGCAACCGCCTCCGCCCGATTCTGATGACCACGCTCACCACAGTGTTCGGCCTTATTCCGATGGCGTTTTTTCCCGGCGAAGGTTCTGAACTGGTTGCCCCCATTGGCAAGACGGTTCTCGGCGGCCTTACTTTCGGCACGCTGATGACACTGTTCCTTATGCCGACTGTATACTTTATAATGAACAAACGTTCTGACGCACGCATGGCAAAAGCGCAGGCGCGGCGCGACCGGATTGCGGCAGGCGAAGGCCGAGCCAAGGAAATTCATCCGGAGTTAAACCCAGTTACCATTTAAAGGAGCAGATCTATGCTACGAATTGAAATAATTGCCAATCATTCGGTAGAGGAAAACATACTTGAAGCACTGAAAAAAGAAGGCGCCGGAAAATATTACACAAAATACCCCGGTGTATTGGGAGTCGGTACTGCCGGCCCGCGCATGGGGGATGCTGTGTGGCCTGAGGAAAATTTTGCTCTGATTATCTGGTGTGAAGAGGAAGAAGCCCGCGCCATTCAACGGGCTGTTGCCAGGGTAAAGGAAAAATTTCCCGGCGAGGGGATTAAAGTATTTGGGCTTTAGGCGTTACCGGGTTAATCAGTAAAAACATTTCTGAGAATAAGAGATTGGCCGAACATATTCCGGGCTGTATTCATAAAGTAATCAACCGTCATTCCCCGGTCGATTTGCCGTGTTCTGTGCCGTGCTGCCAGTTCTTCTGTATACTCATGCAGAGGATAGACACCGAAGTTTGTCCAGTTGGCATCATAGTGAGTAACAACGGGAATAAGCCCGATTTCTTCTATGCTGATTTCTTCTTCTGATTTTTCAAGTCTGATATACATGAGTCCTCCCAGAAGGGTATGTTTTGGATGCTGTGCAGAAAAGAAATTGCCCAGAGAATAAAATACCGGCATCGTTTTACCATCGGGCCTTTCCAGAATTTCCATCGGCTGCAGGACATGAGGATGATGGCCTATCACCAGATCTACCTGGTGCTGCGCGAGAAAAGCGGCAAGCCTCTCCTGATTCCTGTTTTGGACAAACTGATATTCCTCTCCCCAGTGCAATGATACAATCAGGAAATCGCAGTTGGAACGTATGTCTCTGATGTCAGCCTCCATTTTTTCCTGATCGATAAGGGATGAAAGATAGGATCGGTCTCTGGGAAAAGGGATGCCGTTCGTACCGTATGTGTATGCGAGAAAACCAACTTTAAAATTATTTTTCCCGATAATCACCCGGCGGGTATCTCGTTCTTCCTGACTGCGGAACATTCCCAGGTACTGTATATTTTCATAGTTATCCCAAAAATGTATGCTTGATAATACACCCGCTGCCCCTTTATCCAGGACATGATTGTTGGCATGGTTTATGATATTAAACCCTGCTTCCGCAATCGAGGCACCCAATTCGGGAGGTGAACTGAATTGCGGATAGCCTGAATAACCAATGGAAGGGTTTCCTATTACAGTTTCCTGGTTAATAAATGCAATATCCGCAGGGAGAATATAATCTCTGATGTTGTCATACATGGAATCAAACCCGTTTGCCAAACCGACTCTGATTATAATATCATGAATAAGGTTATCGCCTGCGGCAATAATCGTCAGATAGTCTGTCCCGGCCTGTCCTGCTGTTTCAGTTTCCCGAACAGGGATTGATACTTCCCCGGAATCCTGAAAATAACCGTCTGCATCTTTCTGTTGAGCCGAACTTGCACAGAATACAAATAACAGGATAACAAAAAAAAATAAAATATTTTTAAATAACTTCACTATAGTATTATAAATCCTTGTCCATTTTTGCCTGTAGATTTTGTTGAATATATTTTCGAATTCTTGTTCGTACATCGGGATCGATACGCTGGGTGAACAGGATCACATACGTTTTTTCCTTGCCTTCCATGCGGGAACCGAAATTAATGCCTTCCACATTGAGAATGGTTGTCTGCAGTTTTATCTGGATATCTCTAAGCAGTGTGTTTTTTGCTATATCCGGATTACCGTCAAGTGTGCAGGATACGCCCACCACACTGACATCTTTTATCATGCCTTTGGTAAACAACCCGTTAATCGGGAGATTTACCGTTGTGTTGGATTCATTTTCCGTGGTTGCGCGGATAAACTTCCGCCTTCCTTTCGCATCGAGTGACTGTAAAACTTCAAATATATGCGCCATGGCTTTATCAAGATCGGATTTTAAAATTGTATAGTTGCGAACCTTTATCGTAAGAAGGTACTTGCGTTTTATCAGTTCATCATCATTGGCTGTGATTATACCAACGGAAACATTCTTTGTTTCCGGTGAATTCAGTGTAATATTTATCCACGTTTCCCACTCCTTTTCCGGCATATGTTCGTTTATGTCAACAAAAACTACGGAATCGGGGTATTTTTTCAGTACTCTTTTTAGCTTGTCTTTATCTTTGGCTGCATATACCTCAAATTCCTGCTGAACCAGTTCGGGAATTATCCTGTTTTGGACTACGACTGAGGGATGCAGAAAAAAAATTTTTTTTCCAACAATTTCTGAAGCGCTGCCTGTGTTATCCATAGCTTCATTATATGCAGGAAGATATAAATGAACAAGCGACCATCCTCCTATTCAAGCCCCGGTTGACCAATCCGGTGTTTTTTGATAAATGTAAAATGAGGTTTCTCTTTTGATGTACTCTAATCTGGCGAATCTTGCTGTTATAGCCTGCCCCGGCGGCGAGGTATTTGCCGATAAAGTGATTACCCACCTTGAAAAATTGTGTTGTAAAAAAAGTAAAAAGGCTGCGGACGACCTTGCCAGGCGTTACAACATGAGCGCCGATACAGTTGTTAAACAGATACAGTTTATTAACGAAATTACAGCCCGCAAAATGGGTAGAAAAAACACCCAAAAGTTTAAAATTCCGATGAAATTTATCTCTTTTCCCAATAGTGAGATAAAATCGGAAATTCTAGAATCAATCCGGGGCAAGGATACATATATTTTCCAGGATGTCGAAAACCGTTATCCTGTGCGTTTTTCAAACCTTGATGAAGGTAAAGCGCTTACCGTCAACGACCACCTGATGACACTGTTTGTCACTATTGATGCCGTAAAGCAGGCAGGAGCCCGGCAGATAACGCTGGTACTCCCCAGCTATCCTTATGCCAGGCAGCACAAGGCAAAGGGCAGGGAAGGGCTTACCGCGGGCCGTATTGGACAAATGTTTGAAAATCTGGGTGTCAGCCGCATTATTTCGCTCGATATACATTCCCGGGACATTACGAATTCCTTTACCCGGATGCGGCTTGAGAATCTCCACGCAAGCTATCAGATAATCAAAACGCTTTCGGGCATGGACGGAATCCTCAATGATGACTTCGTGGTGGTGTCTCCTGACACCGGCGCGGTAGATCGGAATAAATTTTTTGCTTCGGCGCTCACTAAGCCTCTTGCCCTTTTATACAAAGAACGTGACTATTCAAAACCCAGCAAGGATGCCGGGGAAAATAATATTTCCCAGATACGGCTGCTGGGTAATGTGAAAGATAAAACAGTGTTTATGGCGGACGATATGCTCGGTACCGGAGGAACCTTGATAAAGGGAATGAAAATACTCAAAGAACACGGGGCACGCCGGATTATATGCTCAATCAGCCTGCCGCTTTTTTCAGGTAATGCAGTTTCTTATTTTGATAAGGCATACGATGACGGTCTTTTCTACAGAATAATCGGCACGAATGCGGTTTACCAGGAAGAAGTCATGAATCGTGAATGGTATATCAATGTTAATATCTCAAGCCTCTTTGCTCAGATAATTTCCCGGATACATCAAAACCATTCCATATCAAGCCTTCTTGACAACCGGGAAATCATTAACCGCCTGCTGGCAGGAGTCGTCAAAGAGCCGGAGCAGCACCCCGAACTGCCTTTTAACAATAACGAATGAAAACCTACAACCTTCCCGAACAATGCAATGCAATTCTCTTTGATATAGATTCTACTCTGTATACCCATCCCGAATATGCCCGCCTGCAGCTTGATCTTCCGGTCAAAGAGCTTGCCCGTTTGCGGGGAATATCGTTTAAAGAGATGAACGATGAAATTGCCCGGTTCAGAGAGGATTGGGCAAGGGAACATGACGGGCAGGTTATCAGTCTTGGAAATATTTTTAAGGCTTTTGGTATCAGCATTGGAGAAATTGTCAGGTGGCGGGAACAGCTTTTCAATCCTGAGCAATTCCTTGCGGAAGATATGCAGCTCCGTTCCGTACTCAAGGAGCTTGACTATTCTTGTATTCTGGCAGCAGTAACAAATAACCCCGTATCCGTTGCGGAAAGAACACTTCGCACACTGGGTGTTGAGGATCTGTTTCATGCGATTATCGGACTTGACACTTGCGGTGTTTCTAAACCTCACGAAAAACCATTCATGCAGGCGGCGATTCTATGCGGCGCTGTTCCCGAAAACTGCATCTCTGTAGGTGACCGTTACGATATAGACATTGCCCTGCCGCTGGAACTCGGTATGGGCGGCATCCTGGTTGACGGTGTTAAGGACGTGTATAAAATTCCTGATGTGCTTTTTGGAGGGTGATGATAGTGCGGATGGAGTATTTTGCCGAATCGTTAGCTGCAATATGCTCCCGAACCACAGCGGGAACGCCGGATCATGCGGCGATGCATCTGCGATGGGCGATTATTTCAAATCCGAATGCGGGGGGCTTTAAATTACGTTCCCGCTGGAAGCAACACCGCCGGGCTCTGGATAAATGCAGGGCAGCAGCACAGGCAAATCCCCTGCGGGAAGGCGCTGGCCCTGTACAAGCTGCAGCGAATTTATGCACGGTGCCAACTCTGGCTTTGTGCGGCATGATACCAACCAACAAACAGGGATCGGCAGCGGATACCGCAAAAGCAATAGTCAGTGAGGCCGAAGTGCATCCCGATTGTTTTTTTCTGATCATTACCGCAGGGGGCGACGGTACCAGTCTTGAAGTACTGTCAGTTATGTACCATGCGTCTGAAGCGGTACGCTCCCGGATGGCAGCACTCCGCCTTCCCATGGGAACCGGCAATGACGGATCTGATTCCCCGAAACTGGCCAACGCGCTTGATCTTTTGATACAACCGTCACGCATTGTCTTTACGCCGGCCCTGCGGCTGCATACCGCATCGGGCGGCCCTGCGGAATCCGGCGGTCCATATTTGGCTTTTAACATCCTTTCCATCGGGCTTGACGCTTTTGTAACACACATGACCAATAAAATGAAAGGCAAACTACCCGGTGATTTTTACAAATTGTGGGTAGACCTTGCCGCCCTGCTGTATGAACGGCTATATACGGTTGGTATTCTTGGCGTACAGGCATTGGACGAGCAGGGTACGGAAGTAACATCATTCCGGGAAAAAATTCTCCTGCTTGCCATTGGTGTGTCAGGGTATAGAACTTATGGTTCGCAAAAAAAAATCCTTCCCGACAAACGCAATGTCTGTGTTATTAAGCAAATGTCCTTGTTCCGCAAACTGGTACTCAAGGAGCTTTTTTCAACCGGAAAGCATGTTTGCAAGCCGGAAGCGATTTTATTCAACGCCCATCGTGTGGAAATTTCCGGCGAACACCCGATCCTTGCCCAAATGGACGGCGAGGCAGTCCTCCTGCAATGCGAAGATTTTCCTGCTGTTATTAAACTTACTCAACCGGCGATTCCGGTTTTGAAATCTGCAGCAAAATCTTGATATGTTGTTAAGGGTGAATTAACCATATCGACGGTCAAAGTCATTTCCCCGTCAATTTTAACTTATCTGCAAGCTTGCCTATGGTAATACCCTGTAAAAGTAAAGACAATAACACTGCGAAAAAGACAATGTTGAAGATAAATCGGTTTTCGTCCAATCCTGCGGCAGCCGGGTATGTGGCAAGAACAATAGGCACAGCGCCGCGCAAACCGCTCCAGCAGATGAATGTTTTTTCTTTGATGGTATTTTTGGTAAAGGAAGTGCAGATCAATACTGCTATGGGGCGGGCTGCGAATGTGAGCACTGCAAAGAGAAAGATTCCTGACAGGGGTAATGAAATTTGAATAAAATCTTTAGGTGATACCAAGAGCCCGAGCATTACGAAAATTAATACATTTCCAATCGTTGAGAGGGCATCGAACAACGAACCGACTTCGTCTTTGTAGGGAATATTCGAGTTACCGAGCATAAACCCCGCAAAGAAAGCGGATAAAATGCCGTTTGCGCCGACAAAATCAGCCGCTCCATAAGAAAACATAATTACCGCAATCAAATAAACATAGAAAAATTCTTTGTCTAGTTTAGCGACGAACTTGCTCAGGAAAACCACAATAAACCCGATAAGAAGACCAATTCCGACACCGCCGGCGAGCTGCCATGCCAGATGGCCTAAAATCTGACCTTGACCATATTCTACGCTGTCAATTGAAACCATTAATGATACGACGATGGTTGTTAACACAATTCCCATAGGATCATTTGTGGCTGATTCAACTTCAACCATTGAGGAAATTTTAGGGTCGATAGACCGTGTTCGCAGGATAGAGAACACCGCTGCTGCATCTGTGGAGGCGATAATGCAACTGATTACTATTGCCGTCATGATGTCAAGTTTCAGGATAAAATACAACAGCGTTGTGGTAATTCCTGCTGTTAATATGACTCCGAGTGTTGCCAATGTCATGGCAGGGGCAAGCACCAGTTTAAGTTTATCCTTTTTTGTGCTGAAACCGGCAATGAACAGGACAAAAACCAATATATAATCGGCTATCGTTTTTGCACGTTCAAAGTTATCAAACTGTATCATGTCAAGCATGGCGCTGCCAAGCATGTCCCTGTCAAGCAAGACGCTGCCAAGCATATCTCTGCCAAAGAGTATCCCGGCAAAAAGCGCAATAACTATAAAGGGAACACGAAACTTGCTTGCAATGAGAACAATCGCAAACAATACCAGTGCAATTCCTTGAAACATTTCCTATATCTCCTTTGAAAACAATGATGGGATTATTCTATTCTTTATTCTTATATATAACAAGTCATGTTAATTCTTGCCCCATGGGGTGTGTGATGGTATAATGAGGAAAATTATGAAAACACTACTTTTTTTGGCTATTATCACCGTAATGTGCCTGTTCAGCGGGTGTACGGGAAAAAGTTCCGGCAGTAAAATCGAAACATATGACGGGTATATTGTAGACGTGGTAGGTAGCCGCATTTTCAAAGGCGAAATCAGCGTCGCAGGAGGGATAATCGTCTCGGTGACAGAGAAAGAGAGCGTAGCTGATCGTTATATTGCCCCCGGATTGGTGGATGCGCATGTCCACATAGAGAGTTCTATGCTCACCCCGAGTGAGTTTGCCCGTGAAGCCGTTAAACATGGTACTATAGCTGTCGTTTCCGACCCGCACGAAATAGCCAATGTACTGGGGATGCAGGGTGTGTGGTTTATGATAGAAAACAGTAATAAAGTACCGCTAAAGTTCATGTTTGGCGCTCCGTCCTGTGTTCCCGCAACTGAATTTGAAACATCGGGCGCTATTTTGGGTGTTGAGGAAGTAACGGAGCTCCTGGCCATACCCGAAATTGGTTTTCTTTCGGAAATGATGAATTATCCCGGCGTGATTTTTGACGACCCTGTTGTGCATCAAAAAATTACCGCCGCTCAACAAGCCGGAAAGCCCATTGACGGGCACGCTCCCGGAGTTACGGGCAGCGATTTGCAAAAATATGTATCGGCAGGCATCACGACCGATCACGAATGTTTTACATTGGACGAAGCCCTCGAAAAACTGGGGCTGGGAATGAAAATTTTGATACGTGAGGGGAGTGCGGCTAAAAATTTTACCGCGCTCCATCCTCTCATCACCACGCATCCCGACCAGGTCATGTTCTGTTCTGATGATTTACACCCCGACGATTTGGTGAAAGGGCATATAAACATGTTAGTGAAACGTGCGTTGAACGAGGGCTATGATTTGCTGACGGTGTTGCGTATAGTTTCGTACAATCCCGTACAGCATTACAACCTGCCGGTGGGTTTGCTTCAGGCAGGCGATCCTGCCGATTTTATTATTTTCAACAACCCCGATCAATTTGAGATTCAGGAAGTGTACATCAATGGCGATATGGTTGCGCAGAACGGAGTCTCGTTTATACAACCGGTTGTGGAAACGCCGCTGAATGTCTTCGGTGCAAATATGATTTCTGCCGCCGACATTGAGGTACCGGCGCTTGCCCAACGGATTCGAGTCATTGATATTGTTCCCGATGAACTGATTACCAGGCAAAGCATTGTATCCGCCAATGCGGTGAATGGTTTGGCAGAAAGCGATGTGGAAAACGATGTATTGAAAATCGTCATGCTCAACCGTTATCAACCGGCACTGCCTGCCGTAGCTTTTATCCGTGGTTCAGGTTTACAATCGGGAGCCATTGCGTCATCAGTGGTGCATGATTCGCACAACATTATCTGCATAGGCGTTGATGATCATAGTATTGTAGAAGCCGTTAATGCGGTGGTAGAGGCGAAGGGGGGAATAGCGGCAAGCCGGAACGGCGTTACCAGTGTGCTGCCTCTGCCTTACGGCGGTTTAATGGACAACCGCCCCGCAGCGGCAATGGCGCAGGACTACGAGCGCCTTGACGCAGCAGCGAAAGCAATGGGCACTCCTTTGCAAGCCCCTTTTACAACGCTCTCGTTTATGGGCTTATTGGTCATCCCCGAACTTAAACTCAGCGATAAGGGCTTATTTGACGGGAGCCGTTTTGCGTTTACCGATCTGTTTGTGAGGGATTAGGTAAAAGTTAATAGTGAAAAGGGAATAGTGAATAGTGTCGTTGTCCAACCAAACCAACAACCCGCCATATGGTATCGAACATTGATACCAATTGGTATCACTAAAACGGCATGTTGGCAGGTGCTTTCTCCTCAAAGTGATGTATGGTTATGTTAGAGATATTCATATGAAACATAAAAACAAGCCATTTGGAACTATTGTAATTACGGCTGTAATTACCTTTTCTCTGTTCACTGTTAACTGTTTCCTGCGATCTTTTCCAGCCCAACAACCCCAACTACTATCAGGAGCTGCTGGACGAGGTGGCATGGGCAAATGCACCGAAGCTGACCGTCAGGCTTGAGTACCACGGCAACTGGGGCAGCAGCAATCCTGTAAGGGGCGCCATTAGCCAGCAGGCCGGGGGCTCTATCGACATCCGAAGCGGCTATGATTTTTCACTTGAGTTTACCCCGGCCCCGGCCTACAGCCTTACTGAATGGCGGGTGTACGCCACCTCAGAGCTGCCCTCCGGCTGGGAAGACGACACGGGCCTCTTGGATCCCGACAAGCAGCTTGACGGCGTGGAGCTTCCCCCGGTAAACCCCAACGGCGGTACTTTTACTTTTAAGCTAAACACCACGACTCCCGCAACCTTAATCCCGATTTGCGTAACCCAACCAAGGGTCATACGCACAGAACCCCGCGACGATCCTGACAGCCGTTACTCGCGGGCAACGCCCATTACCATTTACTTTAACGCCCAAATGGATCCCGATACGATGTTGTTTGAAACAGGCTTTATCGAAATTAAAGACGATGCGGGATATGACCTAAAAGCCCATTTTATTGATCCGGTCTATGCCGACATAGGCGGGTTTCATTATGCGGTTATTAACCCCAACGGAGAAAACCTTCCCCCCTTCGATACCCTAATCAGGGTCTTTGCCGGGGAAAACCTCAAAAACATACAGGGAAACGAAATGGCAAACAACGCCATGAGCTTCGCTTTTAGAACAATAATGGCAACAAGTGAAAACCCTACAATAACAAGCTGGAGCGCGGTGTACGGTGAAAACGCAACAAGCGGCTGGATTGACATTAACTACGCGCACAACGGCGGTACAAGAACGGAAGCGACTTACCGTGAGAACCGCATAGGCCCCAATGCCGTTCCCGACAACGGACGGATACCTACGGGGAAGTTAAACGCCGATGGCATACGGCAGGGAATAGCGGCAAGCGGCATACGGGAATACGAGGTCACGATAAGGGTGTTTGAGGGTCAGAGCCCTGCGGATACGGTTACGTTCAGGATATGGAATGTACCGGGGTTGTCAACAAATAACAATGAGCAAATAACAATTATCAATGAGGAGATGACCAACGCACAGATAACAGCGCTGTTTGCAGATGCGGCGATAACCAACATCGTACTAATCCAAGACATCACCCTGAGTAACTGGACTCCTGTCAACCTGAGCAACCGCAATTTCTACGGCAACGGGCATACGGTAACCATCCGCAGCATGAATGCCGCCGCCGACATGGGGCTGTTCGGCGTGGTGAACGGCGGCATGGTGCGGGACTTGACGGTGAATTATGAAACAGCCGCGGGCGGAGCAGTTACCGTAACCCGCACAGGCGAGGCGCAATACGGCGGTATTGCAGGTACAATGCAAGGGACGGCGCGTCTTGAAAATGTGTTGGTTAAAGGCGCGGTCAGCGTCAGCGGAAACAACAATATTTTTGCAGGCGGCCTTGTCGGATTGATGGGTAGAACCGCACATTGCATCGCAAGCATAAACAACGCCTACGGCGGTCTTAATCTTACCGTATTCAAAACAGCAGGGACAGCAGCCGCAACAGGCAGCGCCTATATCGGCGGTATTGCCGGAAGCATGGGCAATCCTAATCCGTCTACTGCCACCACCGTTTCTCAAGGCGGTGATCCAAATGCTATTGGCAGCGCGGTTAGAGTAGAAAAAGTACGTGTTGTGAGGGACATAACAGCGGGAAGCAGTAATACCCTATTTGCTGGTATTATTGGCATTCCTGGTAATCAAGGCACGCATCTGGGTATAAAGTTAGGCGGGCTTGTCGGGCATATATACGGCGCCGGAAACGGAAACTTGCGCGCCGTGCTGAATGACTGCGACTATCGTCAGGGAAGTATCAGGATATATATGGAAGACGCTTCGATTAATATGGGCGGCGCGGTGGGAAGCATTTTCCAGTATGCAGATATTACTGATTGTTCTTCGGAAGGAAGCATTGTCATAGAAAAAACTGACACCTACAGAACCTAGTGTATTGTCCCATACAGACAACAATATAAAGGGAACGCCAGGGTGTCAGTCACCGAATTTCCCTAGTGTCGTTAGGCGTAACAGTACACTAGATATGGGGGTGGGGAAAATGGAGCAATTAACAGGGAGCAGGGGCAGTGAGGTGTGAGGAATGAGCAGAGAGGAAATAGCATTGAAATTATATAAGATTATTTTACTCGTTTTCTCTAAGGTAGGCTATAAACTCTGTGGGGGTCAAACAAGGAATGTCGGGGGCTTTATAATCTGCCTTGTTTCTGGTGATGATAAAATCAACATTGCTTTCTTTTGCAGAAGCAAATTGAACAGCATCCTCGAAGTCTTTCCAGCGCAAAGCCAATGCGGTGGAAATCGTTGTATCAGAAACCGGAGCGATGTTGAAAATGCTGTTAAGTTTGTCCAATTCCTGATAAGCTTCATCACAGCTTTTTCCATTTTTGCGAAGTATATAAAAAACATTAGTCATAGAAACAGCAGCAAAAAAAGCACTTATTATCGAACCCTTGGCAAGATAGAGAATAACAGTGGAATCCTCACAGAAAGGTTCCTGCTTCAAAAACACATCCAAAACAACATTGGTGTCAACAAGCACTTTCATTTAAAGTATTCCCCGTACTTTTCCGTCATCGCTTCAAAACGGAGTTCATCGTATGTTTTGTTTTCCGGGTTGGATATTATACCCACCAGAGAGTCAACTAATGATGTATCTACCCCAACTAGGCATTTAAGCGGTGGTTCAACCTTGCTAGCCGCTGCTCCCAAGAGCCGATCAGATCGAGGGGTATCTACCCCAATCAGGCATTTAAGCGGAGGTGTGTCTTCGTCAATGATAGGTTTCTCCTCTTTCATTGCAAAGGGAAAAACTCTGAACTCAACCTGCGCCTTTCCTTCCGGTATTTCACGAGGAACTTCAAAATCAAAACGCACCCGCCTGTCAGCCGGAATATCTACAGTCTGTGTTAAGGTCATGCATCACTCCACTAAGGAAACCATACCTCCCAACGGTCGGTGCGTCTATAGGTATGGATTTAATGGGCGCTGCGAACCATCGAACCGGAGGTTCACGGTTCGACGCGCCCGGAGACTAAGCATGAAAAAGCCAAAAAATCAACCAAACAAACATCCCGCCACATGGTATCGAAAATTGATACCATGTGGTATCGCCAATACGGCATCCTGGCAATTGTTTTCTCCTTGTGATGATGTATATTTTATAGCGAAGGTATTCACATGAAGCTTTTGAACAAGCCATTCGGAATTATCGTGCTCTTTTCCCTGCTCATTGGCAGCTGTGATCTTTTCCAGCCCAACAACCCCAACTACTATCAGGAACTGTTGGACGAGGTGGCCTGGTCAAATGCCGACAGGCTGGCCGTAACCTTCCATGCGCCCGAAGGCTGGATAAACTCCAGCACCCCCTCTTTAAGCCTGGCAGCCATACCGCTCACCGTGATTGATATACGCCGAGGCTCCACCAGTGCCTATAATTTCTCTTTGGAATGTGAACCCTCAGCGGCTTACGGTTTTGAACAATGGCTTGCTTTTGAAACCGCTTTTTACAACAGCCTCTCCGCTTCCGACAGGGATAAAAGCGCGGCAGAAATGCAGGAACATTCCCTTATCGGCGCTTCCGTTACGCTGGTCGAAGAACAGGTAAACGGTGCAAACAGAAGGGCCACATTCAGGATAGATACGGTTACTCCTATTACCATTGTCCCATGGTGCAGCAACCGCCCCAGCCTCGACCAGCGCACAAACCCGCCGATTAACCCCATACTAACCCCCTTCCCCTACGACCAGCGGATCAATATCTGGTTCACCATGCCGATAAAAACCTCCACCGTAAGCCTGACAGGGGAAAGCCCCACCATTCGCGTAACCGGTATTTGGGCAAGCGGCAACGAGCGCGGCCAACCCTTTAACATGAACGGCGAAAACGGCGATTTACAAAACTATTTTGATATCGAGTTTCCCCCGCCTCCTGACCCAACAAAACCCCTCGTCAATAACCGGGTAAACCTCATACCCAAGGCAAACGCCTTTGAGATCGCCCTGCTCACCGTTACCGTTACCGTGGGGCCGGGCATAGAAAGCGAAAGCGGCGTAGCCATGACAACGCCGGCCCTCATCAGCTATCAGACCGATACCACGGAAGCGAGGAAGGTCTACCGCGCCGGAAACGTAAGGGCAAGCGAAAGCTCCGCAAGCGGCTATTTCAGGGACGCCGAATTCTCCCGCCCCGACATAGACCGCCGTTTTACGCAAAACACAAACAACACCAAAAATACCGTATATATCCGCTTCACTGTGGAAGCGCCGGAGGACGCCCCCGACAGCAACCCGAACAAAATCATCATCGTAGAACGCCGCCTGTTCAGCCTGCGGGGTTTTGATTTAAACCCCGGCAGCACCAATGAAACAACGTACCTGTATCCGGGACCCGGCGTATCACTTGCCGGAGGCGAGTTTACCATTACGCACACACTGGAAACCGCGCTGTCAGGAATTGTACAACTGGCAGTGCTCCCCTGGTATGACGGTAGTCCCGCAGTCGAGGAAATGCCGGTAAACGAGGCAGTATCCGAAGGCCGCTATGTAACAGTCGTCATGGACAACGCCGCCCCCGATGTAGAGAACCCGCTGCCCGCCCTAACAGGCCAATCTTCAATGGACAACGGCGTGTATGTGTACGGCACAGGTGTAGCAATGACCCTGACCCTGAACGGCCTGTCCGGCATAGTTGACAACGGCGGAGAAGGGGGCATAGCGGCAAGCCGCGCCTACAGCCTGCCCTGGACTATGGACGAGAGTGACGCCCTGATCTGGCACGCAATGATAGGCGTAAATGCTGCAACAGAAACAATAACCATGCCCAAACAATCGGTGAATACCAATACATGGACGCTTGCAAATTTATCAGCTCTGGTTGAAGGAACCGAATACCGGGTCTATGTAAAGTACGAGGACACACTCGGCAACATTACGCCTAACTGGACGGCAACAGGGTTAAGGGTGATGTATTCCACCGCCGTAAAAGAAACGGTTACGGGAATAAAAGCCTATTGCAACACAAACGGAGACGGAATTACCATAAGCTGGGACGAGCCTTCCGGCTGGACTTCCGCTGTCGGAACCTACCCATATCCGGAAATTGTGATAACGACCTACCGGGCAAGCGCAAGCGGCGACATTGAGGAAGGAACGCAGACCATTACCAGAAGCCGGGGAGCAGGGGCGTATAGCTTCACCGTACCGCAGATAGTATTCAACCGGGTAAGGGAAGGCGAGGCGGTATCCAATGTATACGGCTACAAAATCAGCGTAGTTACGCAAAACATCGCAGGGCCAATGACAGCAGGGCCGATATGGGTATACAACATACCTGACATGGCAACAGCGGAAAGTGTTATTACCACAGGTGGCGTAATGTACCTTCCTTTGGAACATCTTACCGGTACAATAAGCGGATCGCTCTTATCAGGTAATAAAAACTTTGTGCTTGCCAATAGTAACATTGTTCTTACCGACCACGACCCCAATTTTACATTCACCGGCAATTTCTACGGCAACGGGCATACGGTTACGATTACCGGCATGAGCACCGCAGCCGATATGGGGCTGTTCGGCGTTGTTAATGGCGGCACAGTGCGCGACTTGACGGTGATGTATGAAACAGCCACGGGCGGAGCAGTTACCGTAACCCGCACAGGCGAGGCGCAATTCGGCGGCATGGCAGGAACAGTGCAAGGGACGGCGCGGCTTGAAAATGTGTTGGTTAAAGGCGCGATCAGCGTCAGCGGAAACAACAATATTTTTGCAGGCGGCCTTGTCGGATTGATGGGAAGAACCGCACATTGCACCGCAAGTATAAACAACGCCTACAGCGGTCTTAATCTTACCGTATTCAAAACAGCAGGGACAAACGCCCAAACAGGCAACGCCTATATCGGCGGCATTGCCGGAAGCATGGGCAATCCTAATCCGTCTACTGCCACCACCATTGCTGGAGGCGGTAATCCAAATGCTATTGGCAGCGCGGTTAGAGTAGAAAAAGCACGTGTTGTGGGGGACATAACAGCGGGAAGCAGTGATACCCCATTTATTGGTATTAGTGGCATTCCTGGTCGTCTAGGCACGCATCTGGGTATTAAGTTAGGCGGGCTTGTCGGGCATATATACGGCGCCGGAAACGGAAACTTACGCGCCGTGCTGAATGACTGCGACTATCGTCAGGGAAGTATCAGGATAT
>WRLF01000003.1 GCA_009777735.1 Treponema sp.
GAGAAGCGTGTGTGTCCCTCAAAACATGATTAGGCGGGTGTCGGCGACAAGCGTACCGCGAAGCGGTGCGATTGGTCGCCGACGGGCCCCGTATAAGTGTTATTTAAGGGACACACACACGCCGACGGGCCCCGCATAAGTATAATTTCAGGGACACACATTGCTGTGTATAGCCATGCAGCGGTTAATGGGGGATAGCGAAGCGCCCTTTTTGGTGGCTGCTTGCAAATTCATATATACTCCGGTACAATCCTTCATAACTATATGAGATCAATGTGCTTCATATTACTGTCCGCTATCATGTTTTTTACCTGTTCCGGCCGGCCTGCCGGTGAAAATCTGCTGACGATCCATTATTATCGGTTTGACAGAAACTATAACGGGTGGAATGTGTGGGTATGGCCGGTTGATCCGGACGGAAACGGTTCTGCCCATGAATTCGGTTCATCCCGCCGGGGCGGTTTTGTTACTGCACATATCGACATGAACAGCAGTGTTCGTGAAATTGGTTTTATTATCCGGCGGCGGGAAGGGGAGAATGAGTGGGCCGAAAAAGACCGGCAGGAAGACATTTTTACCCGTGCCAGAGAACTATGGATTATCCAGGGAGACCCTGAAATTTACACAGAAAGGCCTGCTGTCGGAAAACCGCCCATGCGTTTTGCCGTTGCCGATACGCCGAATACGGTAACGGTTATATTGACGAGCAGGCCTGGAGATTACCGTTCTTTTTCTGTGTATCAGGACGGGAGGAAGCTGGAAGGGACTTCCGGGCGGGGGCATGACGAGCAGGTCATTATCGACTTGCATGAACCCATTACCGATCCATCGGCGCAATTAACAGTGCGTGATGAAAGAAGGCGCTTTGCCGACAGAGATGTTACCATGCGGGGTATCCTTGATAAATACTATTATGACGGAGATGACTTGGGACTTGTCCGGACAGAAACGCAAAGCAGCTTCAAACTATGGGCGCCCACTGCCTCGGCAGTGTCGGTGGCATTATATGACAATGCCGGAGAGTATAATGCTGCGGGAAGAGTCACGAACAATGAAACTGATAATCTCCATCCCATGATGCCGGATCGCATGACCGGAGTATGGTCGGCAGTCATAAACGGGGACCTTGACGGAAAATTCTACTTATACCGGGTAGAGTTTGCCAATGGCAGGATAAACTGGGCTGTTGATCCGTATGCAAAAGCGGTGTCGGCTAACGGGCAGCGCGGCGCTGTTATCAATCTTGCCGAAACAAACCCTTCCGGCTGGCGGTCGGTTAAACCGGACTTTTCCGGAGAATTGCAGGACGCCATTCTTTACGAACTGCATATACGGGATTTTTCCATTGATGAAGATTCCGGCATGGCCAACAAGGGAAAATTCCTCGCCTTTACCGAGCGGGGGACAAGAAACAGCGCCGGTTTTCCCACCGGCGTTGATCATATTGTGAACCTTGGCATTACCCATGTTCACCTCCTGCCGGGTTTTGACTTTGCTTCAGTCAATGAGCTGACGGTAGATGATCCCTCTTCACCTAACCCAAAATTCAACTGGGGGTATGATCCGCAGAATTACAATGTTCCCGAAGGCTCTTACTCAACAAATCCGGCCGACCCAAAAACACGGATTCGGGAATATAAACAAATGGTACAGGCTCTGCACAATGCGGGGATTCGTGTGGTGAAAGATGTGGTTTTCAACCATACGTACACCGTTAGCGGCAGTCCTTTTGAAGCAACTGTACCCGGTTATTATTACCGGACAAATGAATTCGGCGCTTTTACCGACGGTTCGGGATGCGGCAACGAAGTAGCTTCCGAGCGTCCCATGGTGCGCAAGTTCATTGTTGATTCCTGCCTGTATTGGGCGCGGGAGTACAACATTGACGGATACCGGTTTGATCTTATGGCATTGCATGACATTGATACCATGGAAGAAATATCAGAAAGACTCCGTTCCGAAGTTGATCCAACATTGATTATATACGGAGAACCATGGCATGCAGGCGGTACGCCGCTCGATGAATCACTGCAGCTCCTTGCCGGTGTGCAAAGGGGTATGAATATTGCGGTATTTAATGACCAGTTTCGCGGTGCCATCAAAGGCGGCAGCGATGATGACTCGCGGGGATTTGCCTCCGGGCAAACCGGTCAGGAAACCGGGATTGTCCGCGGTGTGCGTGGTTCTGTTGATGTTTTTACCGGCCAGGCGAACGAAAGTATCAACTATGTTACGGCTCATGACAATCTTAACTTATGGGACAAGTTCAGTATTTCCTGGGGTGCGCAAAATATGCGGGAGAATCCTTACAGTATGATTGATCCCGGTAAACCCCTGTTTGAAAACAATGCGGTTCGTTCGTCAGTGCTGGCTAACGGCATTGTCTTTACGGCGCAAGGTGTCCCGTTTTTTCAGGCAGGTGATGAATTCCTGCGAACGAAGTTCGGCGATCATAACAGTTACGAAAGCCCCGACTCCATCAACCGCATCCGCTGGGAAAATGCCGGTACATACCGCGAAGTTGTGGAGTATTATCAGGGACTTATTCAACTGCGCAAAGCGCAGCCTGCTTTCAGGATGAACAGCAGGGCCGACATGGATCTGATTACTGTTCTGACAGCACAGGATATGCTCGTGGCATTTACCGTTGGTGATAATGCCGGCGGCCGGCAGACTGTTTTTGTTGCGTATAACGGTGCGGAAACAACGGCAAGCGTCATATTGCCCGGCGAAGGAACATGGTACCAGGTGGTTAACGACAGAATGGCCGGGGTAACTCCGCTTGCTCACGTGCAGGGCATTTTGACCCTGCCGCCGCTTTCAATGGCCGTACTGCATGACTAATGTGCGGTAAAACCATACGGAGGAGATAATGTTAAAGGGGCGATCCCTTATTGAACCGGGAAATTTCAGCATTGAAGAAATGGATAGCTTGTTTACTCTGGCTGAAAAAATCGAATCCGATGAACATCACCTGCGGGAATGCTGCCGGGGCAAACTCCTTGCTACGCTGTTTTTTGAGCCGAGTACGAGAACGCGCCTGAGTTTTGAAGCGGCGATGCTGCGGTTGGGGGGAAACTGCCTTGGTTTTGCCGATCCCGGTTCAAGCTCCGCAGTCAAAGGCGAAAGCCTTGCCGATACGATACGCATGGCGGCAGGTTATGCGGATGTGATCGTTATGCGAAACCCCAAAGAAGGCGCTGCACTGCTCGCTTCCCGTTATTCGCCGGTTCCCGTTATCAATGCCGGTGACGGCGGGCATCACCATCCAACCCAAACCCTCACCGACCTGCTGACAATCAGGCGTTTGCGCGGCGCTGTTAAAAACCTTACCGTTGGTTTCTGCGGGGATTTAAAATTCGGGCGTACCGTTCATTCACTTGCAAAAACTCTGGCGTATTACGAAAACATCACCATGGTATTTATCTCTCCCGAAGAGTTGGTTATTCCGGAATACATTACACGACATCTGCAAAAGCTAAAAATCGAATTTTCGGAGACCCGGAATCTTGAGGAATCCATGCCCCGGCTTGATGTGTTGTATATGACGCGGGTACAGCGGGAGCGTTTTTTCAACGAAGAAGATTATATCCGCCTGAAGGATATTTATGTTCTTAATGCGGAAAGAATGTCTTTGGGAAAAGAAGAACTTATCGTTCTGCATCCACTTCCCCGCGTAAACGAGATTGCCGTTGAGGTGGATGACGATCCAAGGGCAGCATACTTCAGGCAGGCAAAGTACGGGATGTATGTTCGCATGGCGTTGCTGTCATCAATAATGGGAGTTATCTGATGCTTAATATTGATAAAATCAGAAACGGAATTGTTATCGATCATATCCGGGCGGGGCAGGGCATACGCATTTTTAACTGGCTTGGTCTTGATAAAGCTTCATATACCGTAGCCTTTGTTGTTAACGCATTGTCAAAATTAATGGGGAAAAAAGATGTTATCAAAATTGATACCGCAATTGCAATTAACTTTGATGTTCTTGGACTTATCGATCCCAACATCACGATAAATATTATCAAGGATCAGGTTGTCATAAAAAAAATAAAGCTCCAGCTCCCGGAACGTGTCGAGAATGTGCTTATTTGCAAAAATCCCCGCTGCATCACATCAACGGAAAAATACATTAATCATGTTTTTTATCTTGACAACTCCGGGCTGCGAACTTATCGCTGTGAATATTGTGATGACATAAGATCGGCGGATGACTTCAGGAAATAGGGGCGGGGAGCCGGGATTTGAATAAGGTTGTTTTAAAAAATTTCAGGATTATTGATGAGGCAAGCGATTTTTTTGGATCGCTTGTTGTTGAAAATGGTATTATCAGAACAATTAACAGTGATGCTGACAATATTTCCGGTGAGGATTTTATTATTGAAGGACGGAATTTTCCTTCTTCCGCTGTTGTAATGCCGGCATTTTTTGACCTTCATGCCCATTTTCGCGATCCGGGATTCCCGGAAAAAGAAACGCTTGAGTCTGCTTCTCTTGCCGCAGTTGCCGGTGGGTTTACTACCGTTATATGCATGGCGAACACCATGCCGGTAATCGATACAATCGAAAAGGCCCGTGAGATTAAATCCCGCAGCGACAGGCTGGGATTCGTTGACTTGTATCCGGTTATTTCCCTGACGAAAGGCATGGAAGGTCGGGAGATTTCGGGCATTAAGGATTTACCGGATGTTACCGATGTGGACGCAGTCAAACTGCCGTTACTGTTATCTGAAGACGGCAGGGATATTGCCGATGATGATCTGTTTCTTGCTGCAATGCGGCAGGCAAAATGGCTGGGAATTCCTGTTTCCTGCCATTGTGACTTTGGTGAAACAGAAGTTGCTGCTGTCCGGCGTGTCATTGAAATGGGGAAAAAAGCGGGATGCCATATTCACATAGCCCATGTTTCGGCAAAAGAATCAGCGGCATTAATCCGCGAAACGAAAAAAAAATCATCTTCAGACCCGGATTCGGGTTTTCGTGTAACGTGCGAGGCAACGCCTCACCATATCGGCGCGGCAGCAGAAGACGCACGGCGCATGGGCGAAGAAAGTTTTGGCAGGGTAAACCCTCCTTTGCAGACCATGGAAGATTGCCGGGAAATTATTACTGCACTCAACGACGGAACAATTGACGCCATTGCCACCGATCACGCGCCGCACACAAATGAAGATAAAGCCGCAGGCGCGCCGGGATTTACCGGCCTGGAAACAGCTTTTGCGGTATGTATGACGGATTTATTCCCCTGTTTATCACACAGAGACACAGAGACACAAAGACACAGAGATGAAGAAGGGGAAATGAATAACATGGAGACGGACACGATACTTTCAAAGCACTCTCCATCCTCTGTGCCTCAGTGTCTTCGTGTGAGAAAAATGGGAGGAAATTTAAAATCGTTACAGCATATCTCGGCATTAATGAGCGCGAATCCGGCGCGGATTGCCGGTCTGAACGACAGAGGCAGAATTGCAGCGGGGATGCGGGCAGATTTGATAATCGCCGATACCCAGGCTGTGTGGAAAGTTGAACCGGAACAATTCAGGTCGAAAGGAAAATGCACCCCCTTTGCGGGCAGAGAACTGCACGGGAAAATATTAATGACGCTTAACAAAGGAAATATTGTTTTTGGAGGAAATTACATTGGTTAATATCGACAAACTGTATGAATCCGTTGCTGCAAAAGGCAATGTTTGTGTTGGCCTTGATACTGCGGCGGACTATGTCCCCCCTGCCGAACGGCGGAAAGCCGCATCCGATGCGGAGGCGGTTCTTGGCTTTAACAAGGCGCTTATTGATGCGACATTTGACGCAGCGGCCTGTTACAAGGTGCAAATCGCCTATTACGAAGAAATGGGTATCGCCGGGCTTTCCGTTTACGCAAAAACCCTGCAATACATCCGCGAAAAAGGGGGCCTGGTAATTGCCGACATCAAACGCGGTGACATTGCCGATACCGCAACACGTTATGCGAAAGCCCACTTTGCAGGAGAGTTCGAGGCGGATTTTGTTACATTGTCTCCCTACATGGGCATGGACTCCATTGAGCCCTGGCTGCAATATGCCGGCGCCGGCAAAGGGGCCTTTGTGTTGATGCGTACCAGCAACAAGGGCATGCGCGATTTTGAATACCTTGCATTGCCTGACAACAAACGTGTGTACCATAAAGTGGGAGACAAACTTTCAGACCTTGCCACTGTGCATTTTGGCAAATATGGTTACGGATTGTTTGGCGCGGTTGTCGGCTGCACCGAGCGGGAAGAAGCCGCCGAGATTCGGGCAAATTACGGCAACTTGTTTTTCCTTATCCCCGGTTATGGTGCACAGGGCGGCGCGGCGGACGATGCAGCATTACTGCTCCGTGACGGAAACGGCGGTGTGGTAAACGCATCAAGATCGATACTCAAAGCATGGAGCGCCGGAAGCGTTGATGAATCAAAAGCTGACAATACATTCGCCGCTGAAGCAGCCCGCAAGGCAGCGGTTGAGATGCGTGACGCGATATTGGATGCAGTGAAAAGGTAAGAGGGAAGAGCGTGAGTGGTTGTGAGTTGATTTTCAACGATTTTATTAATGAAGAATATTTTCGACTGGGTTTTGTCTGGAAAGGGGCTGTACCCAAGGCTGGGCAGTTTTTTATGATAAAGCCACGGCGAAGCAGTGTATTTTGGGGCAGGCCGATCAGTGTGGCAAATTGGCAGCCTGGTAGGGTTTCATTTTTAATCGCTAAACGAGGCAAGGGGACGCAGGAACTGGCTGCAATGAAAAGCGGCGAAGAAGCGGAACTGATCGGTCCTCTGGGAAATGCCTGGGAAGATTTTCTGCCGCCGGAAAAAAGTGACAAACCAATAGCTTTGATTGGCGGCGGGATTGGGCTTGCTCCGCTTTATGCGCTGCTGTACGATAATCCAAGGTATGATTTTGATCTCTATGCTGGTTTTAAAAAAGGTTTTAGAAATGATGATGAAGAACATGCGTTGCTGGATGCTGCTGTTTTTAAAGCACTCAATGTAATTGTCGCAAGCGAAGACGGCAAAACAGGGCACAAAGGCTGCATACCTGATTTTTTGGAGCCGGAAACATTCGCCGCCGTTTGTGCCTGTGGTCCTGAGCCCATGCTGAAAGCCGTTGCCGAAAAATGCAAAAAAGCCGGAGTTCCCTGCTTTGTCAGCATGGAGCGGCGGATGGCATGCGGCGTGGGCGCCTGCCTGGGCTGCACGGTAAAAACCATCAGCGGAAATCGGCGCTGCTGTGCCGACGGGCCTGTTTTCAATGCGGATGAGGTGGTCTTTGATGAATAAAAACATTACTGCGCCTGACCTTGCAGTTACCATTGCCGGAGTTCGTTTACAGAATCCGGTTATCGCCGCATCGGGAACATTTGGTTACGGGCAGGAGTACGCAGGTTTTATTGATGTGTCCTGTCTGGGCGGTATCTGCACGAAAGGGCTTACCATTAATCCCCGGCCGGGCAATGACGGTATCCGTGTGTGGGAAACCCCCGCCGGGATGCTCAATTCCATCGGGCTGGAAAATCCTGGCATCAGCGCTTTTATCGAAAAAGAACTGCCTTCCCTGAAAAAAATGGGACCGGCGGTTATCGCAAACCTCTCCGGCTCAACTGTTGAAGAATATGTTGAGGGGGCGGCATTGCTCAACGAGAGCGCTGTTGACATGGTTGAACTGAACATCTCCTGTCCGAACGTCAAAGCCGGAGGAATGGCATTCGGCCTTGACCCGCAGGCGGCAGAAGCCGTCACCGCCCCGGTGCGCCGCGTCCTGACCGCAAAACCGCTCATGGCAAAACTTTCGCCTAACGCACCGGATGTAACTGCCGTTGCCCTTGCATGTGTCAGAGCCGGCGCCGATGCCCTTTCGCTTGTAAATACGTTCAGGGCAATGGCAATAGACATACACAGCCGCAGACCGGTGTTTAACAACATCAGCGCAGGATTATCCGGCCCGGCAATAAAACCCATTGCCCTGCGCATGGTGTGGGACCTCTGCCGCGAACTGAAGAAAAGCGGCATTGCCGTTCCCATTGTCGGGCTGGGAGGCATCGCCTGTACCGATGATGCGCTGGAATTTCTGCTTGCCGGCGCTGCCGCAATACAGGTTGGCGCCGCTACTTTCGTCCGGCCGCAGACAATGATCGAAATCATTGACGGCATTGCAGATTATATGCGGAGCCATGGGATCGCCGGGATAGATAAGTTACTTGACAAATGATAGCAAATATGCTATCGTCCTGTAATGAGTAAACGAGAAAAACTCATACAGAAAATTTTGAAAGGTCACTCGGATGTATGCCCTGATGAAGCAGAAAGAATTCTTGAAATGCTTGGGTTCAAGGCAGCTCCATCCGGCGGTTCGCATCAAACATACAGGAAGCAAAACCGTCCGTCTGTAACAATCGTAATTACTCAAAATCCAATAAAGCCGTACTTGATAGAGTAATTACAGGAGGCATTAAAACATGAAGGATACGCCAATGACTAAAAAAAATCTGGATTATTACATGAATTTACCTTACACGTATATTATTGACTGGTCTGATGTAGACGGGTGTTTTTTAGGCAGTATTGTTGAACTTGAACGTAATATGACCTGTGGACAGACTCGTGAAGAAGTTTTATCAAACCTAAAAGAAGCTCTTGTTTCTTATGTTTCTACAAGTTTAAATAATAAAATGGATATTCCGGAACCGGTTAATATAAAAGATTTCAAAGGGAGTATCACTTATCGTACAAGTAAAGAGCGTCATTACAGGCTTGCAAAACAAGCAAAATTTTACGGTAAAAGTATTAATGCATTTATTGACGAAGCAGTTGCTGAAAAACTAGAGATGAGGAACTAGAGTTTTGCAATTTGCTGATGGCCGAACTGAAATGGAAAAAACATACCGCATATTATTCAAAACAGAACAGGGCATTGATCAGTCCATTGACGCTTCGCCCGGCGAGTCCCTGCCGGAAGCTGCAAGACGGGCCGGTATTGCCCTGGACGCACCCTGCGGCGGCAATGGCACCTGCGGTAAATGCCGGGTAAGGGTTTTGAATGGCAGTGTTGCCGGCGGGCAATCACGGCACATAACGCCGCAGGAATTCAATGACGGCTGGCGGCTTGCGTGTATTAGCTCTGTCTGCTCTGATGCTGCAATACTGGTTCCCGAAACAGCCGGTGCATACGAATGCCAAATCAGGGCAGGCGGCAAAGATTCAACGGGCGAAAATATTATTTTTCAAAAACTGCAGACTGAACTTACCGGTACGGGCATTGACAGCGGCATTAAGATCGTAAAAGCCGAACTTGAAGAGCCCTCTCCCGATAACCCCATGGCGGATAGGGAACGGCTGCTGCGCAGACTGGCGGAGCTGACACATATACCGCAGCAGGATATGACGCTGTCTGCCTTGCGAAAACTGCCTTCTGTTTTGCGTGTTAATAATTTTTCTGTATATTGTGTTTTGCGGCTGCAGGCCGAATGTTGTTCTGTTATTGACATTTTCCCCGGTACCGGTGACATGCCGGTCATTGCAGGGCTTGCCGCCGACATCGGCACGACAACGGTTTCGGCAATGCTCGTTGATCTTGCAAACGGCAATGTCCTGGCTTTCGGGTCTGCGGGTAACGGCCAGATCCGGTACGGCGCCGATGTAATCAGCCGGATAATCGCAAGCAGTGTACCGGCAAAAGATAGTGCGCAAAGCGGCCTGGAGCAAATGCGTCTTGCCGTTACTGCCGAATGTATAACGCCACTCATTGCCCGGATCTGTGAAACCGCTGCCATTTCCGCCGAACACATATACCGTGCTGCCATTGCAGCTAACACTACCATGACCCATCTTTTCATGGGCGTTGATCCGGCATACCTAAGACTGGAGCCGTACACGCCGGCGTTTTTTGAAAGCGGCACTCTGCGCGGCGCAGACATTGGGCTGCCCCTGCACCCGGATACGGAAGCGGTAATTGCCCCCGCTATTGGAAGTTATGTCGGCGGCGACATTACTGCGGGCGTATATGCATCTAGCATATTTTCGCAGCCGGAAATTTCCCTTCTCGTAGACCTGGGAACAAACGGAGAGCTTGTTCTGGGCAATGCTGAATTTTTAATGAGCTGCGCCTGTTCCGCAGGGCCGGCATTTGAAGGCGGAGACATAAGCTGCGGAATGCGTGCAACTGATGGCGCTATTGAAGCCTGTACAATCGACCCTGAAACAATGGAACCGGCAATAACGGTAATCGGGGAAGCCGGGCTTGCGAAGGGTCTCTGCGGCTCAGGTCTTATTGATCTTGTTGGCGAGCTTTTCCGCTGCGGCATCATCAACGCAAAAGGAAAGATAATTAAAGACGGAAAACGTATACGCCGGGATGATAACGCTGCATACATCATAGCATTTACCGATGAGGCAGCCGGGGGTCGGGAGATTAGCATTACCGAAACAGATATTGACAATTTTATCCGGGCAAAGGGCGCCATTTTTTCTGCGATACAAACCATGCTTGCCGCGCTTGATTTTGACATCGGCATGATTGACAATGTGTTTATTGCCGGGGGAATTGGCAGCGGCATCAACATACGGCAGGCGGTACGGATTGGGATGCTGCCGAATATTTCCCCCGAAAAATACCGGTACATTGGCAACAGTTCCCTGCACGGCGCGTATGCAATGCTGGTATCAAAGGAAGCAGCCCTGAAGATCGAAAAAATCGGCAGAGACATGACTTATATCGAACTTTCAACCCATCCCGGTTACATGGACGAATTGATAGCGGCGTGTTTTCTGCCTCATACGAACGGAGGTTTGTTTGAAAACATCGAATAACCAAACGGGAAAACCTCTGGAGCATTATCAATCCATATACCAAGACCTCGATCCGCAGGAAATTGCGCAGCGCTGTAATCTGGAATTCAACAGTGCAACAGCGGCTTTTTCCCTGCGCATACTCGGGACAGAATACCGTGCGCTGCATCCTGAATTTACATTGCTGGATAATGACGGAAATGAAACGGCGGACCCTTACGAAAAAATTCTATTTATCCGTTTTCTGTGTGAAGGAAAACTGTTTCCGTCACAGGGAAAAAAACTGTCGTATAACGAAATTCCCTGGGGGCAGGTGTATTACCGCAACTTTGAAGGCCGCTGTCTTAAAAGATGCGCGTTTACTTTTGGCAGGGATGTTTCCGCATTTGTAAAAATGATTGAATATAACCCCCAGCTTCGCGCCGAAGCGCAAAAGACCGGCGATGCATCTTACCGTCTTGAATTTACCAATAATTTATTTATTACAGTGACACTCTGGCAGGGTGATGACGAATTCCCCCCTTCCGCACAGATTCTTTTTGACGACAATTTTGTGTTTGCCTTTACCGCAGAGGATCTTGCCGTAGTCGGCGATATCCTGATAAACCGCCTGAAACAACTACGGCGGTGACATTTTTTTCTACCAGTGCTTCGGCACAAACCCTTCGGGGACATACTTTCCGCTAATTCGATTTCAAATTTTTTTCCCTTCCAGGAACGGATCCCAGAACTGCTCGAAAGTGGGCAAACCCTCTATGTTTATGGTATTTTCTGTTGTTTGTGCTGCCATTTTCAGGAGTTAGTGACACACAAAAAACCCGGCCTTCTGAGCCGGGTTTTTTGTGTGTGCCGCTATCCGGGGATAGCCGGATAGTGGGCGGTTAGTTCGTTACGTGGATAACGACGGTATGGTAAAGTATGGGCGTTGGTGTATTAGTTGATGCCGCACTGTTCACCCGCATTAACACATAACCGGGTATAGGCTGTCCTACTATGGAACTCGCAGCATTATTAGTAGCATTAACCCAGACCGGTTCGAATTCAGGCGGCCAGGTGGAAGAATAGGCATAAGAATATGTCATGGTATTTGTGCCTGAAGTTTGCCCGGTAATTTGGGCTGTATTTATTGTAGTTCCGGTTCTGGTAGCCGTACCAGCCACTATGTGAGGCGAAAACTTCCACATGCCGCCGGGAGTACCACGACTGGCAGCAGCAACGGTTGTACCGTTTATTTGTACAGAAGTGTTACCAGTGGCAGTAGACGGTATCGCCCAGGTAGCGCCATAGGTGCTAACCTGGAACCGGTAATAACTTTGATTTGTTGTCCAGCCGGTTGAGTTGCCGGCAGTTCCAAGGGATGCGGTCGGTGACATTCGGATATAGGCATACCGGCTTGCGGTAGCCAAGCCAGCAGTTGTCGTATTGACAGACCATCTGGTCGGATCGTTGGCATCCCTGTTCAGGGGAACCCAGGTATTAGTAGCAGCGGTGCCAGCCACAGTAGTAGTACCGGTGCCTGGTATAAACACCTGCACTGTATTGGCCGCAGGGGTAGCATACACCACCACGCTTCTGCCTGTATTAGCAGCTCCTCCGGTACCGCTCATTCGTAAAGTCCCAGTGTTTATTCCTGTTGTTGTAGAATTCCCAGCTGCAGCGATTGTGCCGCCGCCTGGGTTAGCCCAGTTGGGAACGCCGCCGAAATACGCGGCATGAATACCTTCCTGGAGGCGCGCCTGATTGGCAGTACCAGTTTTTACCCGGTAGCGGTAATATGCAATAGTGCCGTCCGGAGCAGTTACCCTGATGGCTAAGTAGTTGTTGTTTGCAACGCTGGTCATAGAGCCTGTTGTATTCCAAGTTGTGGGAAGAGCTGTCCCGCCTGTAGTATCGGTCGAACCATAGGCAATCGCGGCATCCGGGTGCCTTGCCACAGCGGTAACAGTGACACCAGTTGGTGCGCCAGTGCTATTGGACATTAAGAGATGGGTGGGTGTGTTAGCATCCCATGATGCAGCCGGTCTGGGGATTCCGAGATCAACATTAGTGCGAGTAGTTCCGCCGGCAGTAAAATTAAACCGTACCGACACCAAATCAGTCTGGTGTCTTCTGACAATAGGTACTAGTTCCAGCTTATAGAACAGGGTTGCGGTGCCATCCTGGGAAACGGATCGTACCCACAGGTAACGGGCCGCTTCGTTGGGGTTTCCTACATTGGCCGCTGTAAACCACGGGCCGCCGGTTATGGTAGCGGTGTCAGACCAGGTTGCTGGTATGGTTGTACCCTGCGTTACCGCATAGCTGCGGACGGCGTTGTTGGCGGTGGTCGAGCCGACGGCTGGGCTTGCTGTTTGGATGGCAAGTGCGGTGGCTAACCTGATTTCACCGGCGTCTGCCGAAGTAGTCCATCCGGCGGTCGTTGCGCGGCCTGTTCCCATGCTTGAAGATGCTGTGCCGCCAAAGGTTGCAGCAGTTAATGCGGGGTTATCGCTCCAGACGGTAACAGCAATCCGGTAGTAGTGGGTTGTTGTGCCGTTTTCGGCAACTACCCTGACAAATACATGCCCGTTGTTTGCTATGGCAGCAGTGGTGGTAAATGAGCCGCCGTTGACATTGTTCCAGGTTGCGGGTACGCCGCCGGTGGTAATGGCATAACCGGTAACCGTAGCATTGCTGCCGGCTGTTGGTACGGCGGTTATTACCGCGCCTGCGGCAGCCTCTGCAGTGGTGGTCAGGGTAATTGCTCCACTGGCAGTGGTACCGACATCAGCATTAGTGCCGCCGGTACCGGTCGTGCCGGTTACCGCGTCTATGGTAAAGGACTCAATAGTCGCGGCATCGCTTTTGCTTTCAACCAGTATCCGGTAAAACAGGGTTGCAGTCTGGTCATGGGAAACAGATCTAATCCAGATAGTGTTGCCCTGCGCAAGGGTTGGGATTGAGGTAATGTCTGCATAAACAGTTGACGTGGGCGGGGTAGTTGTGGTGGTGACGGCGAATGTCTGGGTTGAACCAGACTCGTTTCTGGCTAATGCAATGGCAATGTTTCCTGCGGTCAGGGCTGCCGGGGGTACGCCCACTGAACCTGCTGCAGCGCCCGCTGCCGTTGTGCCGGGGGTTCCAATGCTTATTGCGGAAACGCCGCCGACAGTGACGGAGGCAAGAGTGGCATCGTTGCTTTGTACGGTGACCACAATCCGATAATAGTAAAGATTTATGCCGTTTTCGGCCTGTACCCTGATAAACACATGCTGACCGTTCGTTATTGCTGCCGGGGCGTTAAATGAACTGCCGGTGACTGTCGTCCATGTAGGGTTATTGTTTGTTGGATCTGCAATGGCATAACCGGTAATTACCGCATTGGCACCGCTCGTTGGTGTGGCAAATAAAACTGCGCCTGCAGAAGCTGTCGGGGTGTTTATGGTTATCGCCCCTCTGTCACCGGTGCCGACATTTACAGCAGTGCCGCCGGTGCCGATGGAACCGGCGGGAACCCCCCTGATGGTAAAGGACTCAATGGACGCTACGTCGTTTCTCCGCAGAACCAGTATACGGTAATACAGGGTGACGCTCTCGTCCTGTGAAACAGACCTGATCCAGATTCTGTTTCCTCCCGTTAGAGACGGTATTGTTGCGGGAATGGGCGTAAAAGCAGCAGGCGGGAAGTCATTTGTTGTAATGGCATACGAACGGGTTGCATTAACATCGCCGGGGGTTACTACAAAAGCAACATTCCCCGGATCCAGGACTGACGGGGGTACGCCTACCTCGCCTGACGTTATTCCCGCCATTGTCGTAGACGGGGTTCCGAGGGTTGTTGTCCAGCCGCCGACGGTGACGCCGGTAAGAAGGGCGTTGTCGTTCGCTACACTGACAGCAAGCCGGTGATGGTAAAGAGTGCCGTCTGCTGCCGCTACGCGCAATGCCAGGTGTTGACCGTTGGCAATTGCTGTTGTGTTGAAGGTTTTACCCGGTGGTATAAGAGCCGTGTAGCTTGCCGCAGTGGTCGTTGTAGTGCTTGCTACCACTGCCCAGCCGACAACATTGGCGGTATCATCCTCAAATGTAACAGCCACAGAGCCTTCTGCAGCCTGTGCCGATGTAAGGGATATAGTCCCCCTAAGACCAGTGGCTGTGCCGACATTGGCACCGGATGCGCCTGTGCCAATGGATGTTACCGGAACGCCGCTAATGGATATGCCGGTAACCGTTGTGATGTTGCTCCTTAAAGATACATCGAACCGGTAGTACCTGTCCCCCATCCCGTCTACTATGGTTTTTATAAAAATCTGATTAATACCGGGGTATCGCAGAAATATCTCTGCGCCGGCCGCATCAAGTTCCGCAAATACGGGAAGCCTGGTACTGCCGGGCAGGAGTACTGTGTATTCAACACTTACATCATCAGTGTTGACAACCGTTGCTGATAATATGTTTGTATTACTTTGCAGCGTTACGTCAACTATTATAGGAACGTGATCATCAATTGAGGAACTTCCGTGATCGGTCACCGTAATGGTTGTTCCGCCGATGTTAACGGAGGTTAGACGGGGGGATGTTGCAATAATAACCCCGTAGAACATGGGGGGAATGGTGGTGTCATAAGGCGTTACCCTGACAAATACCCTGTCGCCGTTGTCAAGACTAAAGATGTTGTTGCTGCCGAAAACCGGATTGCCGGTTTCCCTGTGACGGAACAACGAATACTCAACACGGGAAGATAGGTCTCTTTGAACAGCTTCAAATTCTACTTCTGTGGTTTCGGTAATTAATTCCAGAGTGATAGTCTTCATTTTAGGGGGAGTAAGATTTCTCCAGGAAAGCTCCGAATCGCCCGGTAATACGCCGGTGTCATATTTATCAAGACTGGTGGTAAAAAAAAGATTGTCCAGAATGGTGTTAGCATCTAATTCATGTATACGCACCCGGTAATAGGTCACCGATATTAGTTCCTCATCTTCATCCCTGAGTGTTAATTCAATATAAACATACCGGCTATGTCTTAGATTATAAATATTGCCACTACTCCAGTTTTCGATTGGTTTTGAACCATCAGCCGACAATGTATATCTGAGCGCCGGTATGCCGTCTGCAACTACTTGTACCAGTAACTGAGTTTCTCTTAGCCAGCCTTCATTGTCGAATTCATGGGGAGGTATA
Organism: Treponema sp.; assembly: GCA_009777735.1. Classification (GTDB taxonomy): domain Bacteria; phylum Spirochaetota; class Spirochaetia; order Treponematales; family Breznakiellaceae; genus WQXQ01. The sequence goes on from WRLF01000003.1 coordinate 15,969, forward strand.
ACTAAAATGCCCCGGGGCATTCCTTCTGCTGTATCAGGTAGTTCTTCCCATTGTTCGGCAGTCAGGCCCTGGGTCATGGCTCCTGTTGTATAACTTCCATCATTTAAGTTGACCGTTACGTTTATCGTTGTTTCACGGGTTACTATACTGGCTTCTACCGGCTCATTGATACAACCGGTTACAAATACTGGTAGTGCAATAGCCGCAAATAGCAGAACAATGCTGATTTTGGTCATTTTTTTCATTTTTTGCCTCCTGAACTACTATAAAAAATATTTTTCTAACTATAGCCTGTTAATTTTCGAAAAATCATCCATAGTAAAACAAAATATACTATTAACACACTTGAAAAATCCATGTAATAATTACACATATATTGTATGAATTTAAGGTGAATTATTTATCTCTGATTGGTAAAATAAGAATAATTCCGGTATAATGACAAACAGGAGATAACCATGCGTAAATTTACTATATTACTATGCATACTTGGCATTTTGATTGCCGGATGCCAAAGGAACCAGGGGAGCGGGAACGAAATCCGCTTTTCCTGGTGGGGAAACGAAGCACGGAACAATGCCACCATCGAAGCCATCCGCCTGTACGAGTCTTTGAATCCCGGTGTACGGATAATACCGGAGTTCGCTGCGGTGGACGGCTATGTCACCAGGATGCAGGCGCAGATAGCCGCCGGCAATGCCCCGGACATTTTTACCGTTTCTCCGGAAGACCTACCTACCTATGTGGACCTGGGCGCCTGTGCCGACCTCACGGGCCTTGTCGACTTGAGTACCCACAACCCGGAAGTAGCGCGGGCCAGCGCCATAAACAACAGTCTCTACGGGGTTAACCTGAGCCTGAACGCCAATGTCATTATCTACAATAAAACTCTGGCGGAAGAATTGGGAATCGTCATGCCGGAATGGGATTATACCTGGGACGAACTTATCAGCCTGCTTGCCGAAGTACACCGCAGGACAAACGGGCAAACATACGGTATGGTCGATATTCGGATGGTCAGACCTCTGGAAACATATATACCCGCCTGGAACATGACGTACCGTGACCGGGAACCTCCCTTTCCCTGGACCGATACTCAAATGATTATGACTGGCGAAGATGTCGCCGCGTACATGGAATTTTGGAGCAATGTCCCCTATGGCGTTCTGCTGTCCCCCGACGAAACTGCCACACTGCCCTCGCAGATAAATGCGCCCATCGGCACCCGCAAGACCTTCCTTGAATGGAACTATTCGGGAACATTTGCGATGATTCAAAGCCAGACAACCGACGAACTGGACATGATACCTTATCCCAACAATCGCAGGGGAAGGGGTGAGGCGGTAAGCGCCCGACCTGGCCTGGTACAGGTGGTTTTTTCGGGCAGCAGGAACAAGGAACTGGCGGTGGATTTCCTCCAGTGGCTTTCCAGTGACCCCGAAGCGGGAAAAATCCTCCGGACGGTTAGGGGTGTTCTGCCTTCCAGCGTCCAGGTTGAAGCCCTGCTCGCCGAGCCTGATGTTCTTTCCGCAGAAGATCAAAAGGTGTTTACCATTACCAACAGAATTTTCGCCGGTACGGTAAACCCGTTTAACCCCGGCTTGCCCGGCATCGCCAATATCTGGAACGAAAATCACCTGATTGCGGTTGGCGCAGAGGTAGCTTTCGGAAGGACAACTCCGCAGCAGGCAGGGCAGCGGTTTGATACATTTTTGGCAGATGCCCTGAGCCGCTGACATGTATAAAATACCCAAATCACAGCTTAAAGAAGAGCGGGCCGCTTATATTTTCCTTATCCCCTGGATAATCGGAATGATGGTGTTTTTCGCCTATCCGTTTTTAAACTCCCTGTGGCTTGCTTTTACCAATTCCCGTTTGCGGGGAGGGGATTTCATCGGTTTTGATAATTTTATCAGAATGTTCACACGGGACGCGAACTTTCAAAAATCCCTGCTGGTAACCACCCGTTACGCGCTGGTGGGAATCCCCCTCAAGTTGATCTTTGCCCTTGCCCTTGCGTTGGCACTGAAAAAAGGCGCGACATTTTTCCGTACCAGCTTTTACATCCCCTCGCTTATCGGCAGCAGCGTAGCCGTCGCTGTCATGTGGCGGCAGTTGTTTGCACGGGAAGGCATTGTCAGCCAGGCGCTCAGCGTCTTTGGCGTTGAACCGCGGGCCTGGCTGGGCATGCCGGAACATGCCCTCAATATACTTATCATTCTTGCCGTCTGGCAGTTTGGCTCTTCCATGGTGATTTTTATCGCCGGTCTTAAAAATATCCCCGGTGAGCTGTACGAAGCTGCGCGGATAGACGGCGCCGGCCCCCTACGCATGTTCAAAAGTATCACACTGCCCATGCTTTCCAGCGTAATCCAGTTCAACCTTGTCCTGCAGCTTATTGGCGGCTTTCAGGTATTTACCCAGGGGTATGTCATCACACGAGGCGGCCCCATGAACGAGACACTGTTTACCGTCCAGAACATTTACCAGGAAGCGTTTGAGGGCATCAGAATGGGGTATGCTTCCGCCATGTCCTGGATTCTATTTTTGGTGGTCGCCTCAATTGCCTTGTTGATTTTTGCCAGTTCCCGTTTTTGGGTCTTTCATACGAGCGAAGGGTAATGCCATGAATAAAAATATGTTTAAAGCGATAAAATTAATCCTGTTAACCGTTCTGGCTATTGGAATGCTGTATCCCATAATCTGGATGTTTCTGTCAAGCTTTCAGGCAAACCACGAAATTTTTGATTTTTCCGTTGTGTTTCCCCGGCACTGGATGTTCGAGAACTATGCAAACGGCTGGAATTCCATTCCCGGACACAATTTCGGTGAGTTTTTTGGCAATTCCCTGCTTGTTTCGCTGGTTATTGTCATGGGGACAGTCATAAGCGCCGCCCTTACCGCCTACCCCTTTGCCCGGCTCAAATTCAGGGGAAAGAAAATCCTCTTTTCGTTGGTCATTGCTACCCTGCTTTTACCCACGCAAATTCTGCTGATACCCCGCTACATCCTCTTTGTCCGTTTTGGCTGGGGTGATTCATATCTCCCGTTGACAGTTCCCGCTTTTTTTGCCCAGGTAGCCGGGGCTTTTTCAATCTACCTGATGATACAGTTTATGAAAGGCATACCAAAAGAGATGGACGAAGCTGCCCTCGTTGACGGCTGCGGTTATTTCAGGCAGTTCTTTCAGATTATCATTCCCAACTGTAAACCTGCACTGTTCACTGTGGGTATTTTTGCCTTTATCTGGAGTTGGGACGATTTTCTTAATCATCTGATCTATATCAACAGCACGGCAAAGTTTACCGTGACCCTTGCCCTGCGCATGTTCGCTGATACTGCTGCCGTAGTTCCCTGGGGACAGATGTTTGCCATGTCAGTTTTGTCCATGTTACCCAGCGCGATTATTTTTGCCTCCGCGCAAAAGTACTTTGTCGAAGGCATTGTCACAACGGGTCTTAAGGGGTAACCCCGGTCTCAAAGGGTGAAGTCAGTATTTTACAAACCCAGCAAATACTGGTTCAGTATATTTTCCAGGTATTCCTGCTTGCCGCTCGTCAGGCCGGTCTTGCCGTAGCCGGCTTTTGTGCCGATTGCGGCGAGCTGGGTAAGAGTCATCTGCCCTCTGTCGAATTTGGCGCCGTCGTCTTTTTTAAACGAAGCGTAGCGTTTTTTCACCAGGGCGGGGATTTTACCGTCGCTGATTATCCGGTGGGCTACTTCCAGGCCGACGGCGAAGGCATCCATGCCGCCGATGTGGGCGATAAAGAGGTCAGCCGGATCAACGGAGTTGCGGCGGATTTTTGAGTCAAAATTGAGGCCGCCGGCGGTAAAACCGCCCGCTTTGAGGATGGCGTACATTGCCAATGCTGTTTCGTAGTAGCTGATGGGGAACTGGTCGGTATCCCAACCGTTCATGGCATCGCCGCGGTTTGCGTCTACAGAGCCCAAAAACCCGGCTGCTGCCGCAGTTTCCAGTTCGTGGACAAAATCGTGACCGGCAAGCTCGGCATGGTTCGCTTCAATGTTCAGGCGGAAATCCTTTGCAAGGCCGTAATGCCGTAAAAAGCCAATGACTGTTTCGGTGTCATAGTCATACTGGTGCTTCGTCGGTTCCATCGGTTTGGGTTCAATGTAAAATACACCTTTGAAGCCCTGCTTGCGGGCATAGTCCCGCGCCATGATGAGGAAACGGGCAAGATGGTCTTTTTCTTTCTGGAGGTCGGTGTTGAGCAGGCTCATGTAGCCTTCGCGCCCGCCCCAGAATGTATATCCCAGACCGCCAAGCTCAATAGTGGCATCAATGGCAGCTTTCACCTGGGTAGCTGCGAGCGCTACTACACCAAAATCGGGATTGGTCGCAGCGCCGTTCATGTAACGGGGATGGGTGAATAAATTTGCTGTTCCCCACAGCAATTTTACTTTTGTAGCCCTTTGCAGCCTCTTTGCCTTTCTTACCATGGTAAAAAGATTTTTTTCGCTTTCGGCAGGGGTAGCGCCTTCGGGAGCCATGTCACGGTCGTGAAAACAGTAAAAATTAACCCCCAGTTTGCTGAAGAATTCAAACGCCGCTTCTATTTTATTGGTTGCCGCTTCCATTGGTTTTCGTGCGTTGGCTGTCCAGGGACGTAGTTGAGTGGCTGCACCGAACGGATCGGAGCCGTCGGCACAGAAACTGTGCCAGTAAGCGACAGCAAAACGCAGATGATCCTTCATCATTTTTTTGCCAACTTTTTTCTCGGCATTATAGTACTTGAAAGCCAGTGGGTTAGCACTCTTGGGCCCCTCGTATTTAATTTTTCCGATTTTGGGGAAATACTCTTTTTTTCCTACATAGTAATCTGACATGGTTAACTCCTTTTGATACAATAATTAAATATATAAAGGGCTTAAAGCCCCCAGGTACTGTGTATATTCCGCATAAGCCTTGTTATATGCGGTAACCTCTTTTTTATTCGGCTTTATGGTCAATCCACCTTCCATTGCAACATGATCCCTGACAAGGTCGGTAATCGCGATTTTATCGCGTGTGGTTTTTTTGCTGCTTTTTGTGTTTGCCTGAAGACACCACAGGGCTTGAATCGCCGCTCCCAATGCAGCCGCTTCGGCATTGGCCGGAACCCGTACAGGCAGGTTCATTACATTGGCGGCAATACTCCGCCAGAGGGGGCTTTTTGAGCCGCCGCCGGTCAGCCGTATTTCTTTTGGCTTAAAGCCCAGGCTTTTGAACCCCTCAAGCCCGATTCTCATACCGAAAATCGCCGATTCAAGGGCGGCGCGGGCGAGGTTTTCCCGTTTAAAATTTGCTGCAGTGATGCCGTTGATACTGGCCCTGCCATTTGGTAGGTTTGGGGTGCGTTCTCCGTGGAAAAACGGCAGAACCGCAATGCCCTGTGCGCCAATGGGGGCTTTTTCGGCTTCTGCATCAAACGCTTTGACGTCCAGACCGAACATGGCGCGGAATTCTTCGCTTGCCACGGTGCAGTTCATCGTACACATCAACGGCAGCCAGCCGCCGGTTGACGAGCAAAAAGCGGCAAGGTTTCCGGTCGGATCAATAACCGGCCTGGCGGAAAATCCAAACAGGGTGCCGGATGTTCCCAGGCTCATGGTAAGGAAGCCGTCCTGCACTGCACCTGTTCCAATGGCGCTCATCATATTATCGCCGCCGCCGGAAGCAACGAGGGTCCCCTCCGGAATGCCGTACAGCTGCGCCGCTGAGCCGGAAACTCTCCCTGCTGCAGCATCCGGTTTTATTAACGGCGGCAGCCAGGATTCAAGATCCGGCGAAATAAGTTTGCATATTTTTGATGACCATGTCCGTTCGCGTACATCAAAAAGCGCAGTACCCGAAGCATCGCCGTATTCGGCAGTGAACATTCCGGTCAAAAGGTAGTTGATGTAGTTATGGGGCAAAAGGACATGCCGCAGTTGTGCGAATGCTTTTGGTTTATGTTTTTTTAGCCACAGGATTTTTGGCGCGGTGTAGCCGGTTCGCATGGGCAGTCCCGCTTTTTCTATGAGTTTTTTTTCGCCGCCGGCAAGTTTCGTTAGCTCTCCGCATTCAGGCACGGTACTCGTATCGCACCAGAGTTTGATGTTGTAAACGGCTTTTCCTTTTTTATCCAGCGGCACAAAACCGTGCTGCTGGCCCGATACCCCGACAGCGGAAACGGAGCGCTTAATTGCCGGATTAATTTTTTCAAAACAGGTTTTAAGCGCTGTATCGTACCATTCGGTTTTTTGCTCCCTCGTACCGTCGTTTGCCGTAATCATGTCAACAGGTGCCGAGGATTGTTCAATAATTGATTTGCTTTCATAATCGTACACAATAATTTTGCAGCTCTGGGTTCCCAGGTCAATTCCGCAGACCGTTTTCATGCATCCAGTATGTACCATTTAGGAATTATCGGCAAGCTGATTCCGGATACTTTTTCGCCCCATCATCACAGTGAACAAGGCAAGAACTGCCATCTGAGTACGGTTATGCAGCCCGGTTTTACACTTTACACGGTTTATGCAGTTTCGCACCGCGCCTTCGCACATATTAATGTTTTTCGCAATTTCCTTGTCTGTATTCCCCAGAAGGATGCCGAAAAATATTTGCAGGTCTGTAAAAGAAAAATAATTATCCATAATACTATCGTGTGAATAATATGATACTTCCGGTATAGCCTTTGTTCTTGTAGTTTTTTCCAGCCAGTGTACCGCATGGTTTATTATTGACCGACTGACGTATAATCCTCCGTGGTATACACATCGCACCGATGACGCAAGGCTTTTTATATCTCCCTGTTTTTGCAGGAATCCCGAAATACCTGCCCTGAAAGCCAAACCCGCGTTTTTATATTCATCACGTGAATATATTACGATAAGACCGGTTGACGGTGAATTGCGTTTTATTAGGGGAGCAAGATCGGTACTGCATGAACCTCCTGTATTGTAATCCATTATGATGATGTCAGGCTGATGTTTTTTTACCGTCATGAGAAGTATATATCCGTCCGGATCAACGCCGGTAACGCGGAAGTCCGTCTGTTTGGCAAGGATTGTGATTAGGTTTTCCCTGTCTTGTGCCAGATTACAGGTAATAATTACATTAATCATCGAATAATCCCGGTGAAATTAAGATGTTTTCAATTTAATTATAAATTTCCGGAACGACAAGGAAAATTTTCCGGTATATCTTGAATAAATAAGTAATAATTCGATATAATCCATATTACTATGGCAAAAAAAGGTAAAATAGAAATTGACCGTGAGCTGTGCAAGGGGTGCTTGTTGTGTATCCGTGCCTGCCCAACGAAAGTGCTGGACGTTGATACGGAATTCAATGGATCCGGCTCCTATCCTTCAAAACCGGTGAACAACGAAAAGTGCATCGCCTGTGGGAATTGTTACGAAGTGTGTCCGGATATCTGTATCAGGGTATATGAACAGGGAGAATCAGCGGCATGAGTGAAAAAGTTTTAATGAGCGGCAATGATGCAATTGCCGAAGCTGCGATTCGCGCAGGCTGCAGCGCATATTTTGGCTACCCTATTACACCGCAGAACCAGATTCCTGCCTATATGGCCAAGCACATGCTGGAAAAGGGCAGGGTGTTTATTCAGGCTGAAAGCGAAATAGCCGCTGTCTGCATGGTTTACGGGGCTTCCTGCGCGGGGGCACGGGCCATGACCAGCTCTTCCAGTCCCGGCATGAGCCTGAAACAGGAAGCAATTTCCTATGGCGCCGGAGCCGATGTTCCCATGGTTATTGCAAACATAGTCCGGGGCGGTCCCGGCCTGGGGAATATTGCCCCTGCACAAAGTGATTATTTCCAGGCTACGAGAGGGGGCGGTCACGGCGACTACCGCTGTATTGTGCTGGCGCCGAAAAGCGTGCAGGAAAGCGCCGACCATACGTATCTGGCCTTTGATCTGGCTGATAAGTACCGTATTCCGGTAATTGTTCTTGCTGATGGCATGATTGGTCAAATGGTGGAAGGTGTAGTACTTCCGCCTGAAAAATATCCAAGTGAACTGCCAAAACGGGACTGGACTGCCGGGAAAATGTATGCGCGGGATGTTCTTGATGACCGCACAACTGCGCCGCGCCATGAAGCCCGGCACATCACCTCAATCGACCTGGTCCCGGAAAGTCTGGAAGCTAAAACGAGAGCGCGTTTTGCCCGGTACGAGCTTATTCAGGCTAACGAAATCCGTTTTGAGGCTATTGGCTGCGATGATGCCGACCTGGTTATGGTCGCCTACGGCACTTCCGCCCGTGTCTGCCAGGGAGCCCGTATGCTTGCCGAAAAAGAAGGCATTAATCTGGGTATTTTCAGGCCAATTACTGTTTGGCCTTTCCCGCGTCAGGAACTGGCGAAAATAGCCGCAAAAGGGAAACCTATTTTAACGGTAGAGATGAGCCTGGGGCAATTGGTGGAAGATGTAAAACTTTCGGTGCATGAGGCGGTTTCATCCGGAAAGACAACAGCTCCGTCAAAAATATATCTTTTAGGACGTTCGGGCGGGATTATACCTACCGAAGAAGAAGTTTTTGCCGAAGCAAAGAAGATTATTGGAGTATAGGATGAAACAATTATACGGCTTCCCTGACAGTTTATACAAAATTCCCACCAAGTATTGCGGCGGCTGCGGGCACGGGGTGATACACCGGTTGATCGCCAGCCTCATTGACGAGTTGGAGATGCGTGAAAAGACAGTCTTCGTCAACCCGGTAGGCTGTTCGATCTGGGCAGATCTGTACTTTGATGTAGATACAGTACAGCCGCCTCACGGCAGAACCCCTGCTGCGGCAACCGGTGTTAAACGGATACTGACCGATCACCTGGTAATTTGTTACCAGGGAGACGGCGACATGGCCGCTATCGGTACTGCCGAAATGATACATGCGGCGAATCGGGGCGAAAAATTTACCACGATTTTTGTCAACAATGCCATTTACGGCATGACCGGCGGTCAGATGGCGCCAACCACGCTGCTTGGGCAAAAAGCGACTACCGCTCCGGAAGGACGTGACGCAGACAAAGCCGGGATGGGCTACCCCATCCGTGTTTCGGAGTTGCTTGCCACACTTGACGGTACCCGGTATGCTGCCCGCGGGTCGGTGCATAATGCGGCGCATGTCCGCAAGACACGGCAATACATTAAAAAGGCTTTTGAAGCACAGCTTTCCGGCCAGGGTTTTACCATGGTGGAAATACTCTCACCCTGTCCTACAAACTGGAGTATGGACTCACTTGAATCAATTGACTGGCTGGAAAAAAACATGATCCCCGTATTTCCGCTGGGAGAAATTAAAAACACCCTGGGAGGCGCATCATGATCGAAAAATCTTTTTTTGCCGGGTTCGGCGGACAGGGGATTATTTCTCTGGGACAGATATGGGTCTACTTTGCCATGCAGGAAGGTAAAAATGTCACATTTTTCCCTTTTTACGGGGCTGAAAAACGCGGCGGCATTGCCCGGGCCAGTGTTATTATCTCTGATGAGGAAATTGCCAGCCCTTTGGTGGTAAAACCGGATTCGGCGCTTGTAATGAACATCGATTCCCTGCCCCTGTGCGAAGGAATGCTCAAAGAAAACGGACTTTTAGTGGTAAATACAAGCCTTGTTAAGGAAAATCCCCGCCGGAATGATATAAAAGTGGTCAAAATTGAAGCAACGCACATGGCTGAACAGGTTGGCAATGCCCAATTTGCCAATATGGTGGCGCTTGGTGCGATGGCAAAGCTCACCGGAGCGTTTTCCCTTGGCAATACCGAAGTAATTCTGCGGAAATTCTTTTCATCGGATAAACATCAATTTGTTCCCATGAATGTAAAAGCCATAGAAGCCGGTGCTAAAGCGGTATAAGAACTTTTCCTAAAGTAAATTTTTATTCTACCGAAAATGAAGTGAAGTATTGTTTTGGGGGGTTTTTTGTGTCATATAAAAATGCGTTATCCACTTACAAAGAAATAAGGATAAACACGGCAAGCCAGGGGCAGCTCATCATTATGCTGTACAACGAGGCGGTGAAACAGCTTGATCAGGCGCTACACCTGCTTGAGATGAACGACGTTAATAAAGATCCGGGCAGACTCGAGCAAATCAGCAAGGCGATAATGAAAACACAGGAAGTAATTACCGAACTGATGGTTTCGCTGGATTTTGAACAGGGGGGCGATATCGCCGTTAACCTGTTTTCGCTGTATACATGGTTCAACCGGGAACTTACCGAAGCCATAATCAAGCAGGATTCCCGGCGGATTTCCATTATTCGCAATCATATTGAAGAGCTTCGTGTTGTATGGCAGGAAATTGCGGCAACTAATGCCGTTGAATCCCCCAGACACGAAATTTTAGGCGTGAATATTGCCGGGTAAATTAATTATGGATACCGCACAGCAATCTGCCGTTATTAAACGCCTCATGAAATTATTCAATCAGCAGAGTGATTGTTATCACCGGCTTATTGGCGTGTTGGAAAAACAACAGGGGTACATAAGGACCGGCAGCGAGGAGAGCATTCTTGCTCATGTCAGCCTTGGAGAACAGATAATCACAGAAATATTTTCCATTCAAAAATCCATAGATCCTCTGGAAGCAATGTGTCCTGCCGTGACATCCCTTGCGGATGAGATTACGGCAATCAAAGCTGTGCTTGATGCTCTGAATAACCGGGCATTGGCACAGTCCGAACAAAACAAGACGCTGCTTTCACAATGCATGACCGCTATCCGTTCGGAAATAAATGTCCTTGCAACGAACCCGCTTGCCATAAGCGCCAAGCGTTCTCTGTATGCACAGGCAGCCGTTCCCTCATTAATTGATATCAAAGGTTAATCGTGGAAAATGTGCTGACTCTGCTCCGGGATTCCGGAGCGATGCTCGAAGGGCATTTTCTTTTGAGTTCCGGCCGTCATTCCGATCGCTATTTCCAGTGCGCCAAATTATTGCAATACCCGGACAAGGCGGAAGCGGCACTTTCAGGTGTGGCGGAAAGAATAAAACAGGATATGCAAGCCGGCACACTGGAAATTGACGCTGTTGTCGGCCCGGCAATGGGGGGGGTTGTTGCCGCTTATGAATTGGGCCGGCAGCTTGGGCTGCCCGCTTTTTTCACCGAGCGTGACGACAGCGGGACAATGGTACTGCGCCGGGGTTTTGAGATACGGTCCGGTCAAAAAATTCTTATAACCGAAGATGTTATTACGACGAGCAAATCTAGCGGTGAATGTGCAGCTGCCCTTGAAAGCCTGGGAGCTGTTATAACTGCCATTGCCTGCCTGGTAGACAGGCGTCAGGCCGGTGTGGAAATCACATGGCCGTTTTATCCTGCCTGCACGGTAGATGTTGCTAATTGGGAAGCCGATACGTGCGATTTATGCAAACAGGGAATCCCGGTTGAGAAGCCCGGGTCAAGAAAAAGTTAAAAATTAAAAATTAAAAGTTAAAAGATTAAACTCCGCATTTTCTTTCATGGTTGTCTCTTTTCCCTGTTTTATATGTAACTCTATTTAAAAACACAGGTTATTCTTCCGATTTTTATCTATCTGGGTGTATTTTGTTACAATTCCTCTTGCTAATTTGAAAAAAACAAATGAGGAAGTGAAAGCATGGTACAGTCAAGCATTATTTATCGCAGGGATTTAGAACCCTTACATCAAAGGGCTGTAGAAATTGCCCGGTATTACGAAAGGGCCGCAGATTGCATTTCTGCAGTTATGGGGGCGGATTATCATACAATTGAACTCTCCACTCCCACCGAATCAGCTATTTTTTGCTCGTTTTGCAGCCAGTATCGCGGGAAATCTGCCGGCGCGTTGGCACATTGCCCGTGTACTCCTTTGCACCGTATTGCAGCAAGAAAAGCCCGTGAATTGGGAGGCTCGTATGTGTACACATGCCATGCAGGGTTTCTCTTTTGGACCAGCCCGTTCTTTGCAGGGGAGCGTTTTGCCGGAGCTTTTATTTCCGGCGCAATTCCCGATAGAGAACAGCAAGAGATACTGGACAAGTTGTTTGCCATTAACAAGGGTACTGTTTCCCGTGATGAAATTGCCCGGCAAATTACCCAGATTCCGGTAAAAACAGGCGAAGAAGTACAGGCTCTTGCACAAATGCTGCTGCTTTGTGCGCAGAATATTTCAACCAGCGATACATTTTATTCCGGACAGGATTATGGTGTTATTGGCAGTTTGTCAAACAGCGAATCAGCCGATCTGCAGGACAAGGAACGTTCGCTTCTGGCAAATCTGCGGCGGGGTGACTATGCCGAAGCGAAAAAAACCATAAGTGAAATTCTGAAACATTTTGATGCCTTATGCGAAGGAAATTTTGAATTGTTTAAATATAGAGTGATGGAACTGGTTGTACTGCTTTCCAGATCCGGAGCCGATTCGCAGAATGCCGATGAAATAACCGGGGCAAACAGCCGGTTTTTAAGAAAGATAAACGATTCGAAAACCGCAAAAGAAATCACCGAAAACCTGTTCCTGATTATTGAACAGATGGCAGGTAAAATATTTTCTTTCAGGGGAATTCGCCATTCTTCTGCGCTGCGCAAAGCGGAGCGGTTTATCTGGGAAAACTATTCAAAAAAATACAGCCTTAAGGAAGCTGCCAGGTCGTCAGGGCTTTCGGCATCATATTTCAGTACTGTTTTCAGAAATGAAATGGGAGAGAATTTTTCGTCCTATCTTAACCGCCTTAGGATTGAAAAAGCTTCATTGATGCTTCTTGAAACAGAATCTCCCATTAAAAACATTGCCCTGGCTTGCGGATTTAAAGATCAAAGCTGGTTCTCAAAAACATTCAAGAGTTTTACCGGAATCAGCCCATGTAAATACCGGGAAACCGGCGGAGTCTTTCCGCAGGGTTTAAATATGAACGCTGAGGAAAAAAACAATTTTGAGGAGGAGAAAAAATGAAAACGAAATCTGTTTTATCGGTTTACAGGCAATCCACAGGAAGTTTCGCACAATTATTTGACAGTAATAATAATCTTGTTGAAACAGACGGAGAGAAGAATGTAGAGCAAAGTGTTTGCTGTCATTGTGCAAATTACAGTAAATGCCGGGAATTGCATGCAAATGCAATGCGGGAATCCGGAGAAAGCGGCAGGTATATAATTTACCAGTGTGAATTAGGGCTGCTGTTTTGGACCTGCCCGGTTTACAACGAAGGTGCTTTTTCCGGAGCATTACGGGGGTCAGGTTATTTGACTGACAATATCACCGGATTAATTGGTAAATGCAGTGCATTGTTCAATGATGCCATACCTTTTAACGATTTTGCACTTCGCATACTGAGTTTCCCTTTCGGCAGTACGGAAAAAATACAATCTCTTGCCGAGATTTTGCTCCTGTTTGCCGAATCTCTTTCTACGGGAAGTGACAATATTCATAAAAAGCTCAGGATGCGCCATGAACAACAGGCATCTCTTTCGGTATTGATTGAAGAAATGAAACTCAGGTATCCGGCCGGCTCTGCTCTGCCCGGGTATCCATTTGAAAAAGAGTCTCAGATGCTCTCCCATCTCCGGCTGGGGAATAAAAATGAAGCAGGTAAATATCTTGATGAAATTATGGCATTTCTAATTGTCAACAGCCCGGAATTTTCCGAAGATGTCCGCCGAACTTTCAGCGTACATGACTGCAATGTTCATTCAGCACATTTTAAAAACCTCCAGCTACGGGCTCTTGAACTGGCAGTGCTGATTATCCGTGCCGGAAATTCCGTATATATCATCACCGCAGATGATTATGTCTTCAATATAAAGCAAATTTTTAATGCAAAAACAGCCGGTGAACTTACAGCTGCCCTGCACAGTATTGTTGACATCATTACCCGGCAGGTAATTTCATTCCAGGGCATACCTCATGCTTCAGCCATGCGAAAAGCGGAAATGTATATCCGGGAAAACATTATGAAAAAAATAAGCTTGCATGAAATTGCCGGTTTTGTCGGTCTTTCCGCGCCGTATTTCAGCACCATTTTCAAGGAAGAAATGGGTGAAAATCTTTCAGGATACATCAACCGGCTGAGGGTAGAAAAAGCGGTCAGAATGCTCCTGGAAACCAGCATCGCTCTGAGCGATATTGCCGGAGAGTGCGGTTTCGAGGATCAGAGCTGGTTTTCAAAAATATTCAAATCATTTACCGGTATCAGCCCGGGAAAATACCGTCAAATTTATGGGAACATATAAGAACTTCAGCTTTTATATGTTTTCCGGCATTAATGTTTAAAATGCCTTGTTCCTGTAAAAACCATTGCTATACCGTGCTTGTCGCACGCTTCTATTGACAGCTTGTCGTTCTGTGAGCCGCCGGGTTGAATGATAGATTTAATCCCGGCGGCCGCTGCTGCTTCTACCACATCGGGAAACGGAAAAAATGCATCGGAGGCAAGTATCCTGATTGTTGTATCTTTTCCGGCAGTTTTTAATGCAGCCGCGCTGCGTTCCAGCGACTGGACTGCCGGCCATATCCGGTTAACCTGCCCGCCGCCAATGCCCGTTGCCGCCTCGTCTTTGACAACCATGATTGCATTTGATTTTACGAATGTTACCGCCCGCATGCCGAATAGCATATCCTTGATGTCTTCGGCGGCAGGGGCGGTTTTTGTCACCACTTCCCATTTATCAAGAAATGTTCGGTCGCATTGCTGTACCAACAGGCCGCCGTCGACGGCGATGTATTCATGAGATTCTACCGGGGCTTTTGCCAGTTTTAGTATACGGAGGTTTTTTTTCTGCTTAAGCACTTCCAGCGCTTCCGGCTCAAAGTCCGGGGCGGCGACAATTTCAAGGAATAGTTCTCCAAGTTTTTCGGCGGTTGCTTTGTCTACTTTCGCAGTGCAGGCGACAATGCCGCCAAATATCGAGACCGGATCGCAGGCATACGTTTTCATGTAAGCTTCGAGCAGGGTGTTCCCCAGGGCAATTCCGCAGGGTGTGTTGTGTTTTACCGCGACACAGCATACTTTTCCATTGGCGGCAGCAGATGGAATCAACCGCCGCACTTCTTCTTCACCCATGGGCAAAGTTCCGTCAGCGGCAAGCCCAAATGCACAGGCTGCTTTCCAGGCTAAATCCAAATCCCGGATATTGTTGTACCCCAGTTCTTTGCCGTGCAACTGCTCCATGCTGCCCAATACGCCGGGCCTGTCGGTGTGCAGGTACAATGCGGCGGACTGATGACCGTTTTCGCCGTAACGCAAGCTTTGACATTTTTTCAGGGACAGAGGCCAGTATTCCGGGTATTCTTCTTCAAGGAGATAACGGGATACAGCGGCATCGTACGCCGATGTAAGATTAAAAACCTTGCCTGCCAGCCGTTTTTTAAATTCCGGCGGGACATTTCCTGCCTTTAATCCGTTTATCGCTTCGGCATAATCAACCGGGTCGGTAAGGACAATGACATCACGGTAGTTTTTTGACGCCGAACGGAGCATGGTCGGCCCGCCTATGTCGATAAACTCAACGGTTTGTTCAAGAGTTAAACCAGCTTGTACTTTTTCAAAAAATGGATACAGGTTGACGCAGACCAGATCGATGGTTGACAGGTTCAACTCATGCAGGGTTTCCATGTGGCTTTTTTCATCGCGGCGGGCCAACAGGCCGGCATGAATGGCCGGGTGCAGTGTTTTTACCCTGCCGTCAAGGCATTCGGGAAAGCCCGTTACCGAGGAAACATCGCTCACCGGGATATTGTTATCCTGCAGGTATTTTGACGTGCCGCCTGTCGAAAGAATTTCCCAGCCGGCTCCGTTTAAATACGATGCCAGTTCTAGAATACCGTCCTTGTCAAATACGCTTAGTAAAGCCCGTCTTTTCATGTTTGCTCCTCCTCTGTCCATTCTGCTTATTTAAGATAATTTTTGTACCATTATCTTCACTGCCTCAACAATGGCGATATGCTCCTGTTTATGTATCCGTACTGCAAGCGAACCCGGCGTGTCATCAGGCTGTACCGGAACCCGCCGCTGCAGTAGAATCGGGCCGGTGTCCGTTCCCGCATCCACGAGATGGACGGTGCAGCCGGATTCCTTTTCCCCGGCTTCCAGCACGGCCCGGTGTACCCGTTCTCCGTACATCCCGTCACCGCCGAATTTGGGCAGCAGCGACGGATGCAGATTGATGATTTTACCGGAATACCTCTGAATGATTTCCCCTGCAAGTATCGAAAGAAAACCTGCCAGCACTATCAGGCCGATGCGGTATGTTTCGGCAAGGTCCAAAATACGATCCGACAATTCCTGCCGCCGCAGCTTGCCGGAAATAGTTTTGTCCGGCGCTGCTGTGAGCGCCGGTACCCCGGCTGCCTGCGCCCGTTCCAGCGCATACACTCCGGGGCGGTCGGACACGACAATGGAAATATTGCCGCCCTCAAGAGCGCCGTTTTTTTCGGCATCAAGCAGGGCCTGGAGGTTGCTGCCTCCGCCGGACACCAATGCCATTATCCTGATGTTATTCAAAGCGTAACCTGGTTTTTTCGGCATGTGTACCGGATGCAGTTTCCACATAACCGATTTCCCATGACGGGAAGCCCATGCCGTCCAGATAATCCATTGCCTGTCTGATGTCTTCCGGCGCGACAGCAAGTACAAAGCCTATCCCCATGTTAAATGTACTGAACATGTGTTTTTTCAGGGCATTGTCGTTTTTTAACAGTGTCGCGCCGAATTTTTGCGCCATTGGCCCGATACTTCCTGCGTTGTAACAACCTGCGGCAATCCGTGAAAAGATAGGCGGAATGACCCATGACCACTCGCTTATCACTGCGGACATGCGCGACTCAGGCTGTAATGGATTCCTGTGAAACATCCGGGGAATATTTTCGTAAAAGCCGCCGCCGGTTATATGTGCCATACCGTGAATTGAAACCCTCTCCATCAAATGTAACAGGGGTTTTGCGTATAGGCGTGTTGGTTCCAGCAGAACTAAACCTATGGGGCTGCCTTCAAAGTCTTCGTTAATATCGGGGATTACCTTACGGATTAGGCTGTAGCCGTTTGAATGGGGACCGGAAGAGGACAATCCTAAAAGTTTGTCTCCCTCACGGATGTTTGAGCCGTCTATGATTTTTTTCCGGTCAACAATGCCCACGGAAAAACCGGCAACATCGTACTTCCCGGCATCGTAAAAACCGGGCATTTCGGCAGTTTCGCCGCCAAGAAGCGCACAGCCTGTTTCCCGGCAGCCAACTGACACACCTTTGACAATTTCTCCCGCGATATCTGCATCCAGTTTTCCGCATGCTATATAATCCAGAAAGAACAGAGGTTTAGCTCCGTGACACATTACATCATTGACACACATGGCAACACAGTCTATTCCCACAGTGTCAAATTTATTCATTTTAAAAGCAATTTCCAGCTTTGTTCCCACGCCGTCCGTGCCTGACACCAGTACCGGCTCTTCCATAGTGAAGTATTCTTTAAGCGTATACATTCCGGCAAAACTGCCGATTCCGTTCAAAACCGCAAAGTTTAATGTTTTTACGGAATGATCCCGGTATTTATTTACAGCTCGGCTGCTTTCCTCGATATCTACGCCTGCCTGCTTATAATCCATTGGTGAAATATACCATAAAAAAAGAAAAAGCAACAGGAGAAAATGGGATTTTCCCGCTTGCTATCATTTCCATGTTTGTGGTATTATTTATTAATTATTGATTTCCAGGAGAAACATATGGCAAAGAAAGGATTATTTGTATTACTTATTGTGGTGATTGGGACCGGAGCGGTTTTCGCACAAAACAACACGGTTACCGTTGACTTTGGGCCGACAATTGCCGGCATCATTTTAGGAACTGCGGGAGATATCGTAGATGTGGAAGGATTCAAAAGCAGTTCCGGTTTTGGTATTGGGGCACAATATGAACGGGATTTAAGTAAAAACCTGAGTTTTGCCGCAAGATTTGCCTTTCTGCAATCAGGATTTAGCTTTGAAAGAACAGAGGATTATTTTGACGGGGGAGGGTTGCAAATAGTAGACGGCAAAGCCGAACTGGGAATGGATTTTTCTTCATTTTCTTTTGAAGGTCATCTCCGGTATTACCCTTCTGCGGGATCATTCTTTTTGGGCGGCATGCTGGGGTATGCATACATGAAAACGATGTTTTCCGGCGATGTCATAATTACCGATCTTACGAACGGTCAAAACAGAATAGAAGATGTAGAACGTACCGCAATAAGAAATTTTTTCAAAACCGGTGTTAAGCTTGGGTGGCGGATTGATTTTGGCAGACCGGGCGGATTTATCTTTGAACCGGCGTTTGGTTATTATTTCGGAGTGGGAAGCGGTGACACTGTCGGGACTCAACTGGCGAGTACTTTTGTCGGGGATTTAGGTTATTCAGATTACATTGATGACATATCAAATGCGCTTGAAAAATTAATTTTTGTGGGCGGTCCCCGAGCCACATTTTCTTTCGGCTGGAGATTTTAATTCTGCTTGTTATCATTTTTGTGTTTAAAGGAGAAACCTATGGTAAAGAAAGGATTATTAACATTATTAATCGCAGTGCTTGTTGCCGGAACGGCTTTTACGCAAAACAACACGGTTACCGTTGACATTGGGCCGACAATTGTCGGCATTGCACTTGGAGCGGTAGGAGATATGGTAGGCGAGGATGGCCTTAGCAGTTCCGGTTTTGGTTTTGCGGCGCAATACGAACGGGGTTTATCCGATAGATTCAGTATAACCGGAAGGTTTGCCTTTCTGCAGGCCGGGGTTGGTTATGCGACGACAGAGTCTTATGTAGGAATTCCAGCAGAGGGTAAAGTTGTGCTTGATATGGATTTATCTTCATTTTCCATTGAAGGCCATGCCCGGTATTACCCTTTTGCGGGAGCTTTCTTTATAGACGGCATGCTGGGGTATGCAAGTATGACAACAAAATTTTCCGGGGATGTCGTTGTCAGGACTGATTTTGGTCACAATGAAAGAGATAGTGTGGACTTTTCCGCATCAAGGGGTTTTTTTAAAACCGGCGCACTCATGGGGTGGCGGATAGATTTTGGCAGACCGGGCGGGTTCATCTTTGAAACAGCGCTGGGATATTATTATGGCGTAGGGGGAGGTGACTCTCCGGGGAAACAATTAGCGAAGGAACTTGAAGATAAAGGGGAATTAAGTTACGTAGATTCTATTGATGAAGTGTTCAAATACCTTGAACAATTTATATTCATTGGCGGTCCCCGCGCCACCCTCTCCTTTGGCTGGAGGTTTTAATAATTACCGCGAGGGAACGTATGCATTATTCCGGGTTTGATGTCTATGAAAAGTCGATCTGCACAGTACAGATTGACGGGTCGGAAGCAGAAATCTTCATGGCAAAAGATTCCCCGCCGGACGGTGCGGATTTTCTCGTCATCGGTACAACAATTCCCGGTTTTTCCGGCGAGCGGCTTGCTGACGGGAAAATAAAAGCGCCGCTTACCAACGATAACGCCAATGCGTTACGAAAACTTTGTCCTTTTACTGCGCCGGGCCGGGTGCTCTGCAAAGATCGCAGTTTCGGGCTGGGCGACCGCCTTGGTATTGCGACACCCGGTCACATCAAGCTCTTTGAGCAGTATGACGTATATCCGGTTTTTGCCCAGCAATCTATCCGGGAATTAAACCTGACAAACCGCAAGTACGAGGATGTTCTTGATGCCGCTACTTTTGCCGTGTTCCGCGAGGGCTTTCGGAAAAGCTGGG
The DNA here is from genome assembly GCA_009777735.1 of Treponema sp. Taxonomy (GTDB): domain Bacteria; phylum Spirochaetota; class Spirochaetia; order Treponematales; family Breznakiellaceae; genus WQXQ01. The sequence continues at coordinate 35,670 of WRLF01000003.1, forward strand.
GAGCGGACGGGGATCATCTGAAAACACCGGAAGACATTGCCTATGCCCTGGGTCTGGGCTTTACCATGATAACCCTTGACTGTTCCGAACATATCAAGAGTGATGTTACCAAAGAAAATGCCCCTGCGCTGCCGGAAAAATACCGGGACAGGTACTTGGAGAAGCAGTTCGATATTGGCGAAGGGATCAATATCAGTTTTACCGAAGCGGAATTGCAGGTAATCGCCGCAATGTACGGCGGAGTAATTGACTTTGTTACATCCATGTACAACCGTTTTTTGAAAGGAAGCCCGGCTTCGGGAGAAGCCGAGTACAGCGCCGACTTTGAAGTTTCGATTGACGAAACTTCAACCCCAACCACCCCGTCACAGCACTATTTTATTGCCAGAGAACTTGTTGAGGCAGGGGTTTCTTTTGCAACCATTGCCCCCCGATTTTGCGGTGAATTCCAGAAAGGCATAGACTATGTCGGCGATATTGCCCAGTTTGAAAAAGAAATTAAAATCCACGCGGCAATAGCCCGGCACTTCAGGTACAAGCTGAGTATTCACTCGGGGTCGGATAAATTTAATGTCTTCCCGTACATCAGCAGAGAATGCCGGGGGGCGTTTCACATCAAGACAGCCGGCACGAATTGGCTTGAAGCGATGCGTGTAGTCGCCCAAACGGATCCGGCACTGTACCGCGAAATTCACCGGTACGCACTGGCCGCTTTTGATGAAGCCCGTCAATACTACCATGTCTCTACCGATGTTTCCAACATTCCCGATGTAGATGCACTTGGCGATGCCGAACTGCCGTCACTTTTTGACAATAACGATTCGCGGCAGTTGATACATATAACATACGGCCTCATCCTCAATAAAAAGAACCCTGACGGTTCCTGTGCTTTTAAGGATCGTTTGTTCGGGATTTGGCGGCAAAACGAAGATGTATACGCTCTGGCGCTCGAGAAGCATATCGGGAAACACCTGGAATTGCTGGGTATAAGTAAGCAACTATAGTTAATACCCAACAGGAATGGGATATTCCCCGGTAAAACAGCCGAGGCAAAAACCGCACTCGCCGGGTGTGTCTGTAGTGTCGATTGATTCAAGGAGGCCTTTTTCGCTGATAAAGGCGAGACTGTTTGCTCCCAGGGATTTGCATAATTCTTCCGGTGTGGTCATATTGCTGATTAGGTCTTTGCGGTGCGGCGTGTCGATACCAAAATAGCAGGGGAAGCGCACCGGCGGTGAACAGATTCGTATATGGACCTCTTTTGCCCCTGCTGATTTTAGCAGCATGACCAGCCGTTTACTTGTGGTGCCGCGGACAATTGAGTCATCAATTAGCACGATTTTTTTCCCTTTTACCTCACTGCGGATAATAAAATGTTTAAGTAAAACCGCTTTTTCCCGTGCCACCTGCCCTGGATTGATAAATGTCCTGCCGATATACTTGTTTTTGACTATACCCATGCCAAAAGGTGTGCCGGTTGCCCTGCCGTAACCAATGGCTGCCGGAATGCCCGAATCGGGAACCCCGATAACAAGGTCTGCCGCTGCGCTTGATTCCCTGCCGAGAATTTCGCCGGCACGAATTCGGGAGTGGTACACATCAATGCCGTCAATGACACTGTCGGGGCGGGCAAAGTACACATACTCAAATGTACAAACTGCCCGCCGGGTTTTTTCGCTAAAGCTGAACGAAAGCACCTGATCGCGGCTGATGATAATAACTTCGCCGGGTTCTATGTCACGGACATATTTACCGCCTGCCGCTTCAATCGCACAGGACTCGCTTGAAAGCATCCATCCGTTGTTTTTGCTTTTTCCGTCGCCAAATTGTCCCAGGCACAAAGGGCGGATCCCGTTGGGATCACGTGCTCCCACAAGCGCGTTTTCGGTTAGAACCAGAAGCGCATAAGAACCTTTGATGAATTTGATAGTATCGGTTATCGCTTTTTCCGGCCCTTTTTTGTAATTTTTTGCAATTAAGTTGACAATAACTTCGCTGTCACTCGTAGAGGTAAAACCAATTCCCGCGTCCTCCAGGAGTTCTCTTACAGTATCGGCATTTGTGAGCATCCCGTTATGCACAACGGCAATCGAGCCAAGTTTGAAGCGGCTGACAAACGGCTGGGCGTTTTCCAGAAGGTCTGTTTCAGATGTCGAATAACGCACATGACCGACAGCGGCGGATCCTTTTAATTTTGCCAGAACATCGGAATTGAAAATATTGCCGACAAGCCCTACTTCCTTGTGGATGTCAATGCCGTTATCCCGTGAAACGGCTATCCCGGCGCTTTCCTGCCCGCGGTGCTGCAATGAAAACAAACCGTAGTACATCGGTAAGACGGCATCCTGTTCGGGTTCACTGCAGAATACCCCAAAAACTCCGCACTCTTCATGCAATTTATCATCGTTATTGATCATGATTCAGGCCTTACCCATATGTTAGATTGATCAATGATTCTTAATGAACTGTCTATATCTCCCAGCATAGTAACATGCCCCATTTTTCTTTTTTCCTTTGCATCTGCTTTCCCGTAAAGGTGCAGTTTTCCGTTTGACAACAGAGGCAGGTATGGATCAAGCCTGGACATTTCATTGCTGTCCATGTGGTCTCCCAGTATATTAACCATTACAACCGGGCTGTGTAAACCGGTATCTCCCAGGGGCAAACCACAGACTGCCCTGATATGCTGTTCAAACTGGCTTGTAACACAGGCATCTATTGTATAATGCCCGGAATTATGAGGTCTTGGTGCAAGTTCATTGATGTATATATCATCACCTGCAACGAACATTTCTATGGCTAATACTCCAATAACATTCAGGGTTTCCGTGATTTTACAGGCGTAGTTTACGGCTTTATCCCGCAAATCCCCTGAAATTCGCGCAGGCACAATACTTTGGTGCAAAATATTATTTACATGAATATTTTCCGGTATTGGGAACACGGAAATTTCGCCGTTTGTACTGCGGGCTGTAATGACCGATATTTCCCTGTCAAATGGTACCCGTTTTTCCAGGATGCATTCATGTTTTTCTGCCATTTTTTTTGCCGAATCAAAATCTTCTTTTGTTTTAATTACAAGCTGTCCTTTCCCGTCATAACCGCCGGTTGTTGTTTTTAACACGCTGGGATAAAAAAAGTGTTCTTTCAGAGATTCTGCACCGTTTATCAAAAAAAAATCCGTAACCGGTATTCCCATGTTTTTAATTGCGCTTTTTTCCCTGTAACGATGCTGGGTAACTTTCAGCACATCGCTTCCCTGGGGTAAATAAGCATGGTTTTCCAGATAGGTTAGTGCATCATAATCAATATTTTCAAACTCATAGGTAATAACATCGCTTAACTCTGCCAGTTTTTTTACCGCTTCCATATCATTGTAATTCGCTGTAATTTCCGTGTCCGCCACCTGTCCGCAGGGGCAATTTGGCGTAGGATCAAGAACCGCAACATAATACCCCATTGCTTTGGCAGCCAGACACATCATTCTGCCGAGCTGCCCTCCGCCAATAATTCCGATGGTCTTATAGGGCATTACCACGATAATTCACATTCCAGGACAGATTTTTCTCTTCTCTGCCTGCGATGGTGCAACTTTTCATACACTCTCTTGTCAAAAGTCCCAATAATGTGTGCCGCCAGCAATCCTGCGTTTTTTGCACCTGCTGTTCCTATTGCTACTGTCGCAACAGGAACGCCGGCAGGCATTTGCACAATGGAGAGCAGGGAGTCCAGCCCGTTCAGTACTTTTGACTGAATTGGCACACCGATTACCGGCAGGAGTGTTTTAGCCGCTACCATGCCGGGCAGATGGGCTGCGCCCCCTGCCCCCGCGATAATGACCTTTATCCCTCTATCCGCCGCTTTTTCTGCATAGGAGAACATATAATCAGGTGTACGATGTGCGGATATAACTTCTTTCTCGTAAGGAATTATCAATTCTTCAAGGATATGGCATGTATGCTGCATTGTATCCCAATCTGAAGAACTGCCCATTATTACTCCGACTAAAACTTTATCACTCATGGGTAAAAAATAACATATTTGCGGCTGTTTAACAAGCAGCTAAGGGAAACTGTATACCGTCCTGGGGCCGGTCTCTAACGGCGTCTGCCGGAAAAAATCGGAGCAAAATACTTGTCTGCATCGATCTTTTTCATCAGAAATTTTATGGCAAACCGGTAAATGAAAAATGATAATACCATTCCGCCGATAAAACTCAGGATAAATTGCCAGAGTACTATTTCATCGCTTTTGATGCCGTCAGGCAGTATCCAATTAATCAACCGTGAACTGATAACTATCAGTATAATAAAAGCCAGCACTGTGATGAGAATGTTGAACAGGGTGGCGCCTGCGACAAACAGGAGGGTGTTTATTTTCTTGTTCATTGGGAGGTCTCTTTTTTTTGGTGCGGAGTTATGAGAATGGAGATAAACAGCATTATACAACAGACCACGACGCTCGAATCGGCAATATTAAAAGTAGGCCAGCGCTCAAAACCCAAAAACCCATAAAAGTTTACACTGATAAAATCCACAACACCATCTGATCTAAATAGTCTGTCTATGATGTTGCCAATGCCGCCGCCGAGTATGCCGGCGGTTGCCCACCTTTGCATCCGGGTGAAATCATCGGAACTTAGGTAATACAATACCAAAACAAGCAGCACCACTATGGGCATGACTATAAACAGCACAGGCCTCAAGGATTCGGGAATGGTCTGCCCCAGACTGAAGGCAATAAACGGGTTTCGGACGTGTATGATATGCAAAAAACCATTATCAAAAACATCGACAATTGGTTCATCAAATCTGCCGGTTATGGGAAAACGTGCGATAATAGCTTTCGTAATCTGGTCGATAAGTATGATCGCTCCCGTCAGAATCAATGGCAAGGTGCGCGCTCTGTCAAATCGTATGTTTGTAAAGATTGATTTCAGTTTTTCACCGGCTTTCATAATTTCTCCTTTATAATCCTGTCGGAACGTCAATAAATGCGACATCAACATTCAATTCTTCGGCACAATGGCGCATAACAGCACGTACCCCCCAGACTTCGGTAGAGTAATGCCCTCCTGCAATCATGTTGAGCTTTGATTCGAGGCATGTATGGTACATCATGTGAGACATTTCGCCGGTGACGTACATGTCTGCGCCTTCATCAATTGCCTGTATACCGTCTTTTGCCGCACCGCCGGACATTATCGCACAGCTTGTATTTTTTTCTTTTCCAAACGGGTATATTCCCAGCGCCGGTATGCCTTCAAAGGCTATTTTTCGCGCTGCCTCGTCAATTGTTACCGGCTGGGGAAAATTACCCTTAAACCCGATTTTTTTACCGTGATGTTCACCAAAAGGCTCGATATTTTCAAGGCCGAGCAAACCGGCAAGTACGGCATTGTTACCGTATTGGGGATGCTGATCCAGAGGTAAATGCACCGCATACAGGCAGATGTTATGATCCAGTAAAAACTGTATCCGCCGCCGGTGGTTCCCCGACACACGAAGAGGCGCACCACCTCCGGATGGCGAGCCCCAAAGCAACCCGTGATGCACAAAGAGCATCCCCGCACCTGCAGCGGCGGCACGTTCAAATGTCTCCATGGCAGCGTCCGTCCCAAACGCTATTTTCCCGATTTCGCTCCCGTCATTATCAACCTGAATCCCGTTCAGGGAGTTGTCGGTTCCCTTAAATCCATCTAAATCAAGGAAACTTCTGAAGAATGTGTCTAATTTGGCGCTGGTAAGTTTGCTGCCCATAACGAAAGTATAGTGAAAAGTAGTTCGTTATACTAGTGCGGTGCGAAGTTGCCTTGGTTCAGCGTTATACCATTGGTATCAGCTCCCAACAGGGCTTGTCATTTGCTCTTTCATTTTGTTATAATGGGGTATGAAGAACACCATTAAATTCTTATTGATCGCCGTTGTTGGCGGTCTGATGATTGTCTCTTTTGGTTCCTGTAATAGAACCAATTCATCAAATCGGCAGGTATCTATGAATCAAACGCGAAACGACTCAGCCCTTGGCGGCGGGATGTTTGCCAGAATAATCACCAATAAGGGTGAAATTGTGGTGCAGCTTGAATTTGAAAAAACACCGCTTACCGTGTGTAATTTTGTTGCTCTTGCGGAAGGCACAATGGACGCAGCCGGAGGAAGGCCTTTTTACAACGGCCTGAACTTTCACCGGGTTATTCCTGATTTTATGATTCAGGGAGGATGTCCGCAGGGGACGGGAACCGGCGGCCCCGGCTACCGTTTCCCCGATGAAATTGATCCTGAGCTAAGGCATGACAGCCCCGGAATTCTCTCCATGGCAAATTCCGGGCCGGGAACAAACGGCAGCCAGTTTTTTATCACCCATGTGCCCACTCCCTGGCTGGACGGGAATCATACCGTTTTTGGCAGGGTCGTTAATGGGCAAAATGTGGTTAATGCCATCGAGCAGGGTGATATAATTGAAAGCATCACGATAATACGGAATGGCTCCCTGGCCACCCAGTTCAGGGCGGATCAGGCAGCATTCAACACATTGCTGGAAGCAACAAACACTGCTGCTGCCGCAAGGGCAGAAGCGCAGCGAAGCGCCGATATTGACCAGATCGCCGCCAGGTATCCCAATGCGGCACAAACTCCTTCCGGCATCCGGTACGTCATTGACGAACAGGGAACAGGTGCAAGGCCGTCTTCCGGTCAAAATGTACTGGTACACTACAGGGGAACCTTCCTTTCAGGCGATGTTTTTGATGAATCTTATCCGCGCAATGAACCGCTTATGTTCAGTGTTGGTACCGGACAGGTAATCAGCGGCTGGGATGAAATGGTCATGGACATGAGAGTGGGTGAAAAACGGACAGCAATTATCCCGCCGAATCTTGCTTACGGAGAGCGAGGCGCCGGCCCCATTCCTCCCAACAGCTTTCTCGTTTTTGAGATGGAACTTGTCGGAATTAGGTAAATTTTAACAAAAAGAAACCCAGCACCTAACTTAGTACCCAATTATTTAGGTGCTAGGTTAGGCGCTGGGCGCTTTTCCGAGACAGCTCTGTAAAGCTGTATTTTTCGCTATTGCAGAAGCTGGAGAACCATTTGTCCTTTCTGATTTGCCTGTGCCAGCATTGCTGTACCGCTTTGTGAGAGGATCATGTTTTTGGTGTAATTGACCATCTCAAAGGCCATGTTGGCATCCCTTATGCGGGATTCTGAGGCTTGCAGATTTTCGGCTCCGATATCGATGCCGCGGATTGCATGTTCCAGCCGGTTCTGGTAGGCGCCGAGATCAGATCGTTGTTTACTGACTTTTCTTAGCGCTACGTCGAGGGTTCCAATGGCACGGTTGGCATTGTCCGGTGCAGACAATGAAATAAATGTATCGTCACCAGGATTACGGATCCCAAGACCCTTTGTAGTCATGGTGCCGACATACACTTGTGTCCGCTGATCCATGTTGGCGCCGATATGGAGCCACATAGAGGCGGTGATCACATTTTCACCCGCTGGTCGGGCGAAACGTCCGGTTAACATGTTCATTCCGTTAAACTGGGCAACCGAGGCAATTCTGTCTATCTCGGCGACCAAAGCCGAAACTTCGATCTGGATGTACATACGATCCTCTTCGGTATAAATACCATTTGAGGCTTGCACTGCCAATTCACGGAGACGCTGGATGATGTCATGGGTTTCCTGGAGATAGCCTTCTGTAACTTGAATGAATGAAATACCATTCTGGGCATTGAAAGATGCCATATTCAAACCACGGATTTGAGCACGCAATTTCTCAGAAACAGCGAGTCCCGAAGCATCATCACCGGCACGGTTAATGCGTAAGCCGCTCGATAGTTTTTCCATGTTTTTGCCCAGGTAAACCTGGGTAACTTTGAGGGACCTCTCGGCAAACATCGCACTTAAATTGTGATTAATTATCATATTCACTCCTTTGGCTTTTCCGGCGCAACGCTGCTTTATGCAGCTTTTTACGCCGCGGCTTCCATGCCGTTCGACTGTTTTTGCCTTCCAATTAAGAAGACGCGCCTTCAGAGAAGGCGATTTGTGCCATTGTGTTCGCGCAGGAACACTCGTGCTGCCCATAGGAAGCACGCACCCCCTACCCAACTGTCCCCGGAAGGGTGAGGAATACCGGACAAAACGAGGAGGCCCAACGGGCGCACGTATTATTCCGGTTCTATGTTCAATATCGGAATTTGGAGAAAAGGCTTTAGGGGAAAAATGTCCCATAATCACCATTGTTTTTTATGTTAAAATGGCGGATGATTGGTAACAAGGAAATAAATGTATGAAAAAGATAATTTTTCCCATAATATCCTTCTTCATATTGTGTGCCGCAGTATTCTCCCAGGATGCGGATTCTTCGGGAACAGGTTTTTTCATTAATGCCAATGGTGTAATTGTAACCTGTGCTCATGTAATAGAAGATATGGACAGGGTTGTCGTTCTTATAAACAACCAGGAATATTCTGCGGAAATTCTGAGGATGGATTTAGAAAAAGACATCGCCATTTTAAGCATTAGTTACAGAAACCCGTTTCATTTCAGGCTGGCAAATTTCAATACAGCGAACCTTGGAGACAGATTATCGGTACTGGGCTATCCTTTATCATTTATTCTGGGTTCGGATATTCGTTATACGGAGGGGAGCGTTTCTGCACGAAACGGTATAAATTCAGACCCTGTTTTTTTTCAGCATAGTGCTCCTACCCAGCCGGGAAACAGCGGCGGCCCAATTATTAACGGCAGATTCGAGGTTATAGGCATAAATGCAGCGGTAATTAATGATGATATGATAAAAAGAAACGCCGGAACTATCCCTCAAAACATCAATTTTGGCATTAAAAGTGAATATATACCCCCGATTCTGGGAAATATACGAGCCGGGAACGGGAATGTAAGGAATATCAATGACGCAGCTAACGCAACTGTGTTGATTCTTGGCTATGCCTCGCAAATAAATCAAACAATAATAACCGCCGTAAACAGAACAGGGTACACAGGGTTTTATTTATACATCAGCCCGACCTCATCTGATGCATGGGGACCTGACAGGCTTGGAGAAAGCATTCTTTCCAACAGACAATCAATAACATTGCAAAATATTCCCGCAAGTTCAAATAATCGTTACGATGTTAGGCTTATAGATTCAGATGGTGATTCTTATACAAAATGGAATGTTCTTATAATGCCTAACGAGAGAGTAGAATTTACATTTGATGATTTAGACAGACAGAATGCCGAATCTGCTCCTCCCGTCTACAATGGACCCCCGATAACCATAGTCAATAACACAGGATATACAGTTTATTACCTGTATATCAGCCCCACATCAGATGATGTATGGGGACTGGACAGGCTTGCGGCAAATCAGACCCTTGGTAACAGACAGTCGGTAACGGTGAATTTGCCCCACCCGTTAAATGTTACCAATAGATATGATATTATGCTGCAGGACTCCGACGGAGATACTTATTCAAAATTTAATGTGGCGGTAACGGCAAACGGCAGGGTTGTTTTTACCTCCAGAGATATTGATTAATTAGATTTCCAGCGCTATTACCAGCCGCTCCCTTCCCGACGGGCCTCTTTTTGGCATTGACTTTGCTGCGGTGATAAATTCTGGCAGGGTTTTACCGGATTTTTCAAACAGGTCGGCGATGTAGTCATCTTCCGCATAATACAGGCGATATAGTTCTAAATATGCATTGTTTATTTGCAGAGAAGAAAAGCCCCGATAGTTTTCACCGGTGAAACGGCTTTCATATTCATCTTCAAACCGCTGTTGGGCAGCTTTGATTATCCGTTCTTTTTCACGGAGTATTTCTTCCCCGCCGGTGCTGCTTTCATACAACATCTGGAGTTCTGCAATTAGCTCCCTGACAAAAACTACAAAATGCCGGTTGTCCTCATCTGAAAAAATCATTGCCTGATATTCATCGGAATCAATACCAAAACGGTTTTCCATGTACAGCCGGGCGCCTTCGCTGCCGATAAATTCCGCCAGTTCTTCATTGAATTGTACCTGTCCCTTTAGAAACACTGTCGCATGGACGGATTCGTGGATAATCAGATCGGCAAGCCGATGCGGCGGATAATCACGCATCCAGGTAAACAGGGGATCTTTGAACCAGCCTAAAGTGCTGAATGCGGAGACTCCCCGGATCCATACATCCAGACCTTTTTTTTCAAGTTTTTCTCTCTCGTTGTGCGCGTTTTTAATTTTGAAAAAACCTTTATAGGGCATTCTCCCAACAACCGGGAATCGCCACTCATAACGGTTAAAAGAATCCGCTGCCGATGCCGATACCACCGCTGCCAGATAATCCCTGTCCATACTCACATAGCGGGTGTAGTTTTTAGTCATATTTAAACCAAGTTCCTCCGTGGTAAAACGGCGGATATCATGAACCAGTTCCACAAAACGGCGGTTTTCTTCCCGTTCCTTGCTGTCACTGCCGGTTTCCAGCAGCGATTCGAGAGGAACAGCCCGTCCCAAATAGCCCAGGTAGGTTGTTCCCTCCCTGATCGTGTAGCAGCCGAAGAATAGATAAGAGGTAATAACCAATAGGGGAACGAACGATCTTTTTCTTTTACTTTGATCCATGCAAATACATTATCGCTTGTCAGTCTTGCTTAGACAACCCCGAAAAGATATTATTTACGAAAGGAGATAGACGATGATGTTATTATTTCTTCGCATTTTACTTATAGCATCAATGTTTATTGCTCTTTACATGATGTCTGTTACACTAAGACGATGCCGAAGTGAAAAACGCTACGGGTTTATTTACTGTTGCGCCCTTTCTTTTATTTATACACTTGGTTACTTTATCGAAATAACCTGCGGAAATCTTGAAGTTGGAATAATCGCCGTAAAAATACAATACGCCAGTTCCAGCTTTTTGACACCGGTATTCTTTTTCTTTATAGCGGAATATTGCGATATTAGCCTGTCTAAAAAATATTATCAGATTCCAATGCTGGTTATTCCGGTATTATTTTATTTATTGGTTCTGACATTGGAACATCATACATTGTTATATTCCCGGTATGATTATGATGCCGGGAGAGATATACCGGGTATAGAAAAAACACCCGGCACTCTTTATTTTGTCCAAACATTTTATCATATACTTTATATGGTTATTATTTGTACGGTTCTGGTTCGCAATTTAATGAAAAAGAATCAAAGGCATCGTCTTGGATTAATCCTGCTCATGATCAGCGCGGTAGCTCCTCTCATTGGCAATCTAACTTATATTACGCTGACGTTTTTTAGCGACAGCAGCTTTGGGCAGATTAATTATACCGCATTTTTAATAGTAATCAGCAATTTAATATTTTTCTACAATGTTGTCCGTAATGATATGTTTGACCTTGCTCCAACAGCCTATGCGGTTACTTTGAATCTGATAAGGGATATTTTCATTTTTATTGATCAAAATATGGTTTATAGAGGATCAAACAATAAAGCTTCGGAATTGTTCCCCGTTTTATCTGAAAAATTTAAGGGAACTTCCATTTTTCAAATTGAAACATGGCCGAATGAACTTAGACTTGAAGAAAAAGATCTGAACGAAATATATATTAAAGATTCAATGCATGAAATTGAGTTTACCCTGGATCATAAGCCCGGAAAAAATTATTCAAGTTGGTTAAACCGCGTTGTTTCTAAATCGGGGACAACTCTGGGTTGGATAATACTTATTCAGGATGTTACAAAAACTGTAAAAATGACAAAGGAGCTTAAATATTTTAATGATCAGCTTCACAGGGCATTTTCTATATATCTATCGGAAGATGTGGTAAATGAAATTATTGACGATCCTGCAAAACTCCAGTTAGGCGGCGTAAAACGCCACATGACGGCAATGTTTACCGATATAACGAATTTCACAAAAATATCAGAGGAATTGTCGCCCGAACAACTGGTAGAAATGCTCAATCATTACCTTTCTTCAATGAGCAATGTAATTCTGGATCAAAAGGGAACTATTGATAAATACGTAGGAGATGCGATACTCGCCTTTTTTGGAGCTCCCGCAAAACTGCCGGATCATGCTGTACGGACTTGTACTGCGGCAATACTCATGAAACGGCTGGAAACAGAAATGAATAAACTTCTTAAAGAAAAAAATCTATGTCCCATGCCTGTTATTACACGCATTGGAATCAATACCGATTATATGGTAGTTGGAAACATGGGAACGCAAAAGAAAATGAATTACACAGTCATTGGCGATGCGGTTAATTTAGCGTCAAGACTGGAAGGGGTAAACAAGCAATACGGAACTTCAATTATTGCATCTGAAAACACAGTAAAAGAAACAGGCGATAAATTTCTTTCAAGGCGGCTTGGCTGGATAAGGGTAGTTGGAATCAGCAAGCCGGTGCGTATTTATGAGATACTTGACTTAACGGCGGATGCCAATCCGTCTTTGCATAAACTTACCGATCTTTTTCATAATGCCCTTGACGTTTTTGAGCTGCAGCAATGGAAAAATGCAGAACATGCGTTCAATTTAGTACTGGAACAATTTCCCGATGATAATCCGTCAAAATTATACCAAAAATACTGCAAACATTATTATCAAAATCCGCCGCCAAATAATTGGAACGGTGTGATTGACATAAAAGAAAAATAATAACACCCGAGGTAAACGTGCCGCTCGCGGTGCGTTTGCCGCTGACAGGCCTCTAATCTTTCCAGGGAAAAATAAAATTCCTCAAAGATCTTGTGCCTGTTTTTTCCCTTTCCGCTATCAAAATGGCATCCCACGGAATAACCCGTCTTTTTCGGGTGTTTTCAGTATCAGGGTTTGCTTCCAGCCAGTCATATTTCATCAAACGCAGGCGCAAAGCCTGATCAAGAAAGAGCAGTATTCCCGCAGGGCCGGGAATTAGAAATGCAAGGAATAGCGAAAGAACAAATGTTGCCAGCGAGTGCAGGAGGACAAAAATTGCAAAGCCGGTATTGTCGAAAAATATTATAAAACATTTTTTTACAATTTTTGATATTTTTATATCCAGCCGGGCGCGAACCGCGAAAAAAAATTGAAACGATACCAATGCAAGCACAAATGCCCAGAATATTATTACGGCAAGCAGTACTCCGATTAAGGAATTCATCTCCAGGTAAAAAGGGATGGTGACCCTGGCAATAAGGTAAATAACAAAACCTATCAGTCCAATTGCAATACCGGACGGCAAGCCGGCTTTAAGGTTTGCAAGGAAATCGGCAAATACGAATGATCCGTAGTCCGAAATTTTCTTTACCGAAAGAGCTGCAGCACAAAGGTAGATACAGCACCAGAAAACCCCCGCCGAAAAAACAACAATTGATACAAATTGAACAGGGATGATGCCGGGGATAAATACCGGTATTGACAACGATGCGATAAATCCAAGATTCAACAGGATTATACGAAACATATTGTCCCACAGGTCATAAAAATTTTTTCTGATAAGGAAACCAATCATTATAGTATGATAGAGGATTTTACCAACATCGTCCATTGCTTCATAAGCAGGGGTTGATGTATAATGCATACATGAAATACCACATTTTTATTGGTTCAACATTGGATGATCTTAAAAACGAACGAAGAGAGCTTCTTCGGATTGTGACAGAGCTTGGTCATGTTCCGGTTATTGCCGACTATCTGGATAATTCCGCAAGAAACACCCCAGCGCTTCTTAGGAAGATGATTGAAGAATGTGATTATTTTATTGCACTTGTCGCCCATAAATATTGCGCCAAAGACGGAAATGCATTGCCCCTGATTCATGAATGCCGTATTGCGGCAAACAGCGGTGTACCTGTTTTGGCCCTCATCATTGATGAAAAGGCCCGGTGGAAACCGGTAAAAAAAGAAAAAGACGCCTCTTTTATCGGTAAACTTGACGATTTTAAGGCAACGCTTCGGGGCGGACCTTTTGAGACCTGGTGTAATACGCCCGATTTATGCCAAAAGACTCAGTATCTTCTGCTGCAGGAATTCTGCATCAATAACCGGTCTGGCTGGGTAAAAAAAGACAAAACAATTGAACCGGGGGTTGCCAACGAGCTTTCCCGCCTTAGTATAGAAAACAGCATCCTTCGCCGTCAGTACTGCAGTGAAGACCGGGAGATTGATGTCAGGTTTCATGACGAATTAACGCGAACCCTTAAAATGATTGCCCTGAATAAAGTGTCACTGAGCTTTTATTACACCACCGGTGATAACTGGGAAAACACACGGCAGTTCAGGTTAGTACGCATTTTTAAACTCCTTGTTCCCGAGATTTCTCCCGGTAAAACTACTGCAGAAATTTCCCGTTTCCTTGGCGCTGTTCTTAACCCTGATCTGCAGAAAATGGTTCGCAAGGACTACCCCATTCCGTCCAATACGGTGAAAAAGATCATGGCTGATTTTTCACTGCTCAAATTGGTCAGGCATGTCAACAATGAGGAAGTAAAAGCCGGTAACGAAGTATGGGAGATCACTGAACTTGGCAAAGAACTTTTTTCATTATACCGTTTACGGCAGCTTGAAAAAGTCCTGGCAAAAAAAACGGAAGATATCTAACCCGCCATGAGCCGCTGTTTTTCCTCCCTTCACACCCATACCACTTTCTGTGACGGCAAGGATGACATCGAAGCAATGTGCAAGTCGGCGTTTGAAAAAGAGCTTGCCGCCATTGGCTTCAGTTCTCATGCTCCCGTCGGAAAAGCCGGGTTTGAAACGAGCTGGCACATGAAAGACGGGCGGCTGGGAGAGTATATTGATGAAGTTAAATCCGCCCGCCGCCGCTGGGAGGGAAGGATAGCAGTTTACCTGGGGCTGGAGGTTGATTACATCAAGGGCTTGCGTTCGCCGTTGGACAAGGACATTCAGGATTTAAACCTGGATTATATCATCGGGTCGGTGCATTATGTGATGCCGCTGCGCGAGGAGCCGTTTACTGTTGACGGTTCTGCGGAAGAACTGGAAAAAGGCATAACGGAAGGTTATAACGGCGATGGTGAGGCAATGATGCATGACTACTGGAATGCGGTTCTTGAAATGACAGCCCTTGGCGGTTTGGACATAATAGGCCATCTGGATCTGGTTAAAAAAGGTAACTTCCGGGGCAATCCGGTAAAATGCCTGTTTGACATGAAAAGCAGAGTATATATACAGCGGGTTGAGGAAGCTGCCCAGGCCATTGCTGCCGGTGGTTTTGCGGTTGAAGTCAACACCGGAATGATGAACCGCGGCTATTGTACCGAGACCTGTCCGTCATTGCCGGTTTTACGTCTGCTGCGCCGGTACAATGTGCCGGTTATGATCAGTGCCGATGCCCATTGTGCGGATCACCTGGACGGTAATTACGGGGAAGCCCGGCAAATCCTGCTCAATGCAGGTTATACCACCCATGCCATGTTTGCAGGCAGGAAGGACGGGAAAGCGGTATGGCGTGAAACGCCGCTTTAATACTCCCTCACTCTTACCTCTTACCTTTTACCTCTTACCTTTGTATAATAACCCATGAACGTATTGATTATCGGTGGTGCCGGGTATATAGGCAGCCATGTGGCAAAGGAATTTCTTGAACGGGGATGCTGCGTCACAGTGTTCGATAACCTTTCCAGCGGCTTGCGTGAAAACCTTGATTCCTTGTCTGCGTTCGCCAAAGGCAGATTTGCGTTTACTTACGGAGACATCCTTGATTATCCTGTCCTTGCAGAGACAATGAAGGGCGGAATGCAAAACGCACCTTTTGATGCTCTCGTGCATCTTGCCGCTTTCAAGGCAGCCGGGGAATCCATGCTGAAACCGGAAAAATATTCCCGCAACAATATCACCGGAACACTAAACATCCTCAATGCCGCAGCGGAAACCGGTATAAATAATATTGTGTTTTCATCCAGCGCCGCAGTGTACGGTGAACCTGTATATCTGCCCATTGACGAAAAACACCCAACCAATCCGGAAAATTACTACGGCTTTACGAAGCTGGAAATTGAACATTTTTTGGGTTGGTACGAAAAGCTCAGGGGCATACGCCACGCCAGCCTGCGCTATTTCAATGCTGCCGGTTATGATGTGCAGGGGTGTATCAAAGGGCTTGAGCAGAACCCGGCAAACCTGCTGCCCGTTATAATGGAAGTTGCCTGCGGCATGAGGGCAGAACTGCAAATTTTTGGAAATGACTATGATACACATGACGGAACGTGCATCCGGGATTACATCCATGTCACAGACCTTGCTGCCGGCCATGCCGCCGCGCTGGATTATATCATCAATAATAAAAAAAGCCTCATTGTAAACCTTGGCAGCGAGACAGGGAGTTCGGTGACTGAAGTTGTCGAAGCGGCCCGGCGGGTAACCGGTAAAACCATCCCCGCTAAAATTACCGGCAGACGAGCCGGCGATCCGGCAAAACTCACTGCGTCATCCGCCCTTGCGCGTGAACTCCTTGGCTGGGAGCCCCGGCACTCAGATATGGAAACGCTTATAAAAACAAGCTGGGAAGTGTACAAATTAAAAGGTAAGAGATAAAAAAAAGGGGTATATGAAAGAGAAACTTTTTGCGTGGATTGATGAGGCGCTTCCTCTGGCAGTAGAACTGGAAACAGAGCTGACGAAACGGCCGGCAGTTGCCCCCGATTCTGAAGGCGAAGGCGAATTGGATAAATGTGTTTTTCTTGAAGGTTGGTTGAAATCTCAGGGCATTACCCGACTGGAACGTTACGATGCGCCGGACGAGCGCGCGAAAGGAGGGGTCAGGCCAAACCTCATTGCGACAATACCTGGCGAGAATGAAAACAATGGCTGCCTCTGGATAATCAGCCACCTTGACGTGGTGCCGCCCGGCGAGGCATCACAATGGAATAGCGATCCCTGGACAGCAGTTGAAGCCTTTGACGAGCCGGGACACAGGCTCATTGGCAGGGGAGTAGAGGATAACCAGCAAGGGCTGGTGTCTTCGGTGCTGGCAGCGCTTGCTTTTGTCAGGTTGAGATTGCAGCCCCGCCGGACGGTAAAGCTGCTGTTTGCCGCTGATGAAGAAATGGGCAGCAAGTACGGCATGGGCTGGCTGCTGGAAAACCACAGCGGCCTGTTTCACAAAAATGACATTGCGCTTATCCCCGATTCAGGTGATTCTAAAGGTGAAACCATTGAAATTGCCGAAAAAAATTTAATCTGGGTGCGTTTTGTGACGAAAGGGACACAAACCCATGGTTCCAGGCCGGATCAGGGGGCAAATGCCCACCTTGCAGGAGCCGATCTTGCCCTGCGGCTCCATTACGGGCTTTCCGAAAAATTTTCCGGCCGCGACAGGCTATTCGATCCGGATTATTCCACTTTTCAACCCACTAAAAAAGAAGCAAATGTTCCCAATATCAACACCATTCCCGGTGAAGATGTTTTTTGCATGGATATGCGGATTCTCCCCCGTTACCCTGTAAAGGCAGTACTTGATGAAATTGACCGGATAAAAGCAGAAATTGCCGCAAAACACAGGGTTACCATCGATTACAGTATAATCCAGTCAAGCGAGTCTCCTGCCACCCCGGCACAGGCTCCGCTTGTGTTGTCCCTTTCAAATGCTATTGGTGAAATATATAATGTACAGACACGCCCAGTCGGCGTAGGCGGCGGCACTGTGGCGGCGTACCTTCGCAGGATAGGTATTGACTGTGCGGTTTGGGCACGATTGAGTGAAAGCGCCCATGAGCCCAACGAATTTGTTCTGCTGAAAAATATCCTTGGTGACGCGAAAATAATGGCATTACTGGCGTTAGATAGTCTATAATTATTTAATAAGGAGATTTGTATGGATTTATTTGCGGAAGAACAGCAAATATATGATGATGCCAAAAATCACACAATGGATGTCCATAACGGCGCTGTTTTTGAATTTGAGAAATATATAACCCTTGCGAACGACTATGGCAAACTCCTTAAACAGCTTCGCCGTGCAACCCGTCTTGCCGACAGAACCACATTGGATTTATTTGAAACGAATCAGGATTTGGCCAGCAAGGTTCATTACGATACATTAACCGGCATTTATAACCGGCGTTATTTGGATGACAGCCTGGGGCGGATTGTAAAATCGTTGTCCCGCTCCAATGGAATGTTAAGCATAATGATGGTGGATATTGATTTTTTTAAAAAATATAATGATACCTACGGTCATAGTGCCGGTGATATCTGCCTGAGAGAAGTAGCTGAAATACTCTCAAGGAGCATAACAAGGGAAGTTGATTTTGTAGCACGGTATGGCGGGGAAGAATTTATTATTGTATTACCCCACACCGATGAACACGGCTCGCATATTATGGCAAGCAGGCTGCTTAAAAACATTATAGAACGCGGCATACCCCATGAACAAAATGAAGTGGCAGGTTGTATAACCGTTTCAATTGGAGTTACAACAGTCAAGGTGCGTTATAATCATAAAGTAGAGCACTACGTTAATCATGCGGACAAAGCATTGTACATGTCAAAGCAAAATGGGCGTAACAGGTATACGTTTCTTAAATTTACGGAACCTGACGAATGATCACTTACTGCTATAGGAAAAACAGGTAATGGCATTTTTAATGGAAAGAGAAAAAACAGCTTCAACGCCGTATGTATTAATTGATGAAAAAAATGGATACATAAAGCTTGAGGGGCGGTGTTTTCATGAAAAAATCGTGGAGTTTTTTTCCGAAATCTTCGATTGGCTGAATGCCTATCTCGCATCAGATTTCAGCAGCCTTACTTTTGACTGCGCCATTAATTATTTCAATAGCTCCACCACAAAACTTCTGTTCAATATGCTTTTGAAAATGGATAAATACGCCAATGCTCAAAACAGAATCATGGTAAACTGGATTACTACCGAGGATAATCATATCATGGTTGAATGCGGCAGGGATTTTCAGGAAGAAGTAAGCAATCTGGAATTTAACCTGGTAATAAATTAACCCCCGAATGCAGCTCCCCGGGAGAATGACGATACTCATCCCTTCATGGCGGGGTTCGTCATTGCCGTTTCTCTTTTACCTTTTCTTTTTCCTTCGTTATTTTTGTTTCAAGCTTGTCCATCATTTTATCAATGGCGGCAAGGAGGTCAAAGTCATTTTCCTTAACATGGATTGAAACACCCCAGCGGAAATTAACAGTGGCATCCGCTTCATAGTCCTTTTCTTTCTTAATGGTAACAATAAGATCCACCATCATGTTTTCGGCATGGCGGATACGCTCAAGCTTTTTACCAAGGTAATCCTTCGTACTCTCATCCATACTGAAGTGCAGGGATTTAATGTCTGTGTTCATTTTTTCCTCCTGAATAATCTGTCTGTTTTTTGCCGCCACTGCGGCTTATTACTGTAATCACTCTCGTTAACGTGTATATGAAGATCCAAGATCCAGTTCCTTGCGGTACTTTGCCACGGTTCTGCGGGCAAGCGGTATGCCGTGCTCATGCAGCAATTCGGCAATTTTATTATCGGAAAGATTGACATTTTCCTTGCTTACCATTTCCTTGATAATTGCCTTGACTCCTTCCTTGGAAAAACGCGAACCGGATGATCCGGTGCCGCTGATTGAATTGGTGAAAAAATGGCGAAGCGAAAAAATGCCCCATTCGGTCTGCATGTATTTTTCGCCGGCTGCCCGTGAAACGGTTGTTTCATGTATTCCCAGTTCTTTTGCAATGTCGCCAAGAGTCAGGGGAACAAGATGTCGGGGGCCGTTTGCGAAGAAAGGCCGTTGAAATTCCACTATCGCCTGAGCCACCCTTTTAATGGTATGGTTTCGCATGGCAATTGAATTGATAAAAACTTTTGCCTCATTGACATTTTCCCGGATGAAATCCCGGGCCGGACGATTGGCGGAATCCCTGCTGCGGGTTTTTCGTCTTCCCGAATCAAGCTTTTTAAAAAAGGGATCTATCCCCAATGCGGGAATAACCTCGTTGTTGATGATGATCTTAAAATCACCGTCACTTCTGACAACCCGGATATCGGGAATTACAAATCGTACTTCTGCAGCGGTAAAGCGCCTTCCGGGGAAAGGAGAAAGTTTTTTTATTATTGCAAAACAGGTACGTGCTTCTTCCTCGCTGCAATGAATTAATTTAGCCGCTTCGGAAAATTTCCCCCGGTCAAAGAGGTCAAGGTGATCCAGCGAGCAATTCAGGCAGGCGGGTTCATCGCGGATGAGTGCGATCTGGACACGCAGGGATTCGAGGTACCCGGCTGTACAGCAGCCTATTGGTTCAAGCGATTGAATGAGGATTTCGGCTTCCTGCAGCCGGGGTGGGGGAAGCGCCGAACCCCCGGTTTCCTTTTCCCTGAAAAGGGTTTCAGGCGGTTCTTTGTGAAAACCGTCATCGTCAAGGTTCTGGATTAAAACAGCGGCAATGGAGCGAAGTTCGTCATCCACAGGTTCCAGTTGCAACTGCCAGAGGAGATGCTCCTGGAGGGTCTCGGGGCGGGTAAGCACACCTTCCATGAACTGCCGGTGCTTTTCCGAAACATCATCTCGTGCCGCCGGTTTGTATAAAAACCCAGGATCTGAGCTGGTCTCAAAATATTCTTCAACTTCCTTCTGTACCGGTTCAGCCTCTTCCAGTGAGACAGTACTCGAATCCTTCAAAACTTCCAGAGCAGGGTTCCGTTCAAGCTCTTCTTCTATTTTCTCTCTTAGATCAACAAGCGGTAATTCCATCAGCTTTATGGACTGATAAATCTGCGGGTTCATCTTGATACCAAGTTGCTGCTTTTGAATGAAAGAAGCCTGCATATACTTCAATAGTACCTCTGATGGGGGGATTTGTCGAGAAGAATTTTGCCCGAAAACCCCATTTTATCATTTTGTTAGTGACGCCGATGACACCATTTACTAAAAGTGATAATATGTTAATTGGAGAAAGAAATATGAAAAAAGCGGTTTTATGCGGCTTACTCCTGCTGTTTTTTATTTACGGCGCACTGCCTGTGTTTTGTTCTGACTGGGATATTGATTTACTGGATACTGCCAGAGATGTCCAATATCTGACAGATGAAGAAAAAAACGTCATACTTGAAATGAACAAGGCAAGAAACAACCCGGGAGTATATGCCCGATCATATATAGAGCCAAGGCTTGCGTGGTTTGGCGGCCCTTTTGGAAATGATCATTATCTGAGGCCCGGTGACACTATATACATCAGGCAAACGGGCGGCAGATCCGCTGTTGTGTCGGCCATTAACGCACTGTCTCGGCTTCCGGCCTTGCAGCCTTTATCGCCTTCGCGGGGAATGTCTCTGGCTGCACGTGATCATACACTTGATACCGGCCCCAGGGGCATGGTCGGACACACCGGCAGCGACAGAAGTTCCTTAACCCAGCGGCTGGAACGATACGGAAGATGGAACGGCAGGACCGGAGAAACGATCAGTTATGGTTTTAACAATGCGCGGGAAATTGTTATACAGCTTCTCATTAGTCAGGGGCACAGGGCTATTATAATGACTGGCACTCATTCGCATACCGGACTTTCAATAGGCACTCACTCCCAATATAATTATATGTGTACAATAAAATTTGCAGATGGGTACACTGACAGGTGAGTTTTTTCATTCAAACGCCTTTGCAAATTATTCCAATGTATCCAAATCATACGGCGTTTCCTGATACACATAGTTGAGCCAGTTATTAAAAAATAAATTGGCATGGGCCCGCCAGCGGACTATCGGCGGTTGTAATGGATCGTTATTTGGATAATAGTTTTTTGGCGGATCGATGGGCAGCCCTTTGGCAACATCACGGCGGTACTCACGGTCCAAAGTTAATGTATCGTACTCAAGATGCCCGGTGACGTACACTTCTCGCGCATCACGCGCTGTAATGATAAAAACACCGGCTTCGTCTGTTTCGGATTGAATGGTCAGGCACGGTTCTGCTGCAATTGCATCACGGTCACTGGCAGTATGACGGGACTGCGGAGCGAGAAATTCATCGTCAAAACCCCGGAACAGGGCATGGTGCTGTTCGTTCACTGCATGGGGAAAAATGCCGAACAGCTTTTTGCACAGCGGCTGTTTGGGGATATTGTAACGGCGGTACAATCCTGCCTGCGCTCCCCAGCAGATATGCATAACGGAAAAAATATTTTTTTTCGAGTAATCAATTATCCGCGCAAGTTCATCCCAATAATCAACTTCTTCAAAGGGCAGGGTTTCCACCGGCGCTCCGGTGATGATAAGTCCGTCAAAACGCTGCCCTGAGTTAACCGCCTCTTCAGCGCTGATGTAAAATTTTTCCAGGTGACCCGGAGGTGCGTTTTTTGATTCATGACTGCCCATCCGCAAAAACGTGATGTCCACCTGCAGCGGGCTGTGTCCCAATAAACGCAGGAGTTGAATTTCCGTGTCAATGGTTGTGGGCATAAGGTTGACCAGCGCCACTTTCAACGGACGGATATCCTGATGTTCGGCGCGATCTTCGGTCATTACAAAGACCCGCTCCCTGCTGAGTGCATCGTAGGCCGGCAAAGCCCGCGGTATTTTTATCGGCATAAGTACATCCTGCCGCTCAGTTTAACATGGTATGTATCTTTTCTACAATTCCCAGAGCTGTTACCATGACAAAATGTCCGCTGTACCCTCGTCCTTTCACCCGATTATCCGTTCATGGTTTGCGGAAACGTACCGGAAACCCACAGCGGTGCAGGAACAAGCCTGGCCGCTGATTGAACAGGGCAGGAATGTGCTGGCGCTGGCCCCAACCGGCAGCGGTAAAACACTCACCGCCTTTTTGTCGGCGATTTCCCGCTTTTGTCCGGGTGAAGGCAATACCGAACCGTACCCGGCAGACAAACTTACCGTATTGTACGTTTCCCCGCTCAAGGCATTGAATGAGGACATCAAACGGAATCTGCTTGAACCCCTGGCTGCTATCCGCTTGCGTTTTGAACAGGCAGGACTTTCTTTTCCTGCCATTCGTGTAGAGACCCGCTCCGGGGACACTCCCCAGTCACAAAGGCGGCGTTTCCTCGCCCATCCCCCGTCAATTCTTGCCCTTACACCTGAAAGCCTGGCGATACTTCTTTTGAGTCCCAAAGGCCGGCAGGTTCTTTCAACAGTGCAGTACCTCATTCTTGATGAAATCCACGCCGTATTGGGAAACAAACGGGGCGCATTTCTCTCCTGTCAGATCGACCGGCTTGCGCTGACAGCCGACGAGTTCCAGCGGATAAGCCTTTCCGCCACCATACGCTCGCCGGAAATTGCCGCCTCCTTCGTTGCCGGCAAAGCTGCCGATGACAAGAAGCGGGAAGTTAGCATTGTCGCTCCGCCGGCGGAAAAGCAAATCGACTTAACCATTGCGTTTCCCGATGCGGTGCACAATTTCGACCGTATCGACCAATACGGGAAACGCTACACGGGTCTTATTAATTACATTTTAAACCGGATTTCCGAACGCTCCACGATTTTGGTGTTTACCGATTCCCGGCGCCGCGCGGAACGGCTCTGTTTTTTTATCAACCGGGAAGCGGCGTCTTTACATGACGGGAACATCGTTGCCTTTACCCACCACGGCTCGCTTTCCAAAGAACTACGGCAAAGCGTGGAGCGGCGGCTGGCTGCGGGGGAACTTCCCTGTGTGGTTGCCACCGCTTCGCTGGAACTGGGCATCGACATTGGCAGCGTTGACGAAGTGGTGCTGGCGGGAAGCCCCTCAAGTGTATCCCAGGCCCTGCAGCGGATTGGACGATCGGGTCACGGCGTTGGTCAGATCAGCCGGGGCAGGCTTTTTCCTTTTCACGGAATGGACCTTTTGCAGGCTATTGCGCTCAAGGGCGCTGTTGCAGACCGTGACATCGAGGAACTGCATCCCATAGAAAATCCCCTCGATATACTTGCTCAGATGATCCTTGCCCTCTGTGTCGAAAAAAACCGAAACATTGACGAGCTGTACCATGTACTCAAAGGTTTTTATCTGTTCAGAAACCTCAACCGGGAATCATATATGCGGAC
Organism: Treponema sp.; assembly: GCA_009777735.1. Lineage (GTDB taxonomy): Bacteria > Spirochaetota > Spirochaetia > Treponematales > Breznakiellaceae > WQXQ01. The sequence continues at coordinate 59,661 of WRLF01000003.1, forward strand.
GGTGCGTATGCTTGCCGGTCTGGTCTCTGCTGCGGCAGGAGAGACGGGACGGCTGCGGGAAATCAAACCCCGTATCTGGCTTGATGCCATCGCGGGTGAAATCGGCGCTCTTGATGGAAGCCTGCTCCTGCTGTACTCCTCCGGCGGGGTCATAACCAACCGGGGGATGTATTCGCTGCGGCTTGCCGATGGTACGAAAATCGGGGAACTGGACGAGGAATTTGTCTGGGAGCGCCGCATTGGCGATCACTTCCATTTTGGCGGACGGGGATGGCGGATTAACGGTATTGACGCGGAGTCGGTGCAGACCGTTCCGTTGGAAAACTCCTCTGACTATATTCCCTTCTGGAGGGCCGATGCGGTTTTTCGCAGCCCCAATCTTACGGAACGGATACTGGAAATTCTCGACAATCACAATGCTGCACACACCAATACAGCGCTGAGTTTGACAAGGGAAAACGGCGAAGCATCGGCAGCACTTGCCGCATTTCTCGATTCGCAGCGCGGTACACAGAACGGTCTCCCCTTGAGCGGCAGTACGGGCATCACCGTGGAGATTATCGACAGCCCTGAAACCCGCGGTGATTTTTACGCAGTGGTAATTCACAGTTTTCGGGGAGGGGCGGTCAACTATCCTCTGACACTGGCGTTGTCTCAGGAACTGGAAGAAAGGATCAAGCTGAGGGTAGAATCTTTTTCCAATGACGATGCGCTGCTCTTTCTGATTCCCCGCCTCGGCCTTGCCGAAGGCGGTATTTCGCAAATGGAGGAAATGATCCGCAGCGCCTTTGTGACGCTTAACAGCAGCAGCAGCGGAGACCTTTGCCGGGGGGAACGCTTGTTCAGAAACCGGTTGGAAGCTTCCGGCATTTTCGGGGCAAGCTTCCGCGAGGCGGCGGAACGGTGTCTTCTGCTGCCCAAAGCAGGTTTTGGAAAACGTACCCCGCTGTGGATTATGCGGCAGCGTTCAAAGCGGCTGTTTGATGCTGTCTGTACAAATGACGGTTTTCCCGTTACTGCCGAAGCATGGCGGAGCTGCCTGGTTGATATGTTCGATATGGACGGTTTCCGCGAGCTACTGAGCGCTATTAACGATGGCGGTATTACTTTGTCTTTTTTTCGTACCGCCATTCCCAGCCCCTTTTCGCGTGACCTTGTGCGGCAGGAAACGAATGCACTGATGTACGACTATGACGAGCGTAAAGGCCTATCCGGAGCGTCTCTTTCAGATAAAGTTATCGAGGAAGCTCTGGGGGATGCTGCTCTTCGTCCAGTACTCAAGCAGGAACTGCTTGACAGCTTTAGCGCCCGGCTTCGCAGGGAACTGCCGGGCTGGACGCCGGAGGATGCACTCTCCCTGTGCGAATGGGTTAAAGAACGGATTGCCATCCCCCTGGATGAATGGGAAACCCTCTGCGCCAATCTGCCGGAAAAACTTAAGCTGGAAATTTCCCCTCAGGGCGGAGACGATATACCGCAGCAGATAGCGGAGCATTTAAGCAGCCGCCTGCTCATTATCAAGCGGAACGAAACGGCCATTGCCTCGGTAGTCCACCGGGAATGGGAAACAGCGTGGAAAGACGAATGCTTCGCCAATGATAATTGGCGCACCAACGAAAGCTGGCGCACCCTGCTGGGCCCCTGGCTTCGCTACGAAGGGCCGGTTTCACTGCAGCGCATTACCGAAGTGTTCGGCATCAGCCTTAGTGCCGCAGAAGATGCCGTCAATACCCTTGTCGAAGTCGATGAGATTGTCAGCGATGTTCTCGTGGAAAACGGGGAAAAATGCATCTGTGACCGGGAAAATCTTGAAATGCTGCTGCGTCTTTCCCGCAGAAAATTCCGCACTGAAATCAGAGAAAAATCTGCTGCGCTCATTATACCCTTCCTTGCTCTTCGCCAGGGGCTTGCAGGAAGCCGATCCGGGGGTTCAGGTGACGCGGTTTTCCTGACAAAGCTTACCGCCTGCTCCGCTCCGGCCAAATTGTGGGAAACAGAATTCTGCACTGCCCGCTGCGGTAATTACAGCCCGGATATCATTGACCGGGAAATTAGCGAGGGCCGCCTGGCCTGGTACGGTGCAGGCAGGGAAAGAATAGGTCTGTGCCGGCCTGAGGATCTCGACCTGGTATTCACCGATACGGAACAGCAGCACAAAGCGGTAAGCACCCCGCATGGCGTGTTTTTTGCACAAGCCATCCAATCCGGCTTTTTTGACCGTCCCCGCGATTTCTGGGAAATTAAAGATGCTGCCGCTGCTTTTCCGGATATTCAGCCGGGTACGGTCCGCAGCACAGACCTTGCCAAGGCTCTGTGGCAGGAAGTGTGGCAGGGGCGGCTTTCTTCGGATTCCCTTGAGCCTGTTCGCCAGGGTATTAAATCCGGATTTGTACCCAAAGACCCGCAAACCGATGAACTCACCCGCAGGCCTGCAGTTTCCGGCCCCCGCCACCCTGAGGCGGCACGCTTTCAGCGCATCCCCCGTTCGCTGCGGGATCGATGGAAAAGCGGCGCGCCGGTTCGGGGCAGATGGTTTTCGCTTTTGCCGGATGATGCACAAATCGCAAACAGCGGTGCACAAGATATTGTGCCCGACCCGCTGGACAGGGAAAGCAGAAACCGGGAGTGTGTCCGCCTGCTTCTGGCGCGCTGGGGTATTCTCTGCCGTCCACTGCTGGAAAGGGTTTCCAGGGATGAGCCTTCGCCTTTTAGCTGGTCGGGCCTGTTACCAACCATGCGCCGCATGGAACTGGCAGGTGAACTTGTTGCCGGCCGTTTCTTTGCGGGCATCAATTCCCTGCAATTTGCCTCACCGGTCATTGCCCGCGAACTTGCAAACGCCGAATCATTTGACGGCATCTACTGGATGAATGCCGCCGACCCGGCAAGTCCCGCAGGGCTGGAAATTGAGGGCCTTGATCCCCGCCTCCCTGCCCGCCTGCCGTCCAGCCGCGTCTATTTCCGGGGGGCGCAGCTAATCGCTGTGTCAAACCGCAACGGCAAGGAGCAGCAAATCTTCATAAGCCCTGAAGACTCTTCCATTGCCGCACTGATCGATTTCCTGAAAATACCCCGCAGCAGAAAAGTCCTTCCCGAGAAAAAAATTCTTGTTGAAACCATTAACAATTCAGAAGCGGCTCGAAGTGACTATGCTCCGGCTTTTGTGGCTGCCGGTTTCGTGTCCGACCGGGGCAGGCTTTGTTTCTGGTAGATAACTAAATATTGAAAATATGATACTATATATACATAAGAGGTTGTATACAATGAAAAAAGATTGGTTATTTTCTGATGAACACAGTATTTGTAGTTACAGAACATCTGGAGTCCTGATAAGAAATAATAAAATATTGGTACAAAGAGAAAAAGATGGCAGGGAATATGCTTTGCCTGGAGGTCATGTTATTATAGGTGAAACATCTGAACAATCACTCATCAGAGAATATAAGGAAGAAACAGGAGCAGATATTATATGTACTCGAATGATATGGATTGAAGAAACATTTTGGAAATGGAAAGAAAAAAAAGCACATACAATTGCTTTTTATTACCTTATATCATTGATAAATGAATCAGATATTCCTGATAATTATTTTGAATCTCATAAAGATAATTGTAATGTAATGCTTGAATGGATGGAAATTGATAAAATAAATGATTTAACAATTTATCCTCAATTTATAAAAGAGAAAATTAATAACATTTTTGATAATAATATAGAGCATTTTATTTGTTATGACTATTAATCAATCCCCGCTGCTTTTCGGAAACGCTTCACCGTAGCGGCTGCGATAGGCCGTGCTTTCTCGGCGCCCTGTTCAAGAATTTTGTCCAATGCGGGAATGTCCGCCATTATCGCGTTATAGCGTTCGCGCATGGGAGCAAGCAGGCGGTTTGCCGCAAGGAACAGCTCTTCTTTGGCCATGCCCCATCCCATGCCTCCGGCACGGTAATGGGCGGCAAGAGCGGCCTGTTCTTCCTTGTTTGCAAAAAGCCTGTACAACTGGAAGATCTGGCAGGTATCCGGATCCTTGGGTTCCTCGACTGTTTGGGAGTTTGTTAACATCCGCATGATGGTTTTTTTTAGGGTATTTTCCGGGGCAAACAGGGGGATGGTGTTGTTGTAGCTTTTACTCATTTTCCTGCCGTCCAGCCCCGGCACAACAGCGGAATCCGGCTGCACGCCGGCGCGGGGTATTTTCAGCACCGGTTTGCCGTAATTGGCATTTACCGATTGGACTATGTCAGCGGCCATCTCGATATGCTGTACCTGGTCTTTGCCCACCGGCACCACATCTGAATCAAAAATAATAATGTCGGCAGCCATCAGTATGGGATAGGTAAACAGGCCCATGTTAACCCCTGCATCGGGATCATCGCCTTTATCGGTATTGTCCTGCACCGCCGCTTTGTATGCATGGGCGCGGTTCATCATGCCCTTGGAAGTAAATGCCGTCAGCATGACCGTCAGCTCAAAAACTTCAGGAATGGCGCTTTGTCGGTAAAACAGGACTTTTTCCGGATCAAGCCCCGCAGCGAGCCAGCCGGCAGCTACATGCCTGGCAGTTGAGCTCAGTTCCGCCGGGTCTTTCATGGTATTCAAACCGTGGTAGTCGGCAATGAAATAGCGGGCATCGTACGTTTTAGCAAGCTCCAGCGCAGGCTTAATTGCGCCAAAGTAGTTGCCGATGTGCAGATCACCCGTGGGTTTTATGCCGGTAAGGGAAATTTCTTTCATTGTTGATAATGTAGCGGTTTGGAAGCGGAGTGTAAAGGGGACTGAAAAAGTGAATAGGGAATAGGGAATAGGGCAAGAAATAGTCTGGGTGTATAACATTGTTAAACGGAAGAAATGTTTTAATTACCAGGGGGCAGGGATGTAATATTCGACAATTCTGTAAGTTCGCGAAGCTTGTTTTGAAGCAGTTTCTTGTCAGGTAACTTGGCAGTATATTCGGCAACAAGCACCGGCGAAAGATTGCGTTGTATGGCATACTCGACAACTTCATCATCCTTGTCTGCACATAGGATAATACCTACACTTGGATTTTCATTGTCCTTTTTATGATCTCTATCAAGGGCTTCAAGATAAAAATTCATTTTTCCTATGTATTCCGGCTTAAAAGAAGTCGTCTTTAACTCAAAGGCGACCATACATGATAAGCCCCTATGGTAAAAAAGTAAATCTATGAAGAAATCTGATTTGCCCACTTGAACCCGGAATTGTTCGCTGATAAAAGAAAAATCCTTCCCGATTTCCAGCAGGAAGTTTTTCATATTTGTAATAATTGCTTTTTGCAGTGTTGATTCATTATGAGATTCCGGCAGATTGAGAAAATCAAGGACATAACTGTCCAGGAACTGATTCTTTATCTCTTGTTTTACAGGTAGGTTTGTAGACTTTTTTTCCCTTATTGTTTTTCGTTCGAACCGCATCGCATCAAATTGCCGTTCCAGTTCCCGAAATGAGTGTTTTTCCTCGATGGCTAGTTTGATATAAAAAAGCCGTTCTTCGTCGTTTTTGGCACGGCTCATAACAAGGAGATTATTAGACCATGATATTTCTCTCAACAGTGTTGAGAGAAATTCGTTATCTTTATAGGTCTCATAAAATTGCACCCCTGGCAAGAAGCAGATTTCAGCTGTCTTGTAAAGTTGCCCCAGCCCCTAGCCCCTCACCCCCCTCCCTTAGTACAATGACCCAATGGCTATTGTGACTCTAATTCTCCACATGATCGGCGGCCTGTGCATGTTCCTCCTTGGTATGAAGATCATGAGCGAGGGGATACAGCAAAGCGCCGGTGATCGCATGAGAAAGACATTGAATTTCATGACGGGCAACCGTTTTGCCGGTGTGCTGACCGGTTTTACGCTGACGGCGGTTATTCAATCATCATCGGCGGCCACGGTTATGGTTGTTTCCTTTGTCAATGCCGGTCTGCTTACTCTAACCCAGTCAATCGGGGTGATTATGGGCGCCAATGTCGGCACGACCGTCACTGCCTGGATTGTGTCTCTCGTGGGGTTTTCTTTGCAAATTACCAGCCTGGCACTGCCTGCGGTGGGCATCGGCTTTATTCTCAAAGTAATGAAGTGGAAGCATAAAAGCATCGGCGAAATAGTCATGGGTTTTGGTCTTTTATTTTTAGGACTGTATTTCCTTACCCGGGAAATGAACAGCTTGTACAACGAAGAAAGTTTTACCGCCATTGGCGCTTTCAGGGACATGGGGTTTCTGGCGGTGCTGACAGGAATTGGCGCCGGGTTTTTGATGACGATACTCATTCATTCATCGAGCGCGACATCGGCCATAGTCCTGACAATGGCGTTTAACGGTATTATTACGTACGAGATGGGTGCCGGTATGATTTTAGGCGCAAGCATAGGTACCACCATTGATGCAGTGCTGTCTGCCATTGGCGCAAATACCGAAGCCAAACGCTCTGCCCTGGTACATGTGCTGTTTAATGCAATAGGCGTCTGCTGGGCGCTGATCTTTTTTAACCCGCTGCTGGCGCTCGTTAATGCGATAACACCGGGAATCCCTGCCGGAATTGGCGTTACTACACACATTGCCATGTTTCAAACAGTATATAAAGTTGTCAATACCATTTTATTTTTCCCCTTTGTCAGCCATTATGCCCGTCTGATCTGTTTTATTATCCGTGAAAAGCCGGAAGAGATAAGCAAGCATTATAAGTTTGCCTATCTTTCTTCCGCTAAAACCAGTACGCCTGAGCTCAATATATTACGCGCAGAAAAAGAAATCCGTGACATGGCAGGCATTGTTTCGTCAATGTATGCCAGCTTCAGCGAATTGCTGCGGAACTTGCGGGAAACAAAAGACAGAGAAGACGCTGTTGTAAAGTTCTGCGGAGAAATGAAACAAAAAGAAGAATACGTTGATCAAATGAGGGAAACTCTGACTGCCTTTTTAATTGAATGTACCCATACCCGGCTTAACCCCCATTCCGAGCGCCGGGTATCGCGCCTGATGCGGGTTACCGGCGATATTGAGGAGATGAGCGATGAATGCTATGGCATCAGCCGCCTGCTGGAAAAAAGTGTCAGGAAAAAACGTATTTTTAAAAAAGATGAAATGGACGAGCTTGTTCCATACGTTGGTCAGGTAGAGGAATTCCTTGGTCTCCTGCATGATAAACTGGGACAAAGCCTGACAGTGAAATCAACCATCCAAACGAAAAAACTGGAATCAGATATCGGCAAATCCCGCAAACAGCTTCAGAAGCTCAGCCGTAAGCGTATTGAAGCAGGCAAGGATGTGCAGACAGAGCTGCTTTTTATCGACTTGGTTCGCCGTATTGAAAAACTCGGAGACTATTGCATGAATATAACTGAAAAAATTTCCAGTTAGGCAGGGAGTATTATGGATTTAATGGCATTGTTACGTATGGCTGGCGGCCTGTGCATGTTCCTCTTTGGTATGAAGATTATGAGCGAAGGGATACAGCGGAGCGCCGGCGACCGTCTCAGAAGAACATTGAATTTTATGACCGGTAACCGTTTTTCCGGAGTATTGACCGGTTTTGCGGTTACCGCTATTATTCAGTCTTCATCGGCAACTACTGTCATGGTGGTTTCCTTCGTGAATGCCGGGTTGTTAACCCTGGCTCAGTCAATCGGGGTTATAATGGGCGCCAATATCGGCACCACTGTTACTGCGTGGATTGTGTCGCTGCTGGGGTTTTCGCTAAATATTTCCGATTTAGCCCTGCCTGCTGTGGGAATCGGCTTTGTCATGAGCATTGCAAAGTGGAAACATAAAAGCATTGGTGAAGTTGTTCTGGGATTCGGTTTTTTATTTATGGGATTGTTTTATCTTACCCAGGAAATGAGCTTAATCAATCATTTGATAGATTTTAATATTATTGGCACTTTTCGCGATATGGGTTTTGGGGCTGTATTGATTGGCGCAGGCGCCGGGCTGGTAATGACCATGCTGCTACATTCATCCAGCGCAACCACAGCAATAACGCTGACCATGGCATTTAACAATATCATTACTTTCGAGATGGCTGCCGGAATGGTGCTTGGTTCCAATGTCGGTACGACCGTTGACGCTGTGTTAGCTGCAATTGGATCAAAAACTGCGGCAAAACAGGCGGCGCTTGTCCATGTATTGCTTAATGTCATCGGTACGTGCTGGGCCTTGCCTCTCTTAAGGCCGCTGTTGGCGCTTGTTGCTGTTTTAACGCCGGCAGACCCTGTCGGTGCGGGGGCAACCATGCATCTTGCCATGCTGCATACGGTGTTTAATTCAATAAATGTTATTTTATTTTTACCTTTTGTCGAACAATTCTCAAAACTGGTTTCTGTTATTATTCGCGATGCGCCGGAAGGGGAAAACAGGCAATACAAGTTTGCTTACCTTGATTCCCCCAGAACCGGAACGCCTGAACTCAATATATTGCGTGCAGAAAAAGAAATTCGTGATATGGCGGGTATTGTATCGTCTATGTATGCCGGTTTTTGTACCTTTCTGCGGGACCTGCACGAAACAAGCGATAAGGAAAACGCCGTTGGTAAACTTTTGGAAGAGTTGAAACAACAGGAAAATTATGTTGATGAAATGAGGGAAACGCTTACCGCTTTTTTAATAGAATGTACCCGCAAACAGCTTAATCCCCGTTCCGAGCGCCGGGTTTCGCGCCTCTTGCAGATTACCGGCGACATTGAAGAGATGAGCGATGAATGTTACGGTATAAGCCGTCTGCTGGAAAGAAGTGTGCGGAAAAACAGGATGTTCAAAAAAGAAGAAATTGACGATCTGGTTCCCTATGTAAATCAGGTGGAAGAATTCCTCTGCCTCCTGCATGAGAAACTGGGGCAGGGCATGTCTGTCACTTCAACCATTCTGTCCAAAAAGGTGGAGACAAACATCACAAAATCGCGCAAGCAGCTCCAAAAACTCAGCCGTAAGCGCATTGAAGCAGGCAAAGATGTTCAGACAGAACTGCTCTTTATTGATCTTGTCCGTCGCATCGAAAAACTTGGAGATTATTGCGTTAATATTGCGGAAAAGTTGTCGGGGTAGGGGTAAAATGCTTTACTCGCAGCTTCCCTGGACACATTGTTTGCACTATAATGTGATTCATGGAAAAAGTTGTCAGGGAAAATATTGAAATAAATCCAATCAATGGTTTTACTTTTATCGGCGATCCCGGATGCGATGGTTTAGGTGTTGAAATCATGAGTATATTTAATGCTGCATGTCATGAAGCATCCGGCGATTTTATGCTTATCGGCGGAGACATTGTACCCAACGGCACAACTCATTACTACAAAAACGTAATGGAAATGACAGATGCAGTAATTGATAAACCTGTGTATGTTCTTCCCGGTAATCATGACACATTGGATTACGAATCCTTTTTCGGCCTGAAAAATTATTTTTTATACAATTCCAGGCTCTTAATTATTGTACTGGACAATTCCAAACGGGTTTTTTCGCAGGAAACACTGGATTTACTGCAGCGCGCCCTGGCGTATGAGCGGGACAACATAGTACTGACCTTTCACATTCCGCCGCCGAATAAAATAACCAAAAATTCTGTTAGTACAGAAGAATGGGACAAAGTGCTTACTTTAATCTCGGCGCTTAAGGAAAAAGTTAAATTTATTCTGTGCGGGCATATACATTCTTATTTTGAAGATGATGTAAACGGGATAAAACTCATTGCCACAGGCGGCGGCGGCGCCCGCATAGAAGAAGTTGAAGGTATTGAAGCGCCCTATTACCACTTCGTTGAATTTTCTTTTGATTCAAACGGCGTGCTGAATTACAGCCGCAAACCGGTATCATTCAGTAAAGCCCCCTCTGTCCCGCTTCCGGTACTCAAATCTTTGGAGAAAGCTTTTGCCGGGGAATGTCAGGCATATATGCGCTATCGTATATATGCGGAAGATGCGCTTAGGAATAACAAACCCGGACTTGCAAAACTTTTTTATGCAGCATCGGATTCGGAGTTGTATCATGCACGAAATTTCTTTTATTCGATGAACCATGTTAAATCATCATTGGAAGCTGTTAGCGAAAGTATTGCGAACGAAAGTGAGGAGATAAATGATATATATTTAAACGCTTTGCATTTAGCCCGTCAGCAAGGTGCCGGCCTGGCTGCGTATGCCTTCCAGGATGCAAGAAGCGCAGAAAGTGTGCATTTACGCTTGTTCAAAGAAGCCGAAAGTACACTTGCCGCATTACCCGATGTGCCGGAAAAACAATACTCTACCTGTACCTCATGCGGCTACACGATTACTGATATTGATAGTATCAAATTTTGTCCGGTTTGCGGAGCGCCGGCTGATAAATTACTCGCAGTGGAGAAAATATGAAAAAAAACATTGTAACATTACTTTTAATAATCATTATTCTTTTGTCTGCCTGTAGACCCAGAGATTCTGCAGGGACGGAAGGAACGGTTTCTGTGCTGGTGTATATCACCGGTGTGGTTGCCGGAAGCCCGTCCTACGAAATGTTGGCTGCGGGCGCTGAAGAATTTGCCGCTGAACACAGCAATGTGACTGTTAAAGTGTACGAAGCCGGCTATAACCAGGCTGAATGGGAAGAACAACTAATGTCCATGGTGGCAGGCGGTGAATATGACCTGGTGCTGGGTTCAAATCCGTCACTGCCGGAAATATGCGCAAGTGTGAGCAGGTCATTTCCCTCACAGCATTTTATTATCACCGATGCCCAGTATATCGGTAACCCCCGGATTAGTACTTACATGTTTAACCAATACGAGCAGGCCTTGTTTCTCGGTTACCTTGCCGGGCTGGTTACTACCGGTGATATGCCCCTCGCCAATGCATCAAAACGAATCGGTTTTATTGCTGCCCAGGAATACCCCCTTTTGACAGGGCATATCGTTCCCGGCTTTCTTGACGGGGCACGTCGTACAGACCCGGACATTGAGCTGGACTTCCGGGTTATCGGCAACTGGTCTGATGCAAGCAGGGCCGCTGATCTTGCATCCGGCATGATCAACGCCGGAGTTGATGTTTTTACCTCAATTGCCGGCAGCGCGGCACAGGGATTGGTACGCACTATTGCGCAGCGAGGGGCTTATGCGGTGTTTTTTAACAGTAATGAGTACAGCCGGGCTCCGGGTTTGATTATTGGCTGCGGCAGTATGGAACAGAAAAAACTTACTAAAGAGATTATTGCGGATTTTCTTGCCGGAAACATACAGTTTGGAAGTTCCAGGACAATTGGTGTGCAGGACGGCTATCTTAATTTTATTTTTAATGATCCGGGATTCCGTGATTATGTTTCTGCGGATATACAGGAGCGGTTTACTGTCTTCATGGATGATTTACATGTGGGACGCATTGAGTATACCGTTCCGCCGCTGTAGAATATTTAGTGCATGAGCAGTAATTATACCGTTGAACTGCGCGGTATCGGTAAAACATATCCGGGCAGAACAGAAAAAGCAAACAGCAATATAAGCCTGGATCTCCGTGAAGGGGAGATACTGTGTATTGCCGGTGAAAACGGCGCGGGCAAAACAACCCTGATGAAAATTTTAGGCGGTCTTGAAATGCCTGACAGCGGTGAAATCCGCGTTAATGGCAGCACTGTTTTCATTGATTCGCCGATTGCCGCCCGCAGGCTTGGGATAGGCATGGTCCACCAGCATTTTATGCTGTTTCCCGAATACACTGCCGCAGAAAATATTTTTTTGGGTACAGAACCCCGCAAATGGGGATTGTTTTTTGACGGAGAAAAAGCAAAAACCGAAGCGGCACGTGTAATTAAATCCCATGGTTTTTCTATTGCGCCTGACGGCCTTGTTAAATATCTCAGCATCGGAGAAATGCAGCAGGTTGAGATTTGCCGTCTCCTCTGCCAAAATGCCGGCATTATTATTCTTGACGAACCGACTTCGGTACTTACCGATCATGAAACTACGGCGCTTTTTAATACACTCAGAACATTGGCGGCTGCAGGGAAGTCAATATTTCTCATAACACACAAATTACATGAAATTAAATCAATTTCTGACAGGGTTGCCGTGCTTCGTCATGGTGAACTTGCCGGTATTTTGATAACAAAAGAAGCCGATGAATTTGCAATTTCCAAACTGATGATAGGCAGTGATACTGACATCTTGCGTACTGCAGTCATGCCGAAAAAACCGGAAAAGAAAAATACAAGCATTGTAAACAGCAAACAGGTTATTGTTTTTAATAATGTTACTGTGCTGAGGCGTGGGCAGCAGCGCCCCCTGCTGGACAATGTTTCTTTTTCGGTTCGCTCAGGCGAAATACTGGGGTTTGCCGGAGTTGGAGGCAATGGGCTGGGAGTACTGGAAGCGGTGCTCGGAGGGTTTCTCCATCCGGCAGCGGGAATAATTACCCATAACGGCAGGGATATTTCCCGCATGAATAACCGCCGCCTCCGTAACCGGGGGCTTGCATATGTGCCCGCTGACCGGCAGAAGGTAGGAATAGCTCTTACCGCCGAAGTTGATGAAAATATTATTATCAACCGCCGCAATGAATTTTCGCACAAGGGTTTTCTCGATAAAAAAGCGATAAGAAAATTTACTGACGGCCTTATCAGCCGTTACAATATTGCTGCAAACGGACAAAACCCGGCAGTAACGCTTTCCGGCGGCAATTTGCAAAAACTCATACTTGCACGCGAAATTGAACAATTCAGGGATTATTTTGTTTTTTCGGAACCGACATGGGGCCTGGACATTGCTGCCTGCAGTTTTGTCAGGGCAGAAATAGCCACCTTGCGTGAAAAGGGAGCGGCAATCATTCTTATTTCTACGAACCTTGATGAAATACTGAGCCTTGCCGACAAAATTATCGTTATGTACCGCGGCAGAGCTGCGGCGGAATTTGTTAACGATATTGAAACAGAAACATTTTCATTACGTGAAAAAATCGGCAACTGTATGCAGGGACTTTTTTAGCAGGGAAAAGTGAAAAGTGAAAAGTGTAAAAATTAGCATAAATTCTTTACTGCAGACAGGGGCTATAGCGATTTTTGCTCTTGCTGTTCTTGCCGTGTTTGTCTGCCTGATCAGCAAAACTCCGGGCAGAACGCTGTACTTTTTTTTCATCGGCCCTTTTCGCAATGTGTTTAGTTTTGGCAATACGCTGAACAGCGCCGTTCCCTTGATACTCGGCGCTTTGGGCATCAGCATTGCAATGAAAGCAGGCAGCCTGAACCTTGGAGGAGAAGGGCAAATTTACTCAGGTGCGTTTATCGCGACAATTACTGCCCTTCCGCTCGCAAGCATTGGTTTTTTTGGGGGAATTATTGCCATTCTTGCCGGTGTATTTTTTGCCGGGACTATGGCTGCATTGTCAGGTTTTTGCAAGGCACGGTGGAATACAAATGAACTTATTACATCTTTTCTGCTGTCAAACGCGATGATATTGATAGTCAATTATCTGGTTAACGGTCCTTTCCTCGATCCCGAAACAAATTTACAATCAACAAAAAAAATTGCGGAAAATCTCAGACTGCTGCGGATATTACCGCCGTCATATTTAAGCACCGCTATAATAATCGCTTTTGCATTTGTCTTAATTGTGCATGTTTTTCTCAAGGATACAAAACTTGGTTATGAATACAGAATGACCGGAGCCAATGAAATGTTTGCCCGGTACGGAGGAATTAACACCCGTTTGCATACTGTGATGGCAATGTTTTTAAGCGGAGCGTTGTACGGGCTTGCGGGTGGACTTGTTGTTTTTGGCACTCATTATGCGACATTAAAGGAATTTACTGCGGGGCTCGGCTGGAACGGCCTAGCTGCGGCGCTTGTAGCGGGATTTTACCCTCCGGCGGTTATACCGGCAAGCTTTTTTTTCGCATGGATTTCTTCCGGGGCGAGAATTGCAATGCAGAATTCAGACATTACGTATGAGGTTGCCTCTGTCGTGCAGGCGGTGATTTTCTTTCTTGCTACCAGCACAGTATTATCCGGCTTGCTTGCAAGACGAGGCTTGCTTGCAAGACGAGATGTCTTTGGCAAAAAAGGACGGAAGCAATGATTCTGCATAGTGCGATTATCATTATGACTCCTCTTTTACTTGCCGCAACAGGCGGTTTATTTTCCGAGCTTTCGGGAAAACTTAATATCGCCCTGGAAGGACTGCTCCTCATCGGAGCATTTTTCACCATTGTTGCTGTGCATTACACGGGAAACATTACCGCCGGAATTGCCTCGGCAGTGCTTGTTTCAATCGCATTGTCGGCAATCATCGCATACACAACACTGAACCTTCGTTCCAATGTGTTCATTACCGGGCTTGCCGCTAATCTTTTAGCCGCAGGTATGACCATTGTTCTTTCGCAGCGGTTTTTTAACACACGCGGGGTTTTTGCATTACGCGGCATTGATATTTTACCGGTTATTAATATTCCGTTTATTAACCGCATTCCCGTAATTGGGGAAGCGCTTTCAGGACATAGTTTATTTGTATATGCAAGCTGGCTGCTGGTGTTCATTGCCCGTATGGTAATTTATAAAACGCCGTTTGGTTATCGTTTGCGTGCCTGCGGTAAAAATCCGGCAGCCCTTGTTTCTTTTGGCATAAAGCCGGACACATACCGCTGGGCTGCTTTTCTCATTTCAGGTTTTTTTTGCGGGATTGGCGGATCATTTCTTAGTCTAAACATTGGCGCTTTTGTTCCCAATATGACAGCAGGCAAAGGCTGGATTGCTCTTGTTATTATTTTCCTCGGCGGACGTAAACCTCTGGGTCTGCTGGCAGCTGCTTTTATCTTCGGCCTTGCCGATGCTTTTTCTAACTATGCCCAGGGTGCGCAATTCATGCGTTTCAATGTACCTGCCGATTTTATTCTTGCCATTCCGTACTTGCTGACATTTGCAGCCATTGTTTTTGTGTCGGTTTTGTCATTGAAGAAAAAAAGATAAAAAAGCTGAATTGGAAGGAGTTATTAAATTATGGAAAAAACAATAAAAATTACTGCCGTGTTCGTTATTATTTTTCTGCTGCCGGTAATATGTTCCTGTACCGCATCAGACGATCCTGTCAAGCTGACAATCATACATATAAATGATACTCATGGCAGAACGCATGCAGAACCATATATATCGCAGATGACTAAAAATTTTAAGTTGAACGGTGAAAACGTATTGGTGTTAGATGCCGGAGATCGTATTCACGGGCAGATAGCGGCAAATTTGTCGCAAGGAGAATCAATTGCAGCGATAATGAATGCTGCCGGTTATGATGCCATGGTTACCGGCAACCATGAATTTAATTTTGGTGTGGATAGGCTCATTGAATTGTCCGGTATGATGAACTTTCCGATATTAGCGGCAAATATCAGAAACTCAAACGGGGAGAGATTGTTCAAACCGTATGAAGTATTCAGGTTGAACGGCGTTACCGTTGGAGTGTTCGGCATTGCGACTCCCGAAACAATAACCAAGTCTGATCCGCGTACAGTTGCCGGTCTGACATTTGACGACCCTGTGAGCAGTGCTGCCGAAATGGTCGAGGCGTTAAAAGCCGAAGGCTGCGGTATTATCATTGCGTTGGTACATTTGGGTGATGAAAATTCGACCGCTGACGGACACAGAAGTGATGCTTTGGCGGCAGTCCCCGGTATTGACATAATAATTGACGGACACAGCCATACTTTTCATGAAAACGGCAGGGTTGTTGGCAATACGCTTATTGCGCAAACAGGTGATCATGGACGGTATATCGGAGTAATAGAAATAACATATTTACGCAGGGTTCTTTCCAAAACAGCAGGAACGATAGCTGTAACAGAAGATGAAATTGAATCAGGCCTTATCTCCGACGAAACTGTTATCAAAATAATCACAGAGGAAGAATCTAAAATTGAATCTGTAACTTCTGCCATCATAGGTTATACCCCGTTTTTCCTGGAAGGGGAGCGGGAAGCTGTTCGTACGAGAGATACCAATATGGCCAATATACTTACGGATTCCATGAAGCATGCCACCGGTGCGGATATTTCATTCATGACAGGCGGCAATATACGATCAAGCATACCGGCGGGGAATATTACAATGGGTCATGTGCTGACCGTTCTGCCGTTTTCAAACCTTCTTGTAACAATTGAACTTGACGGTGCAGATATACTGGAAGTGCTGGAACATGGCGTAAGCCGGTATCCCGAAGCTGCCGGGCAGTATATACAGGTGTCAGGAATTAACGTAGAATTTGATCCGCATGCGCAGCCCATGAGCAGGGTTACATCGGTGATAATGGCAGACGGCAGTGCGTTAGACGAAACAAAAACATACAGTGCGGCAACCATTGAATTTATTGCGGCTGGAGGCGACGGTTACACCATGCTTAAAGGTAAATCGAATGTTGTTTACTACGGCGGCGATGCAGAAGCGTTTGCCGCTTATCTGGCCGCAAATCCTGTTATCGGTGCAGTTGCTGAAAACAGGGTGCTAACACGTTAAGTTTTTTCCCGTCCGCCGATCGGTACGGGTTGCGGCGGTTTTTCAGGTATGCCTGATACGCAGCGCTGCTCCGGTAATAACCTTCAAGACCCTTAAATGACGAGGACTCATCGCAGCGATACAGTTCCATCAGCAAAGGGAACAGGGGGGAAGACATTATTTCACCTGTACGGGTAAGGGGCAGGCGGGGCAGGGCGGCAGGCAGCATGTGATTTCGTACCAGGTAGCAGATATCGTGTACCAGTACGGCGTTGAAGCCAAGACGTTCAAGAAAACGGCGTGTACGATGTTCGCCCAGTTCCGCATGGCCGTCAAAGCGGCGGCTGCCCGTTGAATTTGAAAGCGGTTTGCCTACATCATGCAGCAGCAGGCCCAGCGACAACCGGAGATCAAAGCCACCGTTACCGGATTTCCGGTAACGAAGTGCTTCCATGGTATGCTTCCAGACATTCCCTTCGGGATGATACTCCTTGGAGTGATCTACGTTATCCAATGCAGCCAGTTCCGGCCAGTACTCGGAAACGAAGTCGCAGTTTTTCAGCAGTTCAAAACCGGCTGCCGGATTAGCCGCCTGCAATAACCCCAGCAGCGCCAGTCTCTGTTCTTCAATACTCACCGTTGATATTTGGCCGGGCTGAATAAAACCGGCGGCAAATGCGTTTATTTCCCCGATGCTGATTCCCGGGAAATACCGGGAAAGGATCATCGCTCCATCCAAAAGGGCGCGTACGGGATCAGCACCGGCATGTGCAGTCTTGATATTTTGTTTGACGCAACTATGTAAAAGAGCAGAATCGTTTTTTTTGCTTCTGCCGGCAGTGCCGGCTCCGCTTTTGAGATAACGTATGTAAGGATATATATCATGGGGATCATAAAAACGGCGTGTTTTACAGTCCTGATAAAATTCAAGAAAAATGAAAGATGATCGATAGTCCCGTAGAGCAGAACCGGAGTCTGCGCACCGGAAATACCATGTTTTTTCACCGCAGTCCAGAGCGGCATCGGCGAAGGCGGCACCGGGATACCTTAGTTTGTCAAACAGGCGGGCAAGATCGGCGAGATCCGCCATACATAGAACATAAAGTGCTCCCGACTGTTCATGGTTTCCTAATCCGCCATGAGTGGGCGTGCGACTCAGATATGAATCAATGGCGCTAAAACCGTGCAGGTAAACGGGAAAACCTGCATTGAGTAAAATATTTTCATTCCGGCCGTTCATGGATACATGAGCAGCCATGATTGATCGAACGGAAGCAACGGCATAACATGACCGTTATGCGCTATCCGGTAATGAAGGTCATCCAGTATCTGAACGGGAAAAATCCAATTTGCTGCAAAGAGTACGCTGTTTCTGCCGACAGCAGAATTCATGGCAACAGCCTTTGTTGCTGCCATTCGTTCAAACATTTTGTCGAAAAACTTTGGTTTTGGATATTCACTGTATGCAACACGTTGATTATCCGGTATTCCGGCAAGGTTACGCGCAATGCGGATTGCGTCATCAAGTCCGCCATTGCTGTCGATAAGGCCGGCATTAAGCGCTCCGAGACCTGAATAAATCCGTCCTCCGGCAATGGATTCTGCACGTTCACGATCCATGCTGCGGCTTACGGCGACTCTGGAAGTAAAATCCGCATACATAGCCAGAATATATTCCCGGTAACGGGCCTCTTCTTCCGGTCTGAGATCCCGCCGGGGCAGGATCATCCCTGTCATCATATCAGCATGATTACCCCGCTGCATGGTATCGACAGTCAAACCCAGCTTGTCGTTCAAGCCATTGTCGTAAAACCAGCTGCCAATGACTCCGATTGATCCGGTAATGGTTACCGGAGATGCGACAATATGGCTGGCGTTCATGCTTGCCCAATAGCCGCCGGATGCAGCGACTTCGCCCATTGACACCACTACCGGAACCTGCTGACGTGCGGCTTTAATCGCTTCTGCAACATAATCGGCAGCTTCGGCGCTGCCGCCGGATGAGCTAATCCGCAGAACGATGGCTTTTACCCGCCTTCTCTCCGATACTTCCCTGATTGTACTTGCCAATGTCCAGGCCGCTATTCCCTGTTCCATATCGGTTACTCCGGATGCATAAATAACGGCAATTTCCGGCGGCCGGTAGAAAAAATTTCCTGCACGCAGCGGTCTGTACATATATTTGCTTCCGGTAATACTGGATTTTTGATCACCGAAGACGGCAAAATTTGCGGCGTTACCGCTGCCGGAAATTTCCTTAATTGCTTCTATTACCGCATCTTTTCTGCCGGTACGATCAACCAAACCGCGCGCAAGGGCGCTTCCGGCGGAAAACATAAATTCGTTATTGATTATCGAGTCTAATTCTTCCGCAGTCATCTGCCGCGCTTTTATTATTGTTTCACGGGTAATACCCATGATGTCATCTAACAGCTCGCCGTATTGTATACGATCTGCATCGGAAAGTGAATCGCGGGTAAATGTCTCGGCTGATGTTTTAAATTCAAAATACCTTAGTTCACGGACTCCTATCCCCAGTTTTTCCAGGCTGTGCTGTACATAACCGCGGCCAATTGCATAACCCAGCATGGTCAGAATGCCGAGTTCGTCCATTATGATTTTATCGGCCACTGTAGCAAGGCTGTACATGTCCAGGTCAGCGTTACCGATAAACGCACATATAGTTTTTCCTTTGGATTTAAATTTTTCAAGGGCATTGCGTAATTCCCAAATGGCTTCTCTTCCCGCATGATATGATGAAATGTTAAGTATTATCCCGTCAATCCGGTTATCACTTCCTGCGCGTTCTATTACCCTTAACAATTCCAGTGATGACCTATGCCGGATTGAACGCACCATGCTTCGCACAGCCTGATTGTTCAGATTCAATTCCAGATACATATGCTGTGAGAACAACGGTATTGCTTTAGGAGATGCCATTAGTAAACAAGCTCCGATAATCCATGTTTTTCCATTCAGTTTCATTCCTTTTTTCCTTTTTTCCTTTGTTTCGCGGCGGTTTTTGCTGCTGTGGGCTTCGTTTTTGCCTTTGCCGGTTTTGCTTTTGCCGCTGCAGGTTTCGCTTTAGCTGCCGCAGATTTTGTTTTTGCTGTTGTAGGTTTCGCTTTTGCTGCTGCAGGTTTTGCTTTTGCAGTTGTGGGCTTCACTTTTGCTGCTGTAGGTTTCGCTTTAGCAGTTGTGGGCTTCACTTTTGCTGCTGAAGATTTCGCTTTTGCTGTTGTAGGTTTCGCTTTTGCTGCCGCAGGTTTTGTTTTTGCCGCTGCAGGTTTCGCTTTAGCTGCCGCAGGTTTTGTTTTTGCTGTTGTAGGTTTCGCTTTTGCTGCTGTTGGCTTCGCTTTTGCCGCTGCCGGCTTCGTTTTTACTGCCGCAGTTTTTGCTTTAGCCGCTGTGGGCTTCGTTTTTGCTGCCGCAGGTTTTGCTTTTGCTTTGCTGGATTTTGCAGAAGACACTTTTTCCGCAAGAGGAGATTCGCCTGCCAGCAGGTGAATAAGTCTGTCAATCCGGTAACCGGATGCTGCCTGCGCTTTTTTCATAGCATCGGAAATTCCGGCAATGTGCGCTGCCCGTTCAAGCCATGGCGCCGAAGTGCCTAAGGCAGAATCATCTTCCAAAACACAGAACAATGTTCCGTAGAACAGGGCGTTTTCAAATGCTTCTTTGTTGAACCAGGTAATATCATTGAAAATATTTATCCCGACGATCCGGCGGAAATCGTCAAGCAAATAATTATTTTCAATAATTAAAGCAGCAAAAACCTCTGGATTAAACGGACATTTCGTCACGTAAGCGCTTGTGTCAACGGCAGCCGTCCGGCTCAACACCATCCGGCTGATTTCCCCAAACCACCAGGCTTCGTCGCCGGAAGCGCCGAAATTCATATATTGTTCCCTAAGTTTGCGATCCAGGTTCCAATGCACAAAAGCAAGATTTTCTGCATGCGCACCACTGGTGTTTTCACCGATGCTCGATCTCAAAATCTTCAAAAGCCCATACCCCATCGCCGCAGCGCACACCGCCTGACTCTCTTTTATCTTCCCTGCAAGTTCCTTCAGCATCAACTCTGCCGGAGTCTTTGCGGTAATTTTCACATAACTCGCCAGTCCAATAACTCGCTCAAGATACGCTCTGAACTCATCCCACAATTCCTCTTTACTCTTTTCTTTTTTACCTTTTACCTTTTCACTTTTCCCTTCCCACGGTTCATACTTCCCGTCAGCTCCCGTAATAAAATGTTTTACCGTTGAGAAATATTTTTCGGCCTGTTCTTTGAGTGAATCAACAAAAGATCGTACCTGTTGTTTTTGTGCAATGCTCGATTCGGTACGTGTAACAAAAAAGCCATGAAGTTTATTGATGATTTCCGGCTTGAAGAATTTAATTAAACGGTAGTACAGGTCCCCAAGATAAATATCCATGATAGCCGAATGGGGATCATCTACTCCCCGGCCCTGCAAGTCGTGGTTCAGCCGGGCCCAGCGGCCTTTTTCATCATCCTGAACTTCGTAAATATCGATGAAAACCTGCGCTTCGTATCCGTTAAGAGCAACAAAAAAGCCGTTTTCGTTTATCCCCTTTGAAGAACGAATGAACCACTGGCCGGAACGCTGGTCTTTGAACAGGGTGAACCAGTTGTCATCCGTATGCAGGGCAAGCGCTGTATGCAGACTGTCACGCCGTTTCCTGCCATTTTCCGGTATTGCCGGATCACTTGTTTTAATCCATCCGGCCGTTTCGTAATATGAGTTGTTGTAAAAAACCAGAGCCCGTTCTTCGCAGCCGTTGATCCACGCACGGTTTGAATAGGCAAAAACATTTTCGTTGACCGATCCGCCTTCAGTAAATAAATCGTAGAGTCTGAAATCGCCGCTGCCGGAAAACAATGCCCGCCGTTTCATCAGCGGGAAAATTTCCCGTTCATGGCGGTCAACAAG
Organism: Treponema sp.; assembly: GCA_009777735.1. Lineage (GTDB taxonomy): Bacteria > Spirochaetota > Spirochaetia > Treponematales > Breznakiellaceae > WQXQ01. The sequence goes on from WRLF01000003.1 coordinate 81,055, forward strand.
GTATCCGTCGGGCTGTTCATCTCTGTAAGCACGGCGGTATTCCATGCCGTATTTTTCTTCAAAGCCTTCCACCTGGCCATGCCCGAACATGGGCAGCCCGGGCATGGTGACCATCAGGGTGCAGATGCCAAAGTATTTATCTCCTTTGCCGAACTGGGCCACCGCAGTATCTTCATCGGGATTGTTCATAAAGTTGACAAATCGTTTGAGGATTTCATGATCAAATTCCAGGGTGTTTTTTATAGTGATTCTGTATTTTGCATTATCTTCATTTTTCAGCATGTTCATAAATGCCGAATTGTAAACACGGTGCATGCCGAGGGTTCGAACAAAGTATCCTTCCATCATCCAGAATGCTTCTGCAAGGAGCAGGGTGTGTGGAGCATCGGCAGCGCATCGATCCACCACTTCACGCCAAAACTCATCAGGGATGCGGCGGTTAAATTCTTCATTGGTAATGCTGTGCTCTGCGCGGCTGGCAATGTCTCCGCCCTGTCCCGGTGCAGGATACCACAGCCGCTGAATGTGCCGTTTTGCAAGGGTCATCGCGGCATCGAAACGTACGATTGAAAACTGCTGACACACTCCGATGATCGTGCGTATCACCGCCTCGCGGGCTTCGGGGTTGAGAAAATCAATTTGGGCAGTATCGTTCCACGGCATGGATGTGCCGTCGTTGCCGTGGTATATGTAACGGGTTTCGCCGGTATGGTTGTCGATTCTTCTGAAGACCACTGCCGCATCGCTGCGGGAAAAATATTTATCTTCGATTTGTACGGTGACATCGCCCCTGCCCGATAAATTCTCGCAATTAAATGTATAACCGGGAAATGGCGAGTAAGGAAGCTGGAGAAAACGGTCGGGATTCTCTATCATCCAACGGCTGTCCAGGCCGGTGTGGTTCGGTACCATGTCGGAACCAAGCCGTATACCCCGTCTCATGCAGCGGTCACGCAGGCTGCTTAATGCGCCCCAGCCTCCCAGTTCATTGGCAATATCGTAATCGTAGAGGCTGTATGCGGAAGCAGCCGCTTCTGGGTTGCCGGTCCACTGTTTGATGGTTTTTGAGGCGTTACTCCGTTCCCACAGCCCGATTAGCCATAACCCGGTAAAGCCCCGGCGGGAAAGCTCGTCCAACTCCTCATCGGGGATTTGGTCAAGGCGGGTAATGTCTCTACCGTATTTTTGTGAAAGCTGGAATAGCCAGACGAGCGTGCTTTTTGCCATCAGTACGGTTTTGGGCATCCAGTTTTGGTCGGGGCTGAAACGCTCATATTCATCCAGTCCGGCAAAGCTCATTACCTCGCTGGGGCCGGGGCCGAGAAAACCGGGCTTTTCTTCTTCTTTCATCACATCCAGCCCAATAAGCATCCGCGACATGAACCCCTTCATGATAAGGCCCCAGTGCTTTCGCATAAATTCCAACTGACCGCTGAGGGTGTCTGAGGCAAGCGCCGGGGCTCGTAACATGTCCCAGAGGCTTTGCCCATCGGGACCAAATGGGGGCAGATCCTTGAAATGGGCCTTGAGCTCTTCAATAGCCGCCGGATACACCGTGTGCTTTGCAAGGTTTTTATCATCGAACAGAAATTGAAAGGGCTTGAAAGCGGGGTTGAGGTTGGCAAGGGAAAGCATCATGGTTTCTTCGAGGGATAGGGCACGGCAGCTTTCTCCGCTTTCTGTGCCTTCAAGGTACTGCGGTATTACTTTTTCACCTGAATATACCGGCAGGGGAGGAAACTGCTCGGAAAAACCGGTTAACAGCCCGTTCGTCCTGCTTTCACCCAGTTTGGTTTCCAGTCTTTGCAGGCACTGCTGGAAGGCATCTGGCTGCACCTGCCGCCGGTAGAGCGCCACCACATAGTGCAGGATTTCGTCTATCAATCCCATTATATAGAGCTGCCCTGCGCGGATAAATTTCCCGCTTTTTGGGTCTTGTTTTGCATTGAATTTTGCCGTTAATTCCCGTGCTTGCCGCATATCAGCCAGGACCACATTACCGGTCAGAGAAAAAAGGCTTTTATCCAGCCCGTAATCACGGCGAACCTCACGGTCAATGTGGAATTCCATTGTGGGGCCCGGCGGTACCATCCATGATGGTGTTTTCTTTTCCAGAAAAGTCAGATGTATGTGAATTTGCTTCATTTTGCGCCTCTTTTTTCGGATTTTTATCGGTTAATTATATCACATCATGGGGATTTACACTACTCTGTATTTGCATGTAAAAAAGAAATGGTGTACAATAAATATTATAGACAAATATTTAAGGAGGAAACAGATGAAAATCAAAATAAAACTGACACTAATGGGGATCGCCATGATTTCGGTCATAGCGGTTATTCTGACTATCCTACTTGTGCATCAGGCATCCGGTATCAGCATGGATTTAAGTATAGATTCTATGTCTAATCTTGCTGATGTGCAATCAGAGTATTGGAACGGCAGAATAAACAGTCATCTCCGGGTATTACGCACTTTAGCAGATGTTATAGCAGATTATACAAATTTTGACCCCCAAACAAGGCGGGATATTTTTGATGAAATGATCCGGGGTGTAATGAATAGTGAAAACGGACAGGTTTTTTTCGAAATCGGTGTGGTTATGCGGCCTAATGTCATAGATTCTGATGCACAAAATATAGGCAGGGAAGGCTCAACACCTACCGGGCTGTATGCTGCAGTTGTTACGAGGGATGAGTTTACCGGTGAGTTATACATTAGGACATCCGGCATAGTAGATACGATTATGGACTATATAAACGGACCAAATGCACGGCGAGACAGGATAGAAACTCCGGAAATTGTCCAAATAAGGGGTAATGATAATTCCATTATGAGAATGTCAATCCCTATCATCAGTAAAACTACCAATCAGGTCATAGGTACATTAAATGGCAGGTTGGATCTTGTTGCGGTCCAGCCCTCGATAATGCAGGCGATGGAAGATAACCCGGAAGTTGCTGCTATGTCAATTTATGCCAATGACGGGTATATCATAGCAAGTTATATCCCTGATAATGTTGGTCAATATTTACATGAAGTAAATACCATGTTCGGCGACCGGCTTAATGAAGTGCAGCGGGCAGTGGAAAACGGAGACCCAATGTTGCTTCAGGGGTATTCGGCTGTCCTTAATTCCAACACGGAAATTGACCTGAGCCCCTTTACCATTGGAGATTCGAGCACCACCTGGACAATAATGCTTGCTGTTGCAGAGTCAACAATCATGGCTCCCATACGGAATATGCAAAGGTTTGCGATTATTGTTGCTGCCATTTTTCTTGTTATTGGGGCGGTAATCAGTTACTTTGTTTACAGTTTTACAACGAAGCCTATTGTAAATGTTACGAACACTCTTAAGGATATTTCCGAAGGCGAAGGGGACCTTACCGTCAGTATAAATATAAATTCCAAAGACGAAATCGGCGACCTTGCCCATTATTTTAACCAGACACTTGAAAAAATTAAAAACCTGATCATTGATATCAAAAAAGAGTCGGGGAATTTGTCCGAAATCGGCAATGACCTTGCCGCCAATATGAGTGAGACAGCAGCCGCAGTTAATGAAATCAACGCCAATATTCAAAGTATAAAGGGGCGTGTCATTAACCAAAGCGCCAGCGTCAGCGAAACCCATGCGACAATGGGGCAGTTGGAAGTAAATTTAAACAAACTCAATGGGCATGTAGAAAACCAGACCAGCAATGTTTCCCAGGCTTCCTCGGCAATTGAACAAATGGTAGCCAATACCCGGTCCGTTACCGAGACGCTGGTGAAAAATATGAAAAATGTAAACACATTAATGGAATCATCAGAAGTTGGCCGTGTCGGTCTCTCTGATGTGGCTGCGGACATTCAGGAAATTGCCCGTGAGTCTGAAGGGCTGATGGAAATAAATGCCGTCATGGAAAATATAGCCAGTCAAACGAACCTGCTTTCGATGAATGCCGCGATTGAGGCAGCCCATGCGGGCGATGCCGGCAAAGGCTTTGCCGTTGTTGCCGATGAAATACGAAAACTTGCAGAAAGTTCCAGTGAACAGTCAAAGACTATCGGTAATGTGCTCAAGAAAATAAAAGGATCAATCGATAAAATTACCACTTCAACAGAAAACGTGCTGAACAAATTTGAAGACATAGACGCAAGCATTAAGACAGTCGCTCAGCAGGAAGAGCTTATCAGGAATGCAATGGAAGAACAGGATACCGGGAGCAGGCAGGTTCTTGAAGGAATTGGCAATGTAAACGAGATAACCGGAAAAGTAGACCGTGCCGCCGATGAAATGCTTCAGGGAGCAAAAGAAGTTATCAGTGAAAGTGCCAACCTTGAAAAAACTACACAGGAAATAACTTCGGGCATGAACGAAATGGCCAGCGGCGCCGAACAGATAAATGTAGCGGTTAATGCTGTTAATGATTTAAGCAGTCAAAATCGCAGCGGCATTCAGTCACTGATGAATAATGTTTCCCGGTTTAAGGTGGAATGATGGTTTTGCCCGGCATTAATTCCCCATCAATAACCGGATCAGATGTGATTCATCGTTAATTGCTCCAAGGGAACGAATCCTTGAAAGGCCCTGCAGAAACCCGTAACGCGATCTGATGTAGCTGTTGCGGCTGTTGATAAGCAGAGTGGCAGCTTCATTGAAATCCGTGATGGAACTCTGTAAAAGCCGGTAGCGTTCACTGACATACTCAAAGTGTCTTTCGGTATATTCCAGGGATAGTCGCGAATGAAGAACCGATCCTGCCGAGGAAAGGACATTCAAAAAAGCGCTTTGCAGTTCTGTTTCCAGGTTTATTTCAGCGCTTATGTAATCCAGCATTGTTGAATCGCGGGAGATTATATTCCTTTCAATCCTGTTATTCATTACCCAATAATCCATGGGAATGCTCCCCCTGACGGAGACTCCCCCTCCGGCAGTAGTACCAAATCCGGCAGCGGTTGAATAATTAACTGTTGTTCCGAAAATGGTTGCGCTTACCACAGGTGCATAATCTCTTCTTGCAAGAGAAAGATTTCTTTCAGCCCTTTGATTGTTAAGCGCCGCCCTTGCCAGCGAAGGATTCCCCGCTGTAACAACATTCCATAATCTGTTATACAACATGATGGCATCATCATCGGGAATTCTTGCAATGAATTGCAGCATTTCCTCATAGGCATCAAAGTTTATCTGCTCCAGCTCAACATCAAGGCTCAGGCCGGTAAGTGCCCGTAGCCTTGTCTTGTTCAGGGAAAGATTTCGCTGCGCCTGATTGCGGGAATTTTCCCGTTCTTCCCTGTCTGCCATTGCTCTGAGCATTTCGCCTGTGCTTATCATCCCGCTTGTATGCCGGATCTCTGCAATTGCAAAGCTTGCAAGAGCCGATTGAAAAGAAGATTCGGCGGCTTCAAGCGTTGCAGCCGCTTCAAGTACGGCATAGTAGGCATTGTCCGTTGCGTCAAGTACGCTGAAGTATTCGGCCAATGCTTCATTCCTGACACTTTCCGTTGCGATTGCACTGATGGCTTTTTGAATTAGACCTTTTCCTCCCTGAAATAATATTTGGGTTATGGAGAAGTCAAGCCCCGCGGTAAAAGTGTCAACAGGATTAACAAATTCCCAGTTTCTGCTCATGTAGTTTATTGAAGCGCTGTAACCGGCTGAAACCGAAGGCAGCATTGAGTATAATTGGCTTTTTTCATCAAGCAAACTGTTTTGTATTTGCATATTATATTTCGCCAGGCTTCGTGAATTTGCCAATGACAAAACTCGTACCTCTTCAAGACTGATGGTCTGCGAAAACAAATGAAAAGTGAAAAGTGAGAAATGAGAAGTAAATAAAATGAGAAAAAACATTACCCTCAGTCTGCTACCCGGCAACCAGCAGCGCTTTCGAACAACAACTCTGTTCTCTGTTCTCTGTTCTCTATCGCCTGTCATCCCTTACCTCTTACCTCTTAATTTAAACCTTTTACCTTACTCATACCTCAATGCATCAATCGGATACAGGCGTGCCGCTTTTAATGCGGGATAGTATCCAAAAACAATACCCACCATCGCTGCAAATAATGCCGAAATAATCACGATCATGGGATTGATTGCAGTGGGCATTCCCATTGTTGCCAGCAAATGACAGGCAAGAAAAGCGAGGCCAATTCCAAGCAAGCCGCCCATTAAACTGAGGATAACCGATTCGGTAAGAAACTGAAACAGTATGTCCCGTTTACGGCCGCCAACCGCCATCCTGATGCCTATTTCGCGGGTACGCTCCGTAACGGAAACGAGCATAATGTTCATGATTCCTATTCCGCCGACCAGCAGCGAAACTCCTGCAATCGCGGCAAGCAATGTTGTCAGTGTTCGTGATGTTGCCGATGCCATATCTATCATATCAGCCTGATTCATTACTTCAAAATCCGCATTGGCAACATCGCTGATACCACGTGATTCACACAGTATTAACCGTGCTTCATTTGATGCGGCATCCATATATTCTTTACTGAAAACACTCATGACAATATTATTGATGTTCCGGGAATTGTTCAGCCTCGTCATGGCTGTATCCAGAGGGACAATGACAACATCATCCTGATCGTTACCGCCTAAACCTGCGCCTTTTGTTTGCAGGAGGCCGATAACGGTAAAATAATTTATTCCAATTCGTATTCTTTGTGACAAAGCGCTTTCGGCATTACCAAACAGATTTTTTGCTGTCGTTCGGCCCAAAACCGCAACCATACTGCGTGCTATTAAATCTTCTTCGTCAAAAAATATACCGGCATCAACAAAATAATTCCGGGCAATGCTGAAATCCGGTTCAACACCCATAATGGAAACCTGGGCGTTTCCCTCGCTGCCGGTAACAGTTGCACTGGTGTTGACAACGCCGGAAACCGCAACAGCAAAACTCGATTCATCCCTGAGTTTATCAACATCACGTTTCGTAAAGGCGCTCTGCCGCATCATCATCTGCTGACCGCTGCGGGTTGCCCGCCGCATGGGAATTATCTGCAGTAAATTGGTTCCCATTGAGGTTATCCTTGATTCAATTTCCCTCTGGGAACCCTCACCCAATGCGACCATTATTATCACGGAGCCAACGCCGATTATAACGCCTAACGATGTCAGCAGACTCCTCATCCGGTTACGGAGGATCGATCGAAAGCATGTTTGTAATAATTGGATGATATTCATGGAGCCTCTCTCATGCCGAAGACTCCCCCTGCATTATATATTTCCTCACTTTTTACCCGAAACCCTTTCCTGTTATATTAACAAATTTAATCAGGAAAAGGTAACGGAGAAAATGCATTCACGGTTAACTGTTACCCTCTGTTTTAATACACATATATTCTGAAATTACCGGGAGAAATTGCATCAACTTCGATAATGTACCAGGTATTTTCATCATATTTGGGAGAACTGTTGCTATAAACACGGTGTTCGTTAGAGTAACTGGAATAATTTTCGGTATAATTACCGCTGTCACTTATAGGGATAAGATAATTTGAAGAACCTTCTCTTCTGATGCCTACCCTGATATCACCGAGATTTGAGGCAGATTCCCCTGAATGCGTACGATCATAATCATCCCATTGTATGGCATAATAACTATCAGTATCCAATCGCACTCTAAATTGCCGTGTTTCACCGGATCCTATGCTTGATGTAACCCATGTTCCCAATTGCAGTTCGGTAATGCCGCTGCCGCCGCCGCTCAAAACCGCGGTTATATTGAATGAACCCGATGTACTGGTGCTATAGCCGGTTACATTAAAGTAATACGTTTCGTTTGCCCTTACATTGATGGAAATTCTTGCATTGTTTCCCGATCCCCCGTCATCGTCACTGGCTACTTGATTATATGAGGAATTATAAGCAATTAAATAGGTATCCGTGTTTCCTGTTGTTTCTACAACAAGAGTGCCGGCGCTTGATGTTCTGACTTCATAATTCAGTCCGGATCCGTTGGAAACATTCCCCGACAAGGCAGACCCGTTAACAGTCAATGTATGCGTGTTTCTTGGCTGCGCATAAGCTGTCATTGCCAAACCTGCAATTAACAATAAAACCACCATCTTTTTCATTTTTTTCTCCTCACAATTTATTGAGAATTTCCATGAATTCTCTTTATATGAAAGATTATCATCTTCATATACATTTTGTATAGTACGGCTGGATCTTCTATGTTTTTCATGATGCCGTTTTATCCGCCAGTAAAGCATGGTCCCTGTTCCATTGAGCCAGGTCTTCCTGCGCGTTGCGTCTTTCGGCTACCTGTACATCAGATACAAGCTGACCGTCCCGCAGGGTGATAATTCGCCGGGTGTAGGCGGCAAGCTCTGGTTCGTGCGTTACCATGATGATTGTTTTTCCCTGCCGGTTGAGTTCCTGGAAAAGTCCCATGATTTCAAGTGTCATTCCCGAATCAAGGTTGCCTGTCGGCTCATCGGCAAGAATAAACGCGGGATCGTTTACCATTGCACGGGCTATGGCGACACGCTGCTGCTGTCCGCCGGAAAGCTGGGAAGGAAAATGATCCATACGGGTATCAAGCCCGACTTCTTTCAATGCCCTTATCGCCCGTTCCCTGCGTGCATGTGCGCTTTGACGTTTTTCGTTATTTTCACGGCGCCGGTAAAACAGGGGAAGCTCTACATTTTCCAGTGCGGTCGTCCGGGCCAGTAAATTAAATGATTGAAAAACAAAACCAATTTTACGGTTTCTGATATAGGCAAATGTGTCAGAATTTGATTTGGATGTTTCTATGCTGTCCAGTGAATATGTTCCGGCGGTTGGCTTGTCAAGGCATCCGAGAATATTCATAAGGGTTGACTTGCCCGAACCGGACGGCCCCATAACAGATATAAACTCGCCTGCCTCGGCGCAAAAATCAACCCCGCGCAGGGCGCGTACTACCACAACATCATCGCTGCCATTATTCTCCGTTGATTTTTTCCTGCTTTCCATCCGGTATTCCCGCTTGATTCCCCGCAGTTCAATTACCGGCATTATATCCTCTCCCTCAGAATTACCTGCTGCCCTTCAAGATCATCAACGCCGATTACTTCTGTCAGTGATCCGGATGATATTCCGATACGAACCTGAACTACCTCAAGCCTGCCGTCGCCGTTGATGTACCATAAGTTACGCATAACGACTGCCGGAGACTCTCTGCCGTTCTGACCTGAACCCTGCCTTCCTGCCTGTCCCTGCCTGCCGCCGCCCTGACCCGGTATACGGAAGGTTTGTGCGCCGCCCATCATCAAATTTTGTAACCCCGTGTTGGAATTTTGTCCCTGACTCTGGGCCTGTTCTGCCCTGGTTCGCTCACGTGCCTCTATTGCAGCCTGCTGCCGTTCTTCGCTCATATTTTGAAGGCTTGCAGTAAAAATCATGTCGTCAATCCTTTCTTCAGCGAGGCTTGTAGGCCGGTAGCGGAGGGCGGCATTGGATACCATCAATACATTTTCGCTGCGTTCAATGATAAAATCCACCGCACAGGTCATTCCCGGAAGCAGGGAGCCGTCCAGGTTTTCTACTTTGACGATCACCGTATATGAAACAACATTATTAGATACAACAGGAATCAGGCGTTTGGATTCGACTTCACCGGTAAAAGTCCGTCCCGGCAGGCTTTCCAGGGTAAAACGTACTGCCTGGCCCTCTTGTATGGAAGCAATGTCTAGTTCGCCCACAGTCGCTTCTATCTGCATTTCTCTGAGATTCTCCGCAAGGGTAAAAATATTTGATGAATTGTTGCTGGAACTGTCCACTACGGTATCTCCGACATTGATCCTCCGGTCAAGCACTATGCCGTCGATGGGAGACCTGATATAGGCGTATTCGTTTATTTCCGTTTCGATTACCCTGAGATTTGACTCGGCAACAGATAGATCCGCCCGCAGATTATCCAGCGTTGTCCTGCTGGACCGCAGTTCATTTTCTGTGGTAAAGTATGGATTGCTCTCCGCAAGGGTACGGAGGTTTTGGTAATTGAACTCATGCAGTGTGTAAGAGGAACGGGCTTTTTGCACCGTAGCCCGCTGCTGCTCCCGCCGTAACCTGAGCACTTCGGTATTCAGTTCTGCAAGGATATCTCCCCTGCTGACCTGATCATTAAAATCAACGAAAACCCGTTCAACTTTGCCGCTCATCTGGGGCAGTACCCTGATTGTTGAAATCGGGTTGATTGTACCTGAAGCTGAGACAGTGCGTTCCAGTGTACCGCGGCGGACATCGGTAAATTCATAGGAAGTACCCCCCGGTTTATTACCCGAACATGCGGGCATGGAAAGTGCAATAACCATGCAGGCAATCACTGTTTTTAACCAAATTGGCGGTCTTTTCATCGTTTTTGAAGGATTCTCCTTTTATAATTATAACATATTTGCAATTGGTTTGGTAACACCTTGTTTTCCGAGGTTTTACTGAGAAAATGATATTATCTTTTTTATTTAATGATCAATGTCCAACAATATTATTACTTTCAATAGCCATAAATATTATTTGCTTTTCTTTTTCTCTCATTCATCAACCTCTGGTATCATATAATTTCAGTCAAACAATGACGGGGTTGGATCCTGCATTCCGCTGCTGCGCGGCCTGGAAACCGGTTTTGCAGGCAATTCAGGAACAGCATTATCTCGAAGTTGACGCTTCCATTTACTGAGCAAGCTGAGCGCTTCCAGTGGTGTTAACTGGTCAGTATTGATATGAAACAGTTCTCTGCAAATAGACGCGGATCCTTCCGGGAGAATGGCCTGACCACTAAAATCTTTACTTGGTATTTTAGTTGTCAGGCCCCGATCCCGCAACTTCTCCATGATTTGCTCCGCCCGTTCAATTACCGAAAGCGAAAGCCCGGCAAGACGGGCGACATGGATACCATAGGATTCTGCTGTTGGGCCTTCTTTGAGCTTGCGCAGGAAAATTATCCTGCCGTCTTTTTCCAGTACCTCCATTGAACGGTTGACAATACGCGGATGCGGCAAATGGGAAAGTTCATGAAAATGGGTGGCAAAAAATGTCCGGCATTGTACCTGTCCAAGGAGTTCTTCACAGACAGCCCATGCGATGGAAAGCCCGTCATTCGTGCCTGTCCCCCTGCCGACCTCGTCCATGATTACAAGGCTTTTGTCGGTAGCGGTATTGAGGATGTAGGCTGTTTCGTTCATTTCGACAAGGAACGTCGATTCCCCGCGTGCAAGGTTATCCGATGCTCCTACCCGGCAGTAAATTTTGTCACACAGACCGATGCGCCCCTCCCGTGCCGGAATAAAGCTACCCATCTGTGCCATAAGGGTAATGAGCGCGGCGGATCTAAGGTACGTTGATTTGCCTGCCATGTTGGGCCCGGTAATCATTGCAAAAAAATGTGCGTTGCTGCCGGTACTGCCAAGGATTATATCATTTGGAATAAATTCTCCCCTGCCCAGATGCGCTTCCACCACAGGGTGGCGTGCTTCGTAAATTTCCAGTGAATTTGATGTATCTACAACGGGCCGTACCCATGCCCGGATTGTCGCTGCCCGTGCAAGCGACTGTGCAACATCCATTTCGGCAATGCGGCGCGCCTGCGCGGCAAGCGCCTCTAGATGTTCTTTTGCCTGTTCTCTTATTTCGATGAACAGTTTTCGTTCAAGTTCTACAATTTTATCTGAAGCACCGTTTATGTCTGATTCAAGAGCTGCAAGGCGCTCCGTAGAAAAACGTTCACCGCCAACAACACCCTGACGCCGGATAAAATGCGCCGGAACCTTGCCCGCATGCACATTGGTGACTTCAAAATAATAACCGATAAGCCGGTTGTACCGTATTTTCAGGCTGGGGATTCCGGTCGCAAGTTTTTCTTCTTCAAGGTATGCTTCCAGCAGTTGTCTGCCTGAATCTTGCAGCCGGCGCAATCCGTCAAGTTCGGCGCTGTATCCGTCCCGAATCAGGTTCCCCTCAGTAAGCAGGATTGACGGCTCATCGCAAATGCTTTGTTCCAGCAGATCTTTTAATGCTATCAGATTGGTACAATGTTCAGTGTCGTCCGCTGTGTCTGTTTCGCAGCGGATGCTCAACATATCCCGTAAATTCCTGAGAGCAATACAGGAAACCAGAGCGTTTTTTACGTTTAACATATCCTTGCCGTGGGCTTTATCCATTGCCAGCCGCGACAACAAGCGCTCAAGGTCGGGAGTTTTCCCCAGCAATTCGCGGATAACGCTGAGGTTTTCCTGATCGCGGTACATGGTTTCCACCATGTCAAGCCGCGCCCGTATTTTATCAATGTCGCGTAACGGATGCAAAAGCCTCCGCCGAAGCAAGCGTTTTCCCATTGAACATCGCGTTTCATCCATTACTTCCAGCAGGGAAAAATGGACATCGCCGTCACGAAGGTTGCGTACCAGTTCCAGGTTCCGCTGGCTCGATTCATCTATCCCGACAAATTCGCTGTCGTGATACAGGTTTATGGAACGGATATGCGGCAAAAGGCTCTTTGCTGTATCATCCAGGTAATCAAGCAGCGCCCCTGCGGACAACTGCTGGGGGCTGTCGTCCTCAAGCCCGAAGCCCCGGAGGCTGGGAACACCGAACTGCCGCCGGAGCCTTTTTCCGGCTCTGTCAAGATCAAACAGCCAGTCGGGCCACCGATTAAGCACCAGAGCGGGACGATCAGCAATGGCACGAGCAATGCTCGCGTTGCCTGCAACACGCGTATCGCCCTCCAAAAGAGACTCCTGTATGAGCATTTCCCGCACCTGCAGGCGCTCAAGCTCCTGGCGCAATCGTTCGGTTGATTCACTTGTATGAAAAGATGTCGCGTAAAAACCGCCGGTTGAAAGGTCAACGTAGGCAAAGGAATAAAAATCGCCTAATGCAGACAGGCCGGCCAGGTAATTAGAGCTTCCCCGGTCAAGGTAATCTTCGTCTACGGTGGTTCCCGGAGTGATGACCTCCACCACCTGCCGGTCCATAACTTGCGAACCTTTCCGGCTGCCTTTGCCGCTTTGAGGGATTTGTTCGCAAATGGCGATTTTTTTACCGTGCTTTAGCAGCCGCCCGATGTAGGTACGCGCCGCATGGTAAGGAACGCCGCACATGGGAAGCCCGTTACGGCTGGTAAGGGTGAGATTTAGCAGAGCGGAAACTTCAACCGCATCCTCGGCAAACATTTCGTAAAAGTCGCCCAAGCGAAAAAACAAAACATCTTTCTGATGATCCCGCTTTATTCTCCGGTATTGTTCCAGCATGGGGCTGGCACCGCTGGTGTTCATGGTGATGCAACGGCTCCTTTAGAAAATGGCAGCCTGAAGAGGGTTACCGGGGCGACTGTACAATTCTGTCGATAACTCTGCCAGTGAAATCAACAGCGGGGTTTTCAATGTGATAAAAAAGTACGTTCGTAGCTCCAAATACTATTGAGATTCCCTCGTTTTCTGCAATGCTTTTAATAATATTATTCACGAGTCTCGTAAAAGGTTCAAAAAGTGCGTTATATTGGGCTTCAAGCTCAGCATCTTTTTGAGCACGAAAACTCCTGAGGTTTTCTGTCAAATTGGCGATTTCAAAATCAAGCTGCCAGACTTCATCAAAATCTTCCTGTGCGGCCGCTTCCGCCCTGGTTTCACGCAACTCCCGAATTTTAACGGCAAGCTCGTTAATTTCTTCCTGAACTGCAGTTCTGTTGGCTTCAAACTGCCGCATAGGCGCTGAATTGCGGAAGTATGCTTCATGGACTTTTTGAACATCAACCACAGCAAACTTGGGTATTTGGCTATAATCTTGCTGCCGCGTCTGCGCCGAAAGAAAACCGGTAAAAAAACCCAAAAAAACTACAAACAAAGCAATTTTTTTCATGTTAACTCCTTACTTCCTCTGCTCTAAATTAATATGCTATCGCAAATGAAATCACCGGATCTATACCGGAACCCGGTTTGTTCGGGTCTCCAAAAAGGGAGCCTGTCTGCCATTCAAATGCTCCGTCTCTGACCCTGAACCGTTTTGCCAGACTGAAGCGGAGCGGGAATTGAGGAATAGTAAAACGAAGCCCCCCTCCAAAACTAAACCGCATTCTTTCTATGGTAAAATTGCCTTTTCTAAAATAGAACCCCTGGGTTTCCTCAACTCCGGCAGCGTCAAAGAAAAAGTCCCATGCTAAAATGCCCGGAACAAGCGGGAACCTCAGTTCTGCCCAGTTTTCCCACAGGAGAAGCCCTTTTATATGAAACTCCGAATTCCACCCTCTGCCTACAAACATCCCGTCCACAGATAGCTGATTTGCTTCTTCCACCGACAAATCCCTGCCGGGCTGCCTGAAAATAAAGGATAGCCCCGTATGCAGAGCCAATACTGATTTAAAGTTCCAATTATCAGTAACCGGAACATCAAACAAGGTAAGATAGTATTGCGCCTTGGTATCGCTGCGCATGTAATGTTCCCGTTCCCGTTTTAAAATGCCGTTAATGCCAAAACGTTCCTGAATGAGGTACCCTCTTGACGGATCATAGAATATGTCCCGCCTGTCAAGAGACAGGGATGTCCAGAAAGAATTTCTGGGCAGCCAGTTATTGTTTGCGTCCCTAAGCGTCGGGTCGAAGGGGCGGTAAATAGTATCGTCGTAAACATTTCGCATCCAACCGGCTCTGACACCGCCGCTCAGAGACAGCCCTCCAAACGGGGTAAACCACCGGTAACCTGTTGAAAACCCAACAGAAAGATACCATTGCCTGTAGTCCATAAGATATTCGTTCGGAGGCCGCTTGCCGGCCGAGAGATACTCTTGATAAGAAGCAAAGCCATCGGGGAAGGCCTGATCTTCGGTCCCATTAAAAAACGGAGCGGTGTTGTTTGTAGCCGCCAGCCGTCTTGCCCACTGGACGGTAAAGTCAAAACCGCCGGAAAAAGGCAAGCCCAATATCCATCGGTGGTTATAATTCAGAGCAATGTTAAAATTATCGGGTGAAACATTTAAATCCGCTCCAAGCTGATTGCCTGAACCGCGGAAGTTACGGTCATTCCATTTGATGAGGCCGGAAAGGGGAAAAGAATCCGGATCGGCGCTGCCCGAAAATGTAATCCCAAATTGCAGATCGATAGTAGGCTGCTCCTCTACAACAAACACCAGTTCCATAAGGCTCTCTGCGCTGCCCGGCGGGGTTTCCGGCATTACCATGGAAAAATACTGGAGGTTCATGAGGTTGCTCCATGCTTCCATGACTTTTGTTTTTGAAAAAACATCCCCGGGTTCCAGAGGAATTTCTCTCAGTATTACCTCGTCTTTCGTCTTATGATTCCCCTTAACAACAATATTTTCTATGTGCGCTCTGCCCCGTTCAACAATTAAAATATGGTAAGAAACAATTCCGGTTTCCGGATCTTTGTTTTCAGAGCGGCTAATGGTGTTAAAAATGTATCCGTTTTCAAAATAAAGATCGGCGACACGCTGGAGATCGGCTTCTACCCTGCGGGCATTAATCACTTCTCCTGTCCTGGATCGTACCAGGGCGGACAACTGCTCTGTTGAAAAAATCACGTTATTCTCGAATGTAACGCCGCCAAAAGTGTATTGGCGCCCTTCTTCAACCCTGAATGTAAGGATGAGGTTGTTGTTTCCCTTTGTGTCTGTGCTTAATTCTCTCGTTACGTCAACGACTACGGCATCAATGTATCCCCGGTCATGGTAATATTGGGTTATTGCAGCGCGGTCGGCAATAAGTTTTGCTTCCTGAAAAGCGCCGTCATTTATAAGGTTCCTTGCCCTTAGCGAAAGCTGCCCCCTGAGAGTCCTGTCTGAAAAAACCGTATTTCCGTCAAAGCGAAATTCAGAGATGGAAATCATATCGCCTTCGGTAATGAAAAATATTAATTGAATGGTGGAATCACCCGAAGGCTGGGTTTCTGATCTAACCTGGATATCCGGATATCCCTTTTCCCGGTATCTGGTAATAATGGCCTGTTCGTCGACGCGGATTTTTGCCTGGTTAATAACATCATTGATTTTTATCGAAATCGTTTCCAAAAGGTCGTTTCTGCGCACACCGGAATTACCGACAAAAGTGATTCTGTTTACAATGGAACGCTCTACAACGGTAAAACGAAGGATAACTGCGCTACGGGAACTATCCGCAGGCATTGTGCTGGGTGTTATTTCGTCAAAGTACTCAAGAGAAAAGAGTTTACTGAAAATTTCCCAGTATAAAGCATCGTTAAAAAGGCTGCCTATGTAAGGTTCCATTAAACCTTCCAGTTCTGAAGCTCGAACATTGCGTAACCCTGCAAAAACAATATCATTAATGGGTTTTTCCTGGTACCATTCTTCCTGTTGCTGGGAAAAAACCGTTTCACCCAGGAAAAACAGCATACATACCATGACAAGCGCTGTTGTGATTCTCTTTTGCATCAAAACTCCTAAAATGACCAACTCTTGGTAAGTGTAATGGAATTATCGTTAATAAACCAGTTTTCGGGATGCATAGGGGTAAAATCCCAACGGATACTAAACCATGGGTTTTGCAATTCCAGCCCGATATCCGGCCTGAATACCATCCCCCCCCAGGTTGTCCTGTTCTCATCATAACTCATTGATAGCATCCCCTGAATAAACATGTCCTGTCCAATGTACTTCCCGCCAAATATAGTTGTATTGTCAAAATAGTTACCTACCTCGCCGGTTCTGTCAACAGGTGACTGTATATTCCCTGTTTGGGGTAACAATAAATTCTGAAAAAACTGTGTTCTGAAACTAAACAAATCAAGCTGCAAAAAATTACGAATTTGGCTTTCAAACCGGCGTACCAGAAAAACTTGGGCTACATCCATCGCAGAACCGAGGAAAGCTCTCTGCCCGTCCCCGTCAGCAACCTGGGTTCCGGTAATGCTTTGTCCCATGAGTGCCAGAATTTCCACCTGTGATAGGGTTGGTGACGATTCAAATCGGGCGGTAAAGGAGAGCAGGGGAGCATTATCAACAATCATGGAAATGGTTACCGGTCCATCCTCCGTACGGTCGCGTACTTCGGCACGCGCTGTCAGGCGGGGGTCAAAACGCATTTCATTCTCCCGAAATATGAGTGTACCCGAACGAATGAAAAAACTACGTTCAAAGTAGAATATTTCACCGCTGCGAATCCTTACATCGCTTGTCAGAGAAAACTGCTGTGTCAGAGAATCGGCTGTAACAAGAATTTTTGTTCCCATGTCCGGAGTTGCCCTGAGAAGGGGGAACCTTGAGTTGGGGTAGAAAAATTCCACAACCGGGCCGGTAGTTATTGCCAGGTTTACGACATTGGGAATTCGCGCTCTTGAATAAATATCCTGCCCCTGAGCTCTTGTGATTTCTTCGGAATTTATACCAAGTTCCGAGTTGTTGACCAGCAATTCGCCGGTTATTTCCATGCGCATACTTTCCCTGAAAAGAGCAAGATTTCCCGATGCGTTACCATGTGCGGTAAAACCGGCAAAATCATACCCATAAGGAATTGGGGTATCCTGCGGAACAGTAATATCAATAAAAAAAGTATTCGGTATCCAACGATCTATGCGGAACCAGCCGCTTGCTGTTCCCGCGCCGTTTCCTACGGCAGTAGGCACCGGGCCAAAATGCATCTCATTCCCTTCGATTGCTACATTAAACGGAATGGGACGCAGATCCTGTGTTATATAGTCGGGTATCCTTAACCGCAGACTGGTTCCTCTTGCAGTCCCAAAAAATTCGGGGTCAGTAATCAACCCCCGTATATCAAATGAGGCAGTAACAAAACCTCCTGCAAACTGGACATCTGAGTTAATCGGAAGCATGTCAAACAGAGCGGCTGCATCGACATACAAATCACTGCAGCGGGCATTAATGGTATTGTGCTTAATATTTCCCGCAATTGTCCCGCGTACAGGAGATGGGCTTGCAAGGCCCGCAAAAAAGTTACCGTCTTCGTCCGCCTGCAGACGGAACATACCCCGCTCACCGCCTGATACGGTAATGTTACCATTCATATGTGAAAAGGCAATGGAAGATGAAGCCGGTTCACCCTGGCTGTTGTTCCAGAAATCAGAAATAGTTATATTGCCGGAAAATGACTGTAAAGTGTCACCAATATGCAGCAGTGACAGGACAGGCTGGAAATTCACTCCAATCTCAAAGTTGCCGTTTACCGGGTTGTTACCGACAGCGCCATTCAACGCAATCCCTGTGCTGCCAATCCCGTTGGCGCTGTCAATTGATAATTGAGACACTACCGCTTCATATCCGGCGTAGTACAATTGCATATTGCCGATTGATAGTTTTTCGTTATCCAGCGCCGCTCTGCCGTTTGCCCTGAATTCCCTGCCCTGGATATTTCCGCTTACCGACACAAAGTTACACTCCGCATGGAATGAATCAGCCGAATCCCAGGACAGATTGGCGTTTCCGTCAACCAGTATACTGCCGAGTTTATCGAATACACGTTCAAGCCGCATAGATGATCCGGAAAGGGAAATTTCCAGACGCTGGTTTGCAATTGCTGCCTGAACATGATAATTTTCCCTGCCCTGCCCGGCGGTAACGGTCATGGAATAACCGGTATGACCTGTGGGCCACAAGATATCCGCTGTGCCGCCAAGCGTACCAAATCGGTCATTGTAATTTAACGACGGAAAACGAATGCCGCTTTGGTCCACTCTGCCGGTACCGGCTAACCGTATCGGTCCCAAAGGGCTTCCCAAAGGAGGGGCAAGATTCTGTAATTCAAACTGTTCCAGATCTATGGACCACGAGTCCGCTGAATTAACATTAAATTGTGTAGAAAGTGATAAAAATGCGGGGGTTCCGATAAAAGGCACCGGAAATCCGTCGGCCTGCATTGAGCCTGTATATCCGTCGATCATACCCAGATTCAGGTTAAAACCATAAGACCCCTGGACATTTACCGAACTGCCATCGTTGAATGATCCTTGAATAAGATAGGCAAGGTCCCGGTAATTGGCATTTACCGAAAAATTCAGGGCATTTCCCGATGTAATCCCGGCATAACCGGATATCAGCATTACTTCATTACCTATGGCCAGACTGCCGCCGTTCACATTAAATTGGCGGTTAGTGCCTGACAATGCGATAGATCCCATTAAATTCTCCCTGCCTGAACCGACTGTGAAATTAATGCGGGGAGCGTTATATTGTATGGCGGTAAAATCCGTTGAAAAGGAAACCTCTGTAGTGATTGCGGTATTCCGGAGTAATCCGTCCAGAGGAGCCGGCAGTTTGAAATCGTTGATGAACGGCAGAGCCATGTAGATTAAATCACTTGCGGTAAATGAGTTTAGATTAAGGTTTGCGGAAATGTTATGTAACCTGTTATCAACAGATCCGTCAAGTGAAAAACTACCATGCCTCACCGCGCCGCGGCCCCCTGTGTGGCCGGGCCTGTTGGCTGAAACAGCTATATCAAAGTTTTGCCCGCCGGGCTGCAGCAGCGCATTGAATGATGTAAGCTCCACAGCATGGCTGCCTTGACCTATTTTTACGGCAGGACTAAAAAAAAGAATATCCCCGTCACGATGAGTTACCGCAAAATCAGCATTTATGCTTTCAGATCCGGAAAGGCTGAAGTTACCCAGAGACAGAGTGCCTGACGGAGCAATTGGATTCAAATCGACAGTCCCGTTAAAACTCATATCGCCGTAAAATAACGCTGCGGCACTGCCGCGGGTATCGTTCCATGTTCCGGGCATGGCAAAACGAACATTGTTAACAATCATACCCTGTTCATCACCGGCTGTATCAATTACGAATAACGGCTGGGCGCTCTGGGAAGCGGAGAATCTTCCGGGAGGAATCGCGCCGGCAAGATTTACGGAATAATCCATGGTGCCGTCATTGTTCTTTTCAAAAGAAGCCAGACCGGAAGTGGTAACATCCAGCATTTGGCTGAAGTTTTCAAGAGCTCCGGAAAAAGACAGGAACTCACCCAGTCTGAAATCTCTGCACTCTAATCTTGCGGAAAAACGACCGTCATCAAAAACGTATCCCAGAGAAAATGCTATTTGATCCACACCGTAAATATTCCGGATATTAATTGAACCGTTATTAATATTGACGGCGAAATGTGCTTCGTTTGCACTGCGTACATCACCGTAAATTGATTCTACAATTATGGCACCTTCCCCGTTGTCCAGGTTTGTTTCGAATGTACTATACATTTCTAAAGGGAACTGTATACTCACCGGTTCCCCCGTCGGCATATTTGCCGTAACATTTATCATCCACCCGCCATTAATAATAAACTTTTCCTCAATGATTTCCATGCTTAGATTCAATGAGTCAAAATCGATTGTTTCATTACCTGAAGTTATTTGGCACTTACCATTGCGTATACGCACAACGAGTTGTTCCGGAATCATGCCTGTTAAGTTATGCGATAGGTTTTCCCGTCCTTTGCCAATGTTTTCAAACAGATTCAGGAGGTCGTTATCCCGGACGGTATTAAAATCTATGTAAGGCGTGTCGATCTGGATAGATCGTATTAACTGGGTCCGCCCCCGGAAAAAATCAAGTAATGAGTAGGTAATTCGGAAACGGGATATGGAAAGTACCGGATGATTGTCTTCACCTGATATGCTGATATTTCTCACATCAAAAGAACCGAAAAAGGACGGGCTAATCGAAGAGTATCGGATTTTTCTGTCTATTTCCTCTTCCAGCATGGTAATCATTTCATCACGAATGCCGGTCATTGCGTCATGAATTGCCTGTTGCATCGGTAAAAGGATCAAGGCTCCCAGAGCAATAAGTCCGGAAAAGATGAGTATTTGCGCATATAGCCGAAATGGAAGCGTTTTCCTCTTCACCTGCATTCCTTTAGTGTTTTTAGGTATTCATGTATATTGTATACATACACAATACTGGTGCATAGCCGCTTATCTTAATAAGAATTAACAAAGCTTCTATATTATTATAACAAATATATCGCGATTTTGTATCGAAAACTAAGTAATTATTTGTCAATTACATTTTTCATTGCATAAATAAAGAATTTACGATAGGTTTGAATTATGAACGGGATACTGAGGAACTTTGCTGTGTTTGAAGGCTGCGATGGCAGCGGAACAAGCACCCAACTGTCTTTGCTGGGGCAAAAATACGCCTCAAGCGGACGCAAGCCCGTTTTTTACCCGACATTTGAGCCAACCGACGGGGCAATTGGGGGATTAATCCGATCAGCTTTGAAAAATGACACGTTTTTCAAGGCGGAAACGCTGGCAAGGCTCTTCGCAGCAGACAGAAATGAGCATCTGTACGCTGCTGGCGGCGTAATTGAACGCTGCCGGCGAGGAGAATTGGTTGTTTGTGACCGGTATGTCCCTTCTTCCCTGGTATACCAGGGCATTGAATGCGGCGATGAACTGCCCCGGAGCCTGAATTCGGCATTTCCTGCTCCGGAATTACTGCTTTTTTTTGATATTGACCCTAAAACAGCACTGGAGCGCCTGCAAAACCGTTCTTCTCTTGAAATTTATGAATACCTCGAATTTCAAAAAAAAGTCAGAGAGCGCTATCATTCATTGCTTGGCAGGTACAAAGATGCCGGATTTGGGGTGGAAATAATCGATGCATCTCAAAACAGGGAAAAAGTTGCCGAAGATGTATGGGCGGCAGTGTCAAAAATGCCGATATTTGAATGAAGGGCTTTTTTGGATGAAAAAAAATATAGCTGCAGTGTTTTTATGCCTCTTTTTTTCTGCTGCGGTTATGCCGCTTAATTCGTATTATGTAACCTTTAAAGAACAGTATTATCGTTTATTCCATATCCACCTTATCCAACACCCCGACGACACTATCGAAAATATTTACTGGCTGGAAAAAGCCATGGCGGCTGATTTTGCCAACCCTCTTTTTGCCCTTGCCTTGATTGAAAATGAAATCCAGTGGGAAAAATACCGTTACCTGTTCCATATGCACCTCAATATTAAAATGATCGAGCAATACCTTTTTTTGGGGAACAAATGGAACAAACGGAATGCCTTTTTTTACAACGCCCCCTGGAGGGATCAAAACCTTGAAAGCCTTGAAATTGCCGAAACCTGCTACCGCTCTGCACTGTATTATTGGGATGCAGCCGTTGAATGGGCCGAAAAAGCCCGTGAACGGCGTTTTTACTTTATCAACCTGCCGCGAGTCCAATTCTGGGAAGACGAGGCCCTGCGTATAGAAACAGGCGACCTCAACTACGGAAGAACTATTCAACGTGAACTTGCCCTCCTGCAAAGAGTACGCGAACAGTTTGAAGCCATGGATGAGAATACTTATTGATGCCAGCGGTAGCGGCAGCGGAACCGGCGCGCGATCGCAGGCCGGAGCCTGCCTAGCACCTAATCTCAGCGTCATATTGATGAGCCAGGATTAGGTGCTGGGTGCAGGGATTGCCGGGTTATTACCTTGCCTCATGTTCCCTGACATGCTAAAATCACAAAATGAACGATATAAGGCAAAATTTAGATGAAATCTCCCGGATAATTGCTGAAACCGTGCCGGTGGAGTCAATATATCTATTTGGCTCTCATGCTTATGGAACAGCGGGAAAAGATTCCGATATTGATTTGTATGTTGTTTTCAAGGATGAAATGCCAATGCGGGAATTGGATGCAATTACAGCTATTAGCATGGCAATTAGCCCTGTAAAAAAAATGCCTATGGATATATTAGGACTCAAGCAGAACCGATTTAATGACATGAAATTATATGCAACACTGGAGCGGAAAATAGCAAGAGAGGGTATTAAGCTGTATGGGTAAAGTGGAAATTTTACAGAAATGGCTTGCCAGAGGTGACGAAGAATTAAGATCGGCAGTATATCTTTCTACCATGCACTATCCTACGCCTGATGAAACAATCTGCTATCTTTGCCAGCAATCAGCAGAAAAATACTTTAAAGCCTTTATATTTCTGCATGACATTGAACCTGACAAAACTCATGATCTTGAATATCTTTTAGAAATGTGTCAAAAATACAATGCAAATTTTTCTACATTGTTTTCAAAAGCCATATTATTAAACAGATATGCTGTATTACCCCGTTACCCAAATCAACTTGAAATTTCAGATAATGATATGAAAACAGCCATTCAATATGCAAAAGATGTTCAGGGTTTTGTTTTAAAGGCTATTGAGAGAGAAAGGGAAAAATGAAGAAATATTCGCCAATTTGCACTACCCCACATATGGTGTACCCTCGCACCGAGCGACACCATGGAAATTTGGTGACTGACACCGAGGCGTTACCCACCGAGGCGTTACCTTATTAAAAGCAAAAAAACCTGCGTTATGCAGGTTTTTCTTATTTTGAGCCGCGCTGGATTCGAACCACCGACCACCGCCTTAAAAGGGCGATGCTCTACCAACTGAGCTAGCGGCCCATGTTGATATGAATATGCCAAAAATGGGGAAAAGTGTCAATATGACAGAATAATTGACCTTACAGGTAAAATGCCGTTACAATACTACCATGAAATGGTTGTCTTTTGTGTTTCTTTTGTGTTTGGTTTTTGTGTACTGCACAAGCACCGAAGAACTGACTCCGGAAGAGCATGAGGCGGCAAGCGCCGAGCAGGGTTTGCAGGAGCTGCTTGCCATGACACTGAGCAAGCCCTGGCGGGGTGAAGAATTTGCACCTGGCAGGCTTGGTGGGACATGGCAGGGGAGTATGATACGGGACCCAAAAAGTTTCAACCATCTCATTGCCGAGCGGGATGAGGAAACAAATGCCATTATCCGCATGATAACTGATTATCTGCTGGAGTATGATGTTGTGCGCCGTGAATGGAAGGCGAAAGCTGCCTCTCCGGAAATTATCGTTAACGAAGAAAACCAGACTCTTGATGTTATCTATACACTCAGAGATGACCTGTACTGGTCATATTATTACTCAGATGTAAAGATTCCCGTTACCAGCAATGATGTGATATTCTGGTACGATGAGATCGTAGGTGACCCGGAATTTCAAAGTTCTGGATACAGCGGCCAGTTTCTGACCATGCAGGACGGCAGCCGGGCGCACATCTCCATCGAAAAAATCGATAATAAGCGTTTTAAATTTCACTTTCCCCGCATTGTTGCCGACCCCCTCTTAAGCACCAATATGGACTTTGGTCCCAGTCATATTTACCAGGCGGCAAAAGAGGAAGGAGGCATTCACGGCGTTTTGGATTTGTTCAATGTGGCATCAGACCCCACGCTGATCCCATCAATGAGTGAATGGTTTTTGGTTGAATACTCCCCAGCCCGCCGTCTCGTGTTCAAACGCAACCCCGATTACTGGCGAAAAGACAGCGCAGGCCTTTCTATCCCTTTTGTTGAAGAAAGAATCGTGCAAATTCTGCCTGACCAAAATACCCAGTACCTGGTTTTCATGCAGGGCGGCCTGGAAAGTTTTAGGGCGCGGCCGGAAGATTTGTACTCATTGATAAACAGAAAAGATCCTTTTTACACGGTGTTTAATGCCGAAGGGAGTATTGGCGCCAGTTTGTGGAGTTTTAACCAAAACCCCATACACAGCGATTCGCCTTTCTATGACTGGTTTACCCAAAAAGAGTTCCGCCAGGCGATGAGCTGTCTGCTGCACCGTGACCGGATCAATGCACAGGTGTATCGTGGTCTTGCCGAACCCAAGCTTGATTTTTTTCCGCGGCCCAATCCCTTTTTTAATCCAGATATCGTTCTTCAATACCAGTACGACCCCCAGCGGGCGCTGGAACTGCTGGCATCCATCGGGATGAGGCAGGACAGCCGGGGCATTATGCATGATGAACAGGGGCGCAGGGTTGAATTCGATTTGTCCGTTATAGCTGATAGTTCTATTTCCTCCGATATTGCCTCGATAATCGTTGACGAAATTGGAAAAATTGGGATACGGGTTACTATCCGCGCCGTCGATTTTCAAAGGCTGGTCGAACAGCTTACTTTCAGCTACGACTGGCAGTCCCTCATGATTGGCCTGGGGAGCAATTTTTTTCCTACACAAGGCTCCAATGTATGGCCCTCTGACGGCAACCTCCATTTATGGCATCCCCGCCAGGAATCGCCGCATACCGAATGGGAAGCGCGCATTGACTATCTGTACAATGAAGGCAGCTTTACCATTGACAGGGATAAAGCGTGGGAAATCTGGGACGAATACCAGCGCATCCTTCTGGAGCAGTTGCCGGTAATTTACCTGATGAGGCCCCGCAGTTTTTGGGCTTTACAGAATCGCTGGGATTTTACCAACGCCTATTTCGACAACCTCCTTCTTGATGAAGTTACGCATGTTTTTTTAAGGGAGTACTAATGCAATTCCTGCTAAAGCCGTTTTATTTATTCAAACGACGTTTTCCGCTGCTCTCTTACATTGTGAACCGGCTGTTCGTGATGATTGTCATGTTGTTTTTGCTGGGGTTTGCGGTTTTTGGGCTGATGGCTTTGGCGCCGGGCGACATTTTTGACCAGATAATGATGCAGCAATTACTGAACAGTGAAGCGCGAACCACCATGGACAACCGGGATTTTACCGATGAGCAAATGGCCGCTTTCCGCACCGAACACGGTCTTGACCAGCCTTTTTACATACAGTACTTCCGCTGGCTGCATCGTGTTGTTGTCCGCGGCGATCTGGGGGTCAGCCTTATCTCCCGTGCGCCGGTGCCGTTCCTTATCACATCGCTGTTGTTTAATTCGCTGCTGTTAAACCTCATTTCGCTGTTCATGATCACGGTGTTTTCATTTATTCTGGGGGTCTACTTTTCCAGCAAGGCCGGCACGAAAACCGATCTTGCGGTAACTTTTATCGCACTGACTTTGCATGCCTTTCCCGGGCTGCTGCTGCTGATTTTGCTGCAATTGTTCGCCTCGGCAACAGGGTTGTTTCCGGTGACCGGCTACCCGCTTGCTTTAAGTTTTTCCGACGCGCCCGCACAGTTTGTTTTTTCCTACGCCCATCATATCTTCCTGCCGCTATTGGCGGCATTTCTCGGCGGCATAGGCGGCACCTTGCGCATGGTGCGCGCTACCATGCTTGACCAGCTTGGCCAGCCGTACATTACGAACCTGCGCTCGCGGGGCATTGCCGAGTGGCGAATCTATTTTCACCATGCCTTCCGCAATACGCTGAACCCCTACATCACCGGCAGCGCCAATATGCTTGCCGGGTTATTTTCCGGCTCGCTCATTCTGGAAATTATTTTTGCCTATCCCGGCATAGGCAGACTCATGTACGATGCGGTCTTGCAGCAGGATGTCAACCTGGTGCTTGCCAATATCATGTTTATTTCGTTTTTAGTATTGGCAGGCATGGCCATAGCCGACATTCTCCTTGCCCTGGTTGACCCCAGGATCCGCTACGGGAAGGAGTGAGGCATGAAGCGTTTTTTTGCTTACCTTAAAACACGGCCCATCGCCGCTGTCTCACTCATTGCATTGTGCGTTATTTACCTTATGATGATCTTTGCCGAATTTTTTGCGCCCTACTCGCCTAACACGTCATTCCACGATAATAGTTATCACCCGCCCAATGTGCGCATCCATCAAGGAAAATTACAGGCGCAGGAACACCGGCTTA
This sequence comes from Treponema sp., assembly GCA_009777735.1. Taxonomy (GTDB): domain Bacteria; phylum Spirochaetota; class Spirochaetia; order Treponematales; family Breznakiellaceae; genus WQXQ01. The sequence goes on from WRLF01000003.1 coordinate 107,590, forward strand.
CCAATGTCGTGCGGGGCAGATATGTCCGAATAGCAGATCATTACACGCCCATTCAATTTTTCGGCAAAGGCGAACCATACCGCTTATGGGGAATCATCCCCGCCCAGCGCCATTTCCTGACCACCGCGCCCGATTCCTATCCGGCATTTCTCATGGGTACCGACAATCTGGGCCGCTGCATGTTTTCCCGGATCATCTACGGCGCCCGCATCTCGCTGACCATTGGGTTTGTCGCTACATTCATGTCTCTGGCGTTAGCCGTTCTTTTCGGCGGGCTTGCCGGTTATTACGGCGGCGCGGTTGATTGGTCGATCATGCGTTTTGCCGAATTCCTCATGCTGATCCCCGGTTTGTATTTAATTCTTTTTTTACGATCCCTCATGGCAACTACAATGGACACCGGCCAGTCGTACATGATGATAACATTGATCCTCTCCCTCATTGGCTGGCCCGGTTCGGCGCGCACCATACGCGGCATGACCCATGCGATCAAGCGCGAGGAATTTGTCCTCAATGCCCAGCTTGAGATGATCCCTTCTCCGCTTATCATCCTCAAGTTTATCATCCCCCATATCGCCAGTCTGTTAATCGTCAGCATCGCCCTGAGTATCCCCGGTTTTATCATGACCGAAACCGTCCTCTCCTACCTCGGGCTGGGCATTACCGACCCGGCCGTCAGCTGGGGTTCTCTCATCCGCCGTGACATTCAAAACCCCTCGAACCTGCTGGCGTTTCCCTGGTTGCTCAACCCCGTGTGGTTTTTGTTAGGCGTCACATTAGCGTTTAATTTCATCGGCGATGCTCTAAGGGATTATTTTGATCCATACCATACTGTTTTTTCTAAGAAAAAAGGGATCAGGGGAAAAAGGGGGATCGGGGATCAGGGATCGGGGATCAGGGATTGTTGTTCGGAAAACAATGCTGCTTCCGGGTTATCCCCCGGTAGTCCGAATACTGAACCCTGTTCCCCTTCCTCACCCTGGTCCCCGGTCCCTGGTCCCCGGTCCCTGCTCAATATTACCAACCTGCAAATACACTTCACCGTTCGGCGTGGGAATTCATTTGCACAGGTTCATGCGGTGCGGGGGCTCTCGTTTACGTTGAACAGGGGCGAGTGCCTGGGTATTGTGGGAGAAAGCGGGTCAGGAAAAAGCGTCAGCACATTGGCGATCCCCGGATTATTGCCTAAAAATGCCGGTGTTTCCGGATCAATTCTTTTCGACGGAAAAGAACTGCAGGGGCTGGATCCAAAAGCGCTGCGGGAATACCGGGGGAAAAAGATTGGCATGATCTTTCAGGAGCCGGGACGTTCTTATGACCCGTTACAACGCATGGACAGTGTATTTTTGGAAACATTCAGGAACAGCGAACCGGACATTACGAAAGAAGAATCGTTAGACAGGGCTGCAGCATTGCTGGCTGAAACCGGGCTGGAGCAGGGCAGGGAACGGCTGGGTAATTATCCCCATCAGTTTTCCGGCGGTCAATTACAGCGCATCGGCATTGCACTGGCATTGGCACAGGGCTGCGAATTGCTGATTGCCGATGAGCCTACCACGGCGTTAGATGTAACGATTCAAAAACAGATTATCGACCTGTTAAAAACCCTGCGCCGGACGCGGGGCATAACGATCATTTTTATCAGCCATGACATTGAACTGGTAGCGGAAATATCAGACCGTATTATGGTCATGTACGGCGGCATGGAAATGGAACTGAACAGCTCGCAGGAAATTCTCAACAATCCGGGGCATCCGTACACGAAAGCACTGCTTGCCTCTTCGCCGCGCTTTGGCAGCCACTACTCGCAGGAACGGCTCTCCGCCATCCCCGGCAAGATCGGCGACGGCACAGAAGCAGGCTGCCCCTTTGCCCCCCGCTGCGTACAGGCTAAAGATCAATGTTTTAATGAATTGCCGCCGCTTGCGGTATCCGGCAGCCTGGAAATTAGGTGCAACTTGCCCGGCAAATCCTGATTTGTTGTTCTGCCTGGTAACAAACCGTTTGCCTGCCTTAAGCAAGCAAAATGGGGTTGGCACAGAGGGGTACTCATTCCTGCTGCTCCAGGCCTCGGATACACGCCATTGTGGCGTTTGCCCAACTTTAATGTAAGCCTTTTAGCTCGTTAAACTTTTACTTGTTGCATTTATTTTCAGGGCAAGCCGACACAATGGTCGGGGTCGGTTACCCCTTTTTCTCGGTGTCGCAGAAGTCATTCGCACCCCTCTGCGCCAACCCCTTTATACCTACTACAAACAGACAAATGGTTTGGGATCAGACCGACAGGAACAAGGTTTACAGAACCTAATGGCTGCTTCTAAATCTTCCCATCAACAAAGGCATACGCAGGGAGTTTCCAGCTTGCGGCGGCATGTTCATGCCGTACGAAGGAGAAGGACCGCCCATATCCTCATGTAATACCCACATGAGGTGGCCGGGATTTGCGGCAGATAAAGTATAGGTAATTGCAGAAGGGCTTGTTAGAACACCACTTTCATTTATGGCGTTCCAGCCTGTCTTCAGATAGATAGTGAAGGCATTAATTGTCTCTAACATACCTTCATTGAAAAAAACCGAATGACCTGCGCTTATGGTTACATCGCTGGCAACGTAGATATACCTCACAGCTTCATAGAATGTAGCGGTGAGGTTTGATCTTGCAAGAAAACCGGAAGGTGCTTCCAGGCTTAGTCCGGCAGCCTTTGTTGTTGGAGCGCTAATAGTGATGTTTGTGTTTATATCAGGAAAAAAGAACTCACTTATATCTACCAGAAATGTTGGCGTGCCAATGTTGAAACTCAACTGCCCAGTGGTTATTGCCCCATTCCCGCCAAGGGAAAAGCTGTTATTGTTCTCATCATAATAAACAGCAGTAACAGCCTCATTGCCAGAGAATGGCAAGAATGTAGGAACTCCGGTATAATAATCTACTGTGTGAACTTGCCCACTCAAGTTCAGGGTTGGGCCTAACGGGGCACTGGTATGACTATTACCGTTGTCGTCAGCGTCATGTAATACCCACATGAGGTGGCCGGGATTTGCGGCGGATAAAGTTATGGTAACAGCAGAAGGGCTTGACTGCACAGTTTGACTATACAATGCGTTCCAGCCTTCCTTCAGATGGATAGTGAAGGCATTAACCGTTAATTGAAGACCTTGGTCGAAAAACCTCGAATGGCCTGCACTAATGGTTACATCACTATCAACATAGAAATACTGCACACCTTCAAAGTTTGTTTCATTGACTCTCATTAGAATATCTGATGATGTTTCCAGACTTAGCACAGCAGCTTTCGCTGCTGGAGAGCTAATAGTGAAGTTGTTAAAAATAATAAATTCCGAAACCTCAAATCCCTCGCTTATATCTACCAGGTATGCTGGTGTGCCAATGCTAAAACTCAACTGCCCATTGGTTATTGCCCCATTCCCGCCAAGGGGAAAACTGTTATCGTTCTCATCATAGTAAACAGCAGTAACAGTTTCATTGTCGGAGAATGGCGTGAATATAAATGCTTCGGTATTATAATCAAAATAATCCCATGTGTAAACCTGCCCGCTTAAGTTCAGGGTTGGACCCAACGGAAAACTGGTAACAGGAGTTTTATCGCCATTACCATCTGGGCAGGCTGTCATTGTTAACACGATTACCGTAGCAAATGCGATTATCCCAAATAATTTTTTAATGTTCTTCATATTAAAGAACTCCTTTTGTATGTTTCCCAGCTTCTGCGTCAACAAAGTTTGCATGAGCGGGAAATCATGGTTGATTAACCCGCCCTCAAGGGCAGGGATATAGCAAGGCCGTATGCCTTATATCAAATATATTTTGGAAGAAACAGCGGATATATTGTATTATTTTTGATAAATCGTGCTTGTTAAGTAGTTTGTATAGTTGACATAAATCTAAGTGGTAGTTTTCATATAATTGGGAGCTTGCGACAAGGATAAAGGATAAAGGGAAACTCTGCCTTGCAGGTGTAAATAATAACCATTGAGAAAATACTACCAAAAACCAAAAAAATTGTCCATCTGTACAAACAACCTACTATCATTTTTTGTAACCCCTGATATGATGCCCTGGAAACCAGGCCGGCGGCGGCGGGGCGGCGGGGTGTGAATGACTTCTGCGACACCGGGAAAAATGGGTAACCGACCCCGACCTTCGTATCGGCTTGCCTGACCATTAAAATACTAATTTAGAGTTAGTGGTCAGGCAAACGTACGAAGGTGTTTATCCAAGGCTTGGAGCAGTAGGAATGAACACTCCGCTGTCCCGCTGCCGCCGGTATGTTACCAGACCGGTAAATAAGGGTTTACGAGAGCCCCCTGTCCGGCCGTAACACCTCCGCTCCGTTGCAGTACACATGGCAGGGGTGTGATCCTTCGGGCAGGTAGCAGTGGACAAGGGCGCGGATGATTTGGGGAAGCGAGTCTACGGTTTCGGCTTCCTGTACGGCAAAGAGGGCAAGGTTCCCTGCCTTGCCGGATTGGCGCAAGGCGGCAGCGGGGTTCAGAGCGTCTAAATCTTTAGTCTGCGAAAAGGTTATGGAAACAATGTCCGATTCTTCCAGGTGATTTTTTTCCAGGAGGAAGTTATAAAGGCCGGAAACCTGTTTACGGATGTCATCAGCGGAATTCTCGCACCGGACGGCACCGCGCAAAGCAAATAAATGTTTCCCGCTCACAGGTTACCCTCGGTGGCGACAATGATAAACGAATCGAGCATGGCAAGCACAGCGCTGAGTATTCCGGTAAAAAAATAAATAAATATTCTGAAAAAATTACTGAGGCTGGGATTATTTACCAGGTGTTGTACGCTGAAACCAAGGGCAAACAGGGAAAATGCGCAGCTTGTCAGCGATGAATATCGCAATATCCTTAACAGGATGAATAATAACCGATCAGAAAAACCGGGATCAGGCATGCTGCCTGCTGTGTACACGGTAAAAATAATTATCGAAAAAATAAGGACGTAACGAACGCCCACCCTGGCAATATCAGAAAATATCCAGCGGCGGACTTTTTCATTTTTTTGGGGTATGTTCTGTATTTCTTTTTCCATATCATATTACCGTGGAGTTTTATCCATGGCAAAACTCCTAAGCTCTCCGGCGCAGCCGGAGAGCAGTTGCTTTAACATCAATCTTAGGGTATCATAATATACAGGTATGAGAAAGTTCTTTACTTGGTTTTTTATATTGGTAATCCTCTGCGGTGCCGGTTTCTTTTTTGGATGGGCGCAGATGGGGGTACCCCCGGATTCTTACGGGGTTATCCGCTCAAAAACCCACGGGATTGACCAAAACCTGGTCCGGCCCGGAGAATTCATGTGGGTGTGGTATAAACTTATCCCTACAAACGCTAAAACGATTATATTCCGCCTTGATACTGTCACCAAATCAATTTCTGCGAAAGAAACCCTTCCTTCCGGCAGGACATATTCCATTTTTACCGGTATGGCAGAAGACTTTTCATGGGAAATTAATGCGGTATTTTCTTTTTCTTTGAACCCTGAAAGCCTTATTGAACTGGTTTCTGTTAATAATTTTGGTACACAAGAAGAATTGGACCACTATGCCGGTACCATTGCCGGCCAGATTGAACATTATTTACTTCGCCGGATAAATTCAAGTGAAGAATTTGTATCGAACATCGAAAATTTACTTAATAACGGTGAGGATAGGGGAATTGAAAGGGAAGTTTTGGAGCAATTTCCCCAAATTTCCCATTTTTCCTTAATTGTTCAATCAGCCAAGATGCCTGATTTCGAGGTATACACTTATGCAAAGGAGCTCTATACAGAATATATCGCCATGCAGAAAGATTTTCTTACCGGAGATGTGGCGGAAAGAGCAAGAGCCCGGGCTGATTTTTTCGGTCGTTTTGGTGAATTGGAATTGTACGGTGAATTGATTACCAGATTTCCGCTTTTGATTGATTACCTGAACCTGGAAAACAGCAGACAGTAACCATTTCGATAGCCTGTTGTTGATGTTATAACAATAGTACCATATAATTGAGAGAGGAGTTTTTTTGATGCAGAGGGGATTTGTTTTACTGCTGTTGTTATGCTGGTTTTCCGGCCTGAATACCTTTTTATTTGCTTCTGAAGAGGAAGATGATGATTATGAAGAGGAGCCAGGCTACATCGAAAGCATCCCTATGGAAGACTGGGAAGGATTCGTTCCCGAAATGTATTCCCAGGGAGATCAAATCTTTACCATAACAGCGGGGACTGTATTTCCCCTGTTTTTTGTTTTTAAAGATGGGGAAAAAAGAGATCACAATTTTAAGCCTCCGGTTGGCGGCACCGGATCGCTTTCCTATAACTTTTTTATAAATGCAAATCTTTTCTTTGGTGCTGAAATTGGTTTTACATTCAACTCTACCCTGAGAAACCACATGGTATATTTTATACCTATCGGGATGCGGGCCGGCTGGCAGTTTGTGGTTGGCCGTTTGGAATTCCCTTTATATGCCGTGCTTGGATTCGCTCCCATTCGTTATAATACCCTCAGTTATACAGGTTTTTTTCTTAGAGGCGGCGGCGGAGCATATTACCGCTTTAGCCCGGATTGGTCATTTGGCATTAATACGGATTGGAACTGGTATCCCCAGCGGCCAAAAGATGATGGTTCACAATTAAATAAAAATGTAGATGCGAACATTCTTGGCCTTACTTTATCGGCCCGATACCATTTTTAGGATATATTATGAAAACTAAATCATTATTTTTATGTATCGTCGTACTCTTTGTTACCGCTTCTTGCAACCAGGATCCCATTTTTTACACTATTTCCACCGAACCAGCCCTAAAAGAAGCCTATATAAAAGGTACTCCCTCCAATATGGTGGTATTTGAACGTGAATATCATCTGGACGAGCCGCCCCAAATTATTAAAGTTCCTATTCTTTACGTTGGATCAGAGAGACTCAACTGGTATGCAAAAAGAAATTATGGCCGGAACACTCCTCAAGGTCAGGACCCAGGTTCAAGCTGGAATAATGCAGATTACCGGATTCCGCAGCCGGGAGAAAGGATCATTCAACTTGCCGCTACAGAAAACTACTTATACGCTCTGTGGTCTACCAGAACCGGTTCGAACAGAACAATTTCCCGTATTGGCAGCGATGATGATGAGTGGACACGCATTGATCCTTCCGGTTATCCTCTTCAAACCATATATTCAGACCCTGTCAGCGGGAGGTTATTTGCCGGTGCCGGTGTGGGCAGCAGTAATAATTCTGTCATTCTGTATCTATATGAAGATGATTCCGATTCCGATCCCGATAACCATGTATTGGAATTCCGGCTTTTAAAAAGCGCAACAGCGGTGCTCTCAGGAACTGCTTTCGTGGGAGGCAGCCATTATTTAAGCACCAGAGGGAGCGGTATATTCCGGGTTGAAGAATCTGTTTTAGACAGCGGCGTAACGATAAACGAATCACATGTACACCATTTGGATTTTTGGCTTGAACCCGGTTCCTCGAAAAAAGACCATTTATTCATGGGCATGATACGGTTGGAAGATAGCAATAACACAATAATTGCCATTGAAAGAAACGGCGGGACTCTCTACAAAGTGGACACTCTAAACGATTTATATGAACAGATAGAGTACACCGACCATGAATCAAATAAAACAACAGTAGCTACCGGCAGATTTGCTACCGGAGCGCTTGCCTTGTGGGAAAATCCCGGTGACTCTAGTAAAAAACTACTTGTTGCCGGAAGGCAGGGGAGCCTTGTACATTCCACAGCATCATCCATTCCCAACGGCTATGTGGAATTTGATCTGGACGATAATGATTCATTAAAAATAGTCGGAATAACGGAAACCGATTTGGCTCGTTACGAATACCCCCGTCTAAAGAGTGTTGATCATAACGATCGATATATAGCAACAATAGGCCCTGTCCCCATCAACCATTTGCTCCAGGCACCGGAAGAAGTTAGTGTAAAGCGAACCTTTTTCGCTTCTACCCAGAACGAAGGCTTATGGTCTTACCGGGATGTTTCAGGAGTGCCGCAATGGAACGCAGAAACAAACTAGCCGCTTCTCATGGATGAACTTTTTTCTGCAAGACACACTGAAAATACCGGGAGTAACAACATCCATACAGAAACACGCCCTCTTGCCGACCGGATGCGTCCGCGCTTTCTTGAGGACATAATAGGCCAGGACCATATTGTTGGACCGGGCCGGCTGTTACGGCGTGCCATTCAGGCTGACCGCCTCTCTTCTGTCATTTTTTACGGGCCTCCCGGTACCGGTAAAACCAGCCTTGCGCGGGTTATTGCCAATACCACCCGTGCTGCGTTTGAAAGCCTTAACGCCGTACTTTCCGGGGTAAAAGACATACGTGCCGCCATTGACCGCTCTGATGAACGTTTCCGGCTGTACAGCAAGCGCACGATTTTATTTGTTGACGAGGTGCACCGATGGAACAAAGCGCAGCAGGACGCCCTTCTGCCCTGGGTAGAAAACGGTACGGTAATCCTGGTAGGGGCAACCACGGAAAACCCTTTCTTTGAAGTGAACCGCGCCCTGGTTAGCCGCAGCCGAATTTTCCAGCTTAAATCGCTTACACCGGATGACCTGCTGGAAACTGCCCGTAAAACCATTGCCGACACAGAACGCGGCTACGGCAACTGGATGGTGAGTTTCGAAGAGGGAGCACTTGAGCATCTTGTCGCAGTTGCCGGTGGTGATGCCCGCAGCCTGCTGAACGCACTGGAACTTGCCATAGAGACAAGCCCCTCACACTGGCCCCCGCCCCCCGGCACAGAAATTTACATCTCCATGGAAGCCGCTGAAGAAAGCATTCAGCGCCGGGCTGTACTGTACGATAAAGACGGCGATTTCCACTTTGACACGATCAGCGCGTTCATCAAAAGCGTCCGGGGCAGCGACCCTGATGCAGCCCTGTACTGGCTGGCAAAAATGGTTCGGGCCGGAGAGGATCCCAGCTTTATCTTCCGGCGTATGATCATCCTTGCCAGTGAAGATGTGGGCCTTGCTGATCCTCACGCCCTGTCTGTCGTCATTTCCTGTGCTGAGGCGTTTGACCGCATCGGCTTTCCTGAAGGCAATTTTCCCCTTGCCCATGCCTGCCTGTACCTTGCTACCGCGCCCAAGTCCAATACCACCCTTGCCTTTTTTGACGCGCGGAAAGAAGTTGACCGCGAAGATGCCGAAGTCCCCAACCACCTGCGCGATGCAAGCCGTGATGCGGAAGGGTTTGGCCACGGGGAAGGGTACATGTACCCCCATGCGTACCGTAACCATTGGGCTGCCCAGCAATACCTCCCTACTGCTTTGAGGGGCAGGACTTTTTATATTCCCTCTATTGTGGGTTACGAAGGAAAAATCCGCGAAGAAGTACTGCAAAAACGGGAATTACAGGCTGCTGTTGTATTAGGAGACGAGAACAACAACGCCGGTGGGGAATTGTTAAGCTGGTCAGCAGCAGCAAAAGGGAGAGAAGGATGGTTTAGGCGTCTGGAATCAAGCAGAAGTGCATTGTTATTATCTGACCGGAACGCTCTGTTTAACGCAGCATCTCCGGCACGGCATGACCGGGTGCTTATTCCCCTTGCAGAAGACGGGCTTTTGCTGTGGGAAAGCCTGCGCCGCTGTCCCGAAGGCTTAAGTGCGGCATTGGTTGGCAGTGAAACAGCCCGTGAAACCCTGCTCCGTTATTCGGCAGCGCTGGATAAAATCGAACAACCGGAAATTGCCGTTCTGGATGCCGCCTTGCTGCTCTCCCCAGCCCAGGCAGCAGAATGGTTTTCCTCTCCTGTGTTTGACCGAATACTGATTCGGGAACCACGAAAATATCTTCAAAAAGATACAGCTTTTTTTGATATTGCATCTTCCGCGCACCCCCTGCTTGCCACCGGCGGTGTGTTGGTTATGCTGCTTTCGCCGCCCAGTTTCGGCGAACGCATTTCTCGCATCCTCATGGAAGCAAGTGGCAATGAAGAATTATCAGTTAAACTTAGTGAAGCGGAAACCGCTTTTTTCTCACAAAACGCAGATTCACAGCCAGACGGCTGGAATTGGAATCTTAAAAATCTGCAAAAAGCCTTTGATTCGAAGGGTTTCAAGGTAAAAACCGAAACAATAGAGCAGCAGGAAGAACGGCTTATCGGCTCAGGGGACATAGACGCCTGGTTTGACCGGGAAAACTCCCGTTGGGGCAAATTTATGGGGAAAACACTCGATTCCGGCGATTTTTCGCAAGTAGAACACTGTTTACGACAGCGGATTCAGGCTGGCCCCCTGAAATGGAAGTGGAAAAGCGTGTTATTTCATGCAAAAAAATTGTAGCCATTTATAATATTATGTGTTATAATACATAACAACACTTTTACATTAGGGGGAAATATGCGGAAAGCTACCGCTAAACCAGCACAACAGAAAACACAAAAAAATATAAAAAAAGCTTCCGAGACCGCAAAAAAAACTGCCGCTCCAAAAACAGCGGTAAAAAAGACTGCTGCACCAAAAAAAACTACACCAAAAACAGCAAAAAAACCGGCTGCAACTAAAAAAGCCACTCCAAAGGCAGCAAAGAAACCGGCAACACCCAAGAAATCAACTGCAAAGACAGCAAAGAAGCCGGCAGCTTCCCCAAAAACCGGTACAAAAACAGTTAAGAAACCGGTTACTACAAAAAAAACCGCACTTAAACCAGAAAAAACAGAAAAACCGCCCTCAGTGCCATTAGTCCCGCCGTCCATGCCGGTTCAGGATCAGAACACACAGCACAGGCGGCCTTTGATAAACTTTCCCAAGTAGGAGATTGCTCAGACAATTACTGCATGAGAAGCAGTAATATTCGTTTTAAAATTATCCGGTAAGCTGTCCCATTCAAGGAGTTCTACCCGGAAAGATAAGTTTGATTCCTCAAGGGCTTCTTTTAATAATGACAGTTGGTATGTATCTTGCGTTCCGGTAAAAACTACTAAATCCAGATCAGACCAGGGTTTGGCTTCTCCCGTTACCCTTGAGCCATGGGCCCAGACAGAAGTATGAGGCAGATACTTCGTCAGATTGAAAAAAAGAATTTCTTTATCGCGAGGATTCATGTCAACTTCTGTTTTCATTCCATAATTTCCCTGTTATTTTTTGGTAAAGCGCTGCAGCATCACGGGCAAATACTATGACATTATCAATAGTTGCTTGTGCTTTTTCTCCGGAATAATCATGAGACGTATCTACACGCGCATCGGCATACACTAACCACTGCTCAATTGCCGAAAAAAGCTGATTTTCAAAAGCAATACGGAATAACGGTTTTGGGCTGTTGGGCAGTTCGGGAATGCCCATGGTCTCATGTAAATAGCGTTTTAAGACTTTCCAGAGACAATCATAACAAACCTCAAATCGTTGAATCACAGACTCAGAAATAGCTTCCCGGTCAATCTCTTTTAACTCCGGTCTATTCACCGCATTCCGGTAATTCCGAATCTGTGATTCCAAGTTTTTGAGTGATTTTTCAAATTTGTCATAATCTATCATCGTTTATAGTATAAATCATGAAGGTTGAGAATACAACTTTACATATTGACACATTAACGCCCTGCCAACTCAAAAACATTTCTGGTAATCAGGGCGGGGCCGAACATTTCCCGCGATAAATTCATAAAAAAATTCACGTTCATTTCATTGTCGCCCTGTGCCCGCCGCCAGTGCTGCGCTGCCAGTGCATCGGTGTAAACATGCAGCGGGTAAATGCCAAAATTGGTACGCCCCACCTCCGGGTGGCGAGCCGCTTCAAAGTGGGTGATTATGGGAATGAGACCTGTTTCTTCAAGGATGATTTCACCGCCGGAAGGGGTTCCGGTTTTGGCAATCTTCACATACATTATTCCGCCCAAAAGCGCTTCTTTGGTAGAGCGGGCATGGGAGGACAGAAAATTGCCCAGGGAATAAAACACCGGCATGGGGTTGCCATCGGGCCGGGTAATGATTCTCATGGGCTGCAGCACATGGGGATGATGGCCAATGACCAGATCAACCCGGTGTTCGGCAAGGAAAGCGGCAAGCCGTTCCTGTTCCCTGTTGAAGTTCAGATTGTATTCCTCACCCCAGTGCATGGATACGACAAGGTAATCGCAATGGGGGCGCAGCGCGTTTATTTCCGCCGCCATTGTTGTCTGGTCTATCATGGATACGAGGTAGGATCTGCCTGCAGGAAAAGGAATGCCGTTCGTGCTGAATGTGTAGCCAAGAAAACCAACGGTGATATTGCTTATATCCAGAACAACCCGGCGGTTGGCACGCTCATGCGCACTGCGGTGTATGCCCAGGTGATACACGTGGTCATAGTTGTCAAGATATTCAATGCTGGACATGACACCCGCCGCCCCTCTGTCCAATGCGTGATTGTTGGCAAAGTTGATCACATTAAAACCTGCCGCTACCACTGCAGTACCCACTTCAGGCGGCGAAGAAAAGCGCGGATAGCCGGAGAATCCCAATGCTTCATTTCCCAGGATAGTTTCCTGGTTGATAAACGCAATATCCGCAGGCAGTATGTAGTCCCTGATATGGTCAAAGATATAATGAAAGTTGTACGCACCGTCTGTAAAACTGGCAAGAAAAATGGGATGATGGATGAGGTTATCTCCAACAGCTACTATGGTTAGATAGTCTTTCTGAGGCGCAGAGGCAATTGCAATTTCCGGCGTTGCCCGTTCTGTAATTTTCGCAGCCGGAGGGAGATACCCGGTACAGATAAACAATACCAGTAACGTGCCAAGAAGAGTTACCGGCATGGTTCTTTTTATCCGTAAGAGTAACATACTTTAATGTACTGTGAATTATATGGAGTAAACAAGGGGTGAATTTCCTTGCCGAATCTGGTGTTTTTTCGTATATTGTTACAGACAGGAGAATATATAATGGGATTAGTGTATGAAAACATCACCTTAAAAAATGCTACGGATGTCGGGAATAGTGTTCGTGGTATCATCCAGGAGGGAGAAGTCCGCCAGATAAAGGTGTTGGCTATGGTCGACACCGGAGCAGAAACGCTCGTAATTAACGAAGCCATGCGGCAGGAGTTGGGGCTAACAGTGATTGGAGAACGTCGTGTTGGCCTGGCCAATAATTATGGCGAAATGTGTCAATTCACCGAACCGGTAATGATTTACTGGAAAGATCGTCCTGCCGTTACCCATGCAATTGTTCTACCGGGGGCAACCGAAGTTCTTCTGGGAGCTATTCCCCTTGAGGAAATGAACGTAATGATAGACCCGCGAAGCCAGCAGTTGGTTGGCATTCACGGCGATGAAATAATTTATAAAGTTAAATGAATCCGGTAACAAATTAAAAAGTTAAGAAACACCGCCTTGAAAGAAATCACGTAAAGCCCTCAAACAACAGCACTCTCAATTCTCAATTCCTGACTTTCCTATCTCCCCGCATCGCTCTCAGCAGCGCTGTAAGCTGCCGGTCTTTGGTCAGCACGAGCAGGATAATTCCCAGTGCGGCAAAAACAAAAGCGTTAATTGCCAGAGGGATGCCGTATGCAATGACACGTCCCCTGCCGGCAAACAGTTCCAGCAGACAGGGGGTGAGAAAATACACCGGCACTGCGGCAATGCCGGATAATACCAGCAGTTTCAGCATGTATAATAAAACGGATCGCAGGGCGGGGCCGATGTTGATGTCGGGATTCCGTCTGAGGAATATAAATAGTATGACGGTGTTTCCCGCACTGGCGATGCTGAGTGCGGCCGCTATGCCCGCGCCCCGGAAATGGCGGACGAGAACGGCTGCGAGAATTATGTTTATTGTGAATGTTATCACACCTGCAAGAGTCGGTGATTTTGTGTCGCTTTGCGCATAAAATGCCGGGGCTAAAATGCGGTTGAGTGCAATGAAGAAAAGGCCGGGCATATGAAAAGTAAATGCAGACAATGTAAGTGTTACCGATGTTTCATCAAAACTGCGGTTCTGAAACAGCAGGCGAATCAACACTTCACCTTGAGTCATCGAAAAAAAAGTAACGGGAATGGTAATAAGGGTAATAATGTATATTCCCGAAAGTAACCGTTCATTGAACATTTCCCATTGCGATGATTTTGCATATTCGGCAAGATTGGGAAGCAGCACCGTCCCGATGGATACGGCAAACACACCGAGCATCAATTCCTGCAGCCGCAGTGAGTATTGCATGCTTGATACCACGCCTTCTCCGGCATTACCGGCAAGCGCGGCTGAAACAAGGTCATTGAGCTGATAAGCCGCCATCCCGATAATTGTCGGTCCGATAAGCCGGATTACTTTGCGGGTACCGGGATTGGTAAAAGCCCGTTTCAGAGGGGCGAAAAAAAAGCGCTGCCCGTTTTTCAGCACAAAGGGAAGCTGTATTGCCGCCCCCAGAAAGCCGCCGGCAAGAACGCCGTACGCCATTGCACGTGCGGGGTTTGCAGTAAAGGGACTGAGGAAATAGGCACAGAGTATTATTGCAATGTTTAATAAAATCGGCGCAAGGCCTGACGGGGTAAAAATGTGCAGGCTGTTGAGTATTCCCTGAAACAGGGCGGCGATGGAAATAAAAGCCAAAAACGGAAACATTATTCTTGTTAACAGTACTGCTTCGTCAAATTCTTCCATGCCAAAAAGCCGGACAAGCAGCGGCGCCGCCAGTATTCCCGCCATGACCACAAGGGTCACAATAAATGTCAGGAATGTAAAAATACAAGAAAGAAATTCACGGTTTTTTTGTTTATCATTTTCCAATAAATATTCTTTTAACGTAGGAATGAAGGCAACGGCCATAGATCCTTCTGCAAATAACCGGCGGAACAGGTTTGGCAGCAGGAAAGCAACGGAAAAAGCATCAGACAGGGCAGTGGTACCCAGAAATCCAGCCTTGGCCATTTCACGCATCAGACCCAAAACACGCGAAACAAGGGTCAGCAGTGACAGAGTTGATCCGTGGCGGAGAAGGGAAGATGTTGACGAGCGGGTCTGGTATTTCCCGTTGTGATTTTCTTCGGTTTCCATTGTTTTTACATTACGGCATTGAATCATGTGTGTCTACAGGAGCAAAAGATTGTCTGTTATCGTTGCGTGCCAGCCCCAGATAATACATCTCAAAGGAATCGCTGCGGCAGGCTGTGGGTTTGTAACTTTTTGCCGATTTAAACAAAGTCTGCATGTGTTTGAGCAGTTCTGATGTATCACCGCCCTGGAACAGTTTAATTGCAAGATTGCCGTTGGCTGTCAGGGCGTGTTCGGCGTAGGCCGTAACCGCTTCGGCAAGGTACAGCGAGCGGCTGGTATCCACGAACCGGTTACCCGTCGTTGCCGGCGCAGCATCGCTGAGAATTACATTGTAGGGACCATGAGCAAAAATAGAATCACGGACAGCAGGGGCGGTAATGTCGCCCTGAATGAAATGGAAATTACCGCCGTCAAACAAACCTCCGTCATACTGTCGCGAAAGGGGGGAAATGTCCGCCGAAACCAACCGTATGCCGTTTTTTTTTCGCAGGACATACAGGCTCCAGCTTCCCGGCGCCGCTCCCAGATCCAGGACGCGGTGTCCGGATTTAATGAGGCCGAATTTATCATCCATCTCTTTAAGCTTGTACACCGAGCGGGCAGGGTATCCTTCCTGCCGTGCTTTAAGCTGCCAATGGTCTGGTTTCTTGTAATCTGCCATTACTTGAATATATACTGAAACTATGGATCAACAGTATACCCGCAGGCTGGAAAAAATAGAAACAGTACTTAATCGCTGGCTGCCGGAAAATCCGGCTTCCTCAAATAATAACGGGATCCCCTGGGTATCGGAAGTGTTTCCCGGTCTTACAGGCAGTTTGCAGCCGCAGTTGATGAAAGAGCTAACTGCGCCTTGCCGGGATTTGCTTGCACGCGGAGGCAAACGCTGGCGGCCCCTGTTGATGACCCTGGTGTGCGAAGCGCTTGGCGGCGGAGATGCATCTCTGCCGCTTGCCCCGCTTGTTGAGTTGTGTCATACAGCCAGCCTTATCCACGATGACATTGAAGACAATGCCGATGAACGCCGGGGAAAACCGGCAGTACATTGCATGTACGGTGTTGATACGGCAATTAATTCAGGGAGTTTCCTGTACTTTCTGCCCCTTGCCTGCATTGATGTCTGGGCAGAAAGCGATTATAAGCTTAGAGCACAAGCATATTCGTTGTGGGCAGCATATATACGCAAACTGCATTTAGGACAGGCAATCGATATTTTTTGGCACAGAAATTTTGACATCATCCCTTCTGTTGAGGAATACCACATCATGTGTGCATTAAAAACCGGCTGCCTTGCCCGTTTTGCTGCAGAGTTGGGAGCGCTTGCTGCCGGAGCAGATCAAATGCAGGGGCTTGCTGAGGCAGCGGAAAAACTCGGTGTAGGGTTTCAGATTTTGGATGATGTGAAGAATTTGACTACGGGTTTGCCCGGGAAAAAACGGGGCGACGATGTGGCGGAGGGGAAAAAGAGTCTGCCGGTGCTGCTGTTTCTGCACCGCTGGCCGGAGAAGCAGAAAATGATCAGCCGTTGTTTTACCGCAGCACGCAGCGGCGGTGCCGGCGTGCCGGAAGCGGAAGAACTGATGCAGGCGCTTCTTGCTGCCGGAGTTCTCGGCGAAGCCGAAGAGCGGGGCAGGGCGCTGATTGCCGAAGCCCGCACATTATTTTCCGCTGCCGGTTTTACACTGCTTTCCGGTCTGGCCGATCACATTAGCTGAGGTAATCAATGAAAAAAATTCTGCCTGCCGAAATATGGACTATTGTTCAGACGAAAGAAGGATATGCGGTTCTGCTGCGTCCCCTGAATAAAAATGTTGCAGTGCCGATTTTTGTCGGCCAGCTCGAAGTTCAGTCAGTTCTTATCGGCAAGGAAGGCATTAGCCTTCCCCGCCCGCTGACCCACGACCTGCTTCTCACACTGCTTGACAGCCAGGGCCTTACATTAAATCGCGTTGAAATCCATGATCTGAAAGACAACATTTTTCACGCACAGCTTGTCATTACCGGCGGCACATATACCGCCGGTAAACCTCTCGTACTGGACAGCCGTCCGTCTGACGCATTTGGCCTTGTAACACGCTGCAAGTGTCCCATTTTTATCTCATCGGAAATTGTAAAATCAACCGGCATTCCTCTGGATTTTTTTCTTGATGCATTGGAAAACAATGACGAAATAACAAGCGATATTTCTCCTCATGACGATGAACGCAGCAGGCTTTTTACACAGCTTAACGATGCCGTGGAAAAAGAAGAATACGAACGTGCCGCCGAAATCCGGGATCTGCTGAAAATGATGGATGAGGAAAACGGGTAAGGGGCAAGCAGGAATCACGTCAGGCTGGAAGCCATTCCGGTACATTGAACTGCCTGATTCCGTTATGCTTGACAAAAGAAACATTCAAGTAAAAAATAAGTATTGAGGAGGAATGAATGAAGAGAATATCCATTTTTACCATGTGTATAATAGCAGCTTTATGTACTCCGATTTTGGCGCAGGCGGCAGAGGACTTAATCTACACGCTTAACAGTACCAATGATGGTGTGGTTATAACCGGCTACAGAGGGACGGGAACAAGGGTTATCATTCCCGCTGTAATCGAAGACTTTCCGGTAAAAGAAATAGCCCCCTATGCTTTTAGCGCCGGAAACCTGGAATTAAGCAGAATACCTATACAACAGGTTCAGGCGGAAAATAATCAAGCTGTTCCTATCAACAGAAGAGGAATACTGGATACAGCCGTGTATACGGTGAACATGGCCCTGTCCGGAAACCGCCTGGTGGAAGTAAACGTAGAATATAAAATTACCAGCGTGGTTATACCCGAAGGTATTACCAAAATTGGCGACTATGCCTTTGCTCAAACCTCTTTCCGGTGGGATATATGGGATCACCCCTTCTCTAACCGGTGGGATGAGAGGGATGGAGAATGGAATCCGCCAATCCCATTTAATATTACATCTTCCCTGACTTCAATATCTATTCCATCCACTGTTACTGAAATAGGAGAGCATGCATTTTCAGGCTGCGGGATTGAATCTGTTATAATTCCCGAAGGGATTACGGCGCTTCCTGCAGGACTGTTTAGCGATTGTACAGCCTTAACAACGGTAACGCTTCCCCAAAGCCTGACAAGTGTTGAAGAATGGGTGTTCTCTGGATGCGCATCTCTTAACTCAATCACCATTCCCGACAATGTTACTTCAATTGGCTTTGGCGTATTTTCCGGAAGCGGCCTTGTTTCATTTAACTGGCCGGCACATATCCCGGTAATACCCAGCGGTTCATTCAGCGGATCAAATCTAAGAACTATCGTCATTCCCGAAGGTGTTTCGGAAATTGGGTGGGGAGCCTTTCAGGATTGCGCAGAATTAACCAGCGTTACCCTTCCTTCCACTATCAGGAACATCGGTGGAGACGCTTTCAGCGGAAATTCCGCCCTCACCATTATTACGATTCCTAATACAATTACAACCCTCAATATCGCGTCTAGTGCATTTGAGGGCTGTTCACGGCTTGGTCTGGCATCCCAGGCAAGACTCAATCAACTCGGCTATACGGGCAGATATCAATAGTAAACGCTTAATATATGAAAAATAACATTTCAGGTATGATATCGGGTTTTCTGGCTGTCACCGTAATTCTGGGAAGTTGTTCCCTGCAAGATGACCTCCGAAATAAAGATGAATTAGTGCTCAACCGTCAAGTCATCATAAACGACATGGTTCTTCCAAACGACGGGCATCCTGCCGGCGTACCCACTACCTATTCCTGGTATCATGGTTCGTATAGCTGGTGGCAGCCAAACATGAATCAATGGGCAAAGGGACCGTATCCGCCGGAAGACTTTACACAAATCATTGCATGGGGTCAGGTATATGCAGATGCAACTTTGCCAAACGCTGATACAGTTTTCCCGGATATACGCGTGCATTTAAAGGACATGGAACTATGGATACTTCAGCAAAATAATACATGGATTCAAATAAGCGGCGGCGGCAATGATAAAATTTCCGGAGCAGCCTATGTTGAAGATTTTGTAAACGATGTCTCAAAACCGGCTGATATACGCGATGAAGATGACGGCGGAATTTCTGTACAAGCCGGTTCCGGTTTTAATTTTCATTTTTGGCCAAGAAGCGGGATGCAAAATATAGATTCATACAATATCAAAGGAATTTTAGTTGTATGCAAGGCACGGTTAATCGGAGGAAAAAGCAGCCAAAATCCAAAATATCTTGTTTCAATCGGCGCCGACTACTGGAAACCTAATACACAATGGGGCGGATTAAACCAGAACAATATTGCTGTTGGCGCAGGCCGTCATAAATACGTTGCAAGGCAATGGCAATTTTTTACAATGCACACTTTTACCCCGGAAGAAACGGCAGACATTGTTTTTCCGGTTATCAGGTAGAATCTGTGCCGCCGCACCTAAAACCGCAGCCTCAGTTTCACCGTGCAGTTGAAATAACTGCCTATGCGCTGCCCGTTTATTGGCAGTAACGGCTGGAGATGATCCGGCGGCAGGGGACCTAGTTCACCTCGATTTCCATCGCCGGAAAATAAGTCGCGGTCAAGGGGAATCTGTGCCGACAAACTTACAATCGCCCCCTGAAACAACTCATGGCTTGCGCTGATAATAGGAGTGAAAGAAACATCGTCAAAACAGGCAATGAGGGCAAAGCCGGCATTGGTAAAATCATTAAAACGCCAGGTAAAACCTGAATACAGATAATGCTCATTGGAAAAACCGCCGCCATACCCGGCTGCGGTTGACGAACGTGCGCCGTTGTACAGGTATTCGGCAAGGACGATTAAGTCTCCGCCAAAAAAAGAATAGTCAACTCCTGCGCTGAAAGACAAGCCATCCAGTCCGGTTTTTGCTTCATGGTTGTAGGCATACAGCGCATCCATCACCAGCCCTATTTCCAGATCGGCCTTAACGGATAATCCAATACGGTGAATCCCCTGCATTGAGCCGCCCTGCGGCGATTCAAATGAGTACAGGCCCTGGAGGCTTGCTTTTTCCCAATGCTGATCCATTGAAATGCCCATAAGCCCGCCGCCCCCGCCGGAAAAAGGATCACGGGGGGCTGCGCCAAATCCGAGGAGTTTAAGATCATCGACGGGAAACCAGGTAAGGACTGCTCCCAAAACGGCGCGGGGGCGTGCATCGGGTTTCAGGGGATTGGGCGGATTGAGGAAATCCGAAGGCTTCCACACCTGTCCATAACCGAAAGGCATCCGCATAAGACCGCCGTCTAAATCAAATGTCTCAAAGTTCAGCCGGAAGTGGATGCGTTCAAGCTCAATCGCCGCTATAAAATTTTCACTTCCGGCAAAAGATGTCAGGGCAATGCCGGAGTTTGTAATGCCCATGAGGTCTGCCATTTCTGCTGTCTGATTCACAGCCAAAGCATAATCTCCGGAGGCGGCGATAAAATTAAACGCGCCGTCAAACCGCGCACTGTCCCGAATCCTTGCCTGCATACGGATATTGGCATATTCTTCTATGCCGTAAGAGAAATTCGGATAATCCCCCGCACCTGCGTTAAACGAAACTGTCGAGTCCAGCAACCCGGAGAAATTCAATCCCTGAGCTGAAATGTGCAAGCTGCAACAAATAGCCAAAATATAAAATATAGTTATTCGCTTCATAATATATTTCTCCGTGTGAAAATTATCGAATTAACGTCTCAAATTCCTCTCAGTAAAGATCGAGTCAGCAATGGGTCTGTCCAGAATGACATTCTTCATAGTGAATACTGTTCTGGAACCTCTTCGCAAACGATCCCGCACTTCCATTTCCACCGGGAAACGTCTGCCGCCGATTACTTCCACGCGTAAAAGATTGAACTCCTTGAGTGTTGCCCCTGAGAGCGCAATAAGTTCTGTCCGCAGCAGGTCGTTGTTTTCCTGATCAATCCAGAGTCGGCGCATGGGATAACTTTCTGTGCGTGACAGGGCGGTCAATTCCAGCACCCAGGCGGGGCGGCCGTTGTGGGTTTCGGTACGCAGGATAACCGGAGTGTAACGGGTAGAGAGCGGTTCATTGTCCATGGCATCTTCGTACGACATGTCCGAACCCATCATGGCTTCACGCAGCATGTGACCGGAAATAAGCATTACCCCTTCAAGGTCGGGCGAATACACCATAAGCCTGCCCCTTGCCCGCAGGTACCTGGTTCCCCGGTCTTCGGGATTCGTAAATTCTATGAAGCTGTCGGTATTTCCCCTTGCCCAGGCATTCATGGTTCGTACCACCCGCCGGTTGTTATGCTCAATAAGCATCTCCCCTTCGTACTGAATGGTCTGGAAAACATCATTGTTATCCACCCGCCGCAAAATCTCGATAGCAGTCTGGGGAAACACAACGCCAGCCACTACAGCCCATAACACAACTACCAATAAATTATTTTTCATACCATACCTCCTATCTTCTCAACGCTTCAACTGGTTCGACGAACGCGCTTTTAAGCGATGGAATTAACGTGAATACCGATGCAACGGCCACACCCAGAAGCCAGGCCATTGCCAGCCTGCCAAAACTAAACTGAAAGAAAATGGAATTGCTCATGGGCATTTCGGCAAATGTGTTTCCGTACATGTCTCCCATGCGAATGGGGTAATATTGACCAATGCCGGAAATAAGCCCTCCGATGATAATACCGCATAATGCACCAAATGCTGCCAGGAACAATGATTCAAAAAAGAACACTTTTACAATCTCGCTCCGGCTCATGCCAAGGCATCCCATCATGCCAATTTCTTTGATACGCTCGTGGATTATCATCACAACGGTATTGATTATGAGGAAGCTGGCGACAATGAGAAACACCAAAAATACTATCGTGTAAATTGGTATGACCATTTTCATCACTGCGACCCAGTAATTGTCATTCCAGTCGCTGACGACATTCTCCTCTCCCAAAAGGCCCTGCATCCTGGCGGCGGCGTAAGTGCTCTGCCGGTCATCATCAAGGAATACTACCAGCGATTGAGTGCCTTCACCCAGTACGAGAAGGCTCTGCAGCCGATCGAAATCGGCGATAATGACCTGCTCGTCGTACTTGATATAATCAAAGTCGAATATCCCAGAGATAACCGGCCTCCAGAAACTGTCAGAAAACCAGGCTGATGTGGTTCGCAGCGGAATCTGGTCGCCGATACGAAGCCCCGATTTTTCTGCAAAGACATGCCCTACAGCGACCTGGTTTCTTCCGGACTCCGGCCATGCGCCTGCCACAAGGCCGTCGTTTCTCCGGGTTAGGTTAAAATTGTTCCCACCTTGAGACAAATCCATTTCTCTTTCGATATCCAGTCCCCACAGCAGCGCATGTTTAATCGTACTTTCCTGCAATGTGGCGTAAGCGGCGATTCTCGGAAAGACTGCGCGTACTCCGGGAATTTCCTGATGAATTGATGCAGCCAGTTCCCGCCAGCTTGTTCCGTTCGCCACCGGATGCCAGACAGGCATAAGTTCCTGCTCCGCTTCATAACCGGCGGACACTACCCGGACATGGCCAAACTCAAAGACCTGCACCAGGTCGTTAATACTCTGGGTCATCCCGTCTATCAATGATGAATAGATCACGATAAAAAATACCGCTATTCCCACTGCGGAAAAACAAAAAGCCGTCCGCCTCTTGTTCCGCCAAATATTTCGGTACGCAATTTTAATAAGGCTGCCCGTACCACCCTGTTTGTTATTTGCCATATAATTATCCTTTTATTCGAATCTGAGACTATCGGTAATAGCCATCTTCACCGCTTTGCGGGTTGGGAAAAAAGCCATACAGGATGCGATAAGTGTTGCTGCTATCCCTGTCCCGATGATTAACGGAATATTCCATACACTGCGGAAAACGCCGGTTGTACGGAAGCCAATGCCGCCTTCCATTATGTCCGCCATGGCAGTAAAATCTATACCGGGATCCACTACCGGAGCATTGACAATAATGCTCAGTATTATTCCCAGCACCGATCCTATGAACCCGATAAAACCTGCCTCCAGCATATACGTCATGATCATCTGTTTGTCAGTCATGCCCATGGCGCGCATCATCCCGGTCTCCTTCGTTCGTTCCATTATTGCCATCAGGATAGTGTTGGAAATTCCCAGGAATGAAAGGATGAATAACAAAAAGGCCAAAACCTGTGGTGCGCCGGTTTGGATTGCTTCGTAGCCAAAGTAATCGGCCATGTAATCTACCCAGGCAAAAACTCCCAGTTCGTCAGGAAGGGAAAGCCCCATTCCAGCCAGGCCCCGTTCCAGCGCGGCGGTAATGGCCGCGGTGCTTTCACTGTTTCCCGGCAGCCGTGTATTGGGTGCGCTCCGTTCGCGAATTACCAGTTCCGTTACTGCACCTTCAAGGGCCATGCCGGCATCGTCCTGCAGCACATCCAGGGGGATGTAAGCGGTATTGCCGTTGGGCAGCGGGGCAGGAGAATTAATGATGCCTACCACCGTTACATTCATCAACTGGTTTACATGGCGCACCGCTCCGGCATAACCAGCCCGGATCATGGCATCAAGAATCAGGCTGAGCTGTTCCTCGTCTTCTTCAATCAAATCCCATATTTCCAGAAATTCACTGTACTCATAAGCAGCCTGCACAATCGCTCTGTCTTCGGGACGAAGCGCGGGCATAAGCTCGTTTTCCCAGCGGTGGAACCTGATCGTTTCCGGCACTGCCTTTATATCAATAACCGCGTTGATCTGCACATCGTTACGGCTTGTGGCGGCAATTAAATTCCAGTAGCGATCCAGTTCTGTCTGAGGGACATTTCTGCGGAGTATCATCCGCTCATTGCCCTGGATATGCACTAACTCAGGAGAGAAAAAATCAGTAAAAGTCGGCGCCACATCGTACAGCGAACGGATAAAATCCGCATCAGCCAGGTTTCTTGCTGCAACGGCGATTAACGCTTCCAGATCCAGCCGTAAAGGCCGAGTGGGGATACCTATCCGCAGCCGTTCCGCAGCCACTGTCCCCAGGACAATTTCAAATCTGCCGCTCTGTACCCAGCGCCCAAAATCAACATAGTTGACATAGCGCATGGTTTCCGCTTCAAACACCGGATCCACCCCGTGAAACAGGATGGGTGCGGAAGCGGTTTCCGAAAATAAAGTCCCGTTAAAAACAAAACGCGGCGCACTTACATAGCCTTCTCTGGAAAGAGCTTCCCGGTACATCTCCCAATCGGCAAATGTCTCGTAACTGGGCATTTCGTCAAACCGCTCAAAGTGGAGTTTTGTTTGCAGTTTTGCCGCCCCCATCTCGAAATTGACAATATTTCTGCGGGATTCTATGGCCATACCGCCCAGCCAGCTGTTCAGAAAAATATATACCGCCACGCTGACCATGATCGCCAGCGAGGTGAGTAATGTCTTAACTTTATGCCTCGCCAGATTACGCATGGCAATTTTTTTCAGTTCCCAAACGCTATGTAAAAAACCAAAAAGCTTCATAAATACCTCCTGGAAAAAATCTCACACAAAGGCACAAAGACACAGAGACACAAAGGAAGAGTTAGGAATGAGAAATGAAGGATGAAAAGCAACATATATGTATCATTTTTCATTTTCTTAAACCTCTGTGTCTCCGTGTCTCTGTGTGATAAATATGCGAATAAATTTATCCTGTTCATGCTTTTACCTCGTCGCTTTCGATTTGACCGTCCCTGATGCGGATAAGGCGGCGGGCATAGTCCATTACCATTTGGTCGTGAGTTGAGAAAATGAACGTTGTTCCTTCGGATTTATTGAGGGCCAGCATCAATGCAAGTATCTCGCTGCCAATCGTGGAGTCCAGATTTGCCGTCGGCTCGTCAGCGAGGATTAAGGCGGGTTTTTTAACCAGAGCGCGCGCAATTGCCACCCGCTGTTGCTGGCCGCCGGACATTTCCTTGGGACGCCGTTTTTCCATGCCGTCAAGACCCACGTCAGACAGCGCCTTTGCGGTTCGTTCCTTGATTTCTTTGGGAGGAACGCCCAGCAAGCTCAAGGGGAAAGAAATATTTTCCTCAACCGTAAGCACAGGAATAAGGTTGTAGGCCTGGAAAATAAAGCCAATGCTGTGCCGCCGCAGCAAAGCAAGCTGTTTTCTGGACATTTTTCCCATGTCCTGACCGCCCACCAGCATGGTTCCGCCCGTCAAAGTGTCCAAACAGCCAGCCAAATGGAGAAAAGTCGATTTTCCGCTGCCGGAAGGCCCGGCAATAGCGGCAAATTCCCCGCCCTGGAACTCCAGGCTTACCCCCCGCAAGGCATGAACCGTCTGCCCGTTCAGGCCATAATCTTTTACCACATTTTCCGCTTTAACTACTGTCATGACATCTCCTCCTCATATTGTACTAATTACCTAATACAATCATAATTGAACTAGTACAATAAGTCAAGTGGAAATTCTGGTTTTTTTGAAATAATTATTCGATTGACTTGTATCTACATTGTGCGTATTCTGTATATATGACAACCACAGTAGTTACTAAATGAGGGAACAGTCATGCTCTTCGGTTGCCTTTGCAAATTGTAAAAACTGCCGGAATAGCTTGTAACGATAAAGTGTATTTGGAAACATACGAAGTAAAATAATTATTTCAAAAATCCCAACGCCCAAACAAGGAACGCTGGAATATTGTATAGCATATATAATGAGGTTATAAATGAATATAGAGACACGAGAGGAAGCATTGTCAATATTGAACTTGAAAAATGATGAATTGCCTGAATTATTGAATATTGTTTATTCTATAAGAAAAAAATATAAAGGAAATAGAGTTGGGATTCAATTGCTTACAAATGTTCGTAGTGGAAATTGTACACAAAATTGTGCTTACTGCGCCCAATCAATATTATCAAAAGTGGATATAAAAAAGTATTCACTTGTGTCTACTGAAAAAATATTAAAAGACGGGAATTTAGTGCTTGATAATAGTCTTGCACGACACTGCTTGGGATTAAGTGGCATTCGTTTTAGTGATACTGAAATCAATGAATTTGCAAATCAAATAATAAAATTGAAAAAAGAAACACAAACACCAATATGCTGTTCTATAGGGCT
Source organism: Treponema sp. (assembly GCA_009777735.1). GTDB lineage: Bacteria > Spirochaetota > Spirochaetia > Treponematales > Breznakiellaceae > WQXQ01. The sequence continues at coordinate 133,680 of WRLF01000003.1, forward strand.
ATTAACACTCGATCAGGCGGAAATATTAAAAAAAGCCGGAGTTGACAGAATTAACCATAATCTCAATACAAGCGAAAGATTTTATCCTTATATATGCACTACTCACACATATAAAGAAAGAATAGACAATATTAAAATGCTTCAAAGCCTTGGATTTGAAATATGTTGTGGTGGTATAATTGGACTGGGAGAAGAAAAAATGGATATTGTGGATATGGTTTTTTCAATAAAAGAAATAAATCCACAAGCAGTTCCTATAAATTTTCTAATACCGATAAAAGGCACACCGCTTGAAAATTCTGATACGGCTTATTTAACTGCTGAATATTGTCTTAAAATTTTATGTCTTACAAGATTATTATTACCAAAATCCGATATACGATGTGCCGCTGGAAGAGAAGTATATCTTAAGGGCTGGGAAAAAGAGTTGTTTTGTGTTGTTGATTCTGTCTTTGCATCAGGTTATTTAACCACCGATGGGGATGGTATAGATGAAACCATAAAAGTTATAAAAGATGCTGGGTTTGAATATTATATAGAATCTTCAAATTTTGAATAAAAGTATTGCTACACTCGCTCTCGCACCATGCTCCACCCACATTTTTTAGCCTTGGTCTTGCTACGCAAGCCCTTATTCGGGCTGCAAATACATCGCCAACATTGAACGTCTATGCGTAATTGCCCAATTCCTTGAAAAATGATAGTAATTTAAATATTCTGGTGTAAATACATTGACATAAAGTGATAAATAAGGTATAAAAGGTACAATGATTATAGCCTGAGGCTTGCAATTAAAAAATATTAACAGGATATTTTTATGAGAGTTTTTTATGTTTTCAACCTATTTTTAATCATGTTATTAATTGTTTCATGCAATACATCGTCTTTTGCAGAGATTAGGGCTTTTTTGCCTGATATAAGCGATAAAACTAACGGGGTGTATCGTGGACATTATTCAGTCTCTAGAACACCGGTTAGGGTAACTTTGGATGTAACGGTTGAAAATAATAACATAATTGAAATAAGGATAATTCAGCATACTAGTTCCAAAATAGGAAAAAGGGCGGAAATAATAACTCAAGGCATAATTGAAGAGCAAAGCCTAGAAATTGATACAATAAGCGGAGCGACAGCAAGTAGCAAGGCTATATTAAAGGCAGTAGAAAATGCGTTGCAGTAGATTGCTATCTGGAGGGAAAAATGGTTAAAGTTTTGGTTTTATATTTTACAATTTATGGGTCAACTAAAAAATATGCAGAATGGATTGCAGAAGAATTAAAAGGAGACCTTTTTGACATAAATGATGTAAGGTATAATCAATTATATGATTATGACATTATAATTTTAGGAGGCGGATTATATGCTGGAAACATAAAAGGGCTAAATTTGCTTATAGATAATTATGAAAAAATTAAAAATAAAAAATTAATTATATTTACCTGTGGTTTAGCTGATTACAGTAAAGAAGAAAACATAAATTCTGTAAAATCAAGGCTGAAAAAAAATACGCCAAATAACGTATTTGAAAATATTAAAGTATTTTATTTGAGAGGTTACATTAACTATAAAAAGTTAAGTTTTAAACATAGAATAATGATGGGTATGATGAGAAAAATGATATTAATAAAAGGAGCAGAAAAAATGAATGAAGAGAACAAGGAATTTCTGGAAACCTATGGAAAAATCGTTGATTTTACGGATAAAAAAAATATAAAGGAAATAATAGATTATTGTAATAAATAGTATTTTTCATTACTTGTCATTTTGACAATACCTTTTTTTTGTTATTCTTGGAAAACAAGATTGTAAAAATCATTTAATAATGATCTTACATTTTCATCATCATTATGTATAAAATTTATTCTTCTAGGGTGATAAAACTCGTTCATATCAAAATCAGGATTGTAAATCGGGGTATATTCAAGATTATATTGATAATAAATCTCCCTGGCTATATCTGCATAAATTCCATTTTTCCCTTCATCTCCCCAACCAAAATATACTGGCTTGTCTAAAAAGAATGAAGATTCATTGAATAAATACTGTGGGTTTCTTGCAAATTGCTCTCTTGCTTCTGCCGCATTTTGATTTCTATAGTAAAAGCAATTAAATAATTGAATTATGCCGTTCAGATTATTTATTTCATTAATATATCCGCCATTGAATATTTTTGCGAGTTGCCTCATTGCATCATCAGTATCAAATCTTCGCCATAATGTTTCTTCTTCAATTTTCTCATTGTGGATTTTTTCATAAAACGTCTTTACAATGTTAAAATCAAAATTTTCATTATTCGGACTTGCTTTTCCGGGATTCATAAGTACAGCGCTTCCTATTAATTCTATACTATCGCCAAACTGTAATAATGTTTTCCTCCGATAGGAGACACCATTCTCTTGTATCCATTCCGCATAAACATTTGGCATAAAATACTCCTGCTGTGTATAAACTTTAAGAGCTTGTTTGCTCTTAATTAAATCAATGCCCAAAATACTAAAAACTTAATGTTTTGGTAACACATTCATAAACAAAAATGACAAAAACAAGAAAAACGTCAATTACAGATAATGTTTAATACAGTTTACGATAGTTACTAAATATTATATAATAAACGGAAGAAAAGGAGCAAATTTGAATTTAACCGAAGAGGAAATCCTGTTAAAAGACAGAATTTTTGATACTTTTTGCAATTTTCACAACGCCTCATCTACTGAACTTCATGAAAAGTATAAAAAGGAGTTTCGGGAGCTTAATAATAAGTGGTGCAGCGATTATAGATTTACAAAAAAAATAAAGGAATTAGAAGGGCTTTTTATAGAAATTGCAGATATTTCTGACAGAGTAATTACAAAATCTCGTTACACAAGCAATAAAGACGGTTTTTTCGCGTATTTATATACTGCTTTGAAAAATGCCCCGGCAGCATATTACCGGAATTATGAACAAGGTTTAATTGATATTAAAAAGGAAAATAGGGCAAAACTTAAAACGATAGATAAAATCAAGGAAGATAACGACCTGACATCGGATGAACAAACCGAGCTAATATCCAATTTACTTGCTGAAAATGAATATATTGATTTGCTTAATATGACAAAAATAAACCCTTTTTCTATCGGCGGCGATCGTGATGATCCGGAAATTGATACCCTTAACCAGATAATACCTCCGCTTTATCCTGCTATTATGCCCAATAACCCCCAAGATGAGTTTATTTTCAAGCAGGATATGGAAATCTTACGAGAGGCAGTAGAATTTGTGATAAATAGAAAACAAAAACGTGTCCGAAAGTGTCTTCTTGCCCTTTTTTCATTGCACTGCTATAAAAAAAATCCGAAATTAAAAGAGATTTACCCTATTTTGGACAAGGAAACTCTTGAATCCTGCCAAACTGGCACGAAAAACCCAAGAATGTATGAAATATATATGCATTTTCACCCTAAAGCATCACAAAAGAGTTCCGAAGCTCGTTCTTCCGAAGTCCTAACCAAGTTTTTAGGTGAAGTACAAGCCTTCATAGAAGGAAAAATGTTAAATTCGCTGCCTTAAAAACATTAAGTTTTCTTACTATGAGACATTGTTTATAGTAAGGGTGAATTGCGGCTAGAATTAAGGAGATTTTTTATGGACTTGTTAAAAACCTCAAACAGCGCCAACCCTGATGGTATACTAGAAAAAACCATATTACTTGAAGAACTGAATGAAAATTTTACTTACTCACTTTCCAATAGCCTTGATTATATAAAATCAGCAATACAAACAAGGTTTGGAAAAAAAGTTAATTTGGAAAAAGCAGTTTGGAAGCCTAATCCGCATCTTTCTGAAAGTGTAAAAAAATTGATGAATGAGCATAATGTAAATTATTCTGTAACCATTATTGAGAAAGAAAGCGAAGAACTAATGTATGACAGATATCTAATTGTAAATATGCGTTCCGGTGATAGATGGTTTTATTCAAACTACTTTGAAATTAAAGGTGTTTTCTTAAATTGGTATACTGTTGTCAGTACAATGCTTAACACTTTTCTCAAAGAAAAATACGGCGATAATGTCAATGTTGATAATTTAATGTAACGCCTAACATTTTTTTTATTTCATTCGATAATTTAGTTTCTCCTAAACAATTTGTTAAGAAATGTATTTTCAAAACATTAAGTTTTTTAAAATATAGACATTGTAAATAGTATCAGGGAAATAAAATTACCATTTCCAAAAGCAAATAGCTAAAATATTTCTACACGGAGGTTCTAATGAGAAAGTTTGACTATGAACAAAAAAAGTTTATTGGCAAAAGAAGCAATTATCACGACAAGGGAAGAATTAAAACACAAACAGAATACGATCAAGAGGTTGAGTTAAGAAACTTGTACCATGAAGCCTTCAAACGCGGTGACTGTAGTTTTGAAGAAGCTGTAATATCGCTTGTTACCACGATAGGATTTAGCCCAGAAATAGCAAGGCAAAGAGTTGGTGAATGGAAAACAGAAAACAAAGATTATATGCTTGAAACGGAAGGAGCGAAAAAGAAACGCATAAAGAGAACGGAGTCTCTTAAAAAGAAATTCTTAAAAAGACGATTATCCGATGACCCAAAGAATTAAAATCTCGTGGCAAAAATTAATTATTGGAGGAAATATGTCAAGAGGTGGAGTTACGGACTACCTTATATACCTTACATAATGATCAGTAACAACCTTGTTCAATCGGTGATCATATTTTGATTTCCACACATCACGCATCCAAAATGAAGTCCATCCTGTCGACCTTGCCTGCGGCTCAATTGCTCTCCATACACCGTTAACCAATACCACATTGAACAGGTGATTCATTCCTGTATCTTTATTAACATTGAGAGAAATTGTAACATTGTTTTTTTCAGGATAATACTGATAAAACAACACAGCCGCATCAATACAGTTAACCAAGCCGTCCCCGTTAACATCTACATTTCTTCTGAGGTCTGCGGTTACTTTCCTTAGAGTTGATTCAATCATTTGCATATCATTGGCTGCCGGCACTGTCCTTGCAGGTGCTTGCTGTGATACTCGTGCCGTCCTTGCAGGCGATTGCTGTGATACTCGTGCTGCGGCACGTTCAGCTCTTTGCTGTTCAGCCCGGTATCCGCACCATGCAGACAGGAGACAAAAAGCAATTATAAGAGCAAGCGGGATCCTGTGCAATTTTCCAGCGGAACGAATGCTACTGGCTTGTGTTTCTGCCTGTAACATGAATAATTCAACATGTCTGGGATCGGCATCGATATATCGATTTATATTGAATCTGCAATCATAACAAGCATATCCTCCAAATGTTTCTTTGCATCGGCGCTTTTGCCTGAGAAGTGCACATTCAATAGCGCAATCATACAATGTAGAAGAAAAAGATTGGACACTCATACTGTTCTCCTAATATTCCCAGGGTCTTTCGATCAATATCCAACATACCGCAAGAACTATTGCAATACCTAACCAAAATTTATAATACATTATAATCTCCTTGTATTATTAACAATGCCGGAAAATAGAAAAACTTAAGGTTTTAAGATGAAAAATTAAATTTTTTTTCAGATATGCTTTGATATCATAAAGAAATTCACTGAGGTTTTTTGAAGCCATGGCTACCGCACTGGATTTTTGAGCGGCTAGATAGTATTTTTTATATATAACAGCTTCCTTTCAATCCCAATAAAAAAGTTGTAAAACCAGATTCCTTAAAATTACCTGTTTATACCTTACCCGATAACTTACACTACGCTAATATCTTTATAATGTCACAGATGATGCGTTTAGACAAGTCACTCGGTGTCAGTCGCCAAAATCTCAAGAAACTGCGCCGGACTAATAGCTAAGGGATCTTTAGGGTAATGCCTGATGTTGCCGGTAATTAAATATGCTTTACAATACTGAGCTGCATCAAAAAATTTCCGATCCGATTCATCGGACATAGAAACTGTGCTTGGCGAAACTGTCACAGATAATCCCCTGCCAGTAATTTCTTCCAGGAGTTCATCTACCTGGTTCCCGGGAAACGCAAGACGTGGCCGTGATAAAACAGCTCTGTATTCTTTTATTATCTGTTGATCAAAACAAGGAATAAGTTTGCTTGATAAAATCAGATCGATAATGGTTGAGGCATTTCCGGCAGGTGTCCAGAGGGCAGAAACCAGAACATTAGTGTCCAGTACCACTCTCAGCATTACAAGGCTTTTCTCTGTGATTTAGTTTCAGTGCGGGTGGCCTGTATTTCCGCCTCTATTTCTTTTTCTGATAAAAACCCCCGCCCTTGTGCCTCTGCACGCATGCGGTTAAAAAGACGCATTGCCTTTACTTGTTGCAAAGTCAAAAGAGTTTCTTCAAGATCCTCATTGCTTATATCAAGCAGGAGGGCCGTAGGCTTACCGTTATTGGTTATTACCATTTTGCCTTCCTGTGCCAATTTGAACCAGATATTTCGGGATGAAGCTCTCAATTCACGAACAGATAAAAAATCCATTGTATATCCTTATATCAATAGTGTACACGATTGTAGGCACAGGTGTCAATTGGCTTTCAGCACATAATGCGTACTCCGTCCGGCTCCCTGGATTTCAAGGATGTTTTTATCTACCAGGTCTTTAAGCAGACGGGCAACGGTGTCTTGTGATACTTTGTATATTTTAGCTGCTTTGCCCGAAGTCAAATTACCGGTGAAGCCGTCAAACAAACGGTTTATAATATCATGCTGAATGGCATTGGTAATTACCAGGGAGTTCTGCTGCCAGAAAGATGCTTTTCTTAATACAATGCCAACTAGAGAATCACTTGCGGTAATACTTTTGCACAGACATTCAAAAAACCATTGCAGCCATTCGGTGATATCCAACCCGCCGGAAGTGATCTTTTCCAGAATCTTGTAATACCCTTTTTTTTCTTTTTGAATCTGGGCGGACATGGAGTAAAAACGCAGCGAGGTATTCTCGGCTCGTGCAAGAAGCATCTCGGTAATGATGCGGGTTAAACGCCCGTTGCCGTCATCGAACGGATGGATAATTACAAACCAAAGATGTGCGATGGCAGCTTTAATAAGCGGATTTTCATTGCCATCTTTGTTTAGCCAATCAAGAAAATCAGCCATTTGAACCGGCACATCCTTGGGCGGCGGGGCCTGGTAATGCACACGATCACGCCCGCTTCTTTGGGAAACAACCTGCATTTCGTTATCGCGGAATTTGCCCACGCGAATCCGGTACATGCCGCTGTATCCCGTCGGAAACAGTGATGCATGCCAGCCGAACAAACGGGTCTTAGATAATGGCTTTTGAAAATTTCTCACCGCATCCATCATCGTTTCTACCATTCCCTCTATCCGGTGCGAAGGAACCGTTTCTTTTTCCAGGTTGATATCAAGCTGTCTCGCAAGAGACGAACGCACTTGTTCTGAATTGAGGATCTCCCCTTCAATTTCGCTGGACTTTGTTATTTCTTCAGTAAGGGCATTGAGCATCGCTTCCTGCTGTAAACCAAACCCAAGCTGCTGCATTTTACCTAAAACCTTGCCCTGCAAGACCGCTGTACGTGTCAATATTTCTAAAATCCTGCTATTATCCCAGGAGAAGCAAGGATATTTGTCATTTTGATAGATATATTCTTCCACGATAATCTCCGCAAATGATGCGGATATTATGGTATGTAATCTCCGCAAGGTCAATATGGGAAAAATCTACACGCTTTTAATGCCGCTTAATTGAAACACTGGATTCAGCCATAAAGCCATGCAGCAATTCATAATGTGCACATGCGGAACTGGCCGGGATTAGCGTTAAAAACTTCTCCAATGTCCCTGCCAATCATTTCGTGAAAACGTTTTAACAAGCATTGATTTTTCGGGATAATACCTCACGGTAATGTGTTATACTGTGTCCCATGCTTATTATCAGTTTTGATGCTGTAGGTGATGCTGAATTTGCAGTGCTGCAAAAATACCCTGCATTTTCCGGGCTTGTTAAAAAATCAGCCCTGTTCCGGAATGTACCGTCTGTTTTTGTAAGTAATACGTATCCGGTGCATACCTCGGTTGCAACAGGCCTTAAGCCCGAAACTCACGGTATCATTGCCAATACGGAACCTTTTCCTGTTAACAATCCCGTCTGGAACAGCCGTGAAGCGGGTATACGCGCGAAAACCCTCTGGCAGGCAGCAGCGGAAAAGGGCATTACAACAGCGGCGGTGTTTTGGCCGGTGACGGCATACTCAAAAACCATTCGCTATAACATTCCCGAAGTGCTTGCCCGTCCGGGGAAAAGTCAGCTTTTGACCAGCTTGCAGGCGGGAAGTACATTGCTGCAACTGAGACTCTTCCTGCGGTACCGGAAGCTGCTGGACGGCGTTCGCCAGCCAAACCTTGATAATTTTGCATGCGCATGCATGACGGATATTTTGAAAAAATTCAATCCCGGTCTTGCTTTTATTCATTTAACAGCCTGTGATTTTCTGTGCCATGAACATGGCCGTCATCACGAAGGCACAGAAAACCCGGCTCTCACTAAAGCCTTTGAGTCCCTGGATAAAAATCTGGATGCTTTGCTAAAAGCAGCAGGGGACGAGCGGGATATTATTCTTTTTTCCGATCACAGTCAGATAAACGTGCATACTGTTGTTGATCCCAATGTGATACTAAAATTCAGGGGACTCCTGCCGAGTAGTAATGACGGCTATATACCGGGAGAACATGGCTGTTATTTTGAATGCTGCGGCGGCTCTGCTTTTTTACATAAAGGGACACTTCCTTCCGAAACTGTTGAGAATATCCGCACAGCCATTGAACAGAGTGAAGGGTTCCGCCGTTTCTTAAGCCCGGATGAATTGCTTGCCTCAGGTTATTCTCATGCCGCATTCGGCTTCTGTGCAAAGGTCGGTTACTGCTACGGAAAGCCGCAATCAGGGGTAAAAGCCAATCATGGCTATCCCCTTGATATGCCCGATTATTCTGTGTTTTATATAATCAAAGGTATGGGGATTCAACCGGGTTTGATGGATAATGGAAGTCTGTTGGACATTGCGCCTTTTGCGGCAAAGCGAATGGGGCTTAATTTATGACAAGAGTTAATCGAAACCACATGTAAGGAGAAGTCAATGGACTCGGGAACCGCAAAAACAAAAATGACAAAACAGGAAAAAAGCTGGATAATGTACGACTGGGCAAACTCCGTATACGCCACAATTATGATGGCGGCGGTATTCCCCATTTATTTTTCCGGAGTTGCCAACAACGCCGGACAGTCCGGTGATTTTTGGTGGGGGATCGCCTCATCGGGCGGAATGATTGTTCTTGCCCTTGTAGCGCCCATGGTTGGGGCCCTGGCGAATTTTATCGGATATAAAAAACGAATCTTTTTGATTTTTCTTGTACTTGGCATAGGTTTTACCCTTTTGAGCGCCTTTAGTAATAATTGGGTGTTTCTTATGTTCGGATATTCGATTTCTCTTTTTGGTTTTTACGGCAGTAACTTAATATATGACAGTTTTCTGTCAGACGTTACGACACCTCAGCGAATGGATATGATATCCGGTTATGGTTTTGCATTGGGATATATTGGCGGAAGCACGATACCGTTTTTATTCAGCATTGCGCTGATAACATTTGGCAGTAATTTTGGCATAGATATAACCCTTGCCGTAAAAATATCGATAGTGATAACCGCCCTCTGGTGGGGCTTATTTACCATTCCATTTCTTAAAGATGTTAAGCAATTGTACGGCATGGAAAAACCCAAATCTCACCCCATTATCCGCAGCGCTTTTTCTGCCGTACTGGTCACCGCAAAAAAGATTTTTCTGGACAAGCGGCTTTTCTTTTTTATCCTTGCTTACTTTTTTTATATAGACGGGGTGGGTACCGTTATGCGCATGGCAACGGCTTATGGCGCAACCCTTGGCCTGGATGCGACAGGCATGATACTGGCCCTGCTGGTAACGCAATTAGTCGCATTTCCCTGTTCAATATGGTTTGCGGTTTTGTCCCGCCGTTACGGAACCCTTAAAATTATCTACGGCGCTATTTTCGTGTATTTATTTATATGCCTTGTTGGGTTCATAATGGGTTTCGGTCTTGAAGAAAGCTATTTTGGAGTGGATACAGCTCTTATATTATTCTGGACACTGGCAGTTTTGGTAGGCACTGTTCAGGGCGGTATACAGGCAGCATCACGAGCATACTATTGCCAGATCATCCCTCCCGAACATTCTGCCGAGTTTTTCGGTTTCTTTGACATCTTTGGCAAATTTGCTGCTGTACTTGGGCCGCTTATCTATTCCGTTACACTGGGTATTTTCGGACGCAGTTCCTATTCAATTTTGTCGATTGTAGCGCTGTTTGCCATTGCATTGGTTATACTTCATGTTGGGAAGAAACATTTACAGGAGAAGCAGGAATAATCATCCCTTCTTCCCCCTCTTTATTTCATTCAAAGCCTGCAATCCGAAAATATCTTTGGTTTTCAGTTCGTCTGTAATGGAATTAGGTACCAGCATCATGGAATTCCCCGATTTTAGCCCCTCGTTCAGGATGGATAGAATTCTCAGTTTTAAAGCTCCTTCTTTTTTTGCATAGATCGAAATGGCTTCTTCCAGCTTCCGGGCAATCTCGATCTCCGCTTCGGCAAGAAGAGTGCGGCCTTTCTTTTCCCGTTCGGCCTGGGCAATGCGGGAAAGGGAATCCTGGAGCGGCTGGGGAATCTGAATATCGGTGATCTCGATATATTGAACCGTGATACCCCACTCCGTAGTCTGTCTTTCTACCTCTTCCTGAATTTGCTTCTCGATTAAATCACCCCGTGCCAAAAATGTAGTGAGATCGTTCTTGGAAATAATATTCCGCAGAGCTGCCTTGGCTGCCAGGGCTACGGCTTCTTCATAGTCCTCCACCTCCAAAGCGGCTTTTTGAGGGTCCCACACCAGCCAGAAACAGAAGGCATCCACATTGACTGTCACCGAATCCCCGGTGAGGGTCTCCTGCGAATAAAAATCCAATACGCGAATTCTGATGTCGATGATCCGGTAAACGTGATCGATGAGGGGGATTAAGAAATACAGCCCCGGCCCCCGGACTTTGTGGAATTTTCCCAGCCGCAGCACAATGACCCGTTCCCATTCATAGGCTTTGTGGAGTGAAAAAGCCAGCAACAGAGCAATAACCACACCCGCAGAAAAAATGCCCCAGGAAGAAACATCTCCCCCATTCGGCGGAAAAGAGACTGCAAGCAGGGCTGCGGTAATTACCAAAAAGATGAGCCGCATCAAAGCAAGGGTATAATCCGGCTTGCGGCGGCGTTTTATTTTTTTTGCTACCGGTTTCACCTGTGCCGGTACTGCTTCATTCATCTTGCCAAGGTTCATTTATCATCCTCCTTGTAGGCTGAAACCAATGCAGCCAGTTCCCGTTTTTCCACTCCTAAATCCCGCATGTCCCGGACAAAGCGCACCAGCAGTTCCCGGATTTTTCCGTCCTGCCCTTCATCTTTCGGGTCGGGTTTTTTATCCGAAATATAAGTTCCGCTCCCCACCTGGGTGACCAGTATACCTCTGATTTCCAACTCTCCATAGGCCTTGGCTATGGTATTGGGGTTTGCCTTGAGTTCCACTGCCAGAGAACGGATGGTAGGCAGTTTGTCTCCGCTTTTAAGTCTGCCTGATAATATAGCATATTCGATCTGCCGGATAATCTGCCGGTAAATCGGCGATCCATCGCGCATATCAAGAGAAAAACTAATTGTACTATTCATCTAGTACAACTATAGGTGAACTAGTACAATTAGTCAAGTGGGATTCTCTTGTTCAACAACGAATCCAATGGTAATCTAAAACCATGGAACAGGGTGCATGGGAACGTTTTTCCAGGACAAGAAATCGTTACCGGAGGGAAGTGAAACTATTACAGGGCCGGTTTCCGCAGCTGCAAAATATCCAGCAAAAACTTGTTGACAGCCGCAGTTCTTCATACATCGTTGAAACCCCTATTGTATACAACAGCTCCCTGGATGATATAACTCCCGACAGCGTGATACGGCTCATCCTCGTTGCCGATAATCCTGGCCGCCGTGAGCAGCTTGCTGAAAACCGCCGCTACCTCGTGGGGCCTTCGGGAAAAATCGCTGCAAAATTCTTCCGCGATAACCCATCACTCAAAATCGACTTCCATAAAAATGTCATTATCCTGAATAAAACGCCAATCCACACACCGCGAACCGCAGAGCTCAGTGAACTGTGCAGGTTGGGCGGGGCAGCCCTGGAAACGGCGTTTTACCAATCCCAGCGGCTCATGGCCGGTCTTTTACTCGAATTCCATCGGGCGCTTTCCGGCGAAAAAAGCAAGTCAATACCGGTATGGATAACCGGTTATTCCGGGATGAAAAAAGGCGGGGTGTTTGAGGCTTACACAGAAGAACTTAAGCGAATCTATACCGGTACAGGGCTGGAAAAATCAGTCTTCCTGTACCGCCATTTTTCCATGAACCAATTCACTATAGACCTCAAACAGCAAGCCGCTCCGGATGAGTCGATTCCGCAGACCCTCGGCAGAATCGGGACTGCATATCGGGAGAAATACCTGTGGCATAAAAATAAATTACATGGTATAATTAAATAATACAAAAGGATGGTATATGGCAAAGATTGAAGAATGGGCCATGGATGAAGACAATAACGGTACTGCAGGGTTGTTGATGATGTTTTATTTATTTTATAATATAGAATGAATGAAGGAGGATGAAAATGAACAAATACAGCTGTGATACATGCGGTTATATTTATGATCCGGCGGCAGGTGATCCCGACAACGGTATACAACCGGGAACATCTTTTGATAACCTTCCTGTCGATTGGGTCTGCCCGATCTGCGGAGTAAGTGCAGACCTTTTTTCGCCTCAATAGGTGAAAAAACAAGGGGCCGTCATGCTTTCACGGGAAGAATTTGTTTTTACCATTGGTTATGACGGTCCTGCGGCGGTTGTGGACGGTCAGGCAAAAAAGCGGTATGGGTCGCTTACAACGAGGGAACTTGCCGAAAAGGGGCTTTTTCGTGCCGCCTATTCTTCGGCAATCTGGTCAAAAGACCCCAAAGACATGGAAGCTCTCTTAGAAACATACAACCGGATCAGCGGCTCTTCGCTCAATTCCGATTCCCCGCTCGATCGCCTGTTCGGGGTTTTCCCCATTGAGGTTAGCCGCTCAATAACGCTCTGATTAATCGATAATTTGACAGTACTAACCTGATAATGGTATGATGCTGATACTGGGCGCGCACTGCTCCAGCTAAAGCTGTCGCGCCGTTGGTGGCATACGGTGGCCTTTATTGGCGCTACCCTGTGCTGACTTTTCTCATCCACACCGCTTTACGCGGTGCGTTTACTTAGGGGGGTGCACCGGTTTCGACTGGTACGGTTCGGGGTACAGGTTGCAGGTGGAGCGCCCATCTCCTGATTGGGCAAAAAATTTAACTGCCAATAACGACAGTTACGGTTACGCCTTAGCAGCATAACCGCGTGGAACCGTTTCGCCGCTCTGAGGAACGGCTTCCGCGTCGCAACCAGGGCTGGTTCTGCCGTCGCTTCCGGAGGCAGCAGGGCAAGATTTCCCGGAATACGGGCCGGCCGCGCGCTGTTTAGCCAAGCCGGTCCCGACAACACAATAAACGGCTAAACCTGTAGAAGCCTGTATTTCGCGTATTAGGACGGGGGTTCGACTCCCCCCACCTCCACAAAAAACAGGCAAAGGGGGGAGTCGAACCGGAGCCGCGGCCCTCGAAAAACCGAGCTGGCGCAGGGTTTTCGAGGGCAAACCGCCAAGGAGGGCGGTTTAGCGGCGTAGGCGGCCTGAAAGGAGCGAACAGGACGTGAGCGACCGAAAGGCGATTCCCCCCTCCTCCAAAAACAAAAATAAAAAACTAGGCAAGGGGGGAGTCGAACCGGAGCCGCGGCCCTCGAAAAGCCGAGCTGGCGCAGGGTTGATCAATAAAACTATCAATAATTTTATTAAACGTAAGGGATATTTTTTAAAACTATACTAATACTATCTATTTTCTTCATGTTATCTTTTCCTGTCTCTTTCTTCTTTATAGTCTAACCAATCTTTATCTGTCCTGTCAGAATATCCCGATTCTTCTCTGTCTTCATAATCTTTTTCTGCCATCTCCTGATATTTATCTACTTCATTTTCAAACCAATCTTCATCCCATTCATCATCTGTTTCAAATTCTGACATTTAATCCTCCTATATAAAAATATATCAAATATTTTATAATTGTCAATAGAAAGTAGAAATGTTTATATTTTTTAAAAATTTTATAACCGCTTGCTGAGTAAAGCTTGGGAGTTTTGCATTCTGCAAAACTCCACGATTATTTTAAAAAAGGAGTCGAACCGGAGCCGCGGTTATAATGAAATTACATCCAGCTCTTGGATCATGTCATTTAATTCCTGAACCATTACTTCCAATTCCTGAGTTAATTCCTGAATGGTATCTTCCAGCTGGGAATTTCTCTGTGTTATATTTATATTTTCCAAACGCAGTCTGTCTCTTTGATTATTGAGAGTATTTGTTTCTGTTTCAAAATACTCTAAAAAAGGAATTGCTCCAGGCATTACTCCAGAGGAAAATTCTATATTCTCAAAGTGAGGGGAAAATAGGTATACCAGAAAATTTTCTGCCAATTGAATTACCGCATCTCCCATAAAGTGCAGTACGACACCCTGGCTTAATCTTTCCTGGAATTGATTTGCATGATAATGTGCACGGTTATTGGCAAGGGCTATGTTTTCAATCTTATGGTCAATAATAGAGCTGACTGTTTCCGGTTTTCTTTCAGCACTCATTTTTTGATTTACCCTTCGTGTTTCTGCAATATGTCTGAATGGTTCATTTTTGCTTGCTCCCATATAAGTAGGAGTGATTCCCGAAATATTTACGGTGTTTTCATTTATTTTTGATATCATGATATTTTTTAAATCAATACCAAATTTTGCTTCGATATCATGACTGATAACAACAAGAACTTCATCAAAATAGTAATCTGCGTTAATACCCCATCCTCTTCTTACTTTATTAAGCCTGTCTTTTCTGACTGTTGTTTGATTTAAATCTATCTGTAATAATGCAACTTCGAATATAGTATTAAAATTTCTAACGCTAAGATTCCCGTTTTCCAGCAGTGTTATGTTTTCGCTTAATGTTTCAATCTCAATGGAGCGTTCTTCCATTGCAATTCTGTTGTTTTCCAATTCTATGTTTAGTTCGTCAATTCGAATTTCCTGTCTTTTTATTCTGATTTCCCTGCTTACCCGATCCAATTCATCTGCTCTTTTACCGATAATTCCTGCCTCTACCAGGCTATTTATTGATGAGATAACAGGTATCATTAAAACACAGCTGATAATGGTGGAAAGTATAATTGCCCACTTGCCATATTCTTTGATAACACAATAAAGAATAATCCCGATAATACCTGCAATACAAACAGCTATAATTATTATTGGGAATGTTGTCTCCCAAAATACATCCCATTTGCTTAAAGATCCTCCGGTTAATATGTTTAAAAAATCCCTCATATTATTATCCTTCCTGATTGTTAAGAAGCATATCTCTTTGATAAATAAGGGCATTTGCTTCTGTTTGGAAATAGTCCATAAATGGGACAGCTTCAGGTATTGTTCCGGCGGAAAATTCGATATTCGTGTAAAACGGTGAAAATATGTATTTAAGAAAATTTTGTGATAACTGTATTACTGCGCTGTCCATAAAACCAAGTTCGGCGCCGCTGTTTAAATTTTCCTGAAATTGCCTCATATACTCCCATGCGCGCCCTTCAGAGAAATTTATTGCTAATCTGGAATTATTTATTTCAATAGTGTCTAAAACATTTTCTCCAAAACTATCCTTCAAATTTACACGTCTTACTTCTGCAACATGTCTGTCGTGATTATTCGCAATTGCACCAATATACATTGGATGTATTCCGGAAATAACAATACTGCTTTCATCAATTTTTTGTATTCTGATTGCTTCAAGGTCAATGCCAAATTTTGCATCTACTTCATAACTGATAATAACAAGAAGTTCATCATGATAAATATCCGCTACAATTCCCCATCCGGTCTGAATATCCTGTATTATTTCTCTGTTAATAGTTGTTTTTTCTATATTGGTCTGCAATAAAGCTACCTGAAATATTTCCCGGAAATTACCGATACTTAGCTGGGTTCTTTCAAGTAATTTTATGCTTTCGTTTAAAGTTTCAATTTCTATTGATTGCAGCTCCCTGGCAACAGCCATTCTTCTCAGCTCGCTTTCTTGTTGAAGTATTTCTCTTTCATTTCTTCTTATTTCTGCTCTGCGATTTAAATCCTCCAGTTCCTCTATAGGTAATATTAAATTTTCAATTTTTACCATATTATGATAAGACGCAACGATAGGTATCATTAGTACACAGCCAAGTAAAGCTGATAGTATAATCGCTAATTTTTCATTTTCTACCAATATCGCACAAAGCAGCATTATAACAAGAATGCCCAAAATGCAGACCCCAAAGACTACTGAAGGGACTGCCATGCCAATAGCATTTTGAAGATTATGCCAAAATTCTAAAAAGCTCATTTTCTACCTCTATATTGTTTCCTTTATTATCTCTTGCTTGTACTATAATATTTTTTTTATAATTGTCAAGCCACCGTATTGCCTCTTCAGTGAGAGGATCCCCTCATCAAAAAACCTCATCATTATCACAGGTGATTTTCACTTCCGTAACGATATTATTGATTTTAAGTACATCCTCATTTGCCCATTCGTTATGAGAATAGAGTATATGCAGGGCATAACAGATATAATAATCCCGAAGCTCAAGATCGCCAAACCCTTCAATGTTCCAGCTTAAATTCCGGCGGATATGGATATTATCACGGAAGCCGCTCTCATCCGCTGTTTCGGAGTTATAATCAAACTTTATGTTCAACTCAAATGGGGGATTGAGATAATCGGTAATGACCAAGTAGATCTGATCCCGGCTCTTTTCTGAATCGATAAGTATTTCCGGATATAAAGTAATTTCAATGTAAATTTTGCCTGTTTTAAATGATGCTATGTCTTTTTTATACAGGGCAGTAACCATTGTCTTTGCCCTGGCAAAACCGTCTTCCCAGGCTGCCAGAAATGCATCGCTCACTCTGACTGCCCTCTGTTTGTTTTCATCGGTCCATTTGAATTTTCGATTCAGCCTGCACCTTCGTTCCAGCATAAGGGTCCTAAAAACATCCCTGGTTTCTTCTGAAGCGAGGGTGCGGCTCGTTGCGGAACACAGGATAGACTCTATTTCCTTCAAAGAAAAAGTTTCCAGAATTTTCCAGCGATAATGGTAACTCATGGCGGCAATATCATCAAAACCGGGAATGCTCTTTTTCTTACTGCCGGTACTTGAAAGCGGCAGCATGAGATATTCTTTGTTGGTTTTAACATGAATATCCGGAGAATTCGATAATTTCCGCAGCCAGCCGGGCAGTTTTATAAGATTATAAAGGTCAAGATTTAGATTATTAATGTTCTTTAAATTACCCATACTTTCTGGTAGAACAGTCAACGCTCCGGAAAAGATATCAACTGTTTTAAGCGATACAAGACTGCCGAAATTACCGGGCAGCGATTTCAGAGCAAAAGTATCAAGGCGAAGCTCTTCCAATTTCTTTAATTCGCACAATGACGGAGGCAGTACTGATAATGCATCACTTTCAAGGCTGAATAACTCGAGGTTTTTACATCCGCCAATAGATGCCGGGATAGTTTGCAAACCTGATACCTGAATGAATAATCGTTTAAGCGAAGACAGACTGCCAAAAGACCGGGGAAGTACGGTGTTTTGTGCCATCAAAGACAGTTCTTCCAGGGCGGTAAGCTTGCCGAATGAATCCGGCAGACTTATGGATTTATTGGAATATAGTTTGAGGGTATTCAATACAGAGAGATATCCAAAAGTTTCCGGCAGGGTTTGATAATTCCCGTGAAGCTCAAGATAGGTCAATGGGCAGCGGCTAATTGAATCGGGAATCTTTGTTAAACATGTTCCACAAATAGAAAGGTGTTTCAGTTTTCTCAAATTGCCAATCGCGGCAGGGATTGTTTTTATGGCATCGTTGCATATAATGAGTGTTTCCAGTTTTTCCAGGCTCCACACCCATTGAGGTATCTCCACAATGTCGTACCCTAAAGTAAGGTGTCTAAGGTTATGCAGATTACCAAACTCTGCCGGGAGAATTACTTTTTCACGATCGCTTAAACCGGAAAACTGCCACCCAAGCGACAGTTTTTTAAGGGCATTGATGCTGCCAATACAGCCAGGTATTTCTTTTAGGTTAAGGTTGGATAAGTCAAGTTCAACAAGTGTTTCCAGTTCCGCTATTTCCGGAGGGAGCGTTTTTAATTTTAAAGGAGCAAAAAACAGCTTCCTGCGTTTTTTCTCGCGGCATTCTTGTATCCGCCTTTGCGCCTCGGCATAAATTGCATCGTCATCAAATAAAAGCGTATATTTAAACTGCTTGTCCATGAGTTTCTCCTCATACAATTTTCATCAATTATAGTATAACTGACCTGTCATACAATGACAGTCCTGTAAAAATTATCATTTTATGATACAATAAATGAAAAACAGCGATCTGTCATTCTGTGACAGAGTATTACGGTATATTTGATTCAGGAGGCAGACCATGTTTAGGAGTGCTGCAAACACACAGGAAATAGTAAATCGAATAAAGAAATGCCGTCTTGGCAAAGAAAAGGAGCTCGATCTTTCACACTTGAATATGCACGAACTTCCTGCTGAGATTAAGGATTTGAGTAACCTCACAACTCTCAATCTCAGTTACAACGAACTGGGATCGCTGCCGGACTGGATAGGCGAATTCCGTTCATTAACAAACCTCAATCTTCGAGGAAACCAGATGCATTCCCGGCGGGCTTTGCCTGATTCTATTGGAAACTTGCAGGAACTAACCTTTCTTGATGTAGGCGTCAATTTTCTTTCAGAGGTTCCTGAATTTATACAGGAGTTACGTGCCCTTGAATACCTTGACCTTGAGGCGGTCAATACTGATTTTTTGCCCGGCTGGATAGGGAATCTGCGCTATCTTCAGTACCTCAACCTGCGCCATTGCGGGTTAAAAGAGCTGCCACAGTCGCTGAAAAACCTTGCCAAACTGCGCACCCTTTTCCTTGGATCAAACTGCCTGACGGAATTACCGGAATGGCTGGGAGATATATCGCAGCTTGAAAAACTGGATATCAGCGCGAATGAGTTATTCGTAATTCCCGAATTTCTCGGAAAACTAAAAAACTTAAACACCTTAAATCTTGGTTATACCGGCGGATGGGAAATTGAAAAACGCCATAATACCGTTAATCATTTGGACAGTCGGATTAATGAGCTTGATGTCCTGCCTGCCTTCATACAAGATCTTCCCCTGCTTGCCCATCTTAATCTTGGGTACACCGGTATGAAAACATTTTTCGAAGAGCTGCGTTCGCTGCGGCTCGAAAGCCTGCACGTGAACAATAACGATATAACCGAAATCCCCGAATGGCTTGGCTCCATGACCAGCCTGCGTGAGCTTGACCTTTCGTATAACGCAATTAAATCTCTCCCTAAAAGCCTTGGCAATCTTTCCGGTTTGGAAATTCTCAGCATTTTTGAAATGCCCATTAAAAAAATACCCTATGGAAAACGGTAATTTCCCGATACTGAGGAAAATTTAAAAAGCTGCCGGAATCCTTCGGCAATTTCGCTTCTCTTGAAGTTGAAGAAACAGAGTATCAACACTCCTTTGGCACCGCTTCCTGAGTGGCTGGGCGGCATGAGTTCGCTTCAAAAACCAGACGTAATTTCAAGTACGATTATTACACTGTCCGATTCTATCGGGAGATTATGCAACCTGGAAGCGCTTGGCATTTACAGTTCGCAGAATGAAATACCATGGGATTATAGCAAATACCAACATCCGGAATATGACCATAATGAAGCAACCGAAAAAAAGAGCCCATTTCCCGGTCTGTGCCGATCAGCATGATTTTGGCAGAAGAAAACCACGGAGAAAAATGCCGGCAGTGGCAGCAATAAGCTAAAACAGCCTAAAAACCCCAGGCTGGCACAAGGTTTTCGGAGGCAAATCGTCCAAAAAATCGCCTTCTATTTCTCTAAGTCCCTTGACTTATGGCCAACTTTGGTAGATAGTTACAGTATATGAGTGACTATCTTGATCCCAATAACGAAGAACTGTTGAAGGACTTTTTCAGTGAAGCCCAAATGCAGGTGGATACGCTGGAACAGAATATTCTCGTTCTGGAAAGCGAAGGCGCCAATAAAGACGCCGTGGATGAGATTTTCCGGGCGGCTCATACCTTAAAAGGCGGCTCCGCAACCGTGGAAATGATGGAACTCTCTCACTTTACCCATATTGTGGAAGATGTGCTTGATGCCATACGTTCAGATCAATTGTCCATCGATGAGAATGTTACCGATATCCTGCTTACAGCCATTGATGTGATAAAAGCAATGCTTGGGCAGCGGATGGACGGAAGTGTTTATCAGGAAGATGTATCTGATATAGAAAGCCGTCTTTCTGCATTATTGCCTGAGGGATCAAGCCGGAAAAAAGCCGGTGCAAAAGCTGCCGCTAAACCAGCGGCTCCTCCTCCTCCGCCCAAGCCCGTGAAAGCAGTTTCCGGTTCTTCGCTTACCGAGGATGAAATCAGAGAAATGAAAGAGTCTGTTGACGGCGGTATGCCGGTTTACCAGGTTACCGTTAAATTCGATGAAAGCAGTCTGATGAACACCGTCAGCGGCATACAGGTGTATGCCGTACTAAAAGGCAGAGGGACCATACTCAAAACCACCCCGGACTTTGAACAACTCTATGAAGATAATTTTTTCCCTGTCGTTGACTACTATGTTGCTACCCAGGAAAAACCGGATGCCATCAAGAGAGCCGTAATAATACCTGATGTTTCATTGGATGCGGATATCACCGATATTTCCAAGCTGGAAGCGGCCGCCTCGACGGGCTCGGCAGCCAAGGCAGCGCCGGCAGCGGTAAAAGCTCCTGCAGCAGCGGCGCCTGCTGCTAAACCGGCAGCTCCTACCCCGGCAACACAGGCCGCTCCACAGCCTCCGGGCGGCGCTGCTCCCGGTAAAGCCAGTTCTACCGAAGATGCCAAAAAAGCCGGGAAAGAGGCGGGTTCCATTCTCCGTGTAGACTCGAAACGGATCGACGATCTCCTCAACCTGGTATCAGAGACAGTCATCACCAAAGCAACATTTAACCAGATCAACACCCAGTTCAACGAAATGGTCGGTCAGTTGCGCAGTATAGAAGGCCAATATCGGGATAAAATCAAGAGCCTGTTTGACAGTCTCCCCAATTACCTGGACAACATCCAGGACGGTAAATCCATCAAGGATATCCGCAAGGAAATCAATGAAAATTATGGGGATATTTTCTCGCTTTTTGACGGGTTTGAAGCTTCTTTCAAGAACAATATGGCGAAATTCCGCTCCACAGCGCAAAATCTTGGACGTATTACCGGGGAATTGCAGGAAGGGGTTATGCGAATTCGCATGGTGCCCATCAGCCAGATATTCAGCCGCTTCCCCCGGCTGGTGCGCGATTTGTCCAAGTCGCTGAATAAAAAAATCAATCTGGTTATCGAAGGTGAGGAGACCGAACTGGACAAATCCGTCATTGAAGATCTGCTTGATCCGATCATGCACTCGGTACGGAACTCTATTGACCATGGTATAGAATCGGTGGACGCGCGCCGTGTGGCGGGCAAGTCCGAGGAAGGCCGTGTACTCCTCAAGGCCACTAACGAAGGCAATATGATTGTCATCGAAATTTCCGATGACGGCAAAGGCATTGACGTTGAGGCGGTCAAGGCAAAAGCGGTGGAACGGGGCATCCTTAGCCCGAATAAACTGCTTACCGACCCGGAAGCTTTCAACCTGATCTTCGAACCGGGGTTCTCCACCGCCCAGCAAATCACCAATATTTCCGGTCGTGGAGTGGGTCTGGATGTTGTCCGCCGCCAGATTGACAAGCTTAACGGCACGGTTACTGTCAGTTCGGAAAAGGGCAAAGGCACTAAATTTACCATTAAGCTGCCGCTGACACTGGCAATTATCCAGGGCTTGCTTGTTCGTGTCGGAACAGAGATTTACTCCATTCCCATCACCAGTGTTATCGAGAGCCTGCGGGTAAAACCGGATGAAATCAAGAAGATAGATAATTATGAGGTATTTAATATCCGCAGTGATGTCATCTCCCTGCTTCGCCTCAACCGGTTATTCGGTCTCAAGACAGAAGAACGGCAGGATTACCATTTTATTGTCATTGTCGGCACTGCCGAGAAAAAAATGGGTTTTATGGTAGACAGCCTCATTGGCGAAGAAGATGTGGTCATCAAACCACTCAGGGATCAATTTACCAATTCACCCGGAATTGCCGGGGCATCCATTCTTGGAGACGGTTCGGTCTCCCTCATTATTGATGTAAGCCAATTATTGGAATTGGGACTTAAAAAGGAATTGGAGCAGCGCCAGGTTCGCGAAGCTTCAATACGGTAGGTATATATGGCAGCAGAAATAAAGGATCTTATTCAGGTAAACGCCGATCTGCAGGAGCAGAAAGAGCGGGTTGAAACAGTTGATTTCAAGATGATCACATTTTCCCTTGCGGGAAAAGATTACGGCGTTGATATTATGAACGTCAAGGAAATCGCCAAAGCCGATAAATTCACGTATGTACCCAATGCCGCTTCTTATATTCGAGGGGTGTATAACCTCCGCGGGGACATTATTCCCATCATCGATCTCAGAACATTCTTCCATGTCCCCCTGGAGAAAAAAAACGACGGCCAGGAAAATATGCTGATCCTCCGTATAAACGAGCAGGTATACGGAACCATTGTTGATAAAATCGACAAGGTAGTAGGGATTAATCATGAGCATATTCAGCCTCCGCACCCGATTTTTGGCGATATAAACATCAAGTTTATTTCCGGTGTTGTGGAAAAAGACGGCGCTTTGTACATCATACTTGATGTAGTGCGAATATTCGGTCAAAAAGAAAAAGAAGAAGACAAAGAACGGGGAACCACTGGTGAAACCGGCCCTTATTTTGCACCTGCTGCGCTTCAGGCACCTCCGGACCTTAGCCAGAAAGCTGCCGCCGCTACCGATACTGCGATTGGATTTATTAAAGAAGGTCTGGCAGCACTCAGAGGGTTTATTTCCTCACCATTTAATGAAACCTGGATTCGCCGCCGTTTTGACGAATGGAGCATGGGAAGGACTGCCGGTGATGTTCAGTTGAAGGGCTCATCCGATGCTGATGAATTCCTTTCTGCTTTTGCTTCACCCTGTACGGGGGTGTTTTGGGATGAAGATTATTCCACTGCGGTAAGAAACATTCTGCCCAATATTACCTCAAAAAACATCCATGTATGGAACATAGGCTCCGGCAAGGGCTATGAATCTTTTTCGTTTGCATGTATACTTAAATCCCGGTATCCGAATGCGATCATTAAGGTATGGGCAAACGACAATGATATAATGGCTATCAGTCAGGCGCCCAGCATGATTTTTGACATGGAGGAACTTCCCGAATATTGCATGGATTTTGTAACGAAAGGCCCGAACGGATATTTTTTCAATCAGGCGATCAAAGATTCAGTTGTTTTCGAATACCATGATGTTCTGAATGAAACCCCCTTACCGGATCTGGATATTATTCTTGTTCGGGATTTAGTATCGTTCCTTCCGGAACAGGATCAGATCAGGGTGGTTGCCGGTTTTGGTGAAAAACTAAAAAGCCAGGGAATGGTGATTCTGGGGAGAAACGAAGAACTGACCGGGGATAAATGGACTTCGGTGTCCAACGATCCGGTTTCGGCTTACGTGCGTAGTACCTAGATTGATATTATTGAAGGAGAGTGAATCATGAGAGTTGAGTATATCAACCCCTTTGTTGAATCCGCTTTTAATGTTTTGAAGGAAGTGATGGATGTCGATGTTAAGCGCGGTGAAATTTATTTAAAATCAACCAGTATGTCTATTCAGGGCGTTGCCGCATTGGTAGGGCTTGCCGGCGGTGTTGAAGGCCGTGTTTTATTTGACATGACCAAAGACACTGCTTTGTATGTAGCAGGCGCCATGAACCAGGAAACATTTACCGCTTTTGACGAACTCGCTAAAGCAACGATTCAGGAACTTGCCAATATGATCACTGCCCAGGCAGTAACGAAACTCCATGATCTTGGTTTTAAGTTTGACCTTACCCCTCCTGCCCTTTTTACCGGTGAAAACATGGAAGTTTCCACGAATCTTGGCGATGTGGAAGCCCTTATTGTTCCCATGGATCTTGGAGACAACGGAAAGATCGAAGTAAACGTCGCCATCCGCGAGAGAATCAAGTAATCCAACGGGCGGTTAGCTCAGTTGGTTAGAGCACCAGCTCGACACGCTGGGGGTCACAAGTTCGAGTCTTGTACCGCCCAATTTTAGGGAGCAAGCCGGGTAAACCTGGTTTGCTCCTTTTTTGAGTATTTGTACCGGCGGTGGCGGCGGAAAGTTCGCAGGGAACAAGTCCCCATTATATAAACAACTGCACTTTTAATTTTTATCAGCCAGCTTAAAAAAAAGCGTGATTTAATTTTGCATGAGTTTTAATGATTGTACCTTATCAAGATCAAGCCCTGTCGCTGAAACAACAGTTTCGGGAGGTAAACCCAGACTGATCAGATTCCGGGCAATGTCAAATGCTTTTCTTTCTTCACCTACTGTTTCGCCAATGGCTTTCCATTTTTCGGCTACTTTTGTATCCGCAAATGTCTCAGCTATATATGTTACTGGATCATGCATATTAAATGCCTCCTTAAATAATGCTTTATTTGCTCTGGTTATCACACCCAGATACGCCCTTATTCGGGCGTCTTTATCCTGCTGCATTATTTCATCCATAACCCGCCGGATGTACGGTATGTCCAATCTATTGCCCAGACCTTTGAGCCAGATATTTTCTTCCATTACCAGCTTCCGGCTGTTAATTATTTGGATCGGCAATATATCTCCAATGACAGTATAAATCCCCAGGCTTTTTTCCGCAACTGTAAAACCGCGGATTTGCCGCAGATGGGCAAGCAGTTTCCGGGGGTAACGGCTTTCCACAAAAGTCAGGGTCAGATCGGTTATTTCATATCCTATATATGGCACAACAGTGCAAAATGCTTGTATGTTTTTGGATTTTTTTGGGGGAATTGAGTAATTAGGAAATCGATAACTGGACACATTTTCCGTTTTTTGGTAGTATTTTCCCAATGACTTACACTGGCGCCCTCAAAGCAGAGTCCTCCGTTCCCTGTTCCCTGTTCCCTGTTCCCTGTTCCCTGTTCCCTGTTCCCTGTTCCCTGTTCCCTGTTCCCTGTTCCCTTGATATTGTCGCAAGCTCCCAATTATATGAAAACTACCACTTAGATTTTTGTCAACTATACAAACCACTATACAAGCAAATATTTTCCAAAAATAATACCAATTTTTCGTTGTTTTTCACACAGAGGCACGGTGATCACCAAGAACACAACGGAAGGTATGATATATTCACTCTTTATGGTGAAACAATTTGTTTCCTCCGTGCCTTAGTGTTTCCGTGTGAGTCTCTTTTCCGAAGTTATCAATTTTCCAGTCCCCATTCAGGAGCATCACTTGAATGAAAAAGTGCATCGCTTTATTCCTCTGCTGTTTGCTTTTTTTGCAGGCTGCCTGGTCACAGGACTTTTTATCTTTGGACAGCGATCTGCAATTGCTGGAAGACTTGATCGCCGATACACTGAACAGCACTCTGGAGCAGCAGCAACTATTGAACGACTTGAGGCAGAGCTTGGACGAGAGCGGGAACTTACTGGCCGGTTACGAGAACATAATAACAGAGCAAGAGAACTTGCTGAAGGACTTGCGGACGCGTCTGAACGAAATGTCAGAAATTTATCAGACGCAATCGTCCTTGTCGGCGAGATCAGAGCAAAGGTTAAAGCGCTGGCGGATTTTTACGCTGATTGGGATACCGGCAGCGGCGATCCTTAGCGGGGGGATTGTGTGGGCTGTTATGAAGTGAGAAGAGCAGAGGTTTTTTGGTAAAACTGCCCGTAAGCTGTCCGTTGGACAGCAGGGCTTGTTAATTATTACATGGAGTTTGCGGCTTTACCGCAAACTCCAAGCTCTCCGGCACAGCCGGAGAGCATAGGAGAATGAAAATGAAAAGGATGAAATTGGTGGTATTGGCTGTTGCCATGACGGTGGTTGGAGGATTGGTCTTGATTGGATGCGGGTCTACTCCTAAATCATCTGCCCAAAGAGTCTCTGTTTATATGGAGGGTACTGCTTGGTTATGGTCTTCTGAAAACAGCAGTAGCTTATTTACTTTTATTGATTCTACAAATTTTAGTGTAAGTTATTCAGGTGCTTTAGCAGATGAATTTGCACTAATTAGCAGTGATGCAATAACCGGCACTTATTCTATTTCAGAACAGACGGTTACTTTAATTCCCAACGGTAGTGTGCTTCTTTCTGTAACTGCAAATGGCAGTATTGAAGTGCATACTGAAAACTCGTTTCAAATACATATTAATAATGGTACTTTTGAATTTTATACTAATGCCTATAATAGAGAACCTGTTAATATGGCAGACACCACGTGGGTTTGGTCTTCCGGAGAAAATAGTGTCACATACCATTTTTTAGACTCTGCAAAATATAATGTAAGTTATACCGGTGCTCTATCGCAATTTCCATTGGCAGATTCACTTGCAGCACTGGGGCGTGAAATAGATGAAAGCGAAATTGGAACTGGCACGTATTCAATTTCAGATCAGACAGTTACATTATTTCCTGCTGGCGGTGCTTATCTATCCATATCTTCTAACGGTAACAGGAATTTGCACTTCAGTAACTCATATAATATAAGTATTAGAAATAATACATTTATTATTAGGGTAACTAGTTCAATTGATAGAGGTGGTTTTATACCGGAAACCTCTACTGAAGAACATATTTACAGGAAAATTGATTAATTAACGCACTCAGAAAAGCATTCATAATCATGCATGGATTGTGAATTTCTTTTTAACATGGCAAAGGAGATCGCAATGACAAGGAAAAATTTATTGCACATGATGGTAATTCTTACACTGCTGGCGGCATGTGCAGGCAGTCCTGGATCTACAGGGGCAGACAGATTAGATCGTAACAGGCAAAGCTATTATGTAAGCGCTGCAGGTAGTGATAGCAACAATGGTAAGAGTGCGACCAGACCTTTTAAAACCTTAACAAAGGCCATTAATGCAGCATATGAAGGCGATATTAATACAATAACTGTTATTGGGACACTGACTCATATAAGTGAAGAGGGCGAAGGTTTCTTTTTGAATTTTAAGAATTCCGATCGGGAAATTTTTATTACAGGCAGACTGAACGCACCCGAAAACCAGCGAGCTATTCTTACAGTGAATGGATTAATGCCAGGTGTGATTGAAATCACTAACGGTAAATTCCGTTTTGAGCATATCGCAATTACAGGCGGGATGCTTGGCGGGTTATTAGCACATGAAAACGCACAAGTCACACTGGGACCGGGTTCGATTGTTCACGATAACACCGGGTTTGGTGTATTAGTTGCAGACGAATCGAGTGTTATCATTGACGGCGGCGAAATTCGAAGTAATGGCAGAACCGGTATTGATGTATTGGAAAATGGATCATTAATCATGAATAGTGGTGTTATCAGTGAAAACAGACATATACATGCCGGCGGAGTGTATGTTCATACCGGCGGTGTGTTTGTTATGTCAGGAGGGATTATTACCGGTAATAATGCTGATGGTCTAGGTGGCGGTATAGCTGTTGATGTTGGAGGTACATTTATTCTGAAAGATGGCCTCATTACTGGTAATAATGCTGAAGAAGGAGGGGGAGTCTTTATAAGGGATGGCGGTATTTTTGAACAAACAGGCGGGACGATCGATGGTAATACTGCAAGATATGGTCCTGATCTGATAGAAATGTTTTAGGGTAAAACATCCCGTATGGGTTGTTAATAAAAGCCGGCGGGCATTAAACGCACAACAATTATCTGCAGGAGGATAAAAATGAAAAGAATGAAATTGGGTTTTTTCGCTATTGTAATAATAGCAGCTATGGGATTTGTTTTAGCCAGTTGCAAAGTCACACCTAGTCCAGTTACCACTAGAGAACCAGTTGCTACGGAATCGACTCCTCAAGAACCAGTTAACATGGAAGGTACCACATGGGTTTGGTCTTCAAATAGGGTTACACATACATATACTTTTGTAGACTCGGAAAATTATGAAGTAACTATTTCTGGTGCTATATCAGAATCGGGAACAGGTACTTATACTGTTTCTAATCAGACGGTTACCTTGCATCCTGATGGATCACATACCACAGTATCTTCAGATGGCATGGTCTCTATGAGCCGTGTAAATTCATTTAGTGTTGTAATCAGAAACGATACATTTGAGCTTGCATCAAATACCTTTAGAAAAAGGTAAATAAATACATTTGGGGTTCTTATGAGGAAAAAATTTATTTTACTTTGCGGTTTGTTTACCGCTGTATTTTTTCTGAATTGCGCAGGATCAAGTGAGACACACAGGCCTGCAACAGACAGAATAACAGAGTTTAATAATGCAGATGGTAATATATCAGTATTTCCTCAACTGGGACATACAAAAGTAATCTACTCCGGGGTATTCAGTCCCGATGGAAAATACATACTTTCAAACTACAATGATGACACTTTCAAATTATGGGACACAGAAAGCGGGAGGGAAATTAGAACCTTTTTTGGACATACCAGCACAGTTTTATCTGTGGCATTCAGCCCTGATGGGAAATATATCCTCTCAGGTTCAGGCGACAGTAACCTTAAACTTTGGGATACAGAGACAGGACAGGAAATCAGAACATTTTCAGGGCACAGAGGAGAAGTTTACTCCGTGGCGTTTAGCCCAGACGGAAATCGAGTACTTTCAGGCTCCGGGGATAACACACTAAAGCTTTGGGACTTGCAAACAGGGCGCGGAATTAGAACTTTTTCTGGGCATACCGGTGGAAGATTTGATGGTGTTAGGTCTGTATCATTTAGTCCTGATGGAAAATATATTCTCTCAGGTTCGACAGATAATACCCTCAAACTATGGGACACAGAAACTGGATGGGAAATCAGAACTTTTTCAGGTCATACAGGTTCAGTTGGGTCTGTCGCGTTCAGTCCCGATGGTAAACAAGTTCTTTCGGGTTCAAGGGATAGTACACTCAAACTTTGGGATACCGAATCAGGAATGGTAATTCGATCTATAGCAGGGCATTCCGATAGAGCAGGATCCGTATCATTCAGCCCCGACGGAAAAAGGATTCTTTCATGCTCTGGTAATTTAACCTCTTGGGATAGTAAAGATTCGATATTTGTGTTATGGGATGCCGAAACAGGAAATGAAATCAGGGTTTTTTCAGGACACACTGATACGGTCAATTCCGTAGCTTTCAGTCCTGATGGAAAACACATTCTATCAGGCTCAAATGATTTGACTCTTAAGGTATGGGATACAGAAACGGGTTTGGAAATAAAAACACTTCAAGGCCATTCACTCAGTATTTCATCCGTGGCATTCAGCCCTGACGGGAAACTTATCATCAGTTCACCCAATGATACCACACTTAGATTATGGGACGTTGAAACAGGGAACCAAATAAAGATTTTTTCCGGGCATACCGAAAATATTCATTCTGCAGCGTTTAGTCCTGACGGTAAGCATATAGTTTCAGGTTCCAGTGATAGAACTATCAAACTGTGGGATGTTGTAACCGGAATGGTAATACGAACTTTTACAGGGCATACGGACAGGGTAAATTCAGTAATATTCAGTCCTGATGGAATGAGTATCGTCTCTGGTTCTGAAGATAAAACTTTCAAACTCTGGGATACTGAGACAGGAAGGCAGATTAGAAGTTTTTCAGAGCGTAATGGTATCAACTCCGTAGCATTCAGCCGCGACGGAAGACAGATTATCGCAGGTTCTACTGATGGTTCCATCAAGCTTTTGGATGTGGCTGCAGGGATTGAAATAAGAACATTTTTTGATGGTTCACTTTTTGCAAATTCTGTTGCATTCAGCCCTGACGGAAGGCAAATAATCTCAGGTTATTTAGATAGATCTTTCAAACTTTGGGATGCTGCGACAGGTAGAGTGCTCAGAAATTTTTCCGGACATACTGGTTGGGTAAGTTCTGTAGCGTTCAGTCCTGATGGAAAATTAATCATCTCCAGTTCCAGCGACAATACCATCAAACTCTGGGATACTGCAACAGGACAGGAAATCAGGACTTTTTACGGACATACCAATTCTGCAGATTCCATATCATTCAGCTTCGATGGGAAAACCATCCTCTCCGGTTCCTATGACGGGACCGCTCGCCTCTGGGATGTTGCTACCGGCAATGAAATCGCCACCTTCATCTCCTTCTCCGGCACTGATACACAACTAACCGCCGCCAGCCGCGGCTTACTCGTCGAGGAAACCGAAACAGCCGCTTCTTCCATTGATGGCGAATGGCTTGCCATCACCCCCGACGGCTACTACCAGGCCTCCCCCCGCGGCGACCGTTTCCTCAATGTCCGCATCAATAATACCGTCTCCGGTATTGACGCTTTCCGCTCGATCTTCTATAACCCCGATGTCGTCCAGGCACGGCTCCAGGGCCTGCCCGATCCGGCTTCAAAGAGAAATATCAGCATCCAGCAGGCTGCCGCGTTTATTCCGCCAGCCATAACCATCCAATCCCCGGCGAACTTCAGCACGACAACCACCGCAAACACCAGCCTTTCCGTGAACATTACCGACCAGAACCAGCCCCTGCAAAACGTCAGGGTGTTTGTCAACGGGCGGCCTGCGAGCAGGGAAGAACTTGCGGCAGTCAGTGGACAGGGTTTGCAGGCGGGGCGCAGCGGCCTGACCGTTACGGGCAATCAGCAGACTGTCAATTTTACCATGCCGCTGGAACTTGATCCGGGCAGTAATTTTATTGAAGTGGTTGCGTTTAACGGCTTTTCTGAAAACCGCCGCCACGTTGATGTCACGTGGAACGCCCCGGCAGGACAGCGGCCAGCGTTACCCAATTTGTGGATTCTCGCTGTGGGGGTAAACCACTACGACAACGCCGGGCCGCGTTTGGGCGGGATGGGCAGCCTCAATTTCGCCGTGGCCGATGCCAGAACCTTGATTAGTTCCCTGCGAGCGCAAGAAGGCAGACGTTATGGCAGGGTGAATAGTTTGCTCATCGCAGACGGCGAATCACTGGCCCCCACTGCGGAAAACATCCGGCGGAACCTCGCTTTTCTCGATCAGGCCGGGGACAGAGACGTGGTGTTGCTTTTTCTTGCAGGCCACGGCCTGAGTGCTCAGGGTGGACAGTTTTTCTTCCTGCCGCGTGATGCAGCCGTCAGCGGAAGCGGGGGAACTGTGCGTGTAGATGCAAGCCGTGCGATTAGCGGTGATGAGATAACGGCAATACTGGAAGGGCATGGCAGGAGGCTGTTGTTGATAGACGCCTGTAATTCCGGAGGAGTTGACAGCAACCGTATGATCCGCGGCTTCATGGAATCGAACGCCTTTGTGTTCGCTTCCAGTCAGGGCAGCGAGCTCTCCTATGAAAGTCCGCAATGGGGCGGGGGGCATGGGGTGTTCACGTACAGTGTTCTCAATGCGCTGCGAGGTGCCCCTGCGGCTTTGGCGGGGAACAATGTCAGTGTACGCAGCATGTCGGGCTTTGTGTCGCTGGAAGTGCCGAGGCATACGCAGAACCGGCAGAACCCACGGGTGCATTCGCTGTTGTTCGGGGATTTTCCGTTGGCGGAGATACGGTAAAAACTTGAAAAATGGCTTATTTTACGTTACTGTTTTAATGTGAGGGTTTTCAAATATACTGGTTTTAGCAGGTTTGCCAAAAAGGAGGGCATTACTGACGCAGAATTGATAAACATTATCAGCCAGCTTGAAGATGACCAGGCGGATGCTAATTTGGGAGGCGATGTTTACAAGGTACGGTTAGCACGGGCAGGCAAAGGAAAATCCGGCGGTCACCGGGTTATTGTGTATTTTAAGAATGAATTTCGTACATTTTTTGTTTATGGTTTTTCGAAGTCTGACAAAGATAATATAGATGAAAGTGAATTAAAGGCTTTCAAGGTAGATGCCAAGGATCAATTTACCTTGACTGATGAACAGATTAGAGCTCGTTTGAAAAAAAGAACTTTAATCGAAGTTTTATATGGAGGATTAAGATGAAATACAAAAGTAACATTCTGGAAATGATACATGAAAACGCAATGGCTAATTTCGAAATCGGAGCCATTTCCGAGGCCAGGATGCAGGAATATGATGAGATGTGTTTGGTAAAAACACCCGATCCGGTTTACAAAACTGAACAAACCGAAGAACCTGAAAAGTTAACTTCTAATATTAAGCCGCTTTTAGCGACGACGTAAATCGAACATTAGTGCAATGCGCTGATGATAACCCCTATTACAGCATAGGAACAAACAATGAATCTTTTCAAACTATCAATCATATTCGTTCTTGCATTTGTAGTCATCGCATACGCCAGCGGGGGCGCTTCGCAGGACCACCCCGCATTTCCCGCAGACAGCCTTACACTTGATGCGGCAATAACCGATACTGCCGCGCACTTTCTCCCCTGGATTCCGGCGGAAGCAAAAGTTGCGCTGACACACTTTGATGCGCCTTCAGGCAGGCTGGCGGATTATGTCTTTGAAGAACTGTGGGGGCGGCTTGAGGATTCCGGCCGGTTTGTCATGGTTGACCGCCGCAACCTTGAGCGTATTGATGCGGAAATAAACCACCAGTACCGGTCGGGCAGGGTGGATGACAATCTTTTAATCTCCATGTCAAGGCAGTACGGAGCGGAAATTTTAATTCACGGGCAGATAACCAGTCTTGGGCAAGGCGCTTCAACGCAAAGCCCTTTAGGGCTCGAATACCGCATGACGGTGTATGCTACCGATGTTGAGCGGGCGTCTTCAAGCCAGCGGGCGTTTATTGTCAGGCCGGAGGGCCGCATGGCTTCCCTGCTCAACGCTTCGGCAGAAGATGAGGTGGAACGGGCAGTCTCGCAGATGGCACGGGCGCTGAATCAGCAGACTACTGTTGCAGTGGGCAGAATCAGTTATGCCGATACGCAGACCGTCTCCAACCTTTCGGCCTGGCTGCGAAGCAGTATTATCGCAAGTTCCAACAGATACCGTGACAGAATACAGGTAGCCAGTGAAAGCGAGAGTTCCGATTTTGCCGTGGCGAGCCGGGGGTTGCAGGTGGAAGGGCCGGTTGCGGGCAGCTCCGTTCAGGCAGTCGTGACCGGCAGTTTTTCGCCGCTGGATTCGGGGGCCGAAGTTTCTCTACAGTTGATATCCACGAGCGGCAACCGCATGGTATTGTCCTCGACGCGTTTTTTCATTCCCGCGTCGGAACTGGAACGGCGCAGGCTTACGCTGCTGCCCGAGCGGGACAATGCCGTTATCAGCCTTGCCGAGTTTGAAACGAGGCAGCAGGCGGTTGTCCCGTATGCGGGAAGCAATAACCGGTGGACATTTACCGTAACACCGGATGTGCTGGACGGTATTTATTATGAAAATGATTTTATGACTATGCGCATATTTTCTGAACGGGATTGCTACTTTCGCATCATCCATGTTGATGTGCACGGAAACACACAGGTCATTTACCCGACAAGCCCCCGAGACAACAACTTCATCCGCGCCGGGGAAACCCGCCGCATACCCGATAATACCCGGTTCAGGATGACCGCGCCTTTTGGTGAAGAAATGATACTGGTAGCCGGGTACGAACGGCAATTTACCGCCGGCCAGGGTACCGGAGCAACCCCTCTCAGTGCAGATGCAATTTCACGCGGCCTGGTGGTAGAAAGCGACAATCAGACAACAATGAGTCCTGCGGTTACAGCCAGGTTTAGTTATACGATATTGCCGGGGCGGTGATCCGGCCGGCTTAGCTTCTTACCACAACCTCAATCTCTCCGCTCAAACCATCATTGTACACAAACAGTTTTTGCTCTTCCGGCCGGTAATCATAGCGTAAGGTAGATGTTATCTCCGGCGATGTACCGAACCGTTCCGCCGGGAAATAAATGATTGTGGGTGCGGTGATGGTACTGTCTGCATTAAAGCGGTACCGGAACATGCCTTTTTTATAATTCCATTTTATCGAAAGGGGGGTACCGGCAGTGGCCATGGGATACGGGCGTTTCCACCCAGCGGCGGCGCGTTCTTTACCTTCAGAATAAATTGAAAGGTCTTCATCGTTCCAGCCGTCACCGTAGGTATTGGTGTTGTCCGCCGTATAGTTCCAGATTGTTGAGTGCAGGAGGTTATCGTCCACAGCGTTGTAGTACATTGACAGCGCTTCTTCATGCAGGGAGTAGTCTCCGTCGGGAAACGCCCGGCTTTTCTTGAAAGCGCGGCGGTTGTTCATGTCAAAGGCAAGGCCGAATTCACCCAGCAGGGATGGTATGTTGCCCATATTTTCTTTTGACCATTGCACTCCTTTTTTCAAACATGCGGAGAAATGGGCTTGTACATTTTTTCTGCCCAGGATTAATTTTGCCTTCTGCGAATTAAACGTAAACCAGGGTCTGAACTGTTTGGTGAACAGAGCAAGGCCGTCATACCAGTGAAAGGCGTTTATTACATTTGGCGGATTTTCTGCGCCGCCGCCGGGTGGTGCACTCCATGTTAGATGGGCCGCTTCGTTTGAACCGGATGGCAGTCCTTCAATAAAAAAGAATGTGTTTTCATCAACTTCCCGCATTACGGTAATAAAACGCCGGGTGAAGGGTTTGAGAAAATCTTCCAGGAAATGTGCCTGCCGCCCGTCATACAGGGCAAAATGGTCATTCCGCAGCAGGCCGTCTTCATCGGTCCAAACCCCGGCTTGCTTCCAGGGGCAGGTAAAACCTTCTTTAAACAACGAATGTGCGCCGGGGTTGAATACTTCGAATTTTGAACTTTGCTTGCCGGTTAAAACTGAATTGTACACCGGCACTCTTACCGCATAACCGGAAGCAGAACGCATTGCTTCCCAGGGGCTGGGGCGGGGACCTACCGGCATCACCGGGTTTTGCGCCTGTTCCAGGCTGGTGTGTCCGATAAAACCATTATGCGGCTCATTCATGATGCCCCATCCCGCAACAGCTGCGCAGTTTTTCAGCCGGCGGAAACAGTGGCGGAAAGCGGCGATATAGCGGTTTTGCAGCCAATCCTGGACATTTTCACCGTCTAAAATCAGGTCAGGGGCGTATGTTTTTCCGCCGAAAAACAGGCTGAACATGGTGGCTGCCGCATAGCGGTTGTAGTTGCTGGGCCACATCATGCGGGGGTAGGGTTTTTCCCCATGGAATTCAGCGTAACGCTGGCGGGTAATAGCAGCCCCAGTCGTGTCCAACATATCAAGGTCTATACCAAGCCTTTCCAATGTCCATGCCGGGGCGCCGTCACCGCCTGTCCACCTGCTCCACACATCCTGGTGGGGATCAATAAAGACTGAAATCCCATTTTTCTCCGCAATGAGGAGGATTTTCCTAAGGTAAGCTATAAAAGCTTCGTCATACTGGCCCGGCCCGGCGTGTTCCAGAGCTTCCCAGGTGATAACCAGCCGTAAAAACGTCATCCCGGCTCGGCTGAGGCGTTCAAAATGGCTTTCTGCTTCTTCAGGCGGGAATGGGCGTCCAATAAATGAAGCAATTGAGGAGTTTTTTAGGGATTCCGGGTGTAAGCCCCAGCCGGGAGGCCCAAAGGGGTTTTTCGAGCCACCGCCCAGGTTTACCCCTCTTAGGATAATGGTTCTTCCTTCGTTATCCAGTATTTTGCTTTTGACAATATGTATATTTTTGATCTTCATCCCCCAAATTTTGTAACTTTAACAATTAGAGGCTTGTTTGTTACACAGTTATAGATTAAAATTATAACATACGTTACTATATAAAAAACAAGGGAGTTTTAACTATGCAAAGGGTTATTCTTTTTACAGTAGCTTTACTCTTGTCAATAGCTACTTGTTCACAGACCGGGGGAAGACAAACGGGAGATCCTTTTGAGGTAAGGCAGGATGTTTACTTTGCAGATGGTTCTTTGGATGAATACACAACATCCGAGTGGAGTCCGTCGTTCTCGCATATTGCCCACCAGAGGCGTTTTTCCGCTTCAGGCGCCTTGCTTGAGCAGGTTGAGTTTTCTTTTAATGAAGAAATGAACCGTATTCAAACAAGGTTAACGAGAGATGTTGAAGAACGCTTGAGAAACCGTACTGTATACCAATACAATAGTCAGAACCGCCTGTTTAGGGAAAGCCTTGTCGATAACAGAGGCAGAGTTGTCTCTACTCATGAATTTACTTACGATAACAGGGGAAACCTCATAAGCCGTGTTATCAAGAACCGGGCAGGCGATACGCTTGCAGAGACTGTTTATACTTACAATGCTCAGGGAAGGATGGCTTCTTCTCAAACGAAAGATGCCGGCGGTACCGTTATCAGTTCAACAGCGTATACTTATGACGGACAGGGCAACCTTACCAGACAAAATGTAACAGACAGTAACGGGATTCCAACTACTATTGTAACGGCAACATGGCGGGATGGCCTTGAGATTGAAAATATAATGACTACTGCGAGTACCAATGCGATGCAATTACGTGTCAGAAACGAATACGGGCAAAACAGGGAATTATTGACAAGGAATATCGAAAATTTTCAGGGTAACTCAACACAGGTTATCCGATTTACGTATATTTTCCGCCCTCGCAGATAACCGGATTTAAATAGAGGTAACAAATGAAAAGGATATTTTTATTTTTTGCTGTTTTACTGGCTGCAGCTTTTATTTGCTTTGCCAGCACCGAGGAAGTTGATGTATACGCTTTC
Source organism: Treponema sp. (assembly GCA_009777735.1). Taxonomy (GTDB): domain Bacteria; phylum Spirochaetota; class Spirochaetia; order Treponematales; family Breznakiellaceae; genus WQXQ01. The sequence continues at coordinate 170,763 of WRLF01000003.1, forward strand.
CTGTACCGGAACGCTGCTACCAATTCTGCCCAGTTGGACATTCTCCAGCACATGGCTGAAGCCCGGCTCATAGGCGCCGGGGAATTTTACGCGCAGGCGCTTCGGAGACTCGTTGCCGAATATGGCAACATCAGGGACGCAACGGAAAGAAATGCCGCAGACGAGCAGGCAATGATCCTCTCCGCACTCCTGGGTGCAGAAAGATATACCCAGGCGGCTCCTGATCTTTGGCAGGTTGCAGAAAGGTTTGTCAACCCGCTTGTCAGGGCCGAAGCTCTTATGGCGCTTGGCAGAATCCGGGCGGTAGATTACCTTCCCCAGGTAATCCGTATTCTTGACAGCATGAACGCCGGAGCTCCCGGCGGCGATAACCTTTATGGAGAAAGGGTTGCCTTTGGGGCAATTATTTCACTGGAGAAATACGGTAACTCTCAGGGGTACCTTCCTGTTTTTGCATCTTCCACAGGCTGGTATTCAAGACGGATCAGAGATCAAGCAACCAGGTCCCTCCCCTTAATATCAAGAAACCCAACGCCATTTATGCTGCAGGTTATCAGAGGGCCGGGACACTCTCTTGCAACTAAATTATCCGCATTGGAAACCATTGAAGCTTCACAGGTGGAAAACAATGATAAGTCGCGTGTTGCAGTTGCCGCGCTTTCCGAAGGCTGGCGGATTAATGTGAGTAATACCCAGGACAGGACCAGACTGGCCAACATGCGAAAGCTGGCAATCGACATGATCAACAGATACCGATCCGATGACGAAGCGATTTATCCCTTATTGGAACAATCATACAGACAAGGTGTTGATACGCAGGAAAAACTCGCTGCCATCACAGCGATTGCCTCTCAGAGAACCGATGAAGCTGCCCGCAGTCTGTCAGGTTTTCTTACGGATCTTAATACGAGAAGCGCTCGCGGCGTTACCACCCGGGAAGATGAACAAATGGTTCGGGCCATTATCCCTGCTCTCGGTCATACCGGTCGTCCTGCTGCCAGAGCCGCTCTGACATCTGTTGCAGGAGCAAACTGGACAAATGCTGTTGTTACCCTTGCCAGAAATGCTTTAAGAGAGCTGAACTAACACTAGCCGCTAAATAGAGCATACGTCGCTATTGCCTGAAAATCCGCTGCTGAAAATCCGCTTGACAAAGAAGTTAGTCTTTGCTAACCTAAAAGTAGTTAGCATAAACTAACATGAAGGATGGAGAATTGTGACATCGTTAAAAGAAATACAACCTGGTACTACCGTACGGGTGGTTAAAATCGGAGGCATTGGTCCGGTAAAACGGCGCATCATGGAAATGGGTGTCACCAAAGGAACGGAAATTTATGTTCGCAAGGTAGCCCCGCTGGGTGATCCCGTAGAAATCACTATTCGTGGTTACGAGCTTACCCTGCGAAAAGCTGATGCCGAATTAATTAAAGTAGAATAGGCGGAGACATACATGGCAATTAAAATCGCCCTTGCCGGAAATCCCAACAGCGGCAAAACAACCCTGTTCAACGCTCTTACCGGCTTAAATCAGTTTGTCGGAAACTGGCCGGGCGTAACGGTGGAAAAGACAGAGGGAAAATTAAAAGGTCATGAAGATGTGATCATGACGGACTTACCCGGTATTTATTCGCTTTCTCCCTACTCGCCGGAGGAAGTGGCAGCACGTGATTATTTAACTGATGAACGTCCGAATGTCATCCTCAATATTATTGATGCTGCCAATTTAGAGCGGAATCTGTTCCTTACAACCCAGCTAACGGAATTGGGAATTCCTGTTGTCGCTGCTCTTAACTTTATGGATGTGGTAAAAAAGAATGGCGGCAAGATTGATACTGCATGTCTATCCAAAGAACTTGGCTGTCAGGTAGTGGAAATATCTGCGCTGAAAGGTGATGGCATTTCGGAAGCGGCTCAAATGGCAGTTAAAGCGGCAAGCGGTGCAAAAACCATACCGCAGCACCGTTTTTCCGGAGGTGTGGAACATACACTGGCTCATATCGAAGAAGCCGTACTCCACAATCTGCCGCAGGAACAGCAGCGTTTTTTTGCCGTCAAGCTGTTTGAACGGGATAAAAAAATCATTGAAAAACTTGGGCTGCAACCAGAACAGGTTGCACACATTGAAGAAGACATACAACGGCGGGAAGGGGCGTTGGAAGACGACAGCGAAAGTATCATCATTGCCGAGCGATATACCTGCATTGATTCCATCATCAAAGACTGTATTAAAATTAAAAACAAAGACAGGATCAACATATCGGCTAAAATTGACAAGATAGTCACGAATCGAATCCTTGCGCTTCCGATTTTTGCGGCAGTGATGTTTATTATGTATTTTATTTCGGTCACCACCGTAGGTTCAATTGTCACTGAATGGGCAAACGAAGGTGTATTCGGCGAAGGCTGGCGCTTTTTTGGCCTGTGGGTTCCCGGCATCCCTGTCCTGTTGGGTAATTTTCTTGAGGCAATACACTGTGCAGAATGGCTGCATAGTTTAATTGTAGATGGTATCGTCGCGGGTGTCGGCGCGGTACTGGGTTTTGTGCCGCAAATCTTTATCCTGTTTATGTTCCTTGCGTTTATTGAATCCTGCGGTTATATGGCACGTATTGCTTTTATTACAGACAGAATTTTTCGCCGTTTCGGATTATCCGGTAAATCCTTTATCCCGATGCTGATAGGGACCGGCTGCAGTGTCCCCGGCATTATGGCATCGCGAACAATCAAGAACGACCATGACCGCAAAATGACCATAATAACCACTTCTTTTATACCGTGTTCCGCCAAGCTGCCGGTTATCGCCCTGATTGCGGGCGCGCTGTTCGGCGGGGCATGGTGGGTTGCTCCCAGCGCCTATTTTCTCGGCATTACGGCGATTATGTGTTCCGGCGTGATTTTGAAAAAAACAAAAATGTTTTCGGGAGATACCGCGCCCTTTGTCATGGAACTTCCTGTTTATCACTGGCCGACTGCGGGAAACATAGTGCGGAGCATGTGGGAACGCGGCTGGTCATTTATCAAGAAAGCCGGAACGATCATTCTTCTGGCAGCTATATTTGTTTGGTTTGCCTCCAACTTTGGATGGGGTGAAAATGGATTTGGCATGGTCGATATGGAACAAAGCATTCTGGCAGGATTTGGCGGCGCTATTTCTCCTTTCTTTGCACCTTTGGGCTGGGGCAGTTGGCAAGCCGCTGTTGCCGCAATCACCGGCTTGATTGCAAAGGAAAATATTGTGGGAACTTTTGGCATCCTGTACGGTGTTGATTTAGCAGCCGGTTTCACCATGCTTTCTGCGTATTCTTTTTTGGTTTTTAACCTGTTATGTGTTCCCTGTGTTGCCGCAGTTGGAACTATAAAACGTGAAATGAACAACAGAAAATGGTTTTGGGCGGCTATCGGCTATCAAACCGTTTTGGCTTATACTGTATCGCTGTGTATTTTTCAGTTTGGCATGCTGTTTTCCGGTCATTTTGGATTGTGGACAGTTGTTGCGTTCCTGCTGACAGCAGGATTCCTGTTTCTGCTTTTCCGTCCGGCAGCGGAGTAGGTAAGTGATGACATTTTTTTCAGAATACATGGGAACGATTATAACCGGGTTGGTTTTATTTACGATTGTTGCGGCAATTATTTTGAAAATATGCCGGGACAAGAATAAAAACAGGAACTCCGGATGCCATTGCTCATCATCTTGCCATTGCGGAAACTGTAATTAAAGATATTAACAGATTCCTAGTGACTGAAATCAGACAATTATGGTAAAATAGAAAAGTGAAAGGTATTTGCCTAATCAGTATGTTTTTTCTGCTCACATTCCCGGTATTGTCTCAGGAGACCCCTGAAGATATCGATACGCCGCAGGAAAACGCATCACTGCCGGAAAACACAGCGCCGCCGGTACCCGCCGTACAGTCATTAACCGCAATGCAAAATTACCACACTGGCAGGAACCTGGAAGCAATGGGCCGCATGAATGAAGCAAATGTCCATTACAACGAAGCAATCCGTCAATGCCTTGACGCTGTGGCCCGTAATGCGGCTACCAGCGATACTTATACTGCGATGACCTGGGCCATGAGACGGCAGGGAAGACATAGTGAAGTCATTAGTTGGGGTGAACAGGGGCTAAGACTGTATCCGAATGAATATCGCATTGTGCAAACAATGGGAGAAGCATATTTCTACCTTAACGATTTTAGCCGTTCACTTTCTTTTATGCAGCGGTATACCAATGCTTTACCTGAAGGAGAACGGGCATCGGTCGCCTTTTTCTTTATTGGCGAAATTTACCGCATAACCGAAAGATTCCTTCATGCCGACATTGCCTACACTACTGCGGTTCACCTCCAGCCAAACCTTGCCCTGTGGTGGTTCAGGCTTGGATCTGTCCGCGAAGCAGCCGGCGACAGGGAGCCGGCAATTGAAGCCTATCAGCAGGCCCTGCGCCTCAATCCCAATTACGGTGAAGCGCGTAACGGGCTGGCAAGGGTTCAGAGCGAACAGTGAGCGGATACCGTTATCGCTGCCGTTATTAATATCATTGTGATTAACAAAAAAATGCTTTTTAGGTTTCTTTGCATTTTCCTGCCGGGTACATGTTTCTGTTGGTAAGTATTCTGTGTTTCCAGTTCCAGCAGCATCGTGTCTATATTGGTGATTAAATTTCCTTTACCGAACATGCTTTTCTTTTCCCGCATCTGTTCCAGTATACGCAGGGATTCTGCCAGCAGGGATCCGACAGGCCCCGGCAGCCTGAGATCGGCTTTAATAAACGCGCGGGAAATCATTATCAGCCCTCCCAGGGTAAAGGCTTTTTCCAGACCGGAGTACAGGCTTCCCTGCGTTATTTGCAGCGGGCCGATGACGGCAAGCACTTTTCCGTATGGAACGAGCAGATTGCATAAAACAATGCCTGCCATGATTAACAGCGTTATGAACACATTGTTCTTCTTGCCCGAAAACCATGCAAGCAAATAAAAAAACATAAAATGTACAATGCGAATTTCAACTGTACGGTTTATCAAAAAGACCAGCGTTATCAAAAGCCCTGCAGCAAAAAGTCCACCGGCATTGAAAAAATTATTCCAGCGGCTGCTGCGCTGCAACCGCCATTGTTCAAACAAACTTTTTTTTCCTTCCTCGACAGTGTCATGCTCCTGCAATGGTATTGGAGAGGTTTCATTAGCCATGCTGTGATCGGACCCGGTATGCCCAAACCTGCTATACCTTAAATACCAGATCGAATGACGGCAAAAATATTCACAGATTATTCCCAGGGCAATGCCGGTAATAAAACCGGAAGCAAGAAACGGGGGCGCCATATAACGCAGAGCAGGGCCAAAAATAAAGTAACGGGCCAAAACAAGCTGAATTGCGTTTGAGGCCATCGCGCCGGCGCAGCCAATTCCGGCAAACCCAAGATGTTTTTTTCCGAATAATGCATATACACCATACATAACAGCGGCGGAAGAAAAAGTACCGGCCAGTGAAAATAAAAACACATAAGAAAAAAAAGTACCGTTAATTATTCCCTGCCCCAGAACCTTGATCAGCGCCAACAGAAAAAAATCCTTTTGTTTAAAAATGCCCAGCGCAAGAAGCAGGGGGAAATTGGCAAGGCCTATTCGCATAAAGGGCAGGGGTTTGGGGATAAGGTACTCAACGGCTGATAAAAAAAGACAAAGACTGCCCAGTAGAGCGAGTGTACGCAGCAACTCTGGACTGCCTGACAATCCGGGTCGGTCTGAGTTACCAGGCTGCGGCATCAACATTGTTTTGACCGGAGGTTTCACTGATGATATACAGCATGACCCGGTTGGGAAGGCATGCCGCCCATTGCCCGGGAATACTAACGAGACCGGCGGCAACGCAGACTTGATTCATGCAGGGGGAAGAGGTAATGCGGGCGCTGTTCCCGGAAATTACCACTGAGGTTTCTCCCAGCGGCCCGGAAACTACCATCGTTTCTTCCGCATTTATGGGGAAAACCCATTCACCGCCGTCACTTTTCAGGTTTACTGCAGGATTACCGTTGTTGCCGCCATATACAAGCAGAAAAGATGCTATTACCATGCCTAGTGCGGGAATAATAATTGCAAAATCGAATAGTTTTAGCGGCATGGCGAGGGGAAAGAATTATACGCCAACAACCGAAGAAACCTCCGGCACTTCCTTTTTTAGATAATTTTCAATTCCCATTTTCAAAGTCATTTGAGACATGGGACAATTGCTGCAGGCTCCGGTCAGCTTTACCGAAACAGTCCCATCTTCGGCAAGCGAAACAAATTCAACATCTCCGCCATCGGCCTGCAATGAGGGACGGACATTTTCTAATGCGTCTTTTACCCTGTCTTCCAGCATATTAACTCCTGTTTTGTGCGGCCGACTGGCCGCACAGTTAAATCGAACGTCTCTGCGAAGCAGAGACGATAACTCCTGTTTTGTGCGGCCGACTGGCCGCACAGTTAAATCGAACGTCTCTGCGAAGCAGAGACGATAGCTCCTGCCTAACTATAGCGTTATTATCTTTAAATGGCAACGCATGAAAAATGCGCACATTGCCAGGAAGAGACAATAAATGGTAATATGTAACTATGATAAGTGAACGTACTTTTCAAGTCCGCACCTACGAGTGCGACAGTTACGGCCATGTGAATAATGCGAATTACCTTAACTACCTTGAATTTGCCCGCTATGAACTTCTAAAAGATATCGGATTTGATTATCCAAAAGCAATCAACTCAGGCTATGGGGTGTTTATTGCCCGCATTGAGATTGACTATAAAATTCCGGCAATTGCCGATGACATGTTAACCATTAAAACCTGGCCCCTGAAAAAAGGCGCAGTAAGCGGAGTCCTTGCTCAAAAAATAACACGTGGTGAAGATACCATTGCTGAAGCAAAAGTCACCTGGGCCTTCGTTGATGCCAAAACAGGAATGCCCGTTAAAGTACCCGGAGAATATGATGTACCGGGGTTAAGCCCCGCGAAACCTTAATGTAACGGCTTGGTAACAAACCGGCGGCGGGCGGGGAGCGGGGTACTCATTCCTGCTGCTCCAAATCATGGTTACACCCCATTGTGCGTTTACCTGTCCTCTATTATCTATATTTAGCATTTTTGTGGACAGGCCAGCCGACACAATGGTCGGGTCGGTTACCCCTTTTTTCGCATGTCGCAGAAGTCATTCGCACCCCACTCCCCGCCCGCCGCCGGCCTGGTTCCAGAGATCATTTCTTTCTGGATGTTAACCGGGGAATTTCTGTGAGGTAGAACTGTTCCACACTTCTGTAACAGCAGGTTAGTCTGTTTGTAGTGTCAAATTGATGTTTGCGTTCACCTCTGCCAGATAAGGCGAGATGTTCCCCATACCCCTGAAAGCATTTGCCCATGTATGATCGGTTATATTTACAGGCGGGAAACCGGTATACCCGATCAAATCATTTACTGACCCGGCAGGAACCCGCACAGTGACGTTTTTGGCGCCATCTACAAATGCAAATATTCCAACGCCAACTGCAGGAGCTTCCAATCCTAATGTGATGGTGAGAGTGGTAGTTCCGGTGTGGGAGAAGGCAGCGTCATCAATGGTGGTAACTACCGGGAAGGAAACATTGGTCAGGCTGGTACAGCCAGCGAAGGCATTCGGGCTGATGGTTATTGCCGCCGGTAAGGCTATGCTGGTCAGGCTTGTGCAGCCAGCGAAGGCACCCGATCCAATGGTGGTAGCTATCGGGAAGGAAACATTGGTCAGGCTGGTACAGTCATAGAAGGCACCCCATCCAATGGTGGTAGCCATCGGGAAGGAAACATTGGTCAGGCTGGTGCAGAGAGTAAAAGCCTCCCATCCAATGGAGGTAACCACCGGGAAGGAAACACTGGTCAGGCTGGTGCAACCCCAAAAAGCAGACTCTCCAATGGCGGTAATTCCCGTGCCGCTTACAGCAGTAAGGTTGGTGAAATAGCTGTCAATATAATCAAAAGAATACCAGTCAATCCAATGAACACCAAATCCGGTTACACTTGTTGCGGCATTGGGCAGTGTTATGGACACAATGTAAGCTTTTCCGGTATTAATATTGGTATCAGCATTAAATGCCGTACCGGATATAGTACTGGCAGATAGGTCAAGGTTGACAAATTTACCTGCTTCTTCGATTATTGTAAGCAGTCCCAGCCAGTCGCTGATAGATCTGGTATTGGCCATGGTTCCAAGGCCTATGCTTATACGCAAGCGATGTGGGTTGGTTGCAGTATTGGCAGGCAGGCTGTTCAGGTAGGCGGTGACTTCAGCCAGGTTAGTAAGTTCCGGATCGCTCTGCGGAGGATCCATCGGGCTATTGCAGCCTGTAAGGAAAATTATCGCAATAGATACTATCAATGCGATGCCGAAACAAAGATTTTTATTTTTCATAAAATCCTCCATACGTTTTAGCCAGCCCATCAAACGCCAACGGCATTTGTTTTTGGTAAGATATTTGTCTTTCTCAATACCAAAATTTTGTGCTGTGCCGCAAACAATTCTATTTATTGTTACTTGGGTAAATTGGAGAAGAGTGCCTCCTGCTTTGCATAAATCAGCGAAATATTGGAATTATTTTTGGGAAAAAAACATCTGTATAGTTGACACGAATCTAAGTGGTAGTTTTCATATAATTGGGAGCTTGCGATTTTAACAGGGAACAGGGAACAGGGAACAGGGAACAGGGAACAGGGAACAGGGAACAGGGAACAGGGAACAGGGAACAGGGAACAGGGAACAGGGAACAGGGAATGAAGG